>NZ_JBNPUD010000006.1:0-379606 GCF_051167995.1 Bradyrhizobium sp. HKCCYLRH3073
GCGTGAAGAACGGCGTCTGGCGCCTATTGCGCTTGATCGTCGAGGCCCTCGTCGACGCCGTCATCCCCAAACCCGACTTGCAAACGTTGCGGGCCGCTGCGCGGAACATTCAACGCCATCTCCAAGAGCCGCCAAGAAAACGAGAATACCAAGCGTTAATTTGGTAAGTTAGCGCCAATGGGGGTCTGTCTCCACGGTCGTTGCTTTCGGAGAGATACCCCTCACCCAATCGCGTTTGTGGACAGGTCGGAGATGCCCTCTCACACAAGGGGAGAGGGCGCTGTATCTCACAGCGCATCCAGGACCTAACTTAAGCTGATAACGGCGCTGCGCGACCTGCCCACCGGCAGAGGTCGCATCATTGGAATTCAGAAATCCGGAAAACTTCGCTCCACTCCAAAATTCCTCTTTCATTTTTTCAGAAATCATGCTCTATTCCGCGCATCCCGCTCCATGAAGAAGGGGCGTAGCGCGCGATCGTCACGACACGCGGGGCGGGGAGCGATGGCTGTGTTCATGCCGCAGCGTAGCTTGGCTACGCGGACGAACGGCGTGGCACGGACGGGAAGGCGTGTGGTCCTGGCGCCCCGACGCTGGCGCTAAGTCCGCGGGTGATGATCCCGCCGACGACGGTGGCTATCAAGCCGGACACCGGGGAGAGCGCGCTATAACCGTGAAAACCATCGCGCAGGGAAGGCCGGGCGTTCTCGGCTGCACCTGTGGTACCTGCCGCCTGCATTCTTTTCGCAGGCGGGCCGCAGGCGCCAGCCGGCGCCTGGCCTTCCCTGCGCCCTCTTCACGAGAGGGTGAAGCGATCGGCAAGAAAATCAGCAAGACTCGGACGCATCTGCGCCGCGAGACTGCGTCTTCATGTGCGCGTCCCAGTCACCTGATCGAGGCTGCCATCGATGATCGCATGGCCGTCAGCCATCGCAGGGCCATGGAAACCATGACTCGATTTTCGCGAACACGCACGACGTTGCGATCTCGCCCGAGCCGGAGCACAAAAGGTGAGGCCGGAGTAGAGGCGTACCCGCGGAGGTTGGCTCATCGACCGGCGACACCGTCCCGGCGATCCGCGGCGCCGTCGATGCGTCCATGGTGCGCCGCGGTGCAACCGCGATTGCCCGGAACGAGCTGAATGCAAGCTGAACGGCTGTCGTTGAACTTTCAAATTTTTAAAGCAAAACAGGGACGAGTTGGGCGATTTTTAGGTTGTTTAAAGCTCCAGTTCCGCACTATTAGCGCCACGATGAGACCGCCAGAGCCGGAATCGTCGACAGATAAAGCGAGCCTATCTGACCAGCCATGGCGTCTGACATGAACCCATCCCCGCAGATGCTCAGCACCAAGCGGCTGCTGATCGGCCTGGCTGCCCTGGCGGTGGCCGGCGCGGGCGGCTATGGCTATACGCAATTCCAGTCGGGATCGGCTGCGAAAGACAATATCGAGCTCTCCAGCCAGTCCAAGCGCAACGGCACCACTTTCACGCCATCGGCGGCGGAATGGGCGACGCTGACGATCGAGCCGGTCTGCGACAAGATTTTCCGTGCCGAGCACGTCACCGAGGGCAAGGTTGCCGTCGACGAGGACCGCTCGACGCCGGTGTTCTCGCCCTATGCCGGCCGCGTCACCAAGCTGTTGGCCCGCCCGGGCGACAACGTCAAGCAGGGCCAGCCGCTGTTCGTGATCGAGGCCGCCGACACGGTGCAGGCCCAGAACGATTTCATTGCGGCCATCACCTCGATGAACAAGGCGAAGTCCGCGCTCGATCTCGCCGACATCCAGTACAAGCGCGCCAAGGACCTGTTTGAAGGCAGGGCCATCCCGCTGAAGGATTTCCAGCAGGCGGAGGCGACCTCCGTTCAGGCCCAGAATGACATGCGGTCGTCACAAACGGCGCTGGAGGCCGCCCGCAACAAGCTGCGCATCCTCGGCTTCACGGATGCCGCGATCACCGATTTCCAGAGCAAGGGCGTGATCGACCGCGAGATCACGATCTATTCGCCGATCGCCGGCACGGTCGTGCAGCGCAAGGTCGGCCCCGGACAATACGTCAACTCCGGCGCGAGCGACCCGGTGTTCGTGATCGGCGATCTCTCCACCGTCTGGCTGACCGCGTTCGTCCGTGAGAGCGATGCGGCGCTGGTGAACATCGGCGAGGAAATCCTCGTCAACGTGCTGGCGCTGCCCGGCCGGCCGCTCAAGGCCAGCATCAACTACGTCGCCGCTTCGATCGACCCGGCGAGCCGTCGGCTGCTCGTCCGGGCGACCATCGACAACAAGGACGGCCTGCTGAAGCCGGAGATGTTCGCCAATGTGACGATCTATTCGCCAGGCGAGCAACCCGCCGTCGCGGTGCCCCGACAGGCGCTGATCTACGAAGGCAACCAGGTTCGCGTCTGGGTCGCCCGTCCCGACAAGTCGATCGAGCTGCGCAAGATCAAGACCGGTCTGATCAATGGCGATCAGGTCGCCGTCGAAAGCAATCTGAGCGCAGGCGAGCAGATCGTCACCAAGGGCAGCCTGTTCATCGATCGCGCAGCCTCGGGCAGCTGAGATGCGCGCCTCCCGCCTGCCTTCCTGAAAGTGCCGATCTGAATGGACCGCCTCGTCGCCATCGCCGTCCAGCGGCGCTTCCTGATGGTCGGAATGTTCGTCGCCGTCCTGATCGGCGGCCTGATCGCGTTCCGCCAGCTCAACATCGAAGCCTATCCCGATCCGACCCCGCCGATGGTTGACATCGTGACGCAGAGCCCGGGTCTCTCGGCCGAGGAGATCGAGCGCTACATCACGATCCCGATCGAAACCCAGGTTGCGGGCATCAAGAACCTGCGCACGATCAGAACGATCTCGTTGTACGGCCTGTCCGACGTCAAGCTGCAGTTTTCGTTCGACTACACCTACGACGAAGCTTTGCAGCAGGTGCTGAACCGGCTGTCGCAGCTGTCACCACTGCCGGGCAACGTCACGCCGCAGATCTCGCCCTTGAGCGCGGTCGGCGAAATCTATCGCTACCGGCTGCGTGGTCCGCCCGGCTACAGCGTGCTCGACCTCAAGACCTTGCAGGACTGGGTGCTGCAGCGGCGCTTCCGCGCCGTGCCTGGCGTCATCGACGTCACCGGCTGGGGCGGCAAGACCAAGACCTATGAGATCCAGGTCGATTTCAACAAGCTGGTCGCCAACGGTCTGACCCTGCCGCAGCTCTTGCAGGCGGTCGGCAACTCCAACATCAATGTCGGCGGCAACACGGTCGAGATCGGCACGCAGTCGGCGGTCGTGCGCGGCGTCGGCCTGATCCGCTCGATGGACGACCTTGCCAATACCATGGTGTCGCAGAGCGGCGGCAATCCGGTGCTGGTGAAGGACGTCGCCAACGTCACGGTGGCGGAGAAGCCGCGGCTCGGCATCGCCGGCCTCAACAACAACGACGATATCGTCCAGGGCATCGTGCTGATGCGGCGCGGCGAGCAGAGTTCGCCGACGATCGCGCGGGTCGAGCAACTGGTCGACCAGATCAACAACTCGACGATCCTGCCGCCGGGCGTGCGCATCGAGCGCATCTACGACCGCAAGGACCTGATCGACACCACGACCCACACCGTGCTGCACAACATGGTGGTCGGCATCGGTCTGATCGTGCTGTTGCAGTGGATCTTCCTCGGCAATCTGCGCAGCGCGCTGATCGTCGGCGCCACGATTCCGTTCGCGCTGTTCTTCGCCGTCATCATCCTGGTGCTGCGCGGCGAGTCGGCGAACCTGCTGTCGGTCGGCGCGATCGATTTCGGCCTGATCGTCGATGCCACCGTCATCATGGTCGAGGCGATCTTCCGCCGGCTGACGCAGACCACGCCATTGTCCGAGGCCGAGGAGAGTCACATCTCGCCAGAGACGATGATGGGCATGAAGAGCCACGCGATCCTGTCGGCGGCCGCCGACGTGTCGCGCTCGATCTTCTTTGCCGCCGCGATCATCATCGCCGCGTTCCTGCCGCTGTTCACCCTGAGCGGCGTCGAGGGCAACATCTTCGGGCCGATGGCGCGCACCTATGCCTATGCGCTCGCCGGCGGTCTGCTTGCGACCTTCACCGTGACGCCGGCGCTGAGCGCGATCATCCTGCCCGCACATGTCGAGGAGACCGAGACCCGGCTGATGCGGCTGCTGCACGCGATCTATTCGCCGGTGCTGCGCTGGGCGGTCGGCAACCGCAATCTGGTGATGATCGGCGCGATCGGTCTCGTGCTGCTGACCGTGGTGGTCGGCCGGCTGCTCGGGCTCGAATTCCTGCCCAAGCTGGAGGAGGGCAATCTCTGGATCCGTGCGACCCTGCCGCCGACGATTTCGCTGCAGGAGGGCAACGCCTACGTCAACGAGATGCGCAAGATCATCCGCGCGCGGCCCGAGGTCGATGCGGTGGTCTCGCAGCACGGCCGTCCCGACGACGGCACCGATGCCGCGGGCTTCTTCAATGCCGAGTTCTTCGCGCCGCTGAAGCCGGTGAAGGACTGGCCCGGCACCAAGGACAAGGATCAGCTTACCGCGGAGTTGCTGAAGCAGCTCGACGACCGCTTCCCCGGCGTCGAGTTCAATTTCTCGCAATATCTGCAGGACAACGTCTCCGAAGCCGTCTCCGGCGTGAAAGGCGAGAACTCGATCAAGCTCTATGGCAATGATCTGCAGGCGCTGACGGATACCGCCAACAAGATCAAGCAGGTGCTGTCGACGGTGCAGGGCATCACCGATCTCGCGGTGTTCACCTCGCTCGGACAGCCGACCGTGCAGATCGACATCGACCGCGCCAAGGCGGCGCGCTACGGGCTCGCGCCTGGCGACATCAACGCCACCATCAAGGTCGCGATCGGCGGCGACACCGCGGGCGATCTCTACGAGCCCGGCTCCGACCGGCATTTCCCGATCATCGTTCGTCTGGCGCCGGAATATCGCAAGAGCGCGGAGGCGATCGAGAATCTGCGCATCGGTGCGCAGGGGCCGAACGGCATTACGCAAATTCCGCTGAGCGAGGTCGCCACCATCAAGCTGGTGTCGGGCGCGGCCTATATCTATCGCGAGCAGCAGGAGCGCTATCTGCCGATCAAGTTCTCGGTGCGCGAGCGCGACCTCGGCAGCGCGATCCAGGAGGCGCAGCAGAAGGTCGCCGAGCAGGTGCAGTTGCCGCCCGGCTCGCATGTCGAGTGGGTCGGCGAGTTCGGCAATCTGCAGGATGCGATCAAGCGGCTGTCGATCGTGGTGCCGATCAGCCTCGCGCTGATCGGCGTGCTCCTGTGGTTCAATTTCGGCTCGATGGCCGATACCTTGCTCGCCATGAGCGTGATCCCGATGGCGATCTTCGGCGGCGTGGTCGGCCTCGTCTTGACCGGAATCCCGTTCAGCGTCTCGGCGGCGATCGGCTTCATCGCCTTGTTCGGCATCGCCGTGATGGACGGCATCATCATCCTGTCGCAGTTCAACCAGCTGATCGACGAGGGTGTCGACCGCATCGAGGCCGTCATCCGCACCGGCGAATTGCAGTTGCGTCCGGTGCTGATGACCTGCGTCGTCGCCGGCATCGGCCTGATGCCGGCCGCGGTGTCGACCGGCATCGGCTCGCAGGTGCAGAAGCCGCTCGCGATCGTCGTGGTCACCGGCATGATGCTGGCCCCGATGGTCATCCTGATCACGCTGCCGGTGCTGATCTCGCTGTTCTCCCGCCGAGGCGTTCGCTAGATCCGCATGTGCTCGTCGATGCGCGCGGCGGAGTCACGGTCGACCGCGGCGGCATCGACGATCTCGCCGCGCTTGAACACGAGGTATCTGTCGCTGATCGAGAGCGCGAACGGCAGATGCTGCTCGACCACGATCATGGAGGTGCCGATCTCGCGCCGGACGCGCACCAGCACCTCGGACAGCCGGTCGACGACGGACGGCTGCAGGCCTTCCGTGACCTCGTCGAGCAGCAGCACGTCGGGCTTCGCCATCAACGCGCGGGCGACGATCAGCATCTTCTGCTCGCCGCCGGACAGCGTGCCGGCCCGTTGGCTCAGCCGCTTGGTCAGCACCGGAAACCAGCCGCCGACCTGCTCGAAACGCGCGGTCATGTCATCGTCCGTGAGCACGCCAAGCCTGAGATTGTCGCGGACCGACAGGTCCTGGAACAGCGCATGCTCCTGCGGCACATAGACCAGCCCCATCTTCCGCTTCAGATGCGGCGCTATCCGCGTCACGTCCTTGCCTGCAAGTCTCACTCGGCCGCGCCAGGCCGGCAGGAAGCCGACGATGGCCTTGAGCAGCGAGGTCTTGCCCATGCCGTTCTTGCCCACGATGGCGAGGGTTTCGGCTTTGCCGAGCGCAAAACCGACATTGCTGATCACCTCCGACGAGCCGTAGCCGCTTGCCAGCTCGTGAACATCCAGAACGCTGCTCATGCGAGGGCCTCCGCATGCGGAACATGCTGTCCGGTGTATATTTCGCGCACCAGCTCGCTGTTCACGACCTCGTCGACCGAGCCGTCGAGCGCGAGGCGCCCCTGGTGCAGCACGATGATGCGCGAGGAGATCTCGCGCACGAAATCGAGATCGTGCTCGACCAGGAGAATGCAGAGCCGGTCGCGGCGGGCGAGGGCGGTGAGGATGTCGGCGAAGCTCTGCCGTTCCGCGCGCGTCAGTCCGGCGGTTGGCTCATCCAGCAGCAGCACGTCGGGCTCGAGCGACAGCACCATCGCGAGCTCGAGTGCCTGCTTGAGCCCGTGGCTCAGATTGCGCGCTTCCTCATCGAGCCGCTCGCTGAGCCCGGAGCGTTCGACGACCGACATGGCTGCAGGCGGCAGCGCCAGCGTCACCGCGCGCGACGTCAGTGCGGGAGGATCAGCATGTGTCCGCGCGACGCGCAGGCATTCTGCGACGGTCAGCGTCTCGAACACCGATGCCGTCTGGAACTTGCGTCCCAGGCCAAACCGAACGACGCGATCCGGCGGCAGCCGTACGATGTCGTGGCCGGCGATCGCGACGTCGCCGGTCGAGCGTTCGCGGCCGTCGGACAGGCAGCGGATCAAGGTGGTCTTGCCAGCCCCGTTGGGACCGACGAGGCTCAGCAATTCGCCGCGATATGCCGTGAACTGCACGCCATCCAGCACTGCGAGACTGCCATAATGCTTGCCGAGCGCGCGAACTTCGATGGCAACGGCGTCCGGATTGCTGACCGCCGTGGCGGCAGCGGCCGGGCGCAGCGTCGTCGCAGTGCGCCGTCCCGAACCGCCGCGCTTGACCAGGCGCATCACAGCGCCAAGCAGGCCGTCCGGGAAGACAAGGATCACGATGATCAGCGCAAGCCCGACGATCAGCTCCCACACATAGGGGAGGCTATTGGCAAGGTAGGCGCTCGCCACCTCGATGCACAGCGCGCCGATCACCGGACCGATCACGGTGCCGCGGCCGCCGAGCGCGACCATGATCACGAGGTTGGTTCCGAAGCTGAAGCTCGCGTTTTCGGGCGCGGCGATACCGCCGAATCCGGCATAAAAGAATCCGGCCAGCGCGGAGACGATCGCGGACAATACCAGCACCGTGATACGCAGCCGCGACGTGTCGATGCCGAGATAGGTGCAGCGTGCGTCGTTGTCGCGCAGCGCCGCCAGCAGACGTCCGGTGTCACTGCGCATCACGACGAGCGCGAGCGTCGCCGTCGCCAGCAATCCGAAACCAGCGAGTCGCAGCCAGGTCTCGATCTCCAGATCGAAGCTTTCGAAGCCGACAAGTCCGCTCGACGAGCCGGTGAATGTGCCGCCGGAATAGAGGATCTGCACCAGCACGATCGGCACCACCAGCGAGATCACGGAGGCGTAGAGCGGCGTCGAGCCAGGGTAGAACGACAGCCAGCCAGTGAAGGCGGCGACAGCGGCCGCCACCACCACGGCTCCGCCGATCGCGGCGCAGATCTGCCAGGGGCCGAAGCCATATTCGGTGAACATGATCGCGAGCGCATAGGCGCCGATGCCGAAGAAGGCGGACTGGCCGAACGTCAGCGTGCCGCAATAGCCCCACATGATGTCGACGGTGATCGCCGCGATGGCGACGAAGCAGGCGCGCACCAGGATGTTCACGAGGTAGGTATCGAGCAGCAGCGGCGCCACGACGATCACGCCGGCGGCGAGCGCGACCAGCAACGCGGGGACGATCAGGAGCGGCATCGCGCGCTTCGTTGGGGACACAGGAGAGGCGAGGGGGCGCGCATCAGGCACGGGCAAAACCCTCCGGGCGGATCCGCAGCACGACGGCGGCGCAGATCGCGATGGTGAGACCGCCGAGGATCGGATTGACGAAGGTCGAAACCAGGACCTGAAGGGTGCCGAGGACCGCGCAGGAGCCGGCCAGCGCCAGCAGCGAGCCGCCGGACACCATGACCAGCATGAACGCACCGATCAGCCAGGGCACGCCCATGTTCGGGTCGACGCTCGACAGCGGCGTGATCAGTGCGCCCGACAGCGCGGCGAGCCCGCTGCCGAGTGCGAAGGTGATCAGCCTGACCCGTGAGGAGTCGACGCCGAGGCCCTGCGCCAGCATCTCGTTCATGATCACGGCCTTGGTCGACAGACCAAGCCGCGTGCCGTTGAGAAGAGCGGTGAACAGCAGGCCGACGATGATGGCCGCGGCGATCATCACCAGCCGGTAGGCCGAATAATCGGCGCCGAACAGATGCACCGTTCCCGAGATCGGCGCTTGCACAAACTGCACCTCGCGGCCGAACATCAGCGTGATGAGCTGCCCGAGCACGATGCCGAGGCCCCAGGTGGCGAGGATCGCATCGAGCGGACGCTTGTAGAGCCGGCGGACGATCACGATCTCCGTCACGCCGCCGCAGACCGCGCCGGCGACGAAGGCGAGCGGCAGGATCAGAAACCACGGCAGGCCCAGTTGCGCGCCGACCAGGGCTGCATAAGCGCCCACGGTCAGGAAGGCGGCATGGGCGAAGTTGATGATCTTCATCACGCCGAACACGATCAGAAGGCCGGCGGCGATGATGAAGAGCATGGCGGCCGTCGTGACGGCATCGAGGGCGACGGTCAGCATGGTCATTCCCGGTCGAGAGGTTGCGGGGCGGACGCGCGTCCGCCCCGCGGGAGCATACGCGATCAGGACTTGCCCGGGCACTGCGCTCCGGGATCGACGTTCGCAAAGCTCTGGATCACCTTGACGCTGCCGTCGGCCTGGACCTGGCCGAGATACATCGTCAGCGGCGCATGGCGCTGCTTGTCCATCTTGATCGTGCCGCGCGGGCCGTCGACCGAGACCTCGGCCAGCGCCTTCAGCACCTTGTCCTGGTCGGTGCTGCCGGCCTTCTCGACCGCCGCCTTGTAGGCGTACACCGCCTCATACTCCGGAACCGACAGATCGTTCGGCGTCTTCAGCTCGGCACCAAACTTCTTGGCCATCGCCGCCAAAAAGGTCTTGTTGGCGGGGGTGTCGATGCCCGTGACGTACGAGGCCGACAGATAGATGCCGGCGGCATCAGCACCCATGCCCTTGGCGGTGCCCTCGTCGACGGCGAGGTTGCCGTAAGGCAGATTCACGCCGGCGGCGCGCAGTTGCTTGGTCAGGGTCACGTTCGGCGCGCCGCCCGCCGTCGAGGTGATCAGCGCGTCAGCCCCGGAAGTCTTGAGCTTGGAGATGATCGAGGTCCAGTCCGAGCCGTCCATCGGCAGATATTCCTCGCCGACCACCTTGCCGCCGGTCTTCTCGATGTAGCTCTTGGTGAAGCCGAGCATGCCGCGGCCGAAGGCGTAGTCGGAGCCGATCAGGAAATAGTTCTTCGCCTTCTTCTCCTTGTTGAAGTAGTCGACGATCGGCGGCACCTGCTGGTCCGGCACCCAGGCGTTGACATACAGATAGGGGCTGCAGGACTTCCCCTCGTAGAACGAGGTGTAGATGTAGGGCGTCTTGCCGCGGGCGACGATCGGCAGGCCGGCGTTGCGGGCCGCGCTGGTCTCCATCGAGATCAGCACGTTGACCTTCTTCTGAAAGATCAGCGCGTCGAATGCCTTCTGGGCGCCGGCCGCGCCCGAGGCGTCATCGGCGACCTCGAGCGCGAGCTTGCGGCCGAGCACGCCGCCCTTGGCGTTGATCTCCTCCACCGCGAGCTCGGCGGATTGCACCACCGACGGTGCAACGACGGAGTTGGCGCCCGACAGGCCGACGGGAACGCCGATCTTGATCGGATCGGCGGCCAGAGCAGGCGAGAGTGCCGTTCCCGCCGCAAGGGCGAGCGCCAGCGAGGTGGTGATCAAACGCGACGTCATCGATTGTCCTCCGTGAATGGTCGAGATGAAAATTGCCGTGGAGCAGTCAGTACCACCCCCGTTTGACCTCGCTGCCGAGCATCTCGTCATAGACATCGGAGCGGCGGTCGCGCAGGACCTGGTTGAAGGCGTTCCAGTTGCGGGCGCGGCGGGCCTCGCCGAGCGAGACGTCGGCGACCACGATCTCCTCCTTGTCCCGGCTCGCGGGACCGGCGACAGGCCAGCCGGTGTAGCTGACGATCAGGCTCTGACCCTCGAACGGCTGGCCGCGCTCGATGCCGACACGGTCGGCGCAGGCGATGAAGATCGAGTTGGAATGTGCGGCGGCCATGGCGAGAATGTTGGCCATCGCCTCGCGGCCCGGCGCCTGGCCGGGGATCGGCACCCAGTTGGTCGGCACGCAGACGATGTCGGCGCCCTGCAGCGCATTGAGACGATAGCTCTCCGGGAACCAGCCGTCGTAGCAGATCGCCATGCCGATGCGGCCGATCTCGGTGTGGTAGACGGGGAAGCCGAGATTGCCGGGCTCGAAATACAGGTTCTCCTCGTTCCACAGGTGCACCTTGCGGAACGTGCCGATATAGCCGTTCGGTCCGATCAGCACGGCGCTGTTGTAGAGCTTGGCGCCGTCGCGCTCGCAGATCCCTGCCACGAGATGCAGGCCGTGCTCGGCGGCGATCTCGCTCCAGGCGGTCACTGCGGGACCGCCTGGAATGGTCTCGGAGGCGGCGAAGGCCTCCTCGCGCGATTTGAATACGTAGCCGGAGGAGGCGAGCTCGGGGAGCACCACGAGCCTGGCGCCTTGCGCCACGGCCTGGTGAATCAGGTCGAGGCTGTGGGCGAGGTTGGTTGCCAACTCGCCGACCATCGGCTGCATCTGGATGCAGGCGATCCGCACTTTGCTGTCGTCATCCGTCGTCAAGGCACGAGTCTCCGTTGCGTTCGCGAGGGTCGCGCGCGCCAAACAAAAAGCCCCCGACTGCGCCTTGCGGCGCAATGCGAGGGCTGCATAGCCTGATGTGAAATGGCCGACCGGCCATTGGCGGACATCCGATGTCCGCGACGTCCTCAAGTAATTCCCATGCTTGATACGAAGTCAACGCCATCGGCTGCAAAAATTTCGGGCCGCGGCTGCCCAGCGCATGAGCGCGGAAACACCCGCTCAGCGCGAGGTCGGCGCATCCAGCACACCCAATCCGCCGAGCGTCTCCTGCGCATTGATGATCGAGATCGCGATATCCGCCATCGCGACGCGCTTCTGCGTCGCCTGCGCGCGGATCAGCTCATAGGCCTCGACCTCGCCGACCTGCTTCAGCCCCATCAGGATCTTCACCGCCTTGTCGACGTCGCGCCGCGCCTTCAAGGTCTCCTCCAGCTTCTGCACCTTGCCCTCGAGCCTGCGCGTGTAGCCGCGCAGCGAGCGCGCGAGCACCAGCGACGACAAGATGCCGAACGAGCGGATCGGCTTGTTGACGACGCCATGCGCGTTGCTGTCGAGCAGCCGCTTCAGGATGGTCGGATTCTCGTAGTCGACGATGGCGATGAAGGTGAGGGGATGCTCGCTGGTGCCTTCCGGAAAGATCATCTCCTCCGAGGTCTCGATCAGCTGGAACACGGTGTCGATGTCGTGCGGGATCGCGGCCGGCGGCGGCCACACGCCGCGCACGTTGCAGCCGATGCGCTTGAGCTGGTCGATCAGCGCATCGCCCTCGGCATCGCGCGGATGGATCACCAGCACGCGCGCGCCGCGCAGCTCCTCGATCAGCCGGCGCACCCCCGGCTTCATGCGGTCATCCGGCCTCATGCTGAGAGCGCCTCTTCGCTCAGCCAGCGGCCACCGATCGGCGAGACTGAAAGATACGGGTCCGGCTTGATCGGGCTTTTACTCTCCCAGACGATGTCGAACTGCCCGTCGGCGCGCACGCGCCCGATGCGCGGCGTGGTCCAGACGTGGTTGTTGTCGGGATCGATCCGCATCGGTCCCTCCGGCGCCTCCAGGCTGAGGCCGAGCGCGGCTTCGACCAGCTTCTGGGTATCGAGGCTGCCCGCCTGCGCCAACGCCAGCGCGAACAGCTTGATCTGCGCATAGGCCGAGGCGCTCCACATGCTGACCGGCTTGTCGGCGCCGAAGGCGGCCGCGAACGCCGCCTTGAAGCGGTCGTTGCTGTCGCGCGCGAGCGTACCGAAATAGCTCGCCGCAGTGAGGTGGCCGGCGCAATATTCGGGACCGATGGCGCGGACCTCGCCCTCGGCCATCGTGAGACTGGCGATAGGCAGCCGCTTCGGGTCGAAGCCGGCCTGCGCATACATCCGATAGAAGCGCTGTGCGGTGCGGCCGACGATGGTCGAGAACACGACGTCGGGCGCGGCATCCCTGATGGCATCGAGGCCGCGCGAGAGCTCGGCATCGGTCGCCTCCATCGCCACATATTGCTCGCCGACGACGCGGCCCGCATAGGACTCGACGAGGTCGCGCATGATGCGGTTGGATTCGCGCGGATAGATGTAGTCCGAGCCGATCAGGTAGACCCGCGGGCCATGCTTGCGCACGATGTATTCGGCAAGCTGGAACGCGTTCTGGTTCGGCGCCGGCCCGGTGTAGATCACGTTCGGCGAATATTCAAAACCCTCGTAGAGCGAGGGATACCACAGCAGGCCGTTACGACGCTCGATCGCCGGCAGCACCGCCTTGCGCTCGGCCGAGGTCGAGCAGCCGAAGATGACGGAGGCGCCGTCCTCGGTCAGCAGCCGATCGGCGAGCTTGCGGAACGTCTCTGGCTGCGAGCCCGGATCATAGGCGATGACCTCGATCTCGCGGCCGAGCACGCCGCCATCCCGGTTGATCTCCTGGATCGCCAGCGCGGTGCCGAAGAAATGCTCGGACTCCGTGACCTCCATCAGGCCGCTGCGCGAGAACAGCACGCCGACGCGCCAGACATCCTTGTCGGATGATTTTGCGGTCGGTCTCGTCGTCATCATCATGCCTCCAGGTCGACGGGCCGGTCGCGCCGGCTCGGAAGCGCTGTTTATTGCGACTCATCGCGCGGTTGGCAACCGGGGCGGAGGCCGCAGACGAGGATCCGGATCAGGACGAGCCGCAGCATCGCCGCGACGCCCAGTGCGTCCGGGTCATGCGATAGGCGGGCCCTCGTGACATGATGAGGGCGCAGGGAATGCCGGGCGCTGGCCGCACCCATGGCCCGCCTGCAGAAAAAAAGCAGGCGGCAGTCACCACAGGTCAGCCGAGACATCCCGGCATTCCCTGCGCGGAGGTTTTAACGCTTATACGCGCTCTCCTCGGTGCACCGGGCTTGTTGGCCACCGTACGCGACGACGCGCTTCTCGCACGCCGCCGCGGGGACACCAGCTTCGGGGTGTCAGGACCACGCGACTTCACGTCCGCAAGTGCATCGTTCGTCCGCACATGATGCGCGCCGATGCCCTCACGTCCACCGCATTGCCGGCCCAACGTATCGTGACGACGCGTACGTCCCTCATCCGGACCGGAACGCGGGCAGCATACGCCTGATTTGCTGATTTTCGGAAGCGATTTATTTTTCGCAAATGCTCTTGAAATCGGCTTAGTCGCTGAGCTTATGGGCGAAATCCGCGCTTCGGCCTACGATCTGGCCGCCCAGCATTTGTCATTTCGGGGCAACCGCGCTGGCGGCTGACCCAGAAATCCACAACCACGAACTGCGGCCGTCGGGCGAGGTCGTCCCAAATTCGTTTTCGATGAACCGATTTGCCAGGGCGCGCTAACTTTCCTATTATCTAATTTTATCGAGTGTTGAGCGTCGCCTAGGTGCGAGCCGGAAGGTGCGAACTCACCATGGACGAGACACGGCCGACATTAAGTCAGGTTCAAATCATTCAATCGCTTGCGGAGGCGCTATCGTGGTTTGAGAAGGAATTGAACTGGGGCGTGGCTCCTGGGGGAGCTGAATCATCTGACTGGAAGGATTGGCGAACTCTATGCCGCGATGATCAACCGCGGACAGATGGCTCTTGATACTAATCAGCGCGGCTACGATGTCGTTTCCGCACTCAATGAGCGTATTTCTGTCAAGACAGTCACCACATCAAATCATGTGTCATTTAATTCGACCACGTTTGATCAGGTTGACCGGATCATCATTTTGCGAGTGAACGTGGATGAAGAAAACGGCATTTCTGTTGAGGAGATTCTTGACGAAGCAGCCGATCTCGCCAGGTCAAGAATGCGCCCCACCGGATCAAGGTTGATTTACGCAATTCCGCAGTCATCCAACCGCCAACGGAGGCCGGTTGAGGAATTGCGGATAACTGCCCGCGCGCACTACTCGGATTTCGAAATTGTCAGATATGAGAGCGGCGCTATCGGTATTTTGCGAGACGGAGTTGCCCAGCCTATCGTTGTTAAGGAGTTCCTTAAGCCCATAGCCGCGGACGTCGGAGTCGAAATAGTCAATGCTCGCGGGGGAAGTAAGAACACTCGGGCTCTGGGAGCCGATGTAATCCGTGCCCTGAATGCCCGAGCAGGCTCTGGAACAAAGTTGAATGAGGCTTGATCGAGCAATGTTTACAGCGCGTCAGTTGGCCGAGGCTGGATCAGCTCGCAACTTTCTAACGAAATTGAATTTAGGTTTGCTCTCATTCCGGGGTAGCCGGGCCAGCGGCTGAGCCCGGAGTCAATATTCATGAACAGCAGTCGCAGGGCGAGGTAAGGGGCACACACAGTTCGCTTCCTCTCGATCGGTCGTGGCTATCGATTCCGGCCTCACGCTGTGCGCGCCCGACCGTGACGAGGCAGCAGGCGTCCCTGACACCGCGCGTGATATGGACTGCGACGCGATGATGGATGTCATGCAACGTGCCGCATCGATCTCGCGACCAGCTTGGAGCCCGAATGGCGCGTTCGCGCGTTGACCCCTGTTGGATTCGGCGATAGCCGACTCGCGATGCTCGAAAGACCACGGCACGCGTCCAGATGTCGCGGCCAGACTGGAAAGTTGACATGCGCAGCTTCGAAGACCGAGTTCTGTTGTTCCTGCTCGTGGTGATCACGCTGATGCTCGGCTGGATCCTGCTGCCATTCTACCCCGCCGTGCTGTGGGGAGTCGTGGGAGCCATCGTGTTTTCTCCCCTCCACCGCCGATTGTCGCGGTCGATGCACGGCAGAGATGGGCTTGCCGCAGCCGTCGCCGTACTGCTGGTCGTCCTGATCGTCATTCTGCCGCTGTCGCTGATCGGGGCGGCGCTGGCGCAGCAGGCCTCCGGTGTCTACGGCCAGGCGCAGTCGGGCCAGTTGGACCTCGGGCAGTATTTCCAGAAGATGCTGGAGGCGCTTCCGACATGGGTGGTCGATCTCCTCAACCGTTTTGGACTTGGCAGCCTGGCCGGACTGAAGGACAGGCTGTCGGCCGGCCTGCTGAAAGGCAGCCAGATGATTGCGGGCCAGGCGCTGAACATCGGCCAAGGGACCTTCGAGTTCTTCGTCAATCTGTTCCTCATGCTGTATCTGCTGTTCTTCCTGCTTCGCGACCAGGAGGCGTTGTCGGCGCGTATCGCCAACGCCATTCCGCTGCGCGCGGAGCAGCGGCACGCGCTGCTGGGCAAGTTCACGGTCGTCATTCGCGCGACGGTGAAGGGCAATCTGGTCGTGGCGCTGGCGCAGGGCGCTCTGGGCGGTCTGATCTTCTGGTTCCTCGGCATCACCGCGCCGCTGCTATGGGCCGTCGTGATGGCGTTTCTGTCGCTGCTTCCGGCTGTCGGAGCAGGGCTGGTGTGGTTTCCGGTCGCGCTCTATCTGCTGGCCACCGGATCGGTCTGGCATGGCGTGATACTGATCGCCTATGGCGCCCTGGTGATCGGGCTTGTCGACAATCTGCTGCGTCCCCTCCTGGTCGGCCAGGACACCAAGATGCCCGACTATGTCGTGCTGATCTCGACCCTCGGCGGGATCGAGGCGTTCGGTCTGAACGGCTTCATCATCGGGCCGGTCATCGCCGCAATGTTCATCGCGATCTGGAACATGTTCTCCGACGCGCGCGGCGATGGGGCGTTCGTGCACGACACCACGCAGGGTACTGGACGATGAGGCACGTCACGATGGGCCGATGACCGCCACCGTGAGGATGACTCGAATTCTGCTCCCGTCATTCCCGGGCAGAAGCGCCAGGGACCGGCCCGGATTCATGACCACCAAAAGGCCGTCATTGGCGGGATCATCGCTGCGCTCGTCTCATCTCGTGCAGTGGTGGCTACGAAGCCCGGGCCCACCCCGCAATAACCCGGAGAAAACAGCGCAGCGCCATATCGGCGCGGCAAACAAGAGGGAATTAACGGATCGTAATCCGCCATCTCCTAGCAATGCGGAGTCCGGCGGGTTACGTTGTACGATCTGTCCTGCGCGCCCTTGACCTCTCTCCTGCGGGCATGTCTCAGACTGCTCTTCCAGACCGGCTCATCGTCGGGCGCACGATGAATCATTTGGCTTCGACCCCCGGTTGAATCCGCGAAAGCTCTGGTTTCGAACACCTGCGGCGGTCCGCAGGGGTCCATTTGGCCGCGGTCGCGCCATGCGCGATCGCCAAGAACACAAGGTGGAGACGACATTGCAGTTCGATCAGCCAGTCGCGATGGCGACTGTGCCGCCCAAGGACCGCGCCACGCTGCGCGCCGGCGACGACGAGGGCCGCGCGGCGGCCGACGCAAGGTACTGGATGCAGATTCTCAGCAGCTATCGCACGCCAAACCGCCTGCGCAGCGTGACCGAGCTGGTGATCACGGCCGTGCCGCTGGTGGCGCTGTGGACGGCCGCCTGGTTCGCGTTCTCGCTCGGCCATGCCTGGGCGTCGTTGCTCATCGCGATTCCTGCCGGCGCCTTTCTGGTGCGTCTGTTCATGATCCAGCACGATTGCGGCCACGGCACCTTCTTCGCCGGGCGTCAGGCGAACGACTGGGTCGGCCGCATCCTGGGCGTGCTGACCCTGACGCCTTACGACTGGTGGCGGCGCACGCATGCGATCCACCACGCCAGCAGCGGCAACCTCGACAGGCGCGGCATCGGCGATATCGATACGTTGACCGTGCGGGAATATCAGGCGCGGTCGAGCTGGGCGCGGCTGCGCTACCGGCTTTACCGCCATCCCCTGGTCATGTTCGTGGCCGGTCCCGCTTACCTGTTCTTCCTGCAGCACCGTCTTCCGTTCGGTCTCATGCGGGCTGGCTGGTCGCCCTGGGTCAGCACGATGGCCACCAATCTCGGCATCGCCCTGGTGGTCGCCGGGCTGATGTGGCTGATCGGCATCCAGGCGTTCCTGGTCGTGCATCTCCCGATCATGCTGCTCGCCGCCATGGCCGGGGTGTGGCTGTTCTACGTCCAGCATCAGTTCGAGCACACCGTCTGGGAGCGGGGCGAGCGCTGGACGCAGCAGCAGGCTGCGCTCTACGGCAGCTCACATTACGACCTGCCGGCATGGCTGCACTGGCTCACCGCCAACATCGGCATCCACCACGTCCACCATCTCTCGAGCCGAATTCCCTATTACCGGCTGCCGGTGGTGCTGCGCGATCATCCCGAACTGCGCGAGATCGGCCGCATCACGCTGCCCGAGAGCCTGCGCTGCGTCCGACTGGTGCTGTGGGACGAACAGCAGCGCCGGCTGGTGTCGTTCCGCGACGCCGGAGCGGGAGCCGGAGCATTGGAGCTTCGGACAAGGACACCGAAGCTCACTGGGTCACAGCCATAGTACGTAGATTAGGCAGGGGCGCGCGAGCGACCTGCCCACATACAAGTTCTGAGCCGGCGGGTTGAGCCGTCAGATGGAAACCCAGGCGCGCCGACCGCGCGCGTCTCAGGCCGCGCCGCTTTGTTTGGCCGGTGCCTGTCGTTGGGCCGGTGCCTGTCGTTGGGCCGCCGACCAGGATGCGTGGAACCAGCCGCCGAGCCCCCAGGGGTGAGTCCGTTCCAACCAGATGAACGGTCCCATCGGCGTTTCAAACTTGCCGGGCTGGGGCCCGACCACACCCCGACCATGCAGCAACTCGCCCTGCCAGCCTTCGTTCTTGGAGCCTTCCGCGCCGACATGAAGCCGGTAGGCCCAGGGCTCGGTGTCCATGATGACGTTGCCCTGCGCCGTCTTCATCCAGGCAATGGTGTCGGCGTGGATCGCACCAAAGGGATGGAAAGGACGGTCCTCGGGGACGCCGACGAACACGCCGACGCCGGTCTTGACCGTCGCGCCGGCGGCGATCGTCACAGGCTCGCCCTTCTGATCGTACAGCACGCCGTGCCAGTTCTGCGATTTCGTGCCCGGCGCAGTGACGATGATCTGGTAGGCGAGGCGCGGCTCGTCGAGGAGTGGCTGTTGTGACATGATCGTCTCCCATCCATGCGGGCCGGACGTGACGGCCGGGACGCGTGCGGCCCTATGCTGACACAGTATCGGCACGGCGCTAGATCGGGCGTTGACCTGAATCAACCATCACGAGTTGAATGCAATTTCAGATTGAGTAAAAGGCTGGTGCGGAGTGTCAGTGGACGCGCCGTGCCCACCGCCCGTCGGTCGTAGTAATCGGCCTCATAGTAGGACGGCAGGCACGCATCTGCCTTCACTCTGCCGAGCGAAGGCAGATGCTTTCTCCGTCCTGCGGGCTAGAGGCTCAATCCCTCACCACGCGCACGGCGCCCTTCGCGGCGCTTGAGGCGAACGCGGCGTAGGCCTTCAGCGCGGTCGAGACCTTGCGGGCGCGCTTGGCCGGCTTCCAGGCCTGGTCCCCCCGGGCCTCCATCGCGGCGCGGCGCCGGGCGAGCTCCTCATCCGACACTGCGAGATGGATGGTGCGGTTGGGGATGTCGATCTCGATGCGGTCGCCGTCCTGCACCAGGCCGATCAGGCCGCCCTCGGCGGCTTCCGGCGAGACATGGCCGATCGACAGCCCCGAGGTGCCGCCGGAGAAGCGGCCATCGGTGATCAGTGCACAGGCCTTGCCGAGGCCTTTCGACTTCAGATAGCTGGTCGGATACAGCATCTCCTGCATGCCGGGGCCGCCGCGCGGGCCCTCATAGATGATGACGACGATGTCGCCGGCCTTGATCTTGTTGGTGAGGATCGCTTCGACCGCTGCGTCCTGGCTCTCCATCACGCGCGCAGGACCCGAGAACTTCAGGATCGAGGCATCGACGCCCGCGGTCTTCACGATGCAGCCGTCGCGCGCGATGTTGCCGGTCAGCACGGCCAAGCCGCCATCCTTGGAATAGGCATGCGCGAGGTCGCGGATGCAGCCCTTCTCGCGGTCGAGATCGAGCTCCTGGTAGCGGCGGTCCTGGCTGAACGCGACCTGCGTCGGCACGCCGCCGGGGGCGGCCATGTAGAAGTTCTTGACGCTCTCGCTCGCCGTGCTGCGGATGTCCCAGCGCTCCAGCGCTGATGCCAGCGAGGCCGAATGGACGCTCGGCAATTCGGTGTGCAGCAGGCCGGCGCGGGCGAGCTCGCCGAGGATGCCCATCACGCCGCCGGCGCGGTGCACGTCCTCCATGTGCACGTCGGCCACGGCGGGCGCGACCTTGCACAGGCAGGGGACCTTGCGCGACAGGCGATCGATGTCGGTCATCGTGAACGGAATCTCGCCCTCATGCGCGGCGGCGAGCAGATGCAGCACGGTGTTGGTCGAGCCGCCCATCGCGATGTCCATGCTCATCGCGTTCTCGAACGCCTTGAAGTTGGCGATCGAGCGCGGGAGCACCGACGCATCGTCCTGCTCGTAATAGCGGCGGGCGAGATCGACGATCAGGTGACCGGCCTCGACGAACAGGCCGCGGCGGTCGGCATGCGTCGCCAGCACCGAGCCGTTGCCGGGCAGCGACAGGCCGAGCGCCTCGGTCAGGCAGTTCATGGAGTTGGCCGTGAACATGCCGGAGCAGGAGCCGCAGGTCGGGCAGGCCGAGCGCTCCATCACCTCGACGTCGGCGTCCGAGACCTTGTCGTCGGCGGCCACGATCATCGCATCGATCAGATCGACCTTGCGCAGCTTGCCCTCGATGTTGACCTTGCCGGCCTCCATCGGGCCGCCCGAGACGAACACCGCGGGGATGTTGAGGCGCATCGCGGCCATCAGCATGCCGGGCGTGATCTTGTCGCAGTTGGAGATGCAGACCATGGCGTCGGCGCAATGCGCGTTGACCATGTATTCGGTGCTGTCGGCGATCAGCTCGCGCGACGGCAGGCTGTAGAGCATGCCGTCATGGCCCATCGCGATGCCGTCATCGACCGCGATCGTGTTGAACTCCTTGGCGACGCCGCCGGCCTTCTCGATCTCGCGGGCGACCAGCTGGCCGAGGTCCTTGAGGTGGACATGGCCCGGCACGAACTGGGTGAAGGAGTTGACGACGGCGATGATCGGCTTGCCGAAATCCTCGTTGGTCATGCCGGTGGCGCGCCACAGGCCGCGGGCGCCGGCCATGTTGCGGCCATGGGTGGAGGTGCGGGAGCGATAGGCGGGCATGACGGGTTTCCTCAGGCGTTCCTCGAAAGGCAATGTTGGTCCGCGGGCCGGCAGGCCGGGCCGGACAGACGGCAATGATGCGGCGAGGCATACAGCGAAGTGCTTGATGATTCGACCCTAAATTTCGCCGTTCCGGGATGCTCCGCGGGCAGGGCCGGCGCGCGGCTGTCCACAGCCGCAGGTCCCCGTTCGGCGCAGTCACGACTTTGTGGCTACGCGGGGAACAGGAAGGGCGCTTAGATTTGAACGGTAGAGTTTTGTTCGACCCGGTCCAGCCCGAACGTTCCCGCCGCAGCCTCCGCCCGCGCGTCCCATGTCGTCCGTCATCCGATTCCGTCACCTGCCGACCCTTGCCGCGCTGCTTCTGGCCGCCCCCGGCGCCGCCTCGGCCCATGCTATCATCGTCTCGTCGCAGCCCGCGGCGGGCGGGACCATCGAGAAGCAGCCGACACTGATCCGGCTGCGCTTCAACAGCCGCATCGATCACGCCCGCTCGCGGCTGAAGCTGCGCGCGCCCGACGGCGCCGAGCAGGCGCTCACGCCGGCCGCCGACGCGCCGGCCGACGAGATCGACGCCGAGGCCAGGGCGCTCAGCCCCGGCACCTGGCATCTGCAATGGCAGGTGCTCAGCGTCGATGGCCACATCACCCGTGGCGACATTCCTTTCAACGTGCGCTAGCCGTGGCGCTCTTCCTCGACATCTTCGGCTATCTCTCGGTGGTGCTGCGCGGCCTGACCCTGCTGGCACAATGCTTCACCGTGGGCGGCCTGGCGTTTCTGCTGTTGCTGCTTCGCCCGCTACAGCAAAGGCTGTCCGCCGACGCGATCGTCGTGGGGAAGCGCAGCCAGCGCTTCCTGCGCCGAAGCGCGTTCGGCTGGTTCGCGGTCGTGCTGGCCTCGCTCGCGGTCAACATGGCGGCGCTGATCGGGACGCTCGACCTGTCGCTCGGCGCGGCGGCGGGCGCCGACTTCGCGCGCTCCGGCATGGCCGTTGCCGCCTGCGCGCTCGGCATCGCGGCGCTCGCTCGGACCGGCAGGGCCGCCTGGCGCGTCGTGGCTCTGGCCGTGCTGGCTGGTGCCGCGCTGCTGCTGCAGCTCAACCTGACGCACGCGGCGAGCCGGCTCGAGGTGCGCTGGCCGCTGCTCGCCGCTGACTTCCTGCACATGCTCGGCGCCGGAATCTGGATCGGCGGCCTGCCGTACTTCCTGATGGCGCTGCACGGCTGCAAGGCGGATGACGATCAGCGCCTGATCGGACGGCGCTACTCGCTGATGTCGATGGTCTCGGTGGCGGCGATCGTGCTCGGCGGCATTGTGATGGCGATCGCCTATCTCGGCTCGTTCGCGGCGATCTACGGCACCGCCTATGGCGTGATGATGTCGGCCAAGGTCGCGATGCTGCTGATGCTGCTCGCGCTCGGCGCCGGCAACTTCTTCGCCGTCGAACGTTTGCGCCGCGGTGATCCCGCAGCACCGCTCTCGCGCATGAAGCGCTTCGTCGAGGTCGAGCTCGGCATCGGGCTGACGGCGCTCCTGACGGCGGGCTCGCTGACCTCGCTGCCGCCCGGCATCGATCTCAGCCAGGACCGGCTGAGCTTAAGCGAGATCGTCGAGCGCGCTGCGCCGCAATGGCCGCGGCTGACGAGCCCCTCGGTCGACCAGCTCACGATCTCGCAGCTGCAGGCGAGGATCGACGCCGCCGACGCGCAGCGCCTGACGGCGCCGCAAGCCTATGTGCCGGGCGAGGGCGTGATCCTGCCGCGCAGCGCCGCCGACATCGCCTGGTCGGAATACAACCACCATTGGGCCGGCATCTTCGTCGTGCTGATCGGCCTGCTCGCGCTGATCGAGCGCTTTGCCTGGGGCGGCTTCGCGCGGCACTGGCCGCTGTTGTTCCTGGTGATGGCGGCGTTCCTGTTCCTGCGCGCCGACGAGATGGCCTGGCCGCTCGGCCCGATCGGTTTCTGGGCCTCGTGGCGCGATCCGGAAGTAGCGCAGCACCGGCTGTTCGTGGTGCTGATCATCCTGTTCGGCCTGTTCGAATGGCGGGTGCGGCTGCGCGGGCAGCAGGCGGGGCGGGCGGCGCTGGTGTTTCCGCTGACGGTCGCCGCCGGCGGCGCGCTGCTGCTGACGCACTCGCACGCCATCGCCAACATCAAGGACCAGCTCCTGATCGAGATGAGCCACACGCCGCTGGCGCTGTGCGGCATCACCGCCGGCTGGGCGCGCTGGCTGGAGCTGCGCATGGACGGCCGCATCAGCCGCGTCGCCGCCTGGGTCTGGCCGGTGGCGTTCGTGCTGGTGGGATTGATCCTGCTGGATTATCGCGAAGCGTGAGGCGCCTTACTGCTTCCGCAGGAACACGTAGTCCGCGGAATAGGCGACGCTGCGGAGTTGCCCGGCGGCGTCGCAGGCGCCTGCCAGCTTGCCGCCGGCCGTGTTGATCCGCTGCACGGTGGTCACATCCGAGAGCACGCCCTTCGCGCCACGATGGGAGACGACCTCGAGCTTCAGCCAGGGGATGTCGTTGTCGGTGGCGCCGACCGCGGTGCCCTGCACGCGGCCGCCGACGATCGAGCCGTCCTGATGCTCCCAGCTCGGGCCGGCGTAGTGCCGGCCGACGGTCTTGCCGTCCTCGAACAGACTGGCGATCGGTTCGCGAAAGGTCCAGGCGAGCTTGCCGTCCTTGTCGGCCTTGCAGTCGTAGACCTGCGCGCCTTCGGCATGCAGCGTCAGCACGGCCTTTTCGCCGGCGGCGACCAGCGCGTCGGGAATCGTGGTCTCTGCGGCGTGGGAGGAGCCGATCTGGGCACCGAGCACCAGCAGAGCGAGCGATGAGGTCAAGCGCATGATCAGGTTCCTCGACGGCAGGAGTGAAACGAAAACGGGCCGCGCTGGCGGCGCGGCCCGTTGATAGGTGACGAAACCAGAAGGCGAAAGTGGGGAAACTTACGCCGCCATCGCCTTGGTCAGGTTCTCGGCGATCTTGTCGAGGAAGCCGGTGGTCGAGAGCCAGCGCTGGTCGGCGCCGACCAGCAGCGCGAGGTCCTTGGTCATGTAGCCGGACTCGACGGTGTCGACGCAGACCTTCTCCAGGGTCGAGGCGAACTTCGCCAGCTCGGCATTGTTGTCGAGCTTGGCGCGATGCGACAGGCCGCGGGTCCAGGCGAAGATCGAGGCGATCGAGTTGGTCGAGGTCTCCTTGCCCTTCTGGTGCTCGCGGAAGTGACGGGTCACCGTGCCGTGGGCGGCCTCAGCCTCGACGGTCTGGCCGTCCGGGGTCATCAGCACCGAGGTCATCAGGCCGAGCGAGCCGTAGCCCTGGGCCACCGTGTCGGACTGCACGTCGCCGTCATAGTTCTTGCAGGCCCAAACATAGCCGCCCGACCACTTCAGCGCCGCGGCGACCATGTCGTCGATCAGGCGGTGCTCATAGGTGATCTTCTTGGCCTCGAACTTGTCCTTGAACTCCTTGTCGTACACCTCCTGGAAGATGTCCTTGAAGCGGCCGTCATAGACCTTCAGGATGGTGTTCTTGGTCGACAGGTAGACCGAGTAGTTCTTGGCGAGGCCCATGTTGAGCGAGGCGCGGGCGAAGTCGTAGATCGACTCGTCGAGGTTGTACATCTCCATCGCGACGCCGGCGCCGGGCGCCCTGAAGACTTCCTTCTCGATCACGGTGCCGTCGTCGCCGACGAATTTCATCGTCAGCACGCCCTTGCCGGGGAACTTGAAGTCGGTGGCGCGGTACTGGTCGCCATAGGCGTGGCGGCCGATGATGATCGGCTTGGTCCAGCCGGGGACCAGGCGCGGCACGTTCTTGCAGATGATCGGCTCGCGGAACACGACGCCGCCGAGGATGTTGCGGATGGTGCCGTTCGGCGACTTCCACATCTCCTTGAGGCCGAACTCCTTCACGCGGGCTTCGTCGGGGGTGATGGTGGCGCACTTGACGCCGACGCCGACCTTCTTGATGGCGTTGGCGGCATCGATCGTGATCTGGTCGTTGGTCTTGTCGCGGCTCTCCATCCCCAGGTCGAAATACTGCAGATCGATGTCAAGGAACGGGTTGATCAGCTTGTCCTTGATGTACTGCCAGATGATCCGCGTCATCTCGTCGCCGTCGAGCTCGACGACCGGGTTGGTCACCTTGATTTTTGCCATGATCGATGGGGCCTTCTTGGGAACAGCGCGCCAGGAATGGAAAGCGCTTGTGAAATCAAGCGCGTCATAGCACTGCTGCACCGCGGGCGGAAGCGCACCCGGTATGCGTCCGGTGCTGATTTTCGCAGCCCGCTCATGCGCTGGGCAGCGGCGGCGAGGCGGCCGGCTGCGGTTTCGCGCAAACCGTAAAATTCTTGGCTAAGCCGATTATTTTGCTTGAGAATTCTCGCCAGCCGGGCCAACGGAGCGGGCAGGGCGCGCGGGCGCGCGCTTCAACCGGATCTGGAAGTCGAGGATTGACGTGTCGGGCACCGACAAAACGAAGGCGGGACTGGAGATCGCGGGCCCGGTGGTGATCCTGGTCGAGCCGCAGCTCGGCGAGAACATCGGCATGGCCGCGCGCGCCATGGGCAATTTTGCGTTGTCCGAGCTGCGACTGGTCAACCCGCGCGACGGCTGGCCGAACATCGCCGCCCAGCGGGCCGCCGCCGGGGCCGACCACATCATCGATCACGTCCGGCTGTTCGACACCCTGCCGGAGGCGATCGCCGACCTCGACCTGGTGTTTGCCACCACCGCCCGCGCCCACGACCAGGCCAAGCCGGTGATGGGCCCGGAGGCGGCCGCGCGGGAGATGCAGGGCCAGATTGCCGCCGGCGGCCGCGCCGGCATCCTGTTCGGCCGCGAGCGGGCGGGGCTGACCAACGAGGAGGTCGCCCGCGCCAACCGCATCATCACCTATCCGGTCAATCCGGGCTTCGCCTCGCTCAACCTCGCCCAGGCGGTGCTGCTGATGGGTTATGAGTGGTTCAAGCTGGTGACATCCGGCGCGCTGCCCTTCGCCATGCCCGAACGCTCGGAGCGCGCCAGCCAGGGGCAGATGGAGGCGTTCTTCGAGAACCTGGTGCGCGAGCTCGACCGGGTCGAATTCCTGCGCCCGCCGGAGAAGCGCGAGACCATGCTGGTCAATTTGCGCAACATCTTCTTCCGCATGGAGCCGTCGCGGCAGGACATCCACACCCTGCACGGCGTGGTCATGGCGATCGCCGAGGGGCGCAAGGGGCCGGCCAAGGGCGGCGTGCTCGACAGCGAGCAGGCGACGCGCCTGCGCGCGCTGATCGCCGAGCAGGGCACTGTCGCCAACCTGCCGGATTCGCGCGGCTCGCTGCGCGGGCTGGCGCGGCTGCTCCGCCGCAACCCGACCGACGCCGAGCGCGCGCTGTGGCACGCGCTGTCGCGCGACCGCCGCTTCGCCGGCCAGTTCAAGCGCCAGACCCCGGTCGGTCGCCACATCCCCGATTTCGTCTCCTTCATCCACCGTCTGGCCATCGAGCTCGTCGGCCCCGACGAGAGCGAGGGCGTCGTCGCCGACCGCAGCGCACGGCGGGCGTGGCTGGAAAGTCGCGACTATCGCGTCACCGAGGTGAAGGCCGCGGATGTCGAGGCGAATCTGGAAGCCGAGCTGGTGCGGCTGCAGGCGCTGATCGGCGCAGCCAAGTAGTCGCCGACGGTCGCATCGCGTGCCGCGTGGCGGCTATCAATGGCTTCGCGCATCCGTCCATCGCGCGCAATTGCCGATTGAGTTGTCGCGCGGCTCACACGGCCCTGGCAATTCATCCGCGCCCCGGCGGGCCTCGAGTCTGCGATCCCGTTTACACCGGCTGAACGATGATTTGCGAACGCAATTCCAGATTGTGGTTCGTCCGATCGGTTCTGGTTAGATCGCAGCACAAAGAGCAAGACCTAAGGGGGCATTCATGGCTACGCGACGATGGCGCTCGTTTTTGAGTTGTGCGTTGATCACCGGTTCGATCTTCGGCTTGTCGGCGAGCGCCGAGGCGGCGGCACCGAAGCGGTGTACGACCGCGGCCGATCTCGGCGCCGACGAGCGCATCGCCGGCTGCACTGTCGTGATCGAGCACGGCAAGCCGGCGACGCCGCAGGTGATCGAAGCCCGTTTCGCACGCGCCGGCGCCTATTTCCGCAAGGGAGATGTCGAGCATGCGATCGACGACTACAAGATCGTCATCGAGCAGTCCTCGGCCGGTCTTCTTGCCGCATTCGATCGCGCCGGCCCCGATCTGCGCGAGAGCGAGCCGCAGCCGGGGTCGGGTTTCGGGCGGGCGTTCGGTCGCAATGGCTACCGCGCGCAAGCCTATCGCGCGCTGGGGATCGCAAGCTTCCAGGCGGGTCTCCTGGAGCAGTCGCAGGACGACTTCCGATGGCTCAGCGAGATCGATCCCAACAATGCCGATGCGGCCTTGTGGCTGGACCTGGCGCGCCGCCGTGCCGGGCTCGCGAGCGAGCTTGCCGACCACGCCAAGCGGCTCGACATGGGCAAATGGCCGGCGCCGATCGTCCGCCTGTTTCTCGGCCAGGAAACGCCAGAGGCCGTGCTTGCGGCGGCGGACCGCGGTGCTCCCGCCACGCGCCAGGCACGGCGCTGCGAGGCGAGCTTCTTCGCCGGCGAGTTGATGCTCCACCAGGGTCGCGAGGGCGACGCCATGCAGCTGATCGACCGGGCTCTCGCCGAGTGCCGGTGGACGTCGCGCGAACGGTCGGTCGCCGAGGCCGAGGCGCGCGCGCTCCACGTCATGCCGTAGACAGCATGCGCGTGCGCGCATGCTTAACGCGCACGCGCGCATTTGAGTGAAAATGCCCGGTCAAATCCGCACGCGGCGGGTTACGGAACGCTCGGGTTCGAACGGTATGATCTGCGCATTGCCCTTCCATTGTTGCAGCGGTGCGGCCTTTCATCATGAACGAAACCAGATCGGTGTTGCGGGACCTCGAGGATGCGATCGCGCGGGGGACCGCCGACAGCCGGGAGCGCGCGCTGTGGCATGCGACCGACCTGCTGATCGCGGGACGGTATTGCGAGGAGGAGATCGCCACCTTCGGCGAGGTCATCGGCCGGCTGGCTGACGAGATCGAGGTCGAAGCGCGCGCCAAACTCGCCGATCGCCTCGCCAGGATCGAATATTCACCGGCCAGCGTCATCCGCAAGCTCGCCTTCGACGACGAGATCTGGGTCGCCGGCCCGGTGCTGCGCGAATCCGAGCGGCTCGATGACGCCACGCTGGTCGAGAACGCCAGCACCAAGAGCCAGGACCATCTGCTCGCGATCGCCGAACGCCGAACGCTGAGCCCGGCGGTGACCGATGTGCTGGCGACGCGCGGCAACCGCGCCGTCGCCACGGCGGTGGCGCGCAACCAGGGCGCCCAGTTCTCCGGCGCCGGATTCCTTCACATGGTCAAGCGCGCCGAGAACGACTCGATCCTCGCCGAGCATCTCGGCCGCCGGCTCGACATCCCGCGCCATCTGTTCCAGCAGCTCATCGCCAAGGCCTCGGACGATGTCGGCAAGCGGCTGGCCGGCGAGCGCCCTGAACTGCTCGGTGAAATCAACAGCTCGGTCGCCAACATCGCCGGCGACCTGCAGTCGAAGTTCGGGCCCGGCTCGCGCAACTACTTCGTTGCCAAGCGCACCGTGACGATCCAGCACCGCCTCGGCAATCTGCACGAGAGCACCATCGCCAGCTATGCGACGGCGCACAAGGTCGAGGAGGTGACGATCGGCCTCGCGCTGCTGTCGGGACTGCCGGTCGACGTCGTCGAGCGCGCCTTGTTCGACCGTAACCGAGAGATGCTGCTGATGCTCGCCAAGGCGCTCGGCTTCACCTGGGATACGATGATGGCGCTCGCCTTCCTCGGCGCCCGCGAACATCGCATCACGGCCGGTGAATTGCAGGAGCTGGAGCGTGACTATGCCAAGCTCCAGTCGCAGACGTCGCGCAGCGTGCTCGAATTCTATCAGTCCCGCAAGAATCCGGGCAAAGGCGGCAAGGCGTCCACGCCGCGCGCGGCGGCGTATTGAACCTGCAGCGACGGACGGAGGTGATCGCGGATGAACGGCACGGAACTCCCTCTTCGCAGAGAGCAGCGGATCGGCCATCGCGAGACGCCTGCGGACCGCGCGGCGGCCGATGCGGCCTGGCATGTACTCGAAGCGGCCAACGAGCTCGGTGATGAGGCTGCGGTCGCGGCCTGCCGCCGCGTCATCGATGCCAGCCTCAACGGCGCGTGCGCAGACCGGACCGACCTGAAGCTGGTGACGGAGTATTTCCGCTAATCCAGACGCTCGGTCGCGGAGCAGGGCGGCTCACGCCGTCGCGAGCTGCGGGTTCGCCTTGCTGTTGCGCTGTGCCGCCTTCAGCTTCGCCGGCTCGATCAGCGCCTTCGCGGCCAGGCCGGCCGTGTCCGCGACCTCGGGATTGCGTGACACCATGGCCGCCACGATCGCGCCGTCGATCAGCAATGCGAGCTGATGCGAGAAGCTCTCCGGCTCGGCGGCGCCCATCTCGCGGGCGAGCCTCTCGATATGCGCCAGCACCACCTTCTTGTGGCGCATCGCGATGGTGCGAAACTGCTTCTGATCCTTGTCGTGCTCGCCGACCGCATTGATGAAGGGGCAGCCGTAGAAGCGCTCTTCGCCGAACCAGCTCTTCAGCGCCGGAAAGATGCGTGCCAGCTTGGTCTCGGCGTCACCGCCGCCGCTCTCCATTTCCGCGATGAACCATTCGCGCCACTGTTTGCCTTCGCTTTCGAGCACGGCGGTGACCAGCGCGGTCTTCGAGCCGAACAGCTTGTAGAGCGTGGTCTTCGCGGTGCCGGCCTCGCTGATGATCGCATCGATGCCGGTGGCATTGATGCCGTTCTTGCAGAACAGCCGCGTGGCGGCGCCGAGCAGACGGCCGCGCGCGGATTCGTCATCGCCGGCCGCGATCGTCCTCGCGATCGCCTGCTTCTTGCCGGTTTGTTTGCCCGCAACTGACTTTGCCATGCCTGCAAGCTTAATCGCTGTGCGCGTGAGTCAGCAAGACCGCTGACGTGCGCGAGGCAGCGTTGCGCGCAATTTGGTCTCCGAGGGCGGCATTCTGCACCGCGCTTGGGCAACGGAGGGGACGCAGCGGGTCGCCGCTTGCCGCGATGATCGCGTAAGCCGCGAGGATCACTCCGGCTTTTGATTTTCGGCCTCTCTGGCACGCTTCGTGCAGGATACAGACCGTTCGGTATCCTCATCCCAGGGAGAGAAATGAGATGACCGCTGTGGTTCAGAAGACGGCGCTGACGGGCTGCCTCGCGCCCATCGACAGAGGTGGGCTCGAGCAGCTCATCGTCAACGGCAAGGCCAACCCCAAGGTCATCAAGACCCTGAAGTGCAAGACCGTCGCCGAGGGCAAGTTCCGCCACGCCAACTACATCCGCAACCTCGCGCCCTACATCGTCGACGAGCCGCCGGGGCTGCTCGGTGACGACACCGCGCCCAACCCGTCGGAAGCCTCGCTCGCCGCGCTCGGCTCGTGCCTGGCCGTCGGCCTGCACGCCAATGCGGTGCATCGCGGCTGGATCGTCAACAAGCTCGAGCTGGAGCTCGAGGGCGATCTCAACATCACCGCAGTCTGGGGCACCGGCGACGTCAGCGAGAAGCCGGTCGGCTTCACCGACGTCCGCGTCAAGGTCGACATGGAGTGCGAGGGCATTCCGCAGGAGGAGGTCAAGGCGCTGATCGATCACGTCAAGAAGTGGTCGCCGGTCGCCAACACGTTTACCCGCCCCGTCAATCTCGAAGTCGGAATCTGATCGGCCCGGGGGCCTGCGAGTAGCGGAGGACGTCATGGGTTCACTCGGACAGCATCTGGCAGTCGACAGCGCGGGCGTGATGCCCGTGCCGTCGACCGTGGAGCAGGTCACGGCGATCGCGCGCAAGGAGCTCGCGCCGCTGGCCTCTGGCATCGACGCCGGGACGGTGTACCCGGCCGACGTGCTCCGCCGCTTCGGCGAGGTCGGCGCGTGGAGCAGCCACGTGCCGGACAATGGCGCGGCGGATCTCAACTGCGCGATCGACGCCATCGGCGCGATCGGCGAGGTCTGCGGCGCCTCTGCCTTCATGGCGTGGTGCCAGAACACGCTGGTCTGGTACATCGCCAACTCGCCCAACAAGGCGCTCGTCGACCGTCTGCTCGACGACGCCGCGAGCGGCCGGTTGCTCGGTGGCACCGGCTTGTCGAACCCGATGAAGAGCTTCTTCGGCATCGAGAAGCTCAAGCTGAAGGGCCGCAAGGTCGAGGGCGGCTACGTCGTGCGCGGCGTGCTGCCCTGGGTCTCGAACCTCGGACCGGACCACATGTTCGGCACCATCTTCGAGCGAGAGGACGCGCCGGGCGAGATCGTGATGTTCATCGCCGACTGTTCCGATCCGGCGGTGACCCTGCAGCCATGCCAGCCGTTCCTGGCGATGGATGGCACCGGCACCTATGGCATCCAGTTTCGCGACCTGTTCGTGCCGGACGAGCTGATCCTGGCCGATCCCGCCGGTCCTTTCGTCAAGAAGATCCGCGCCGGATTCATCCTGCTGCAGGCCGGCATGGCGCTCGGCCTGATCAAGGACTGCATCAAGATCATGCAGGAGGTCGAGGCGCCGCTCGGTCACGTCAACCGCTATCTGCCGCAGCAGCCGGTCGATTTCAGCGCGCTCGCCGATGAGCTCGCAAAGGAAACTTCGGAGCTCGCCAGCGATCCGTTCAACACCGACGAGACCTATTGGCGCAAGGTCGTCGCGCTGCGCCTGCGGGCCGGCGAGGCCAGCGTCGCTGCGGCTCATGCCGCGATGCTCCATTGCGGAGCCCGCGGCTACCTCAAGGGCAATCGCGCCGAACGTCGCCTGCGCGAGGCCTATTTCGTCGCGATCGTGACCCCCGCGACCAAGCAGCTCCGCAAGATGCTCGCCGACGGCTGACGCCGGCGAGAACGGCAACCAACAAATCCTACCAGGAGAGGCCTGCCATGACGGACGTTCTGATTACTGCCGGTGAACTCGCCGAGTTCATCAAGACCGAGCCGTGTGTCGTGATCGACACCCGCAATCCCGATGCCTATGCCGCGGGACATCTTCCCGGCGCGGTCAACGTCCACGAGATCTTCACCTATCTCGCGACCTCCACGCCGGAAGGCATCACGGAGCTGAAGACGAAGTTTGCCGATGCGTTCGGCGCCGCCGGCCTGTCGGGTGCGGAGACCGCCGTGGTCTACGAGCAGTCGATGAACTCCGGCTTCGGCCAGTCGTGCCGCGGCTATTTCCTGCTCACGATGCTCGGCTATCCCAAGATCAAGGTGCTGCATGGCGGCTACGACGCCTGGGTCGCCGCCGGCATGCCCGTGACGACCGACGTGCCGTCGCCGGCGAAGGCATCGTTCAGCATCGTTCCGGAGGCGGGGAGCATCCTGATCGACGCCAAGGCGATGCTGGCCGCCGTCGGCAATCCCGCGATCGCGATCCTCGACGTCCGCGATGTCGACGAATGGATCGGCGATTCCTCCTCGCCCTACGGCAAGGATTTCTGTCCGCGCAAGGGCCGCATCCCCGGTGCCGTCTGGCTCGAATGGTACCGCATGATGAAGCCGACCGGAGAGGGGCCGCGCTTCAAGTCGAAGGACGAGATCCTCGCCGAATGCGCCACCGTCGGCATCACCGTCGACACGCCGGTGTATCTCTACTGCTTCAAGGGCGCGCGGGCCTCGAACACCTTCCTGGCGCTGAAGAACGCCGGCGTGAAGGATGTGCGGATGTACTTCGGCTCGTGGAACGAGTGGTCGCGCGATCCGTCGCTGCCGATCGAGGAAGGTCTTCCGATGCCGGCGATGACCAGCAAGGCGGCATAGAAGCTGCATGTTGAGCACGTCCGGCCGCTGAAAAACGCGGCCGGATGAGCAGTTCGAAGGCGCTGATAGCGCAGGTGTGACAAAGGGGCGCAGCACATGTCGATTTTCGATGATCCGTTCGATGCCGATTCACGCGTGAATGCCGGTTGTATCTGCGGCCAGCATCGCAGCCCGGCCGAACATGAGCACGCCATGCTGGCGCTGCGCTGCGAGCCCGTGGCGGAGTCCACCGAGAAGCGCTACGAGAACGTGGTCGCGTCCGCCGTGCTGCGCGCGGTGTTTCCGCAAGCTGCCACCCGCCGCGCGTTCCTGAAGTCGGTCGGCGCCGCCACCGCGCTCGCTGCCGTCTCGCAATTCTTTCCGCTGAAGACGGCGACTGAAGCTTTCGCCGAAGCGGGCGCGCCGGAGAAGAAGGATCTCAAGGTCGGCTTCATCCCGATCACCTGCGCCACGCCGATCATCATGGCAGCGCCGCTCGGCTTCTATGCTAAGGCCGGGCTGAACGTCGAGGTCGTCAAGACCGCCGGCTGGGCCGTGATCCGCGACAAGACCATCAACAAGGAATACGACGCCTCGCACATGCTGGCGCCGATGCCGATCGCGATCTCGCTCGGCCTCGGTGCACAGCCGATCCCGTTCACCGTGCCCGCGATCGAGAACATCAACGGGCAGGGCATCGTGCTGGCGATGAAGCACAAGGACAAGCGTGACCCGAAGGACTGGAAGGGCATGAAGTTCGCCATTCCGTTCGACTATTCGATGCACAATTATCTGCTGCGTTACTATCTCGCCGAGCACGGCATCGATCCCGACACCGACGTGCAGCTGCGCTCGGTGCCGCCGCCGGAGATGGTCGCGAACCTGCGCGCCGACAACATCGACGGTTTTCTCGCGCCTGACAACATCTGCCAGCGGGCGATCTTCGACGGCGTCGGCTTCCTGCACGTGCTGTCGAAGGAGATCTGGGACGGTCACCCCTGCTGCAGCTTCGCGGCGAGCCGCGAGTTCATCACGACGGCGCCGAACAGCTTCGCGGCGCTCACCCGCGCCATCGTCGATGCCACCGCGTACGCGTCGAAGGCCGAGAACCGCAAGCAGATCGCGGAGGCGATCGCTCCGGCGAATTATATCAATGCGCCGGTGACCGTCATGGAGCAGGTCTTGACCGGCACCTACGCCGATGGCCTCGGCGGCGTGAAGACCGATCCGAAACGTGTCGATTTCGATCCGTTCCCGTGGCAGTCCTTCGCGGTGTGGATGCTGACGCAGATGAAGCGCTGGGGGCAGATCAAGGGCGACGTCGACTACAAGGCGGTCGCCGAGCAGATCTATCTCGCCACCGACACCCGCAAGGTCATGATCGACATGGGCCTGACGCCGCCGAAGGACTCCTACAAATCGTTCTCGGTGATGGGCAAGCCGTTCGATCCGACCAAGCCGGACGACTACGTTGCCAGCTTCAAGATCAAGAAGGCGTCGTGATGGGAGCGATGGGCACGCTGCCGGCCACACCACCGGTGTCGTCCTCGCGAACGCGGGGACCCATACGCCGTAACCTGGCTTGTGGCAGGAGCAGTAGCGACAATCTTATCCATCCATTGATTTCGGTGGTTATGGGTCCCTGCGTTCGCAGGGATGACGCCGGTGGTGGAGCGACGGCATGACCGCCTCACTTCGTCTGCGCGCCGCCGTCGTCTCAATCGTGCTGCTCGCCGTCTTCCTCGGCGCCTGGCACATCGCCACGCGCAGCACCGGCACGGCTGCCAACATGAGCCCGGAATACGCCAAGCTGATGGGCATGACCGCGACGCAAGGCAAGTCGGCGATGCCCGGGCCGCTCGATGTCGGCGCCAAGCTGTGGGAGCATCTCCGGCGGCCGTTCTACGACAATGGCCCGAACGACAAGGGGCTCGGCATCCAGCTCGCCTTCTCGCTGGGGCGGGTCATGCTCGGCTACCTGATCGCGGTCGCGGTCGCGATCCCGCTCGGCTTCCTGATCGGCATGTCGCCCTTGATGAGCAAGGCGCTCGATCCGTTCATCCAGATTCTCAAGCCCATCTCGCCGCTCGCCTGGATGCCGCTGGCGCTCTACACGATCAAGGATTCCAGCCTGTCGGCGATCTTCGTGATCTTCATCTGCTCGGTCTGGCCGATGCTGATCAACACCGCCTTCGGCGTCGCCAGCGTGCGCAAGGAGTGGATCAACGTCGCGCGCACACTTGAAGTCGGGAATTTCCGCCGCGCCTTCACGGTCATCCTGCCGGCTGCGGCGCCGACGATCCTCACCGGCATGCGGATCTCGATCGGCATCGCCTGGCTCGTCATCGTCGCCGCCGAGATGCTCGTCGGCGGCACCGGCATCGGCTACTTCGTCTGGAACGAGTGGAACAACCTCTCGATCACCAACGTGATCATTGCGATCCTGATGATCGGTCTGGTCGGCATGATGCTCGATCAGATCCTGGCCCGTGTCGCGCGGCTTGTGACGTTTCCGGAGTAGGGGGATGACGGTCGTGATCCCAAGCAGAGCGGCCGTCTTACCTCTCCCCGCTTGCGGGGAGAGGTCGGATTGCATCGTAGATGCAATCCGGGTGAGGGGGTACAGGTCCATCCACGGACACTCCCGGCGCGTGTGCCCCGAATCATCTCTTTCCATAGGCACCTTTCGTGCGGCTGCCCCTCACCCCAACCCTCTCCCCGTGAAGAACGGGGAGAGGGAGCGCACCGTCCTCGCGGAGTCTGCTCGATGACCTCAGACAAGTTCATCTCCATCGAGGGCATCGCCAAGCGCTACGACGGGGCGCGGAGCACGACGATCTTCGAGAACCTGTGGCTCGCGATGGCGCGCGGCGAGTTCGTCTGCGTGATCGGGCATTCCGGCTGCGGCAAGACCACGGTGCTGAATGTTCTTGCCGGCCTCGACGCACCGAGCGAAGGCGCCGTCATCGTCGACGGCCAGGCCATCGAAGGCCCGAGCCTCGACCGCGCGGTTATCTTCCAGAGTCATGCGTTGCTGCCATGGCGGACGGTGCTCGGCAATGTCACCTATGCGGTCTCCTCGAAATGGCGCAAATGGGATCGCGCCAAGGTCAAGGCGCATGCGCTGAAATATATCGAGCTGGTCGGGCTTGCCGGCTCCGAGCACAAGCGTCCCTCGGAGCTGTCCGGCGGCATGAAGCAGCGCGTCGGCATCGCGCGGGCGCTGTCGATCACGCCGAAGATCATGCTGATGGACGAGCCGTTCTCCGCGCTCGATGCGCTGACGCGCGGCACCCTGCAGGACGAGGTCCGCCGCATCTGCGTCGAGACCGGGCAGACCGTGTTCATGATCACCCACGACGTGGACGAAGCGATCTATCTCGCCGACAAGATCGTGCTGATGACCAACGGTCCCGGCGCGGTGCTGGCGGAGATCGTCGAGAACCCGCTGCCGAAGGACCGGCTGCGCGGCGACCTGCATCGTCATCCGCTGTACTACGCGCTACGCAACCACATCATCGATTTCCTGGTCAGCCGCAGCAGGACCTTCACCGCGGAGGTGCCGGATCACGATCCGCGCAAGGTGCCGGTGGTGAAGATCGGGCGCACCGAGCCGGCGATCGTTGCGTCCAAACCGGTCGAGAGCGATACGCCGCTGGCGGTCGCCCGCTGACGGCCAGCCGGAACAAACCCATCAACGAAGACCCATCAAGGGAGACCAAGCATGAAGCGATCCGACCTCACCGAGAAGCTGCTCGACATCAAGCGCGAGAAGGGCTGGAGCTGGAAGTACATCTGCGAGACGATCGGTGGCTATTCCGAGGTGCTGATCGTCGGCGCCATTCTCGGCCAGATGAAGCTGACCAAGCCGCAGGCCGCCAATGCGGGCGAGCTGTTCGGCCTGTCGAAGTCCGAGATCGCGATGCTGAACGAGACGCCGATGCGCGGCGAGGGCGTGCAGATGCCGCCGACCGATCCCCTGATCTATCGCTTCTACGAGCTGGTGATGATCAACGGGCCGGCCTGGAAGGAGCTGATCCAGGAGGAGTTCGGCGACGGCATCATGTCGGCGATCGATTTCGACATGGTGATGGAGCGCCTGCCCAATGCCAAGGGCGACCGCGTCAAGATCACGATGTCGGGCAAGTTCCTGCCGTACAAATATTACGGCGCCAGCGGCAACGTGCCGGAGTACGGTTTCAAGGAAGAATAGGCGAATAGGGAGTGGCGAATAGGGATCTTCTTGCCCTATTCGCTACTCGCCATTCGCAACTCGCCCGTTATTGTCCCGCCTTGACCTGCGCCACGGCGGTCGACAGCAGCTCGCTCATCTTCGCGCGCACGTCCGCCTCGGTGACGGCGGCGCCCTTGGCGTTGAGGTCTCCCAGCACCTTGCGCAGCACGTCGGCATCGCCCGCTTCCTCGAAATCGGCCGCGACGACCTCCTTGGCGTAGGCGTCGGCGTCAGCGCCGGACTTGCCGAGCTTTTCGGCGGCCCACAGGCCGAGCAGCTTGTTGCGGCGGGCTTCTGCCTTGAACTTCAATTCCTCGTCATGGGCGAATTGCTTCTCGAAGGCGTCCTCGCGCTTGTCGAACGTGGTCATGGTCGGAACTTCCAGTGTTGCCGAAGAGGGTTAACCGCGCAGGCGGTTGCGGGGCGGTGGCCGCACGCCTAAATAATTGGAACATCTTGCCAATACAACGGGTACGAGGCCGCAGGGAAGGGCGGTAAAACTCCGCCCCCGAGGTCTGGATCGATTGTGCTCGGGACACCAATGAGATAGGTTTCCCACAGGCCCGGTTCCTGTTCTGTTTCCGTCCGTCCGGGCCCTCGCGGCAGCTCCGTCGTGGTCCTGTCCAAAGTCATCCGGAGCCCACCATTTCATGGATTTCAACAAAACACGGTACATCCCAATGAGCCGTCGGCGTCGCATTTATGAAGGCAAGGCCAAGGTCCTGTACGAAGGCCCCGAGCCGGGCACCCTGATCCAGCACTTCAAGGACGACGCCACCGCCTTCAATGCCAAGAAGCATCAGGTGATCGAAGGCAAGGGCGTCCTCAACAACCGGATCTCGGAGTACCTGTTTCAGCACCTCAACGACATCGGGGTCCCGACTCACTTCATCCGCCGGCTCAACATGCGCGAGCAGTTGATTCGCGAGGTCGAGATCGTCCCGCTCGAGGTCGTCGTGCGCAACGTGGCGGCGGGCTCGCTGTCGCAGCGCCTGGGCATCGAGGAAGGCACCCAGCTGCCGCGTTCGATCATCGAATTCTATTACAAGAACGACCAGCTCAACGACCCCATGGTGTCGGAGGAGCACATCACCGCGTTCGGCTGGGCGACCCCCCAGGAGATCGACGACATCATGGCGCTGGCCATCCGCGTCAACGACTTCTTGACCGGCCTTTTCCTCGGCATCGGCATTCGTCTGGTCGACTTCAAGATGGAGTGCGGCCGGCTGTTCGAGAACGAGATGATGCGGATCATCGTCGCCGACGAGATTTCCCCCGATTCCTGCCGGCTGTGGGACATCAAGTCGAACGAGAAGCTCGACAAGGACCGCTTCCGTCGTGATCTTGGCGGCCTTCTGGAGGCCTATACCGAGGTCGCCAAGCGGCTCGGCATCCTCATCGAGAACGAGCGTCCGGCGGGCTCCGGCCCGGTCCTGGTCAAGAGCTAAAAGGGATAAAGACGTGAAAGCGCGTGTCACGGTGACGCTGAAATCCGGCATCCTCGATCCGCAGGGCAAGGCGATCGAGGGCGCCCTCAAATCGCTCGGCGTCAACGGCGTCGCGTCCGTGCGCCAGGGCAAGGTGTTCGACATCGAGCTCGCCGGCGCAGACAAGGCCCAGGCGGAGGCGGCCCTGAAGGCCGCCGCTGACAAGCTGCTCGCCAACACGGTGATCGAGAATTACCGGGTGGAGCTGCTGGGGTAGGGCGCTGAGGGGGAGACATGATCCGCCGAAACGAAGTCAGACTGGGCGTCGCGGCAGTTGGTCTCCTTCTATCGGTATCGATGGCGAGCGCAGCGGCTCCGGTCACTATGGACGGATGGCGCTACACCGCTGGACCGAACGGCCTGCATGTCTTCGTATGCGCACGTGTCGACTGTGTGCCTGGGTCTCGGCTTGTTTGCCAAAGCAAGCCGCCCCATTCGGCGCTGCTTCCGGGCATCTTGCGCAAGTGGGATGAGATGGCCGCTGAGCTCTCGGGCGAGCCGCCCGAGGTGCGAACGACGAGCCACAGACTCTCCGGTATCGTCAACAGCGCTACATCACAATACGTTTTGATCAGTTCGTCGAACGACGAATACGCCAGCCGAGCCAATCTCGCGCGATTCGAGAAGGCTCTGCAGGAAGCCAGCAAATAGGTCGCAAGCATGAAATCCGCCATCCTCGTCTTCCCCGGCATCAATCGCGAGCGCGACATGGCGCGCGCGCTGCGCATGATCTCCGGCCATGAGCCGGCGATGGTCTGGCACGCCGAGACGTCGCTGCCGAAGGGCACCGATCTCGTCGTCGTCCCCGGCGGCTTCTCCTATGGCGATTACTTACGCTGTGGCGCGATCGCGGCGCGGGCGCCGGTCATGGACGCGGTGCGCGATCACGCCGCCAAGGGCGGCCTCGTGCTCGGCGTCTGCAACGGCTTCCAGATCCTGTGCGAGTCCGGCCTGCTGCCGGGCGTGCTGATGCGCAACGATAAGCTGAAATTCATCTGCAAGGACGTGCATCTGCGGGTCGAGCGCTCGGATTCTCCGTTCACCCGCGGCTACAATGCGGGACAGGTCATCCGCGTGCCCGTCGCTCACGGCGAGGGCAATTATGCGGCCGACGAGGAGACCTTGAAGCGGCTCAATGGCGATGGGCGCGTGCTCTATCGTTACTGCTCGGCCGATGGCGAGGTTGGCGACCTCAGCAACATCAACGGCGCTGCGCATTCGATCGCCGGCATCGTCAACGAGAACGGGAATGTGCTCGGCATGATGCCGCATCCCGAGAATCACGTCGAAGACATCATGGGCTGCACCGACGGCCGTGGCCTGTTTGCCGGCCTCGTCGCCCATCTCGACCGCGCGGCCTGACGCCGTTCATCGAAATCGTTCCGTAGTTTTTTCTCGCGCCGTCCGGCAACGCCGGGCGGCTGTTTGCGTTGTCCGCCCGATTCCACGGGACAGGAACCAAGGAGGTTCTGTTATGACGACGAAACATTGGCTGGGAACGGCCGCGATCATTCTGGCGATCGGCACGGCATCAGGTGCCGCATCGGCGCAGTCCGAGATGAAGCGCGAGGGTGGCGCCGCTGCCCCGACCGCACGCGAAGCGATCCGGCCCGGCAGCGAGGCCAAGAGCGCTGGCGCGGCCGTGGAACACGGCGCGTCGGAGGCGAAGCAGAGCGCGCAGGGTCGCAGCGAGCCGTCATCGGCCGCGCGCGAGCAGGCTCAGGAGCGCTCGGCGCACGATGCGAAGCAGAGCGCGGAGCAGAGCAAGGGCGAGCGCGGGCCGGACTCGGCACAGCGCGAGCGCGACGCCAAGGACAGCGCCGAGAGCAAGTCGCAGGCCGACAGCAAGCAGGCCGACAAGCAGTCTGACAGCAAGAGCAAGGCTGAGTCGAAGCAACAGCAGGGACGCGCCGACGAGCCGCGCAAGGGCGAGGATCGCGCCGCCGAAACCAAGTCGGGCGCCACGGATCGCAAGTCCGACCGCGAGGCCGAGCGCAGCGGCAGCGACAAGAGCCGGCAAAGCCAGGACGAGCGCAAGGCCGGCACGTCGGACCAGGCGGCCGACAAGCAGACCGGCCGCAGCAAGCAGGCCAATCAGCCGGGCGCAACGGACAGCAAGAGCACGACCGCGCAGCAGAACCAGCAGACCGGTCCGGCCGGTGCCGCTGCGGGCAAGCCGGACGCGACCGGGCAGGCCAGCAACCAGACCCAGACCAACAACACCCGCTCCAGCACGCAGGTTTCGGTCAACGAGCAACAGAAGACCCGCGTGGTCGACCAGCTCAAGCGTGATCACGACTTCGACCGTGCCCGCACCGACATCGACATCCGCATCAACGTCGGCGAGCGCCTGCCCGAGCGCGTGCGGCCGCGTCCGCTGCCGTCGGACATCGTCACCATCGTTCCGGAATATCGCGGCTACGAGTACACCGTCGTGCATGACGAGATCGCCATCGTCGATCCGCGCAGCCGCGAGATCGTCGATGTCATCCCCCAGGACGGCATGCGCGCCGATCGCGGCTATGAGCGCGGCGGCTACGGCGTGAGCTCGACCCGCATCGTGCTGTCCGACGATCAGCGCCAGATCCTGCGCCGCGCCGCGACCGAGACCGGCACCGTCGGATCGACGACATCGTCATCGACCTCGTCCGGAACGAGCTGCCTGAGCCTGCGCCGGGTGCCCGATGAGCTCGCGCGCAGCAATCCGGAGCTCGCCAACTACCAGTATCTGGCGATTGGCGAGCAGGTCGTGCTGGTCGACCCGCGCGATCAGAAGGTGGTGCAGGTCATCGACCAGCAGCAATAGCGGCGTGGCGATACGACGGCGGCTCGAGGGCGGGGGCGCGACGCGCTTCCGCCCTTCTTCGCGACAGGATCGCCTTCCGTACGGCCATCGAACGAGCCTTGCTCCGCTGCTCGAACCGGCCGTTGTCCTCATGCGTCAAACCGGCATCGTCAATTGAGCTGGCTCGGACGGGATTGTCGGCCGCGCGCGGCCACGCTATCAACGTTGGCGTGTAGGGATTGGCCGTGGGGACCGCCGTGCCGGTTGCACTCGTCATTATACTTCTTCAGATATCGCTGATCTATCATGCGTCGCGGACCGGGCGGATGCAGCCCTGGGCGTTCATCATCTTGTTGGTCCCCTTGATCGGCGCGCTCGCCTACATCGTCGTCGAGCTGGTGCCGGAATGGCTGGGCAGCCACGACGTCCAGAAGGCGCGCAAGCGCGTCGCCAACAAGCTGGACCCTGAGAAATACTATCGTGAGTTGTCGGATCGCGTCGCCGTGACGGATACGATTGCCAACCGCGCCGCGCTCGCCGAGGAATGCGTCGCCGTCGGTCGCTATGACGAGGCCGAGCAGCATTACGATCACATCCTGAGCCTGCCGATGGGCCACGAGCCGCTGTTCGCGCTCGGCAAGGCCAAGGCGCAGTTCGCGCGCCGCCGCCCCGCGGATGCGCTGGCGACGCTAGACGAGCTGCAGAAGGCCTGGCCGGACTACAATTCGGCCGAGGCGCATCTGCTTTATGCACGGGCTTTGCAGGAAGCTGGCCGCACCGATGAGGCCATCGAGGAGTACCAGGCGCTGCTGGACTATGCGCCGGGCAGTGAGGCGAAGGTCCGCTACGGCAGCTTGCTCAAGCTGGTCGGCCGGATCGATGAAGCCAAGGTCGTGTTCACCGAACTGCTGATCCAGATGAAGCGCGCGCCGCGCCATGTGCGCAAGGCGCAGGCCGAGTGGATTTCGATCGCCGAGAAGCAGCTGGCGGGGTGAGGCCGTAGCCTGGATGAGCGCAGCGACATCCGGGTTCACCGAGGGAGCGCGTGAGATCCCGGATATCGCTGCGCTCATCCGGGCTACAAATCAAATCAGGCTACGGCGAGTTCGCTGCCTCCGGCGTCCGCCGCTTGACGCGCTTGATGGTCCCTGAGAACGAGAACAGCGGCTTGGTGCCGGAATGCAGCATGCCGCGCAGGAAGATCAGCGACGCGCCGGCGCGGGTGACCTCGCCGGTGGCCTCGATCAATTCACCCTCGCGCGCGGCGTCGAGGAATTCGGACGAAAACGAGACCGTGACGCCCGGGCCCTGCATGATCGGCGCGGCGAAGGCGAACAGGCAGTAATCCGCGAAGGTCATCAGGCAGCCGCCATGGACGTTGCCGCCGCCGTTCAAATGCTTCTTCTCGACCCGGAAGGCGCAGCGGATCGAACCGTCGTCCTCCATCCGGTGCCAGAACGGTCCGGTATGGGATTCGTAGCTGTCGCGCATCCAGGTGCGCCAGCCGGCGAACTCGCCGTCGGTCGCGATATGGATGCCGGGGCGGTTCTCGAAGGCGGAACGGGTCAGATCGTGCACGTGCAAGGGCCTTTAACTGTTGATTTACCGTCTTAAATCCGATTGGCCGCCAATCTGCAAATATCCCGCTTGGCGGGTCCGGGCCAAAGCTCTGGACAGGGCGGAATAGGGCCGTAAAAGGCCTTTTCCGCTTCTGCCTCTGTATCTATGAAGCAGGGTTTAAGGGACCAGCGGCCCACGGGGCAAAGGCATTTCTCCATGCGCAATGAACCGCAGATCACCCCCGAGCTCGTCGCCGCCCACGGCCTGAAGCCCGACGAATATGAGCGCATCCTGAAGCTGATCGGGCGGGTCCCGACCTTCACCGAGCTCGGCATCTTCTCGGCGATGTGGAACGAGCACTGTTCGTACAAATCGTCCCGCATCCATCTCAAGGGCCTGCCGACCAAGGCGCCCTGGGTGATCCAGGGCCCCGGCGAGAACGCCGGCGTGATCGACATCGGCGACGGCCAGGCGGTCGTGTTCAAGATGGAGAGCCACAACCATCCGAGCTACATCGAGCCGTACCAGGGTGCCACGACAGGCGTCGGCGGCATCCTGCGCGACGTGTTCACCATGGGCGCACGCCCGATCGCCTGCCTGAACGCGCTGTCGTTCGGCGCGCCGGAGCATCCGAAGACGCGGCATCTGGTGTCCGGGGTGGTGGCCGGCATCGGCGGCTATGGCAACTCGTTTGGCGTTCCGACGGTCGGCGGCCAGACCCGCTTCCACACCCGCTATGACGGCAACATCCTGGTCAACGCGATGGCGGTCGGCCTCGCCGACGCCGACAAGATCTTCTATGCGGCCGCCTCCGGCGTGAACATGCCGATCGTCTATCTCGGCTCCAAGACCGGCCGCGACGGCATCCACGGCGCCTCGATGGCCTCGGCCGAATTCGACGACTCCTCGGAGGAGAAGCGCCCGACGGTGCAGGTCGGGGATCCCTTCGCCGAGAAGCTGCTGCTCGAAGCGTGCCTCGAGATCATGGCCGCCGACTGCGTGATCGCGATCCAGGACATGGGCGCGGCCGGGCTGACCTGCTCGGCGGTCGAGATGGGCGCCAAGGGCGACCTCGGCGTCGATCTCGATCTCGATGCCGTGCCGACCCGCGAGATCGGCATGAGCGCCTACGAGATGATGCTCTCCGAGAGTCAGGAACGCATGCTCATGGTGCTGAAGCCCGAGAAGGAGAAGGAGGCGGAAGCGATCTTCCGCAAGTGGGGGCTCGATTTCGCGGTGGTCGGCTACACCACGCCGAGCAAGCGGTTCGTGGTGAAGCATGGCGGCGACGTCATGGCCGACCTGCCGATCAAGGAGCTCGGCGACGAGGCGCCGCTGTATGATCGCCCGCACGTGGCCTCATCGGCGCTGCCGGTGATCCACGCCCGCGAGGTCAAGCCGCCCCTGGCCATCATCCCGGCGTTGGAGAAGCTCGTCGCAACGCCCGATCTGTGCTCCAAGCGTTGGATCTGGGAGCAGTACGACCATGTGATCCTCGGCAACACCGTGCAGCGCCCGGGCGGCGATGCCGCCGTGGTGCGCGTGCAGGACGGGCCGAAGGGGCTGGCGCTCACCGTCGACGTCACGCCGCGCTATTGCGAGGCCGACCCGTTCGAGGGGGGCAAGCAGGCCGTCGCCGAAGCCTGGCGCAACATCACCGCGGTCGGTGGCCGGCCGCTTGCGATCACCGACAATCTCAATTTCGGCAACCCGGAACGGCCCGAGATCATGGGCCAGTTCGTCGGCTGCCTGAAGGGCATTTCGGAGGCCTGTCGCGCGCTCGACTTCCCCGTCGTCTCCGGGAACGTCTCGCTCTACAACGAGACCAACGGCCGCGCGATCCTGCCGACGCCCTCGATCGGCGGCGTCGGCCTGCTCGATGATTTCACCAAGTCGGCGAGCATCGCCTTCAAGGCCGAGGGCGAGGCGATCCTGCTGATCGGCGAGACCCATGGCTGGCTCGGCCAGTCGGTCTACCTGCGCGACGTCTGCGGCCGCGAGGAGGGCGCTCCGCCGCCGGTCGACCTGGCCGCGGAGAAGCGCATCGGCGATGTCGTCCGCGGCATGATCCATGCGGGCACGGCCACCGCGGCCCACGACCTCTCCGACGGCGGACTTCTGGTTGCGTTGGCCGAGATGGCGATGGCCTCCGGCATCGGCGCGCGGCTGCTGGCCGCGCCTGCCTCGATCGTGCCGCATGCCTATTGGTTCGGCGAGGACCAGGCGCGCTATCTCGTGACGGTGCCGGAGACCGAGGCTGGCCGCGTGCTCGCCAAGATGCGCGGCGCCGGCGTGCCGTGCACGCGCATCGGCACGACAGGCGGCACTGCGCTGGCGATCGCCGGCGAGGCCTCGGTGGAAGTGGATACGCTGAAGAGCCGGTTCGAGAGCTGGCTACCAGAATATATGGGCGGGGCGGCTGCCTGACACACCGTTGTCGTCCCGGACAAGCCACGGCGGCGCACCGCGCCGACGTGGCGCCGATCCGGGACCCACTCGGTGTACGGAGTAGTCGGCGGGACTGGTCGTTGACCTGCGCCAACAACAAGATCTTGCGGTTATGGGTCCCTGCGTTCGCAGAACGACAGCGGAGTCCGTTGTCAGCGCGGTGCCTTTCCACGCGCTCATTGCGAGCGCAGCGACGCAATCCAGAGCTCCGGCGGGAGGTTGGATTGCGTCGTCGCTGCGCTCCTCGCAATGACGGAGGAGGCAGGACCGTCCTACAACACGTTCTTCGCCCCCGGAATCTGCCTGAGCACCCAGGTCGCGCCCCAGCTCAGCAGCATGCTGCCGACAAAGGCGATCGTCGCCTTGGCGATGGCGGGCAGGCCGAAGTCGAACAGCCAGTACTGGATCCACAGCACGATCGGATAGTGCACCAGGAACATGCCATAGGCGTCGGCCTGCATGCGATCGAGCACGGAGAATTCCGAGCGGCGGTTGTTGAGGAAATAGGACAGGATCGCAAACAGGATCGCGGCGCTGAAGATGACGAACAGGAAGCCATAGGCTGCCTCGTACCATTGCGGCAACACGGGGGGATTGCCCAGCACCTGGCGCTTGATCGTGATGAGCACCCAGAGCAGCGCATAGGGCACCAGCGTAACCACGATCCAGGCCCCGAGTCCGCGCTGCGACATCTGCCCTTCTGCGGCCAGCAGGCCACGTTCGACATTGGCCGAGCCGATGCCAGCCCCGACGTAGAAATAGGCGGCGTAGAGCAGGACGCGGCTGGCCTGCACCGAGAGCGGTCCGGCTTCAAACCAGAACGTCGGGCCGAAATAGAGCCGGGACGGGATGTAGAGTCCGCCCGTGATCAGCAGGAAGGCAAAGAAGAAGTCGCGCGGATGCTCGAAGGCGCGCTGCGACAGCCGATTGATCGGATCCAGCAGGCGTGGCGAGACGCGGTACAAAAGGGCTGCCGAGGTGTCGAACGCCAGCAGCACCCAGATGAACCAGATCGGCCCGCTCGGCCATGGACCGACCGTGACCGTCTTCCACCAGAAGGCAGCGAAGGTGGCGTCCGGATTGGCGCGCAGCTCGATCGCGTAATAGGCAAGCGGAATGACGGTCAGGGCTGCGATGGCGAACGGCAGGCCAAGGCGCAATAGCCGGTCACGCAGGAACTGCAGCGTCGACTTGTGAGCAAGGCCCGACCACACGAACAGGCCCGACAGAAAGAAGAACATGGCCATGAAGAAGCTGTCGGTGGCCAGCACGATGGCATCGAAGCCGAGGAAGAACGTCGGATCGGTGTGCCCGAAATAGGTATACGGAATCACGGCGTGGTGGAGCAGCACCACCAGCGTCAGGAATGTCCGGGCGTGATCGAGCGCGGCGTTGCGCGCCCGGGCGCGCGGGCGGGCCTGAAGCTCGATCTTCGCGGCCGCCGCCGATTGTGTAACCGATATGACCATACGCCCCCCGGCGTCGCTGCTGCCCGGCCCGTGCAGCGGATGGGACGTTCGCATCCCCCTCGCCGCGGGGCGTCATGCAAACGTCGTCCAAGGCTGCGCGAGCCGGAATGAGTGGATGAGCTCGTGTGACCTATGGCACCGTCATTCGCTGGAGTCGCCCGCAAGCGGGCGAATGACGGCGCCGGACTACCAGATGTCGTCTTTGGTGCTGCAAATCAGCAAGTGCCGCGGTCCGCAAGCCGGTTTCTCACACATGCCGATTTCCGCTCCCGATATCCTTACGAACCGACGACCTATGAAGTTACGGCCGGGACGGTCGTGGGTTGCGCATTTCTTCGGCGCCGGGACCGATGGCCGAAGGAACCGGTTCCCCGCCTCATCGTTAGTGAGGCGCCGCGCCGGCACGGCGCAGAACCGGAGGACCATACCGTGACACTTCTCAAATGGGCGCTGCTGTTCTTCGTGATCTCGGTGGTGGCCGGTATTCTCGGCTTCACCGGCATCTCGGCAGCTTCCGCCGACATTGCGCGGATCCTGTTCTATATCTTCCTGGTGATCTTCCTCGTGCTCCTGATTCTCGGGCTTACGATTTTCAGAGTGTAGCACGCCATCAGGTCAGTGATCGAAACAACCGCCGCGCCGGTATCGCCTCGCGCCCGCCGCGCGGCGGGCTGTCACCGGGTTCAATCAGCTGCGACCTCCTCGATCCGCACCTTGTCCGGATAGAACGCCAGGTGGCCCGAGATCTCGGTCATCGCCGGGAAGGGCGCCTCGTAGCTCCAGATCGCATTGTCCAATGTCTTGCCGTTGGCGACGACGCTGAAATAGCTCGCATCCCCCTTGTACGGACAATGGGTGACACGATCAGTCTTCTGCAAGGCCGCCATGTTGGCGTCGGCCCGCGGCACGTATTGAACCGCGGGGTAGCTCGCTTCCTTCAGCGTCAACGCGCGGGTCGTGTCGGCAATCACGACGCCGTCGGCGATCACCCGTACGCGTTTTGGGTTGGGGGTGACGGTGATCGGATGATCCGGTCCTGGAAGCTTCATGTCGTCGTCCTCCCGATTCGGCCTTTTGGGTGCGTCACCCAGTCCGACGTATCTCGTCTGATCCCGGTATATAGTGGTTCCGCGCGTGACCTCGAAAGCGGTTCGCGCTAGATTTCACTATCACGGTCCCGCGAGAATGCCTTGATTCGCCGTGCTCGGCGGGCCACTGATGGGAGCTGCAGCCAAGCCGCGGGCCCTGCGGGCTACATCGTCTACGGGATGCGGCGCCGGCCCGACACAAGGAGATGCACCGGGATGCCCATGGATGCCCACGATATCGAGCAGATGATCAAGTCTGCCATCCCTGACGCCCAGGTGACGATTCGCGATCTCGCTGGCGACGGCGACCACTACGCCGCGACGGTGATCTCGGAATCGTTCCGCGGCAAATCCCGCGTGCAGCAGCACCAGCTCGTCTATCAATCGCTGCGCGGCCAGATGGGTGACGTGCTGCATGCTCTGGCGCTGCAGACCGGGGTGCCGGACCAGCGCTGACCATTCAGGGGCAGATCGCGCAGCACGCATCCGGGGAGATGGCGGTGGACAATCCGCGTGGTGCGCTGTTTCGCGTCATCGAGCCGAACCGGCACAGCCGGGTCACGTTCGTCGAGCTGTTCTTCGATCTCGTCTTCGTCTACGCGGTCACGCAGATCTCGCACTATCTGATCGGCCATTTCTCGCCGCTCGGCGCCGCCCAGACGGCCGTTCTGTTTCTCGCGGTCTGGTGGGTGTGGGTCTACACCGCCTGGGTGACCAACTGGCTCGATCCCGAGAAGGCGCTCGTCCGAGGTCTCTTGTTCGCGCTGATGCTGGCGGGCCTCGTTCTGTCGATGTCGATCCCGCGGGCGTTCGAGGACCGCGGCCTGTGGTTCGCCATGGCCTACGCCGCCATGCAGGTCGGCCGGACCGCGTTCTGGCTGACCGCGACGCCGCCGCAGCGATTGGCCGTCCGTCGCAACGCCGCCCGCATTCTCTCCTGGCTCAGTGCCTCCGCAGTGCTCTGGCTGCTCGGCGGCCTTGCCGAGGGCCCGGCGCGGATGGGGCTATGGGGGGCGGCGCTCACCCTGGAATATGTGTCGCCGGCCGTCCGCTTCTGGGTCCCCGGGCTGGGTGCATCCACCGTCGAGGACTGGATGGTCGAAGGCGGCCACATGGCGGAGCGCTGTGCGCTGTTCATCATCATCGCGCTCGGCGAATCCATCGTCGTCACCGGCGCGACCTTTGCCGAGCTCGACTGGACCGGAGCCAACATTGCCGCCTTTGCCAGTGCCTTCATCGGCACGGTGGCGATGTGGGCGGTGTATTTCAACCGCGGCGCTGAGGCGGGATCGGAGGTGATTTCGCAGTCGGCGCAATCCGGGCTGATGGCGCGCTCGGCCTACACCTACCTGCACATGCCGATCGTCGCCGGCATCATCGTTTCGGCGGTATCGGACGAGATCATCCTGAAGCACCCCCTCGGGCATACCGGCCTGAATACGGCGGCGACAACGATCGGCGGTCCGTTCGTGTTTCTGCTCGGGACCATCCTCTTCAAGTTCAACATCCGCGGCTTCCTGCAGCTGTCGCACGGCGCTGGCCTGCTGGCGCTGATCGGGCTCGGCTGGTTCGCGACCGAACTGTCGCCGCTCGTGCTATCAGCGCTGACGAGCGCGCTGCTGGCGATCGTCGCGCTGTGGGAGACGCTGTCGCTGCGGTCGAAGCCGGAGCCTCACGCCTCGGCGACGAGCGCCTGAACCGAGAACATTTTTTCCGCATCCGTCCACACGGTCTGGACTTTCCAGCCGGAGCCGCGGGCCAGCGCGCCGAAGCGCTCGATGCTGTATTTATAGCTGTTCTCGGTGTGGATGCTCTCGCCGGCCCGGAACGAGAGAGTGGTGCCGAGCAGCCGCACGGTTTGCGGCTTTCGTGCCACCAGATGCATCTCGATGCGGTGCTGCTCGCGATTGTAGATCGCGCGGTGAACGAAGGCGGACAGGTCGAAATTGCCGCCGAGCTCCCGGTTGATCCGCAACAGCAGATTGAGATTGAAACGCGCGGTCACGCCGGCGGCGTCGTTGTAGGCGGCATGCAGGACGCGCTCGTCCTTCTCCAGGTCGACCCCGACGATCATCAGCGCGCCGGTCCCCAGGATCTCGCGTGCCGAGCGCAGGAACCGGCACGCCTCATGCGGCTCGAAATTGCCGATCGTCGATCCCGGAAAGAAGCCGACCTTCGGCTTGCCTTCGATGGCATCAGGCAGTTTGAATGCGGTGGTGAAATCCGCGATGACCGGGTGCACGGCCAGCTGCGGGAAGTCGCGGCGCAGGCTGTCGGCCTGTGCGGTCAGGAACTCGCCGGAAATATCGACCGGCACGTAGGCCGCGAAGCGGCAGCTCTCCAGCAGCAGCCGCACCTTGGTGGTGGCGCCGGCGCCGAACTCGATCAGCGCAGCATCGTCGGGAATGACCGCCGCGATCTCGGCGCCGCGATCCCTGAGGATGCCGAGCTCGGTGCGCGTCGGGTAGTACTCCGGCAGGCGCGTGATCTGCTCGAACAGGTCTGATCCGGCGGCGTCGTAGAAATATTTCGGCGATAGCTGCTTGGGCTGCTGGGTGAGGCCTGCGACTGCGTCTGTCGCAAAGGCCGACGTCTTGTCGTCGGGGAGATGGGCATCGAGCAGCGCGTTGACGTGCACGTTCATGATACTCTCCTGGACGCGCACACGCGCGACTGTCGGGCAACGAATGCTGATAGCTCAGGCGTAGTCCGCGAGCCGGAGCCCGGTGAATTGCCAGCGATGATGTGGATAGAAGAAGTTGCGATAGGTGACGCGGCTGTGGCCCGCCGGCGTCGCGAGCGATGAGCCGCGCAGCACCAGCTGATTGACCATGAACTTGCCGTTGTACTCGCCGAGCGCGCCTTCCGTGGCACGATAGCCGGGATAGGGGCTGTAGGCGCTGCGGGTCCACTGCCAGACAATGCCGAAGGCGTCGCTGAGCTGGTTGCCGCGCGCGGCGACCTCCCACTCCATCTCGGTCGGCAGATGCTTGCCGCGCCAGCGTGCGAATGCGTCGGCCTCATAGTAGCTGACGTGGCACACGGGTGCATCCGGATCGACCGGCCGCAGCCCTCCCAGCGTCATGATGCGCCATTCGCCCTCGACCTTGTACCAATGGCCGGGCGCCTGCCAGCCCTCGCGACTGGCGGCGGCGAAGCCGTCCATGAGCCAGAGCGTGGCGGTCCGGTAGCCGCCGTCATCCATGAAAGCGAGCCACTCGGCATTGGTGACGAGATTGCGCGCGATGCCCACCGGCCCGACGAGTGCGCGATGGGCTGGCTCCTCATTGTCGAAATGGTAACCATCACCGGCGTGTCCGACGGTATGGATGCCCTCGGGGAGGTGAATCCAATCCGCGCCCCGGCCTGCCGGGGCAGGAAAGGTCCAGGATGGATCATAGGCCGGGGCCGTCGGGTTCTGCGCGAATGCGTGCAGGATGTCGGTCAGCATCAGCTCCTGGTGCTGCTGCTCGTGATTGAGGCCGACCTCCACCAGCGGCGCCACAGCGGCCAATGTGGCAGGCTCGGCGCTGCCCAGGAAGTCCGCCATCGCCGCGTCGACGTGTTGCCGATATGCCGTGATGTCGGCCACGCCCGGCCGGGTGATCAGGCCGCGCTCGCCCCGCGTGTGGCGCGGGCCGGCACTGACGTAATAGGAATTGAACAGGAACGCGTAATCGGCGTGAAAAGGGATATATCCCCGGCAGTGCTCGCCCAGCACGAACTGCTCGAAAAACCAGGTCGTATGGGCGCGATGCCATTTGGCCGGACTGGCGTCCGGCATCGACTGGATGACCTGATCTTCCGGGCTCAGCGGCGCCGCACGCCGCTCGGTCTCGCCCCGAACGGCGAGGTACGCCTCGGTCAGGCGCCCGGCGAGGGAGCCGGACCCGGTCTGAAGCGTATCAGTGTCGGGGATGGAGGCCGTAGCGGAGGCAGAACTGGTCACGAGGGTCTCCGTTTGCCAGCAGAAAACGATGTTCGACGGAACAAGTTCCTTTCGACAGTTCGTCCTAAATAGGGGCTTGGTTACGGGATGAAACCCTCGTGGCGGCTATAATATTGCTGCCGTCAGCCTATGGTCCGGCCGGGGGGCCTGGGTCGCGGGCCGATCCTCGGCATTTTACTTTGGCTGAACAACGGTTTGCGCTACATATAGAAGAGTGGCGATCGGCTGCGGGCGAAATCCGTCCGATGGCGATCAGCGCGGACCGAGCCCCAGGCGTTCCTTGAGGCGCCCTAGAGGAAGCGAAGATGAGCATTGAGCAATTCATTGACAATGAAGTGAAGTCGAACGACGTCGTCCTGTTCATGAAGGGGACGCCGCAGTTTCCGCAGTGCGGATTTTCGGGCCAGGTCGTGCAGATCCTGGACCACGTCGGCGTCGGCTATAAGGGCCTCAACGTTCTCGAATCCGCCGAGCTGCGCAACGGCATCAAGACGTTCTCGAACTGGCCGACGATTCCGCAGCTCTATGTGAAGGGCGAGTTCGTCGGCGGCTGCGACATCGTCCGCGAGATGTTCCAGAGCGGCGAGCTGCAGCAGCTGTTCACCGACAAGGGCATCCCGGTCGGCACGGCGGCCTCCGCCTGAGCTATCCGGTCCGAAAGATCGGCACGACCCGATTCGAGGTCGTCGTCACCGACATCACCAAGCTCGGCGTTGACGCCATCGTCAACGCCGCGAACACGTCTCTGCTCGGCGGTGGTGGCGTCGACGGCGCGATCCACCGTGCGGCGGGACCCGACCTCGTCATGGAATGCCGCATGCTCCATGGCTGCAAGACTGGCGAGGCCAAGATCACCAAGGGCTACCGGTTGCCCGCCCGTCATGTGATCCACACGGTCGGCCCGGTCTGGCAGGGCGGCGACCGCGGTGAGCCGGAGCTGCTGGCCTCGTGCTACCGCCGCTCGATTGAGCTGTGTCACAACCACCTGCTGTGTTCCGTCGCCTTTCCCGCAATCTCGACCGGCATCTTTCGCTTTCCCGCTGATCGCGCCGCCTCGATTGCGGTCGCCACTACGATCGAGGCCATCAGCGGCGAAACCTCGCTGTCGCAGATCGTGTTCTGCTGCTTCTCCGAGGCGAGCGCCGAGCTGCACGACGAGGCGTTGAGTAAGGCGATCGAGAGCCGCGCTCGCAAGGGGGCGCCGCGATAACGGCGGCCGCCTGTGTGGCCGGCTGGTTTACGCAGCCCTCGCGTCATGATCGTCATGCGCCGCGCACGATCTCCCTGACATGGCCGATCGCTTCCTCAATCATAGCGGCTGACACGTCGAGATGCGTGCAGGCACGGATGCGGCCGTCCATCATCGCCAGCAGCACACCGCGCTTGCGTAGTTCACTCACCATCTTGTCGCCTGACACGCCGGCGCCGTCGGGCTTGAAGAACACCAGATTGGTCTCGGGCTCCTGCACCTCGACGCCCTGGATCTGCGACAGCCCGCGCGCCAGCGCCCGCGCATTGGCGTGATCCTCGGCGAGCCGGCCGACGTGATGATCGAGCGCGTAGATGCAGGCCGCCGCGACGACGCCGGCCTGGCGCATCGCGCCGCCGAGCCGCTGCTTCCAGCGCCAGACCTCGTCGATGAAGGCGGCGCTGCCGGCGAGCACGCCGCCGATCGGCGCGCCCAGTCCCTTGGAGAAATCGATCCAGGCCGAGTCCCAGCCCGCGGTCATCTCTGCCGCGGGAATGCCGGTGGCGACGGTCGCGTTGAGCAGCCGCGCGCCGTCCATATGCGTCGCCATTGCATTCGCCTTGGCGATCTCGACGATCTCGTCGAGATCAGCCTTCTTCCAGATCGTGCCGCCGCCGATATTGGCGGTCTGCTCGACGCTGACCACGGTCTGCGGCGGCTGGTAGCGGCTGCGCGGATGCAGCGCGGCGCGAAAGGTCTCCGGTGTGAACTGCCCGTCGGGGCCCTTCAGCTGCGTCACCTGGAAACCACCGAGCGCCGCATGCGCGCCGCCCTCGCGCGAGATGATGTGCGCGGTCTCGTGCGCCAGGATCTCGTCGCCCGGCCGGCAATGCACCAGCGTCGCCGCGACATTGCACATCGTGCCCGACGGCATCAGCACCGCCGCCTCCTTGCCGAGCAGCGCGGCGACGCGGGCGGTGAGCGCGTGCACGGTCGGGTCGTCGCCGATCTGCTCGTCGCCGACCTCGGCCCGCGCCATCGCCTCGCGCATCGCCGGCGTCGGGCGGGTCTGCGTGTCCGACAACAGATTGACGCGCACGGGCGGCGCCTTGGGATCGCGCGGGGGCGGGGTGTAATACATCGGCAGTCCTCGTTCGCTTATCACGACCCGACCTTACCCAACTCGTACCGCTCCCGCAAAACGCTCCTCCTCGCGAGCTACGCCGCGCGCGGCGGATTGAGCCAGATGTCCGGCCGCCGCAGAGGCCTGCTCTCGATCGGCTCGGCGACCAGCGGCGGCGCCGCGGTGCAGTCGAACACCCAGGGTTCGAGCGGGCTCTGCCGAGACGGTGAAAGCAGCAGCACGGCGCCCGGCCGCTGCCGCTTGACGTTCCAGCCCATGTTCACCGCGGCCCAGCCCACCAGCATGGTGTGCCATTCGTCGGTGAGCTCGCGCGAATCGTCGAAACAATGGAGGAGCTCGAGCGCGTAGGGATCATGGCGAAGCTGCGCATCGGCAAAGGTGAGCCCGGTCCCGACATGGCGGATCACATGGGCTGTCGCATCGGACTGGACGTGCCAGCAGGAGCGTTCGAGCAGGTCGAAGACCGTCGAGGGATAGAGGCCGTCGTTGAACCGGTAGCGGACGCCGGAGGTCCGTGCGCGTAACGGTGGAGCGCTGAGCGGCGGCGCCCGCAACGGCGGCAGAGGCGGAGCACCGACCGCATCGGTCGGCAACGCACCAAAGATGATATTGCGCCTGTTGAACTCCATGGCGAACGCCCCGCTACTTTACAACTGCAGACAGTGAATCACGGGACGGATTCCCTGTCAGCCCAGGTTGGGGCGAATTCGTGGCAAGTGTGGCATTCGGGAATCGGTTCGCCGCATCCGAAACCCCAAAAAGCAAAGGCCCCGGCGCGTGCCAGGGCCTTCGGATTATCAGATGGTGCCGGACCGCGGTCCGGTCAAGATCAGCGCGAGTAGAACTCGACGATCAGATGCGGCTCCATCTGCACCGCGAACGGCACGTCCGACAGCGCCGGGATGCGGATGAACTTCGCGGTCATCTTGCCGTGATCGGCCTCGATGTAGTCGGGCACGTCACGCTCGGCGAGCTGGCTCGCTTCCAGCACCACGGCGAGCTGCTTCGAGGCTTCCTTGACCTCGATCACGTCGCCCGGCTTGACCTGGTAGCTCGCGATGTTGACCTTGCGGCCGTTCACCTTGATGTGGCCGTGGTTGATGAACTGGCGCGCGGCGAACATGGTCGACACGAACTTGGCGCGGAACACGACGGTGTCGAGACGGCGCTCGAGAATGCCGATCAGGTTCTCGCCGGTGTCGCCCTTGAGACGGCCGGCCTCGACATAGATGCCGTGGAACTGGCGCTCGGAGATGTTGGCGTAGTAGCCCTTCAGCTTCTGCTTGGCGCGCAGCTGCACGCCGAAATCGGACAGCTTGCCCTTGCGGCGCTGGCCGTGCTGGCCGGGGCCGTATTCCCTGCGGTTGACGGGGCTCTTCGGGCGGCCCCAGATGTTCTGGCCCATGCGGCGATCGATCTTGTACTTCGCCTCACTGCGCTTAGTCATCGCGTCCTCTTCAAGTCTTTCGTTCGGGTTTGAGGAAACGCGCCCTCCTGTGTGTCCGGGAAATCCGGTCCACCGACAGACCCCTCCCCAAAGCATGAAGGGAGAAGGCCACGGGTCGCGAAACGCAACGCGGGCCGAAAGCGGCCCGCGAGCAGGGGGTTCTTAGGCGAGAAACTGCCGGCTTGTCAAACCGCAACGGCCGCTTTTGCCGGCAAAATCACCCTTTCGGCCCCTTCAGGACGGTCATTTTCCGCCGCCCCGCCTCGCATCCCAGGTCGGCTTCCGCCGGACTGCGCCCGGGAACCGGGCAGGCCCTCAGCTCGGCTGCGATCTCGCCATTCAGCACCTGCTCGAGTCGGATCGCGGTCCGGGCGATCATGGCGCCGTCGGTAACCCGGTGGTCCCAGCGGATCAGGATGGGAATCGTCTGGTCGGGCTGGACGACGTCGTAATTGATGATGAACGGTCCCGGGCTCAGGGCGTGCAACTGGCCGCCTCCGCAGGCGGCGATGCTGGTGACGGAGAAATTGCCGAACCAGTTGGCGCGCTGGCGGCCGAAATTCAGCCCGACCCACCAGGCGAACCGGCGCAGCGGCAGCGGCAGCCGGGTCGCGCGCATGATCTTGCGGAACATGGCGACGTCGTCGACCGGCGCCTCCTTGCCCTGGCGGATCAGGGCGTCGATCTCGGCCAGCGACATGGCCTCAGGCCCGGAGACGCGCTGCGGCAGCACGCAATCCTCGCCATTCTCGACCCGGGCAATGGTGACGGTGGCGACGCTGCGCGGCAGCTCGTAAAGGCAGCGCCGCGGCCACCCGGTGTAGAGCGTGCGCAGGACCGGCTCGTCACGGGCGACCAGGGCGAACGCCTTGACGAAGATCGCGGCGAAACCGGGCGGGTGGACGGCCGCGGCGCGGGCCTCCAGCAGCGGACCGATCTGGATCGTCCGGGCCAGCGACACGAACGGCACGCCGCGCGAGGCATGCATCAGATCGATGATCAGACGGCGGTGCAGCGAAATCGGCCTGGTCGTTCCGCGCATCCTGAACCTGTCGCTCCCGTTTGTTGTGCTTGGCCTGATCCGGCTCCCCCGGCGGCGGCTGCTGTTAACACCGCAGGCCGGGTTACGGAAGCGCCGCTCTAGGGCGCCGGTGCGGCCAGCGGCCCGAACATGGCCAGCGACGTGCCCAAAATCGTCTTCTTCGTCATGGGCTTCTCCCCCAATCCTGTTTTTCGTTTGGAACGTGAAGCGGCCCTGAATCAGCGCTTGATCCCCTCGAAGCTTGCGGCAATGCCGCGCTGGAACAGGGACCAGTCGAAGCCCAGCGCCAGCGCCAGGTAGCCGCGCGCGATCATCGCATTGGCCTGCTCGGCGTTGCGCGCCGCCCCGCCGATCGGCACGCCTGACTTGATGATCCCGGCCTCGGCGCGCGCGATCAAGGATTTCACTGCGGGATCATCGAGCTGGCCGCGCTTGTTGATCGAGGTGGCCAAGTCGCCGGGGCCGATCACCGCGATGTCGATGCCGGGCGTGGCCATGATCTCGTCGATGCGCTCGACCGCCTCGACATGCTCGATCGTCACCATGCAGATCATGTCGTCATCGGCCGTCGCCATGTAATCGGCCATCGACACGTTCCAGTGGAACGGCGCGTGGAACGGACCCCACAGGCGGTCGCCGCGGGGTGGGTAGCGCACGCTGCGCACCGCCTTCTCGGCGTCCGCTCGGCTCGAAATCATCGGGAAGTTGATGCCGAGCGCGCCGAGGTCCATCGGCGCCTTCGCCAGATGCGGCTCGTTGGCGGCGATCCGCACCAGCGGCACGCAGGGCGTGCCCGCGGTGGCGGTGATCATCGCGTGCGCGGTGGAGAGATCGATCGGCCCATGCTCGAGGTCGACGATGATCCAGTCGAGCTGTTGCGCCATGATGCGCACGGTCTGGATGCTCGGGATGGTGGCGATGGCGCCGAACGTCGGCCGCTTGTCGCGCCAGGCCTGCTTGAGGCGGTTGAGCGGTTGGGGCGGTGCGGACATCGGCGGTCTCCGTCAGGCCGGGACGCGGCCGCCGAAATAGGGCGTGAGCGCGCGGCCGAGCTGATGTGGCTTGTTCGAGGTGAAGATCATGGTGGCGCCGCCATCGTCGGCGTCGCCAGCCGGGGGGCCCAGCAGGTCGACGACGCGGCGCGCGATCGCCGGTGCCGGATCGATCCAGGTGACGGGCCAGGGCGCCAGGCGTTCGAGCCGGTCGAGCAGCAGCGGATAATGCGTGCAAGCGAGCACGACCGTGTCGGTTCGATCAGCGGGATCGGCGGCGTCGCCCACGAAGCAGGGTGCGATCTCGGCGGCGATGGCCGCGTCGCTGACCTGCGTTCCGCTGAGCGCGGCCTCCGCCAGTGACGCAAGCTCCGGCGAGCCGACCAGGGTGACGTTGCAGCCTTGCGCAAAATCGCGGATCAGCGCGTGGGTGTATTCGCGCTGCACGGTCGCCTTGGTGCCGAGCACGGAGACGCGCCTGGTCTTTGACTGCGCGCAGGCCGGCTTGATCGCCGGCACGGTGCCGACGAAGGGCGTCGGGTAGGCGGCCCGCAGCGGCGCCAGCGTCTGCACGGAGGCGGTGTTGCAGGCGATCACGACGAGGTCGGGCCGGTGCGCGGCGATCAGCTCGCCCATCAGCGGCACCACGCGGGCGACCAGCGCCTGCTCGCTGTGATGGCCGTAGGGAAAGAAGGCGTCGTCGGCGACATAGACGTAGTGGGCGTCAGGCCGCGCCCGCACCACCTCGCGAAGCACGGACAGGCCGCCGAGGCCGGAGTCGAACACGAGAATCGTAGGGCGATGGGTCACGCGGCGAGTGTACCGGAATGGGAGGGGCGATTCAGTCGGTTTTTCTGCGGGGTTTGGCGGCAGTGAGGCGCTTGGGTGTGTTCCAGCGGCAGAAGGGAAGGTTCAAAAACGCGCATGTGGGCCAAGCTGGCCATCCAGAAACCGATGTCCTCCCGGCGAACGCCGGGATCCATGACCACCGGCGGAAATTGGCGCCAAGGCCGTCCGCTCCAGCGTGCCTCAAACAACCGCCGCGGCGTAGGGGTCCCGGGTCGGCGCCGCGCCAACGCTTGCGCGTTGCCGCAGCTTGCCGGACGACAGCGGAAATGAAAGCGACATTGCGAGCGCAGTGTTCAGCCCGGAGACGTCGCTGACGGGTGTTCGGGGACATAGTTGACAGTTGTGGGGTCGCGCAGATCAATCGCTGCGCTCCTCGCAAGGACGGCGGTGAGACATGGGCAAAACATGCATTCTCATTCTCGCACCCGCTTTCGCGTCCGAGTGTTGCTCATCTGGTCGCCCTCCTAACAATGAGGGCGCGGGAAAGGCCGGGTGCCGGTCGCACCCATGGCCCGCCTGCGAAAAAAATGCAGGCGGCAGGAACCACAGGTACGGGCCGGATCATCCCGGCCTTCCCCGCGCAATGGTTTGAACGGCTTATACGTGATCTCCCCGGGGATCGGCTTTCTTGCCCCCGTCGCCAGCGCGCTCGTCGAACTTGCAGCGCCAGCTTGGCATCAGCACCGGGATGCCAGGACCACACGACTTCGCCGTACGCATCGGATCGTTCGTCGGCATGATCGCTCACGCTGCAACCCGACACGCCCACCGCATCCCGCACCCAACGCTCGTGACGATCGCGATGCGCCCCTCAATCGGGGCGGGACGCGATACCATAGCATTGAATTCTGAAAAACGGAAGATAAAAATTCGGATTTTCTGGCGGCGCCGTCCAGCGGGAGCATACGAGCCGCGATTGGCGTCACGTATAATATTAGTGTTGACTAATTGATTAGTGGTTGCTATTGCTTCCGCATGATCCAGTCTGAACCCATCACGGCCGTCATGCGCGCGCTGGCCGATCCCACCCGGCGCGCGGTGTTCGAGCGCATCGTCGCGGCCGACGAGATCACCGTCGTCGAGCTCACGCGCGGCAGCACCGTCACGCAGGGCGCCATCTCGCAGCATCTGAAATCCCTGAAGCAGGCCGGCCTGGTCTGCGAGCGCCCCGAGGGCCGCAAGGTCTATTACCGCGCCGAGCCACGCGGCCTGGAGCCGCTGGCCGACTGGATGAGCCATTACGGCGTGTTCTGGCGCGACCGCTTCGCCAATCTGAAAAAACTGCTGAAGGACATCGATCCATGAACCAGGCCGTGAACGCGGACACGCAGGCCATTGTCGTCGAGGACATCTTCCCGCATGCGCCGGAGGTCATCTGGAAAGCCCTGACCAATGGCGAGCTGATCGGCCGCTGGCTGATGGCGCCCAAGGGTTTTGAGCCCGTCATCGGCAATCGCTTCACCTTTCAGACCACGCCGGCGGGCCAATGGGACGGCACCATCCACTGCGAGGTGCTGGAGGTCGTGCCGAACGAGCGGCTGTCCTACGCGTGGAGGGGCGGCCATGACAGCAATGTCGGCTACGGCGCGAAGCTGGAGACGGTGGTCACCTTCAGCCTGTCCAGAGCGGACACGGGCACGCGCCTTCGCCTCGTGCATTCCGGCTTCGTGCTGCCGGCCAACGAGACGGCGTATCGCAAGATGGGCGAGGGCTGGAAGACCGTCGTCAAGAAGCTCGATCAGGTCGCCGCCGAGCAGGCGTCACCGCAGCGGTCGCACTGAGGAGAGCAACATGACCAATTCCTATGTCGGGGGCTGCGCCTGCGGGGCGGTGCGTTACGAGATCAAGGGCGAGCCGGCGGTCATGCTGGATTGCCAATGCCGGCAATGCCAGCGCGACAGCGGCACCGGCCATCAGTCGCACCTGACCTTCGTCGCGGCGGAGGTGAAGGTCGACGGCGAGGTGTCGCATTTCCAGACCATCGGCGATGGCGGTACGGTGAAGCGGCGGGCGTTCTGCCAGACCTGCGGCTCGTCGATGCACCTGACGTTTCCGGCGATGCCCGATGTGTTCATCGTCACGCCCGCAAGCCTCGACGATCCCAGCCGCTACCGGCCGCAACTGGTGTCGTGGACCGCCGCCGGACATCCCTGGGATCACCTCGATCCGGCGCTGCCGAAATTCGAGAAGATGCCGCCGCGGTGAGTGGGGCGCCGCGGCGACGGGGCTGGATTGCCACCGCAAAGCTCTCGTCAACTGCGCTTGAGGTGTTGCGCGGATCGTTTCCGAATCGTCATGGCCGGGCCTGTCCCGGCCATCCACGTCGTCCTGCGCGCTCCGAACGACGTGGATGCCCGGGACAAGCCCGGGCATGACGGAGTAACAAATGGACGGTCGTTATGGCCGCCTGGTCCATTCTTCAAATGCGATAGCCTTGACTATCACCCGCTCCTCCCAATGAAATTTGACGAGCCACAGACCCGAAGCGCCGGCGCGGACGTTCAGGGCTCTGAGGTTTGAGCTGGTGTTTTGGAGGAGATCTGCATGGCGCCAGAGCCTGCACAATCGACCGTGTACTTCGATGGATCCTGTCCGCTGTGTCGAGCGGAGATCGGCTATTACGGCCGGACCGATCAGGCGGGTGCGCTGTGTTTCGTCGACGTCTCCGAACCAGGCGCGGAAACGCCGGATGGCGTGACCCAGCAACAGGCGATGGCGCGGTTTCATGTGCGTGCCAGTGACGGGCGCCTGCTCTCGGGCGCTGCGGCGTTCGTCGAGATCTGGCGCCGTCTGCCGCGTTGGTGCTGGGCGGCGCGTGTGGCCTCGATGCCGGGCGCGCTGGCGGTCCTGGAGTTCGGCTACAGGCTGTTTCTTCCCGTGCGGCCATTGATCTCGCGCGGCCTGGGCCGCATCCTGCAGCGTGGGAAGCAGGAGGGACGCGGAGCGTGACCGGGCAGGCTGGCGGCACGATGTCGCGCTTTCTCAACTGGTTCTTCCGCAATCGCGCGACCGGCGAGATCACGATCGCCCAGATGCCGAACCCGGCGCTGTGGATCGTGTTGGTGGGAAGCCTCGTGGGCTGGGCCTTGCACCCGCCGGGTCGGACGGGCGCGAATCTGGATTGTCTGGTGAAGGCCGGTCTCGTCGTCTGGGCCGTCGATGAGCTCGTGCGCGGCGTCAATCCCTGGCGCCGCTGTCTCGGGGCCGCCGTGCTGATCTACGAGGTCTCGACGTTGGGATGGACGTGAGCAGATGTGTGTGACGCGCCCCGATGATGTCGGTCGCTTGATATGCATCAACCGGCAAAGACGGCTGCTGACCGATTGTGGGCTATGAAGTCGTCCGGCCTCGATGGCATGGAGGTGTCTCGGGCGTTCTGCGTAGGCCTTCGCCGGACAGGAACTGCGGCCTCATGAGTCCGACCACGATCAACGACGCGAGCGCTGCCGCGCGTCCGGAGCATCCGGGTGCCGCACCCGTGTTTCGCGCCCGCAAGCTCTCCAAGACCTACCGCATGGGCGAGGTCGAGGTGCATGCGTTGCGCGACGTCGATCTCGACATCTACGAGGGCGAGTTCGTGGTGCTGCTCGGCCCCTCGGGATCCGGCAAGTCGACCTTGCTCAACATTCTCGGCGGGCTGGACAGCCCGACCTCGGGCGAGGCGCAGTGGCGCGATCATCAACTGGTCGGCGCCGGCGATGCCGAGCTGACGCGCTACCGGCGCGAACATGTCGGCTTCGTGTTCCAGTTCTACAACCTGATCCCGAGTCTGACGGTGCTCGAGAACGTCGCGCTGGTCACCGAGATTGCCGACAGGCCGCTCGATCCGCGCGAGGTGCTCAAGCTCGTCGGGCTCGAGCGGCGGATCGACCACTTTCCCTCGCAGCTCTCCGGAGGCGAGCAGCAGCGCGTCGCGGTGGCCCGCGCCATGGTCAAGGCGCCCGACGTGCTGTTGTGCGACGAGCCGACCGGCGCCCTGGACTACGAGACCGGGAAGGTGGTGCTCGCCGCGATCGCGCGTGCCAACGCGCAGCTCGGGACGACCACGATCATCATCACGCACAATGCGGCGATCGCCGGCATGGCCGATCGCGTGCTGCGGCTCGGCGGCGGGCGCATCGTCGGCGAGGAGCGCAATGCACGGCGGCTGTCGGCCGAGGAGGTGCATTGGTGAGCCTGCTGGACCGCAAGCTGTGGCGCGACATCGGTGCGATGCGCGGGCAGGTGATCACGATCGCGCTGCTGGTGGCGGCCGGCGTCGCGGTGTTCGCAGGCTCGGTCTCGACCTATCTGTCCCTGCGCGACGGCTGCGAGCAGTTCTATGCCGATGGCCGGTTTCCGCAGATCTTCGTCACGCTGAAGCGGGCGCCGCTGGCGCTGGTGCCGCGACTGAGCTCCATCGCCGGCGTGGTCGCGGTCGAGCCGCGCATCGTGCGCGAGGTGATCGTCGACTGGCCGGCGGCGTCGCAGCCGGTCTCGGCGCGCCTGGTGTCGCTGAGCCGCGCGGGCGACGAAGCGCTGGCGCGTTTGCATCTGCGGCGCGGCACGGCGCCCGAGCCGGGGACCGCGCGCAGCGCCGCGGTCAATGAGGCGTTTGCCGAGGCCAATGGCGTCAATCCGGGCGACGACATCCGCGTGCTGCTCAATGGCCGCGTGCAGGGCTTCCGGGTCTCCGGCATCGCCTTGTCGCCGGAATATGTCTACGCGGTGAAGCCGGGATTGCCGATCCCCGACGATCGTCTCTACGCCATCCTGTGGGTCGACCGGAGCGCGGCCGAGGCCGCCTTCGATATGAAAGGGGCGTTCAACGACGCCGTGATCGCGCTCGCCCCGGGCGTCGATCCCAAGCCCGTGATCGAGGAGCTCGACCGGCTGCTCGAGCCCTATGGCTCGATCGGCGCGATCGCGCGGCGCGACCAGCCGTCGAACCGCTTTCTCGAGGACGAGTTGAACCAGCAGAAGGTGATGTCGATCACCATCCCCATCATCTTCTTCGGTGTCGCCACATTCCTGCTCAACGGCGCGCTCGGGCGGCTGGTCGCCGCGCAGCGCGAGCAGATCGCGGCGCTGAAGGCGCTCGGCTTTCCGACGCTGCGGCTCACCTTCCATTATCTCAAGCTGATGCTGGTGATCGTGCTGATCGGATCGGCGCTCGGCATCGCCGGCGGCGTCGGCTTCGGCCATGCCATGATATCGAGCTATCAGGGATTCTTCCGTCTGCCCGAGCTGCCATTCCGGCTGGCGCCCTGGGCGGCGGTGGCCGGCGTCGCGATCAGCGTCGCGGCGGGCGCGCTCGGCGTGGTCACGGCGCTTCAGGAGGTCGTCGGCCTTGCGCCGGCAGAGGCGATGCGGCCCGCGATGCCGCTGGGGTTCCGCCGCTCCTGGATCGAGCGCATCGTGCCCGGCACGGCGTTCGGCGCGCGGCGGATGATGATGCTGCGCAACGTCGCGGGGCGGCCGTTCCGTTCGCTGTTCACCATCATCGGCATCGCCTTCGCGGTGCCGATGATGGTGCTCGGGATCTTCTGGCGCGACGCCATCGGCGAGATGATCGAGCTGCAGTTCAACCTGGTCGAGCGCGGCAACGCCACGATCACGTTCATCCATCCGATGGACCGCGCGATCCTGCGTGACCTGGCGCGCCAGCCCGGCGTGCTCGCGATCGAAGGCCAGCGCATCGTTCCGGTGCGGCTGCGGGCCGGGCATCAGAGCTACCTCACCTCGGTGATCGGACTGGCGGCCACCGACGAGCTGCGCCGGCCGCACGATTCCGCACGTCGCCCGATCGTCGCGGCGCCCGACGGCATCACCCTGACCCGGCGCCTCGCCGAGCGGCTGGCGCTGAGCGCGGGGCAGGTCGTGACGGTGGAGGCGATGGAAGGCCGCCGCCGGCGACGCGACCTGCCGGTGAGCGCCATCGTCGACGAGGCGATCGGGATGGCGTCCTACATGGATATCGACACGCTCAATCGCTTCACCGGCGAAGGCGCGGTGATCTCGGCGGCGAGCCTCCATGTCGAGCCGGCGGCGCTGGCCGCGCTCGGCGCGAGGTTCAAGAGCATGCCGAAAATCGAATCCGTCACCATGAAGGCCTACACCCTCGCATCCTTCATCGAGAAGATCGCGGGCCTCGTGTTCGTCACCGCCGCCATCCTCACCGGCTTCGCCGCGATCATCACCGTGGGCGTGGTCTACAACAGCGCCCGCATCAGCCTGCAGGAGCGCGCCTGGGAGCTCGCCAGCCTGCGCGTGCTCGGCTTCACCCGCGGCGAGGTCGCGGGCATCCTGTTCGGCGAGTTCGCGCTGGACATCGCGGTCGGGATTCCGCTCGGCCTGTTGCTGTCGCACGCCATCATCGGGCTGATCGCGCGGCTGCATTCCAGCGAGAGCTTTCAGATCCCGGGTGTGATCGCGCCGCGGACCTACCTGATCGCGACCGCGGTGGTCTTGGCCAGCGCCGCGATCAGCGCCATCATCGTTCGCAGGAGGGTGGATCGGCTCGATCTGGTCGCGGCCCTCAAGACCAGGGAATGAGCATGCCCCCCGTTTTGCGCCGCGTCGTCATCGTATCGAGCGTTCTGGCCGCGGCCGGCATCATCGCCTGGATGGTGATGCCGGGTCCGGTCCCGGTGGAGACGGCCGCGGTGACGAAAGGGCGGTTCGTTGCCACCGTCGATGACGACGGCAAGACGCGGGTGCGCCAGCGCTACGTCGTGGCGGCGCCGCTCGCCGGCCGTCTCGGGCGCATCCGCTTCAAGGCCGGCGACCAGGTCAAGGCCGACGACGTCGTCGCCACCATCACGCCGGCGCCGGCACCGCTGCTCGATCCGCGCTCCCGCCGCGAGGTCGAGGAGCAGCTCGGCGCGGCCGAAGCCAATGTCGAGCGGGCCAAGGAGGTGGTGGCGCGGGCGCAGGCGCAGAGCGCGCAGGCGAGCGCTGATCTTGCGCGCACCATGGCGCTGGCCGCCAGCGGCGCTGCGACGGCGCAGGCGCGGGAGCGCGCCGAGCTCGCGATGCGGATTGCCGAACGTGACCTGCGCGCCGCCGAATATGCCGACCATGCCGCCGAGCACGAGCTCAGTCAGCTCAGGGCGATGCTGGCGCGCTACGGGAGCAACACGGATACCGACGCGCCCGCGGATAGCTGGAACGTGACCGCACCGGTCGGCGGGCTGGTGCTGAAAGTGACCCAGGAAAGCGAAACGACGGTGCAGCCAGGCGCGGCGCTGCTCGAGCTCGGCGATCCCCGTGATCTCGAAGTGGTCATCGACGTGCTCAGCACCGACGCGGTCGAGATCCGTCCCGGCGCCGAGGTCACGATCGATCGCTGGGGCGGGGCAGGCCGCCTGTCGGGCCGGGTTCGCCGGGTCGAGCCGGCGGCCTTCACGAAGATCTCCACGCTGGGTGTCGAGGAGCAGCGCGTCAACGTGCTGATCGACATCGTCTCGCCGGCCGAGCAATGGCAGCGGCTCGGCGATGCCTATCAGCTCGATGCGCAGATCGTCGTCTTCACGCAGGAGGACGCGACCATCGTTCCGACCGGCGCGCTGTTCAAGCGCGGTGACGACTGGTCGGTGTTCGCGCTGAAGGATGGGCGCGCCGAGTTGCGCACCGTCCGGCTCATCCGGCGCTCGGGCCGGTTCGCCGCCGTGGCCGACGGCGTCGCCAGCGGCGATGTCGTGATCATCTATCCCAGCGACCGGGTCGCCGCCGGCGTCAAGGTGGCGCCGCGCTGACCTGCGGCGGCCGCAGAAGCGTTCCTCAGCGCTGCGACGCCAATTCTCTCAGCCGCGCATGCCGCGCCAGCGCATGCGCGATCAGACGATCCATCAGCGCCGGCTGGGGCAGGCCGGTGGCCTCCCACATCTTCGGATACATGCTGATGTTGGTGAAGCCCGGCAGGGTGTTCACCTCGTTGACATAGACCTCCTCGCCGCGGACGAAGAAGTCGACGCGCGCGAGACTCTCGCAGCAGAGCACGCCGAACACCTCGGTGGCCATCTTGCGGATGCGCGCGGCGAGCGCAGGTTCGACCTGCGCCGGGACGTGCAGCGAGGCGCCGGATGCGTCGGTGTACTTGGCTTCATAGGAATAGAAGCCGTGGCTGTCGGCGGGCACGATCTCGCCGAGCTCGGAAGCCGCCACCTTGCCGTCGGGATGCTCGAGCACGGCGCATTCGATCTCGCGCACCGGGCTGATGCAGCGCTCGATCAGGATCTTGCCGTCGAAGCGCAGCGCGAGGCGGCAGGCAGCGTCGAACTCCGCTTCGTTGCGCGCCTTGGAGATGCCGACGGAGGAGCCGAGATTGGCCGGCTTGACGAACAGCTCGGGCGAGCCCATCGCGGCGACCGCCGCTTCATAGCTCACCGCCGATGCGGCGGTCATCGTGACGAACGGCACGATCGGCAGGCCGGCGTCGCGCAGCAGGCGCTTGGCGACGTCCTTGTCCATCGCCGCCGCCGATCCCATCACGCGGCCGCCGACATAGGCGACATCGGCGAGCTCCAGCGCGCCCTGCACGGTGCCGTCCTCGCCGTTCGGACCGTGCAGCACCGGGAAGACGACGTCGAAGGCGAGCTCGCGCAGGGGCCCGTCGCCGATGACCAGCGCGCGGCCCCGGCCGGCCGGCAGCAGCACGATCTGCGGGCCGTCCGCGGGCACTGTCAGGGCCGCGCCTGTGCCGTCATTCGCGGCGTCGGCCAGCACCCAGCGTCCCTCGGTGGTGATGCCGATCAGCGTGACGGCGTAGCGGCCGGCATCGAGCGAGCGGACAATGTTGGCCGCCGAGGCGCGCGAGACGTCGTGCTCCGCCGAGCGCCCACCGAACAGGATCGCCACGCGCGTCTTTGTCTCTGTCATCGTCCTCGTCCAGCCCTGGTCCTTGCGGTGCGCGACCGTACAGCGAGACGCCGAGGCGTGGCAATTGAGCCGTTGTGCCGGTGGACAAGGCGGCGCCACTCAACGCCAGCCGATCCCGCCGTCCGAGCACACCGCCGTCGTTCCACCTGAATGCATGCAGCTGCGATAGAGCGGCGGCTCGGTGAAGCGGCCCGACCAGATGCCGCGGCCGGCGCGGCGGGCGGCGCGCTGATCGGCGGTGTAAACGCCGCGCGAATATTGCGGCTCCTCGACCGCGAGCCCGCGCGCCACCATGAACTGGCCGAGATCCGTCGCGCCGGCTGCGCAGCGCGCGACGATGCGGCCGTAGCGATCGCCATCGACCGGCAGGCAGCGCAGAACCTTGCCGCGCGTGAACGCGTCCAGCGTGTTGGCGGCCAGCGCGCCGCAACGATATGGCTTGCGGTCGCGGCCGCGGCAGAGCTGCGCGCTTTCGGGCGCGTCGATGCCCCACAGGCGAATGCGCTCGCCATGAATGTCCAGCGTGTCGCCATCGACGATGCTGACGCGGCCGACGAGCTCGGCGGCTGCGGCGGGGAAGCTGAGGAGAAGCGGCAGAACGAGGCAGGCGAGGCGGGGGAGGAGACGTCGCAAGATCGGCACCTGTGGCGCTGAGAGGGGCGTGATCGCTCGCTGCGCGAATCGATCGCGGATCATCCCGATCTATAGCGAAGTGGAGTTGCGCGATTGTGTGGCGAGCACCGCGACAGCAGCGGAGCGCAATCGGAGCAGGTCGTCGCGAGAGCGGTTCAGCGAAGGCCGGCGTCCGCGTGGCTGTCGGGTGCGCGCGCCGCGCGTTCGACCTCGGCGGCGAGCATGCTCAGATGCTCGGCCAGGCGCGCGAACAGCTCGCGCTTGTCGCGGTCGGTGGCGAGATCACGAATGAGGGCGCATTCTGCCGCGTCGGCCCGCAGCTTGTCCGGCTGGGTCATAAACTCTGACATGTTCCGCTTCCCTGCCGCGCCGGCAACAGTTCAGAACGGTGGATCTTCATGTTTGTTCCGGGTGTCGATGTATTTTTGCGAGTGCAGCGCTCGGTCCTGATCGGAGTACCTCCGCGGATCAGAGGCGACACACGACGCGCGCGGTTCGACTGTCTATCGTTCACCGGGCCACCATGTCGAGGCCGGATGTGCGGCCGAGATCTTGGTCTCGCGCAATGCCACCAGCGCGCTGCGCTTGTAGGGATGACCGCGAAGCCGCGAACAGTCCTGGCAGCGCATGTAGCGCTCGAGCTCATGGATCGGCGTCGTCTTGGCGCGCCTGATGACGTCGAGCGCGACCGTCTGATTGGTGTCGCAGCCGAGGCAGCGCACTTCGAGATAGTAGTAGCCCGCGTTCAGCGCATCGCCGAGCAGCGGCGACGGCTGCGCCGGTCCCTTGTAGCCGAGCATGCGCTTGTTCCAGGCGTCGCAGGCCAGACGATCCGCTTCCTTGCGTGCGCGCGCGGCCTGCTCCTGCGCGATGCGGATGCCGGCACCGTAGAGTCTCTCGCGCGATTTCGTCGTCATGGTCGCATGATCGACGCTGCGGCGCTCAGCGGCAAGCCGCTAGGATTAGCGCAACAAGAGGCGCTGGATACAAGCTCTCTTACGTGCAGCGCTCCGATACCATCGCCAATCAGTTCGTCGGCGCGGCCTGCGACGAACTGATCGTGCAACGTCCGGCATTCGTGCTACTCAGACGCGACGCGGAGTAGCACCGATGCCCTCGAGCAGCCCCGATGCAGCGCGCTTCACGCTATGCAGTGACGCATGTCTGTCACGATTGAATGGTGGCTTCTCCCACGGCGCGGCATGACGCGGTCCGGCGATGGTAAAAGGGACGGCTGAACGCAACGACACTGCAAAAGTTCCTAAAATTTTTGCACCTGAGTGGCAGTTCCTTCAGCTTGTTCCCGGCGGCGTCGGGCGATAGACGTTGCGCTCGGGGTCAGTCGTGCGAGTGGGTCAGCGTTTCTCAGATTGGATCGGTCGGGGCAGACAGTGGTCGGCGACCACGTTTCTGCTCACCACGTTTGCTGTCGCGATTTCGACCGCAGGCCGGATCGGGTTGGATTTCGCCGGCGCGACGCTGCCCTACGCGACCTTCTATCCCGCGGTCGTGTTCGCCGCGCTGCTCGGCGGCATTCCCGCGGCCATTTTTGCCGCCTGGCTCTCGGCCACAGTGGTGCTGGTGGGCTTCACCGACCGTCCTGATCATACCGAGGCGGTCAACCTCGTCGGGTTCCTGAGCACTGCGGCGCTGATCATCTGGCTTGCGCATCTCTGTCGCGGCGCGCTGATCGAGCTGAAGCGCAGCGAGCATGCGCGCGAATTGCTGCTCGGCGAGCTGAGGCATCGCGTGAACAATCAGCTCGCGCTGTTTCAGGCGATCGTCAGATCGAGCCTGTCGGGCGAGGATCGCGCCAAGGGAGAAGCGATCGCGCTGCGGCTCGATGCCGTCGCGCGCGCCAACAGTCTGGCCTGGTCGGATCACCGCCTGATGACCTTGCGCATGCTGCTCGACGTCGAGCTGCAGCCGTATCGCGCCTCCGGCGCGGTGACGGTCGAGGGGCCGGACATGCCGCTGGGGCCGGAGGCGGTGCGCAACCTCGCGCTGGTGTTTCACGAGCTCGCGACCAACGCCGTCAAATACGGCGCGCTGCGCGGCCCGGGCGGACGGCTCGAGCTGCAGATCGCGCAGGAAGGCGGCCGGGGCACCGTGGCCTGGCGCGAACTCGGTCCGCACCCGATCGAGCCGCCCGGGAAAGAGGGGTTCGGCACGCGCATGATCCGGGCGAGCCTTGCGGCGATCGGCGGCAGCATCGAGCAGGATTATCGCGACGAAGGTCTGGTCTGCCGGATCAGGTTCGAAGCGGCGATGTGACGGCGTGTCGTCGGTCGGTGTGCGGTTCCTCGCAGGCGTCGCATGTCTCGCGGCGCGCGGCATGGCTGCGATGCGAAACGCGCAGCAGCGCTGCCGCGTATGTGTTCGATGGAACGACGCGACATGCTGCTGCTGGCTGGATTGCTGCTGCTCTCGATCACCATCACCTGGGTTGGCACGGAGTATGTGCTGAACCATGTCGTGATCCCGCTGATCGATGACTGAGGGCCGCGTCGTTTGTCCGTCGCGCGGAACGCACTCGGCTTGATCGCCGGCACGAAACGCTTCACCATTCCCGTCAGAACAACAAGGCGGCGCCGCAGGGGCGGGAGACATCCGATGCAATGTTACGAGCTGCAGGGGCCCGGCGGAATCGATGCGCTGGCGCTGGTCGACAAACCGGTGCCGCAGCCGGGGAGAGGCGAGGTGCTGGTGCGGCTGACCGCGGCGAGCATCAACTATCGCGACCTGCTCACGGTGAGGGGCGGCTACGGCTCGCGGCAGAAATTTCCGCTGGTGCCGCTGTCCGACGGCGCGGGCGTGGTCGAGGCGGTCGGTGAGGGTGTCGCGGCGTTCGCGGCCGGCGACCGTGTCATCGGCAGCTTCTTCGAGAGCTGGACCGGCGGCGAGCCGAGCGAGGCGAAGATGCGCGCGGCGCTGGGCGGCGCCGTCGACGGCACGTTGACGCAGTATCGGGTGTTTCCGATGCAGGCGCTGGTGCGGACGCCGGCGCATCTCACCGACATCGAGGCTGCGACCTTGCCCTGCGCCGGCGTCACCGCCTGGAGTGCGGTGATCAAGCTCGGTGGCATCGGGCCCGGCCAGACCGTGCTGACGCAAGGCAGCGGCGGCGTCTCGATCTTCGCGCTGCAGATCGCGAAGATGGCCGGCGCGCGGGTGATCGCGACGTCGTCGAGCGAGGCCAAGATCGCGCGGCTGGCGGCGCTCGGCGCCGACGTGACGCTGAACTACAAGCAGGTGCCGGACTGGGGCAAGAAGGCGCGCGAGATCACCGGGCAGGGCGTCGATCTCGTGGTCGAGGTCGGCGGCGTCGGCACGCTGAACGAATCGATCCGCGCCACCCGGATCGGCGGCACCATCGCCTTCATCGGCGTGCTTGCCGGCGCCCCGGCCTCGGAGCTGCGGCTGCCGCTGATGGTGATGCAGCAGCAGCGGCTGCAGGGCGTCACGGTCGGCGCGGTCGATGATCTCCAGGCGCTGGCGAACGCGCTGGCGCTGCATCAGGTGAAGCCGGTGGTCGATCGCGTGTTTCCGTTCAGCGAGGCACGCGAGGCGTTCCACTACATGGCGAGCGGCGCGCATCTCGGGAAGGTCGCGATCGCGATCGGGTGAGGCGTGGTTTGCTCGCTCCGCGTAGCCCGGGCGAGCGAAGCGACCCCGGGCAACCGTCCCCGCATGTCGCTGCGCTCATGCGGGCTACGACGCTTCCCGATCTTTCGTGACCGCCTTGCGCACCGGCATCGTCATTGCGAGCACGCCGATGATGATGCAGCCGAGCCCGATCCACGCCGTCGGCGCGAGGTGCTCGCCGAGGCCGGCGACGGCGATCGCAACGCCGATCGGCACCCGCAGATAGGATTGCGCGGTCGCGCCGATCGAGCCGAGCGTCTGCACCAGGCGGAAATAGATCACCATCGCGGCGGCGGTCGAGACGGTCGCGAGCGCGGTCAGCGCCAGCACCGAGCGCAGCGACGGTGCCAGCGCCCATGGATGGTCGACGACGAGCGCGACTGGTATCAGCACCGCGGCGCCCGACAGCAGCGATCCCGCGGCCGGCAGCATCGGATCGAGCCCCTTGAAGCTCTTGCCCAGGATCGCAGCGCCGGCATAGCAGATGGTGGCGGCGACGATCGCGAGCTGGGCCCATAATTGCTGGCCAAGCCCGTGCAGCGCCTCGACGCCGACGATGAGGCTGGTGCCGGCGAGGCCGGCCGCGACGCCGATCAGCTTGCGCAGCGTGACGGGCTCGTGGCGCGTGACCAGCGCGGTCAGAAGGAAGGTGAAGATCGGCGAGGTCGCGTTCAGGATCGTGGCGAGGCCTGCCTCGATGGTGCGCTCGGCCCACGCGATGAGGGTGAATGGAACGACGCTGTTGAGGCCGGCCTGGATCAGAAAGCGTTGCCAGATCCTGCGCTCGCGCGGCCAGGCGAGGCCGCGGCCGCGGATGATCGCGGCCAGCAGCAGCCCCGCAATCAGCGTGCGCGCGGCGATCAGGGTCAGTGGCGGGATCGTCTCGACGCCGATCCTGATCAGGGTGTAGGAGGCGCCCCACAGGGTGGAGAGCAGAAGCAGGAGGGCGAGGTCTCGGAGGAGGTCGGAGCTGCGCTGCATATGGGCCTCGCGGACGGAGAGGGAGCCCTTCTCCTAGCCGCTGGCCGCGCGCGACGTTTCGATAGGGAGCGAACTGTTCCCTTGGAGTTCGAAGCGCACGCCAGTCTGGTTCGCGCACTGCGCCCCTGGATCGCTTCGCTGGCGCTCGCGATGTCGGAGCTTGGAGGGCTTCCGGTGCCCACCACCGGCGTCATTGCGAGCGAAGGAATCCAGTCTGTAGGGTGGGCAAAGGCGCGGCCGTGCTGTTTCGTCGCGTGAGATCGTGGTGGCGCCGTGCCCACCATCTCGCCGCGGAGAATGCCGCGCGACGGTGGGCACGCTGCCGCCTTCGGCGGCTGCTTTGCCCACCTTACGTTTTCGTCAGCCGATCAGTTCGCCGGCATGCTCTTCTCGACCAGCTTCACCCAGTACGACGCACCGGCGCTGAGGATGTTGTCGTTGAAGCGGTAGGCCGGATGGTGGCACTCGTTGCCGGGACCCATTCCGAGGAACACGAACGCACCGGGGCGGGCCTCCAGCATGAAGGCGAAGTCCTCGCCGCCCATCAGCGGAATGGCGCGGTCGTTGACGCGCTCCTGGCCAGCGATCTCGCGGGCGACGTCGGCGGCGAAAGCCGCCTGCGCAGGGTGGTTCATCGTCACCGGATATTTGCGCTCGTAGATCGCTTCCGCCGAGCCGCCATAGGCGCGCGCGGTGGCTTCGGTGACCTCGACGATCCGCTTCTCGACGAGATCGCGGATCTCCGGATCGAGCGTGCGCACGGTGCCGAGCATCTCGACCGTCTCGGGGATCACGTTGAAGGTGGTGCCGCCGTGAATCGAGCAGACCGAGATGACGGCGGATTTCAATGGGTCGACGTTGCGGGCGACGATCGATTGCAGCGCGTTGACGATCTGCGAGGCGATCAGGATGCTGTCGATCGCCCGGTGCGGGCCGGCGCCGCCATGGCCACCCTTGCCGGTGACCTTGATGTGGATCGCGTCGGCCGAGGCGAGCATCGGTCCGGGCGAGATCTCGAAATGGCCTTCGGGGACGCCCGGCATGTTGTGCATGCCGTAGACCTCCTGGATGCCCCAGCGCGTCATCAGGCCGTCGTCGACCATCGCCTTGCCGCCGGCGCCGCCTTCCTCGGCCGGCTGGAAGATGACGATCGCCGTGCCGTCGAAATTGCGGGTCTCGGCGAGATATTTGGCGGCACCCAGCAGCATCGCGGTGTGGCCGTCATGGCCGCAGGCATGCATCAGGCCCGGCGTCTTCGAGGCGTAGGGCACGCCCGAGGTCTCCTCGATCGGCAGCGCGTCCATGTCGGCGCGCAGGCCGATGGTCTTGCCGGAGGCCGACTTGCGGCCGCGGATCACGCCGACCACGCCGGTGCGGCCGATGCCGGTCACGACCTCGTCGCAGCCGAATTCGCGCAGTTTGTCGGCGACGATGCCGGCGGTGCGATGCACCTCGTACAACAGCTCGGGATGTTCGTGGAAATCGTGGCGCCAGGCGGCCATTTCGTCGGAGAGAGCGGCAATGCTGTTGAGGATGGGCATGAGGACCGGATGACTCGCTGAAGTGGAATGGGACGCTGCAGTGATGCGGCCAGACCGGCCGGCAGCACCGCGCTGTCACCGACTATGACCCGGTCAAAAAAGCCAGGCAAGTTGCGCCCGGCCATGGTGCCATGCGCAGATGCGCGGTCATCTCGACCGACCATGCCGGTCGTTCCGGATTTCGGAACGGGAGTCAGGCGAGCGGAGCGGGGGCCGGCACGCGCGGGTATTTGTGCTCGGGCGGCACCTCCAGCCGGAAGGCCCGCAGCTTCGGCTCGTCCCACGCCGCCAATGGCGTCCCGCAGACGCCGCAGTCGAACCGGCCGGCCGAGCCGACCGCGGATGTCGATTCCGCGATCTCGTAGGCGGCACGGCAATGAGGACACGTCACGCTGGATATCTTCATGGGATCACGCTCCTACATCTCTCGCCCGGATGTCTTGAACCAGATCAATGCGGTCCATGAACCGACGTCATCGGCCTCCGGTCGTCACGCCTCCTCGGCCTCCCACGGCGTCGGCGCCTTGGTGAAGGCGCGCCACGCCTCGCGCAGCGGCTCCTCCACGCCCGCCATGGCATGCGACTGCCAGCCGGTGATCGCGGCGGCCGCGATCGCCGCGTCGGTGGAGGTGGTGCCGAGGGTCTCGATCACGCCGGCGGTGACCGCCATGTCGTTGTAGTGGCCGAGCTGCTCCTGGAAGCCGGCGAGCGTTCTCGCGTATTTCTTCGCCGATTTGCTGGCGCCGTAGAGCGGCAGCAGGAAGTCGATGCTGTAGCGCAGCTTCTTCAGCGCAAGACGCAGCCGGTGGCGGCGCTCGGCCGGCAGCTTCTTGAAGCGGCGACCGCGCTTGAGCACCTTCTGATGGCGCTCCGACAGGACGGGCCCGGCGAAATCGATCGCGGGCGCGGCGAGGCGTCGGAGATCGTCGGGGGAGACGTCGTTGCGCCAGCCGCGGGTCTCGATCCATTCGCCGAGGCCGAGCACGAAAGCGGCGCAGCGGCGCTCGGCAATCGCGATGCGCAGCGTGCGATAGGCGAGCTCGCGCCGCCGCTCGGCGAGCGCCCGGAGCGAGTCGAAGCCTGCGACCGTCGGGCAGGCCTCGGCGATCTCGGGCAGCGTATCGGTCAGGAACACGTCGAGGTCGCGCGCTGCCGAGAGGCTCTGCGCCAGCCAGCGCGCATCCGCCTCGAGGCCGTCGAGCCTCGCCGAGGTCCCGAGCGGCCGCATCAGATGCAGCGCGGCGCGCAGGCGGCGCAGCGCCACCCGCAACTGATGCACGCCTTCCGGATCACGGCCGTCCTCCGCCGCAGGCATCGCCTGCAACAGATGATGCAGGCTGCCGCGCAGGACGATCGCAAAGCTCTCGTCCAGCGACACCGCTGGATCGAGGCACGGCTTGCGCGGCTTCTCGGCGCCGGGAGCCTTGCCCGTGGCGAGATCGAAACCGCGCGCCGACTTGCTGCGGATCGAAGGCCGGATCGCTCCGTGATCGCCGATGCGCTGTGCGATCTCGTAGATGGCGGCGGGGTTGCCGCTCTTGAGCTCCAGCTCGATCTCGCTCACGATCTCGCTGTGCTCGGCGGCCTTGATGACGCCGCTGTCGAACGCGATCTCGATGGTCGCGCCGGGCACGTCGAGCATGCGCGCATGGCGATGCACGTCGGCCGTGAACACCGCTTCGAGCGTTGCATCGGCCAGCGTCGCGCGCAGCTCCTCCGGCAGCAGCGCAGCCGCCAGCGCCGGATCGGGCGCCAGCGAAGACACATTCGCCTCCCATTCGCCGCGCTTGAGCGGATCGTCGCAGTGCTGCGCCTTCACGGTCTGCACGAAGCGCGAGCCGCTCTGGCGCACCCGCAAGGTGAAGCCGTTCTTCCACAGCGTGCGCTTCGGCGTGTCGTAGTAGACCGAGGTCAGATGCTTGCGCGAGCCCTTGTTGCGCGCATGCGCGATGACGACCGGCGCGTTGTTGAAGCCGGCGAGCTGATCGGGTGGGACGAGAAGCTTCAGCTCGATCTCGTGGCCGCTGCCGGCCGCCGGATCCGGCAAGGACGGCGCCGCGGCGTCCACGCTGGGCGCCGTGGCATCACCCTGCGTGACCGCATGATCGGCAAGGTGCTGCGCAGTCAAGCTGTCGGCGGCGCCGCCGGGATCGCTGCTCGCCGACTCGCCACCCTCCCGCACGCCGACCGCATGGCCATCGCCGTGGATCGACGCCGGTGCGTTCGAATCGGGCATGTGTCGATTCTGTAACCGTTTAGTGACAGTCATCTCTCGTATAGCTGCAGCCGGCACAAAGGGACAGTGGCATTTCTCGCAGGGCGTCGATGATACGCGACGCGTCGGCGCTTACCGGTCGCATTTTTTGTTGCCGCTTCAATGACAAGTGCTCGCGCTTGCGCGGACAGGCGCTCACGGAGATATGTCCGTCGCAGCCGCAATGCACCGTCGCGCGGCCGCGCTGCCACAGCGGGAACTTCAGATCGAGCCGGTGAGCATGAAGCGCGTGGCGACGAAGACGGCGGCTGCGGTGGTCGCAATGCTCGCGGCGGCCACGAGGCCGCGGCCGCGACGCGCCAGCGCGCGGGAGCGCTCGCGGGGATCCTGCGCCGGATCGTAGGATGCGCGCCGGCTGCGGCGGTGGCGCACCGCCTGCACCCAGAGGGCCAGCGCGGCGATGCCGGTTGCCACTGCAAACACGGTTGTCACGCCGGCGGCAAAGCCGAGATCGACACCGATGCTTTCCAGCATGGCCCGCAGTTGCACCGCAAGCCGTGCCAGGAGAGTTGCGGCATAATCGGCCGCCGCGGCGCCGGTGTAGAGCAGAACGGCCGTCCAGACCACGGCGGCCATTGCAATCAGGATCGACACCAGCACCGCGAGGCCGTCGCCGGCCATGAAGCCGATCGAGGCGGCGATCAGCGCCAGCGCCGGCATCACGTTGCCCATCGGGATAGGCAGGATGATGGTGACGGCCATCAGCAGCAGCGGCAGCGCGAGCAGCATCCGCGCCGGCCGGCCGGTCAGCCAGACCAGCCGGTCCTCGCGCAGGCCGCGTTCGGCATAGCCCGCCCAGTCCAACCCGGCGCGGATGATCTTGCGCAGCAGCCGCTGCGGCACCGGCCGGCGGCGCAACTGCTCGGGCAGCCACAGCCGCTCGGCGCCGAACAGGATCTGCAACGCGACCAGCGCGACAAACGTGCCGAACACCATGCCGAACGGGCCAGGCAACGGGATCAGCGCCGGCAGGGTCAGCAGCAGCAGGGTCAGGCCGAGACCTTCCGACTCCAGCCGGTCGAACAACTCGCCGATCGACGGCTGCTCGGACCGCACCGTGCGGGCGATCGCGAGCAGCCGGCGGCTGATCGGCCCGTTGTGACGGCGCGGCGCCGAGGAGTCCTCATCGTCGGATGTGACATCATTCATTGCCACGCAGCAACCTCATGTCCTCTGACCTGCCTCACTTCATCGGCTCGACCGCAGGCCGCGTCTTCCACAGCGAGTAGGCGATGCCCGCGCCGAGCAGACCGAAGGTGATGCCGAGCGAAATGGCGGGCGGAAACTTCTCGAGCCCGAGCAGGTCGGCCAGGAAGATCTTCGAGCCGATGAAGATCAGCACCGCCGCCAGCGCCAGCTTGAGATATTGGAAGCGATCGACCATCGCGGCGAGCGCGAAATAGAGCGCGCGCAGGCCGAGGATCGCGAAGATGTTCGAGGTGTAGACCACGAACGGGTCGGTCGAGATCGCGAAGATCGCGGGCACCGAGTCGACCGCGAAGATGACGTCGGCGAACTCGATCAGGATCAGCGCCAGGAACAGCGGCGTCATGAACCAGGTCGGCTTGCCGCGCGCGTCAGGCTGGCGCACGAAGAAGCGCTCCTCGTGCAGGCGGTCGGTGACGTCGAAGCGGCGGCGCATCCAGGCCAGCGCCGGATTGGCGCCGACGTCGTGCGGCTTGTCCTTGAACACCAGCATCTTGACGCCGGTCGCGACCAGGAACAGCGCGAACAGATACAGCACCCAGCTCGCCTGGGCGACGATCGCGGCGCCGAGGCCGATCATGATCGCGCGCAGCACGATCACGCCGACGATGCCCCAGAACAGCACGCGGTGCTGATAGGCGCGCGGGATCGCGAAATAGCTGAAGATCATGGCGATGACGAAGACGTTGTCCATCGCCAGCGCCTTCTCGATCGTGAAGGCGGTGAGATAGGCGGTGCCGGCCTCGGCGCCGAGCTGCCACCACACCCAGGCGCCGAAGGCCAGGGCGAGCATGATGTAGACGGCGCTCATGACGAGGCTCTCGCGGACCGAGATCTCGCGCGTCTTGCGATGGAGGATGCCGAGGTCGAAGACGAGGAGGGCGAGCACGATTGCGAGGAAGGCGAGCCACATCCAGACGGGCTTGCCGGCAAACGCGATGAACAGGAATTCCACGACGGGTCCTCTTAATCAGGCCGGTGAGATTGATGTCAGGTCCGACATCGTGAGCGCACCGGCAGCTTCACCAGAGGGGCCCGGACCAGGGGTAGGCGACGGACGTAGGTGTCTGCCGATTGGTTTTCAAGAGCCCGCGGTTTGCGTCAACGTTCAGCAAGATGAACGGCGAGGTGCGACAGAGTGTCTGCCACCCCCGCAGGCGTCTTGCAGGCGGGCGTCGGTCAACTAATTCCAGAGGACCGGAGATCCGGGCCCCTCTGATAGTCCCCGGGACTATGATGTCGGACTCTCTTTCATGACCGATACCGCTGACGGTATTGCGCGCTTTGGAGCGCGGAGGAGTTTGACGAGATGCGGCCACACGCGTCGCTTGTAGCTATCGGCCCTCGCGGCTCTCGCCCCCCACTTCACCATCCCGACAATCGTCATCTGCGTGCCTTCCGGAATCCTCCGGTTGGGGCCGGGATCGTGATGGAACCGGAGTGCCTGCTCGCCACTTTGTATGGAACCCGCGCGCCGAGGCGCGCTGGCATCTTGTGTACGGGAGACAATCGTGACCACGGGGGGTGACCAGGTATCGATCGCGAAGGCGCCGCCGTCGCGCCCCGCCGTGGCAACGCGCCGCCTCCTGATGATCATCAACCGCGGCAGCCGCTCCGGCGGCGAGGCGGCCGGCATTGCCGTGTCGCGGCTGAGCGCGGCCGGCTATGATCTCGTGATCTCGGCACCGCATAGTCCGCGCGAGGTGGCGCCGTGGATCGAGGCCCATGCCGACGACGCGGAGGCGGTCGTCGTCGCCGGGGGAGACGGCAGCCTGAACGCGGCTGCGCCGGCGCTGGTCAGGACCGGCCTGCCGCTCGGCATCATTCCGGCCGGCACCGCCAACGACCTTGCCCGTACGCTCGGCCTGCCCCAGGACATGGAGGCCGCGGTCGACGTGATCGCCGCCGGCCATCGCCGCCGGATCGATCTCGGCGAGGTCAACGGCCATCCGTTCTTCAACGTCGCCAGCCTCGGCCTGAGCGCCGAGCTCGCGCGTCAACTGACCAAGGAGACCAAGCGCAGGTTCGGTCGGCTCGGCTATGCGGTCACGGCGCTGAAGGTGCTGACCAATGCACGGCCGTTCCGCGCGATGATCGTGTCGTCCGACGGCGCGGTGCGCGTCAAGACGCTGCAGATCGCGGTCGGCAATGGCCGCTACTACGGCGGCGGCATGGCGGTCGACCACCGTGCCGAGATCGACGATTCCCACCTCGATCTCTATTCGCTGGAGATCGGCCGCGTCTGGAAGCTCTTGGCGATGGCCTATGACTTCCGCAGGGGCCGCCACGGCCTTTGGCAGGAGGTGCGCGCATCGCGCGACACATCATTCGAGATCCGCACCCGGCGACCGCGCCCGATCAATGCCGACGGCGAGCTCGTCACCTTCACGCCGGCGCGCTTCTCCGTGCTGCCGCGCGCGGTGGCGGTGTTCGTGCCCAAGGCCGCAGCGCAGGACCGCACCTGAGGGCGGCGCCGGATGATCCGCAGGTTGCGGCCGCCCGTTTTCGACTGATCACCGATCGAGAGACCCATGACCAAGCAGACCCGCTTCAATCTCTGGTACGCTGTTGTCGCGATCTTCGTCGCGATGATGATCCACAATGCGTGGACGAGCTATCGCCAGGTCGCCGTCATTCCCTACAGCCAATTCCAGGATCTGCTCAACGCCGGCAAGGTGAAGGAGGTCGGCGTCTCCGAGAACTATCTGGAAGGCACGCTGAAGGAGCCGCTGCCGAGCGGGCAGACGCGCTTCGCGACCACGCGCGTCGACCAGGAGTTCGCCAAGGAGCTCGCCAAGGCCAATGTCACCTTCACCGGCCGGGTCGAGAGCAACATCCTCGGCGACATCCTTTCGCTGGTGATGCCGATCGCGCTGTTCTTCGGCGTCTGGTACTGGCTCTCGCGGCGGATGATGGGCGGCGCTGGTGGGCTCGGCGGCGGCCTGATGCAGATCGGCAAGAGCAAGGCCAAGGTCTATGTCGAGGCCAACACCGGCGTCCGCTTCGAGGACGTCGCCGGCGTCGACGAGGCCAAGGACGAGCTGCGCGAGATCGTGTCCTTCCTGAAGGATCCGAAATCCTATGGCCGGCTCGGCGGCCGCATGCCCAAGGGCGTGCTGCTGGTCGGCCCGCCCGGCACCGGCAAGACCTTGCTCGCCAAGGCGGTCGCGGGCGAGGCCGGCGTGCCGTTCTTCTCGATCTCGGGCTCCGAATTCGTCGAGATGTTCGTCGGCGTCGGCGCGGCGCGCGTGCGCGACCTGTTCGAGCAGGCGCGCGCCAAGGCGCCGGCGATCATCTTCATCGACGAGCTCGATGCGCTCGGACGCGCCCGTGGCATGGGCCCGTTCGCGGGCGGCCATGACGAGAAGGAGCAGACCCTCAACCAGCTCCTGGTCGAGCTCGACGGCTTCGATTCCTCCACCGGCCTCGTGCTGCTCGCGGCGACCAACCGGCCGGAGATTCTCGATCCGGCGCTGCTGCGCGCCGGCCGCTTCGACCGCCAAGTGCTGGTCGACCGTCCCGACAAGCCTGGCCGCATCCAGATCCTCAACGTGCATCTGAAGAAGGCGAAGCTCGCCGCCGATGTCGATCCGGAGAAGGTGGCGGCGCTGACGCCGGGCTTCACCGGCGCCGATCTCGCCAACCTCGTCAACGAGGCGACCCTGCTGGCGACGCGGCGCGGCGCTAACGAGGTGACGCTCGACGATTTCAACAACGCGATCGAGCGCATCGTCGCAGGGCTCGAGAAGCGCAACCGGCTGCTCAATCCGAAGGAGCGCGAGATCGTCGCCTATCACGAGATGGGGCATGCGATCGTGGCGATGAGCCTGCCGGGCACCGATCCCGTGCACAAGGTCTCGATCATTCCGCGCGGCGTCGGCGCGCTCGGCTACACCATCCAGCGTCCGACCGAGGACCGCTTCCTGATGACGCGCGAGGAGCTCGAGAACAAGATGGCGGTGCTGCTCGGCGGCCGCGCCGCGGAGCTCGTGGTCTACGGCCATCTGTCGACGGGCGCCGCGGACGACCTCCGCCGCGTTACCGACATCGCCCGCTCGATGGTGACGCGCTACGGCATGTCGGAGCAGTTGGGCTCGGTCGCCTATGAGCGCGACAACCAGTCGTTCCTGGCGCCGGGCGCCTCGCGCAGCGCCGACTATGGCGAGGCGGCCGGCGACGCGATCGACGCCGAGGTGCGTACCATCGTGACCGCAGCGCTCGAGCGCACCCGCAAGCTGCTGCAGGACAAGCGCGACGTCCTGGAGCGCGCCGCGCGCCGGCTGCTGGTCAAGGAGACGCTCGATGAGAGCGAATTGGCCGCGCTGCTGAAGCAGGACCAGCGCGCCGGCGATCTCGTCGTGGCAGCGAAGCCGATCTAATGGGTCTCCTGCTCGTCGGTTGATCGATGAGCATGACGGGCGAGAGTGATCATTCTACGACGAGATGCGCAATGCAGTGCCCTCTCCCCTTGTGGGAGAGGGCATCGCTGTCCTATCGACGCGCACGATCGGGTGAGGGGTTCTCTCCGCGCGCGTCGCTTGTGGAGGCATACCCCTCACACGATTGCGGCTGCCGCACTGTCCTACATGCCCTCTCCCACAAGGGGAGAGGGCACTGCATCTAACAGCGCTGCGCTCATCCGGGCGACGCGCCTACGCTCACCGCCGCGGCCACATCCGGGCCAAGGTCTCGTCCTTCTTGACGAACGCGTGCCAGAGCGTGGCCGCGATGTGCAGGCCGACCACGAGATAGACCAGATAGGCCAGCGTATCGTGCGTAACCTCGCCGGCACGGGCGATCGCCTTGTCGCCGGCGAACAGCCGCGGCCAGCTGAAGATTCCGAAATAACGCAGCGAATAGCCGCCGGCCGACGAGAACATGTAGCCGGTCACCGGCATCACCAGCAGCACGGCATAGAGCGCCCAGTGATTGAGCTGCGACAGCGCGCGGACAACCGGACCGAACGCCGCGGGTGCGGGCGGGGCGCTGGTGCGGGCCCGCACGATCAGCCGGGCGATCGCCAGCAGAAACAGCGTGATGCCGAGCGACTTGTGGATTTCCAGGAGCTCGCGCCGTGGCGACGTCCCCGCCGGCTGCAGCCCGCAATACAGGCCGATCAGCATGGCCGCGATGAAGAGCAGGGCGGTGGCCCAGTGAATCCATCGCAGCAGGGGATCATAGGCGGTCGTCGTCTCGATCATATCCGGGTCTCGCACGCGCAAAGGAGCGGCCTGCATAAGACCACGCTGGCGCGATGTCGAAGGATCAGAGGTCGACGTCCTCTCGCACGACAACTGGATGAGGGTCTCTCTCGATCATTTCTGGGTGATGCGAGCTGCGCGGAGACGGTCGCTGCTGCGATCCCGAGAGCAATCTGACAGGCCGAGCAGCCCAAGTCGCTCGCGCGGGGATTGCGCCTTGCTTTTATTACAATTGGGTCCCAAGCTCCGCTCCGGCATTCTGGTCGGGGGGCCTCATGTCCAACTCTGCTGCGAGAAACATAGTGCTGCTGTCGGATGGGACCGGCAACAGTGCCAAGGCCTTGTTCAAGACGAATGTCTGGCGGCTGTTCCAACTGCTCGATCTGCGCGATCCCAGCCGGCAGATCGCGTTTTACGACGACGGCGTCGGCACCTCGTCGTTCAAGCTGTTCGCTGCGCTCGGCGGCATCTTCGGATTCGGCCTGAAGCGCAACGTCATTGCGCTCTATAGCTTCTGCTGCCGCAACTACCGGCCTGGCGATCGCATCTACTGCTTCGGCTTCAGCCGCGGCGCTTTCACGATCCGCATCGTGGCGGCGATGATCGCGGGGCAGGGGCTCGTTCCCTACAACAACAATGACGCTGATCTGGCACGGTTCGCCGCCGATGCCTATCGCCGCTACCGCCGGCGCTACAACAGCGGCATCCTCCGCTATCTCGGCAGGATCGGCCTCGATCTCCGCGGGATCCGCGATTGGGGAATCCGCAAGCTGCGCAGCTGGCGTAACCTGCCCCCCGAGCCGCCGCCCATTCAGGTGGAGAGCATCCATTTCGTCGGCATCTGGGACACGGTCGACGCCTATGGCGGTCCGATCGAGGAGATGACCCGTGCCATAGATTATTGGATCTGGCCGCTGTCGATGCCAGACCAATTCATGAGCTCGAAGGTCCATCGCGCCTGCCATGCGCTCGCGATCGAGGAGGAGCGCGATGCGTTCCGCCCGGTGATCTGGGACGAGCGCTACGTGTGGGGGCGTGACGAGGCGGTGCCCGGCCGGAGTGACAAGAAGGACTGGCTGTTCGGCATCGATCACGATCCACGCAGCGAGGCCGCGAAACGCGCCGACCCGCCGCCGCATCTGCGCACCGATCTGCCGGCCAGTGACCGCGAGCGCATCAGCCAGGTGTGGTTCACCGGCGTGCACTCCGACATCGGCGGCGGCTATCCGCAGGATGGTCTGTCCTATGTGACGCTCGACTGGATGCTGGACCGGGCTCAGGCCTATGGTCTCGTCTATCTCGACGAGCGGCGCAGCCTGCTCTACGACCCCGAGATCGATCCGCTCGATAAGCTCAACGACTCGCGAAAGGGGCTTGCGGCCTATTACCGCTATAAGCCGCGCAATCTGCGCGAGATCTACGACGCGCCGCCGTACAAGCTCTCGCTGCGTTACGATATCAGGCGCATGAAATGGCTGCTGCATTCGCCGTTCAAGCCGCAGACGGAGCTTCTGGCCGGCGATCTGCATCCGAGCCTGCCACAGCCGCCGTTGCCGCCGGTGAAGCCTGTCATCCACCACACCGTGTTCGAACGCATCCGGTCGGGCACCGATCATTATGCACCGGTCGTCGTGCCGGCCAGCTACCGCGTGACCGACGACTCGGGCACATCAGTCGATGCGCTGCATCCGTGCGATCAGGGACGCGCGCGGATACGTGTCCAGGACGATGTCTGGAGCTGGGTGTGGCTGCGCCGCGTGGTCTATTTCACGACCATGTTCGCGCTGCTGTTCGTCGCGGCGATCCCTTATTTCGTCATCTACTGGCCGCGATTCCTCTACGTCCCGCTGCACGTGGTGGGCGATCCGGTGGTCAACGCGGCCGCTGCGTTCCTGCCGAAGTTTCTCGATCCCTGGTTCGTCGCATTCCGGGATTCCCCAGGGTTCCTGCTGATCGGAGTAGCCGTGGCCCTCGGCCTGACGGCGTGGGGCACCTCCCTGCAGCGAACGATCCGCGACGCCGCACGCATCGCCTGGAACGATCCGTCACGGCACACGCCGGTGACCGGCTGGCGCGCGACCGTCTATTCGCTGCGTCGCCAGGGCTGGTATGTTGCCGGTTTCTATCTGCTCAAAACGTGGATCTTCCCGTTCGCCATCATGTTCTGGCTGTTCTGGTGGCTGGGGTTCGGCGCGGCCAATACGGCCGGGCTGTTCTGCAAGGAGACGTTGAGGCCGACCGAGGTCGAGCAGACAGAGATCGGCGCATACCCTGGTGGAAGCATTCGGCCCGTGTTCGAGACGCGGCACCATTGCTATCCGACGGCGCTGACCGTGGCGCAGGGCGAGACCTATCAGATCGTGCTCGACGTCGGGGAGGCATGGAGCGACGGCGGCATCCCTGCGACTCCGGCCGGCTTCGGTTACGGCACCTGGACGCAGCTGCCGGGGATACCCTTCAAGCGGCTGATCTGGTCGAACTGGTTCGCGCCGATCGTGCGGGTGGGCAGCACGGGGCTCGAGGAGCATCTCCCGGCTTTCCAGCAGGAAACGCCCGGCAGCCGCCGCTGGACAGCCAGGTTCACGGCCCGCAGCGATGGGGAGGTGTTCGTCTACGTCAACGACACGTCCATCCTGTTTCCTTGGCTGTTGTATCGATTCTACTTCAACAACAAGGGTAGTGCGGTCGTCTCGTTGAAGAAACTGTAGCTGCGCGCGCCGTCAGGTCTGGCATCGCCACGTCGAGCGTGACGACGTCGCGCTGTGGATGTGTGCGGCACGGACTGGCGTCGGCGCGGGGACAGGGTAGGATGCAGGCAAAGGTCGCCTGCGAGGAGTGCCATGACCCGACGAAGCTGCACCGGATGGATCGCACGCCTGGCGCTCGCCGCCGTCACGTTCGCCGGTGCCAGCGCCCATGCCGCCGAGCGGACGATGTCCTGGGAGAGCGGCTGCCGTTTCACGGTCCGGTACGATCCCGCCAAGCACGACGAGACGCGGCTGCGCAACACCGTGCGTCTGCTGTTCGGCCCGTCCGATTTCGACTCACCGGGCACGTTGCCGGCGTTCGATCCGAAGGCGGTCGCCGCGCTCGACCCCGACAAGATCGATCGCGCCTGCAAGGCCACGCTCGACGCCGCCGCGCGGCTGGAGTTCATCGCGCTGCCCGGTGTCGACGACTACCGCCGCGCCAGGGTGGCGGAGCTGAAGGACAGCTGCGATTTCGAGCTGGCACAGACCCGCGGCTTCAAGACGCCCTCGGCATTGCGCGACTATCAGCCTGCCGCCGCCTGCGCACGCTTCGTCGACGCGATCGAGGGCAAGACCGACCTGCAGCAGATGTTTCGCCAGACCGTCGCGCAGGGCTGCGCCAACAACGCCAGCCCGCAGGCCTGCAACGCCCGCTATTCTGCCGAAGCCCAGAAGGTGGACGGGCAGGAGCGCATGCGGATCTACCTCGTCAATTTCGGCTGGACCAATTGCGCTGTCAACTACAACCTCCGCAACACCGGCGCCAAGAAGATGGAGGCGATGCGGAGCGCGCTCGAGACTCAGTTTCGGAAGATGTTCAAGGTCAAGCAGGACAAGTGCGAGGAGGCGGACTGACGCGACGTCCGCCTGCCCGACACGGGATCACGCCTCCCCGAACACGCGCTTGAAGATCGTGTCGACGTGCTTGAGGTGGTAGCCGAGGTCGAACTGCTCGTCGATCTCGGCATCTGTGAGATACTTCTTCACCTCGGCATCGGCCTTGAGCAAGGTGCGGAAGTCGCCTTCGCCGCGCCAGACCGGCATCGCGTTGCGCTGGACGAGCTTGTAGGAGTCCTCGCGGCTCGCCCCCTTCTGGGTCAGCGCGATCAGCACGCGCTGCGAGTGCACGAGGCCGCCGAGCTTGTCGAGGTTCTTCTCCATGTTGGCCGGGTAGACCAGCAGCTTCTCGATCAGGCCGGCGAGGCGCATCAGCGCAAAGTCGAGCGTGACGGTGGCGTCGGGGCCGATCATGCGCTCGACCGAGGAGTGCGAGATGTCGCGCTCGTGCCACAGCACGACGTTCTCCATCGCCGGGGTCACATAGGCGCGCACCATGCGGGCGAGGCCGGTAAGGTTCTCCGACAGCACCGGGTTGCGCTTGTGCGGCATCGCCGACGAGCCCTTCTGGCCCTCCGAGAAGAACTCCTCGGCTTCGAGCACCTCGGTGCGCTGCAGATGGCGCACTTCGGTCGCCAGGCGCTCCACGGACGAAGCGATGACGCCGAGGGTCGCAAAGAACATCGCGTGGCGGTCGCGCGGAATCACCTGCGTCGAGATCGGCTCTGGCGACAGGCCCATCGCCTTGGCGACGTGCTCTTCCACCCGCGGATCGATCTGGGCGAAGGTGCCGACGGCGCCGGAAATCGCGCAGGTCGCGACCTCCTTGCGGGCGGCGACCAGGCGCTCGCGCGCGCGGGAGAATTCGGCATAGGCATAAGCGAGCTTGAGGCCGAAGGTCACCGGCTCGGCGTGGATGCCGTGCGAGCGGCCGATGGTCGGCGTCATCTTGTGCTCGAAGGCGCGCGTCTTCAGCGCCGCCAGCACGCGGTCGAGATCGGCGAGCAGCAGGTCGGCGGCGCGGGTGAGCTGGACGTTGAGGCAGGTGTCGAGCACGTCGGAGGAGGTCATGCCTTGGTGCACGAAACGCGCCTCGGGGCCGACGATCTCGGCGAGATGGGTCAGGAAGGCGATGACGTCGTGCTTGGTCTCGCGCTCGATCTCATCGATGCGGGCGACGTCGAAGGTGGCGTCCTTGGCTTTGGCCCAGATCGTCTTGGCGGCGTCCTTCGGGATCGTGCCGAGTTCGGCCAGGGCGTCCGCCGCATGCGCCTCGATCTCGAACCAGATCTTGAACCGGGTCTGCGGCTCCCAGATCGAGGCCATTTCGGGACGGGAATAGCGGGGGATCATCGACGGCGCTCCGAGGCGGGAGGGAAGGTGGGCGGGACCAAGCGTCCGCGCCGACATTTTACGCCGCGCTTTACCAGAGCGGCCGGATCGACACAAACGGCGGTCTTTCCGGCCGGTTGGCTTGCCGGCTCAGGATCATAATACCATTTTTTGAAAATCGCGCTGACAGATATTGAAATCTGTCAGCGCGATGGTGTATATCCATCTTGCCATCTTGCTTAAGACCAACCTGCACTGTCTGACCTTGGGTTCAGCGGTTTCAACTGCGAAGGACCGCTTCGATGAAGATTGAAAAGCGATTGTTGCACTCACAATTTCAGGACTGGCTGAATCTCCAGGTCGCGCGTCACCTGGAGGCCCAGGCCGCCAAGTTCCGCGCGCCGTCGTCCGCCGATCGGGCTGAGACGATCCAGATCAAGGCGCATACGTCCGACGCCGATATGGTGCACGCATGAATGAGGCCGTGGTTCTGACATCCGAGCGCATCCTCGAAGTCACCGAGGATGTGTTGCGCCGGTACGGGCTCGCCAAAGCGACGGTCGTCGACGTCGCGAGAGCGCTCGATGTCAGCCACGGCTCCGTTTATCGTCACTTTCCCAGCAAGGCCTCGCTGCGCGAGGCGGTTGCCAAGCGCTGGCTCGAGCGGGTCAGCGCGCCGCTGGCGCAGATCGCGGCGGAGCCGGGCCCCGCGCCGGCGAAGCTGGAGCGCTGGCTGCGCGAGCTGTTCGGCGCCAAGCAGAAGCGGGTCTGCGAAGATCCGGAGATGTTCGCGACCTATCTCACCCTGGCGCGCGAGGCGTGCTCGGTGGTCAAGGCGCACAAGCAGAACCTGATCGCCCAGGTCGAGGGCATGATCGCGGAGGGCGTCGCGCAGGGCGCGTTCGACGTCGCCGATCCAAAAGTTGCGGCCGCCGCGATCTTCGATGCGACGAGAAGTTTTCATCATCCGGCCCATGCCGACGAGTGGAGCGAGTGCACCTGCTCGGCCCGAGCCGATGCGGTGCTGACGTTGTTGTTGCGCGGGCTTGCGGCGCGTTAGCCAAGCGTAGCCCGCATGAGCATAGCGACATGCGGGTTCAGACGTTGAGTGCGTGAGACCCCGCTGCGCTCATCCGGGCTACAGATCCGTCAGCCCGCTGGTCACCGCCAGCCGCACGAGCTGCGCATCTGTCTGCAATCCCGTCTTCGCCTTCACCAGATAATGATAGTTCTGCACCGTCTTGACGCTGAGGTGCAGGTTCGCGGCGATCTGCTCGGTGGTCAGGCCCGAGGCGAACTGGCGCAGGATCTCGATCTCGCGTTCGCCCAACCGGTCCAGCACGGTCTGCTGCGGATCGAGGCTGTCGGCGGCCAGCACATGGGCGACGTCGTCGCTGAGCGCGCGCCCGCCGCTGATCACCATGCGGATGGCGCGGACCAGCGCCGACGGCTCGCTGCTCTTGGTAACGAAGCCGCCGGCCCCGGCGGCGAACGCTGCCTTCACCAGCGGCGCCTCGCCATGCATCGAGAACACCAGGATGCAGGCGCGATTGTCGCGGGCACGGATGTTGCGGATCGCCTCCAGCCCGCTGGCGCCCTTCATCGAGATGTCGAGCACGACCACGTCGGGCGCATGCGCCTTGAACGCGGCATAGGCCGCCGCGGCGCTGTCGGCCTCGGCGATGACGCGAAATCCCTCCTGGCTCTCCAGCACGCGGCGATAGCCTTGCCGGACCACCGGGTGGTCGTCGACCAGCAGGATCGAAATGCCTGTGCGCTCGGGCATCCCCGTTATCTCAGGCGGCCAGTGGAATTGTCGCGGAGACGCTGAGCCCGCGCGCGGCCGGGCCGATCGACAGCGAGCCGCCGACGGCGGCGATGCGCTCGCGGATTCCAGTCAGGCCGAAGCCGCGCGATTGCGCCAGCAATGTCGCATCGCCGCCGCCGTCGTCCTCGACCGAGATCACGAGCGCGCTCTCCGGACCCTGACGGCGCTCGACCCGCAACGACACCTCGCTCGCGCTGGTGTGGCGGAGCGCATTGGTCAGGCATTCCTGCGCCATGCGATAGGCGGTCACCGCGACCGGGCCCTGAATGTCGGCGAGATCGCCGTGCAGGGCGAGCCGGATCGCGGGTCGCGCGGCATGCTGATAGTTCTCGGTCAGCGCGATCAGGCCGGCGGCGAGGCCGAGCTCCTCGGTGAGCGGACGGCGCAGCCGGCTCAAGGTGCCGCGCAGGCAGGCCATCAGATGGCTGACGGACTGCGTGATCATGCGCGCATCCTGCGCGACCTGATCGTTGCGGCCGCTGCCGGCGCTCTCGATCGTCGAGGCAAAGGCGAGGATGGCCGTGAGGTTCTGCCCGAATTCGTCGTGCAGCTCGCGCGCCAGCGCCCGCCGCTCCTCGTCGCGGATGTCGAGCAGGCGCTCGGTGAGCGCGGCGCGCTGCTCGTTGGCCTGCGCCAGCCGGTCGCCGAGCTCGCCGACGGCGCGGCCGATCATGGCGAGCTCCATCGAACGGAAGCGCGGCAGTGCGGGGCGGTGGTCGCCCTCGGCCATCCGCTGCAGGGCCTGGACGATGCTGCGCGCCGGCGCCAGCGCATGCGCGATCGCCAGCGAGGCCAGCACGCCGATCGCGATCGCCATCGCCAGCGCCACGCCAAAACTGTCCTGGATGCGCAGCCAGGCGAGCTGGATCGCCGCATCGGGATCGGCGATCGCCGAAACGGTTCCCGCCGTGGTGGAGCGCGCGCTGATCGGCTGCGCGACCGCCGCGTGATCGCCGAGGACGGCTTCCACGGCGCCTGAGAACCAGCGCGGCGGCGCGGCGCCGAGGCCCTTGCTCTGGCCGCACAGCGGCTTTTCGAAGGCGGCCTCGGGCTTGAGCTGCACGCAGATGCCGGGCGCGATCAGCTTCATGGTCTCGGTCGTGCGCCAGTCGGGCAGCGGCAGCAGCCGCTCGCGCGACCGGTTGCCGCGCAGCAGCAGCTCGCGCCAATACAGCGCCTCCAGCGCCTGCGAGACTCGGTCGGCCGATGCCGCGGTGGCGCGGTCGACGCTGCGATAGGCGTCGACGGTGACCCATACGGCCGCGGCGGCCAGACACAGCAGCACGATCAGCGCGAGGCGCGCAATGAGCTGGAGCACGAGACGCATGCGATCCTCTCCACGGCTTTTGCCGCAGCGTAACAATGGGCTGCTGCTCCGCCAAGTAAATGCACTGCAGCAAGCCGCAGGTTGGGAAATTTTCCCGAGCGCCTCGAGGCAGATGTCTTTGGACGCTGTTCCGCCGCTCTGCTTAACTCCCTCTGCGAAGCGCCGAACGAAACGGCGCGCATCGGGAGGTCTTGCATGAGCGTGATCAGCAGTGCCGATCGGGTGGAACCTGCGCGCGATAGCGCCGAGCGCGGGCCGCTGCTGCTCTGGATGATCTTCACCGGCCTCACGATATTCGCCGCCGTGGTGCTCGCCCGCTACGGCTATTTCCACCTGATGGTCGCCTCAGACCGCACCTACATCTCCAGCGTCATCGCCGTGCTCTACGTCGTGACCTGCTGCCATTGCTTCTGGCGCACCAGAGCGATCGCGCGCGAAGCGGATGCAGCGCGGCGCTGCCGCGCCGTGCTGATCGGGCCCGATGCGGCGCGCGCGCTCGAACCTGATGCTCAGTTGCTTCCCAAAGGGCTCGTCACCAACCACATCCGCAGCCTCGTCACCAAGGCGCAAACGCAAGGGGCAGGGCGTCTTGACCAGACCTTGCTGCTGCGGACGCTCGCCGACCGCCTGCGCGGCTCCAACGGCTTCGGCGGCTTCGCCTCGGACACGCTGATGAAGCTCGGCCTGCTCGGCACCATCATCGGCTTCATCATCATGCTGGCGCCGATTGCCGGTCTCGACATCAACGACAAGCTGGCGATGAAGTCCTCGATGGGATTGATGAGCGACGGCATGGCGGTGGCGATGTACACGACGCTCGCCGGCCTCGTCGGCTCGATCCTGGTGCGCATCCAGTACTACATGCTGGATGCGGCGACCGGGCGCGTGTTCTCGGACGCGGTCATGCTCACCGAGACGCGGGTGACACCGCGGCTCGAGCGCGCGATGGATCGCGCGCCGGAGCAGGACGCATGATGGACGATTTCGGACTCTATCCGCGCGAGGAGCAGTTCGACCCGTTCAGCGTGATGCTGTTCAAGGCGTTGCAGATCGTCGCATTCTTCTTCTTCATCGCGGTGCTCGCGATCTCGCCGGACGCCAAGGACGGCAAGGTGGACAGCAAGGCCGAGTTCCTGATCACGATGGACTGGCCGGACAACCATCCCGACGATCTCGATTTGTTCGTGCAGGACCCCGTCGGCAACATCGCCTGGTACCGGCATCGCGAGGCCGGCTTCCTCACGCTCGATCGCGACGACCGCGGCGGCGCCAACGATTTCATCCTGGTCAACGGCCTGAAGATCCCGTCGCCGATTCGCGAGGAGATCGTCACGATCAGAGGCATCGTCGCCGGCGAATACACCGTCAACATCTCGCATTTCCAGAACGTCAGCGGCGCGCCGGTCGAGGCCACGGTGAAGGTGCAGAAGCTCAACCCGACCGCGCAGGTGATCTTCGACGACAAGGTCGTGCTCGACCATTCCGGCGACGAGAAGACCGCGCTGCGCTTCAAGCTCAATGCGGAAGGCAAGGTGATCGACGTCCAGCGGCGGCCGAAATCGCTGCTGGAGACGTTCCGGAATGTCCGCGCCAACGGCGCCGACCTCGATCCCAAGACCGGCGTCAGGATGATCAGGCGATGATGAGCAATCTGCAGACCGTCATCGTCACGCTGTCCGTGTGCTATGCGCTGATCGGCGCGCTGCTCTTGCTGGTGCTGGTCTATGCAAGGCTGCCGTGGCAGGTGAAGGCGGTCGCAGTGATCGTCACCAGCGCGTTCTATGTCGGCAGCTTCGTCGGCGCCCGCGGCCTGCTCGGCTGGGCCAGCGTCGACCGGCTGCCGCGGAGCTTCAAGGTGCTGCAGGTGCGGATCGTCGATCCGCACTCCGTCGAGGGCGATCCCGGCGCGGTCTATCTGTGGGTCGAGGCGCTGGACGACGACAACCGTCCGAGCGGCGTGCCGCGCGCCTATCGCATTCCCTACAGCGACACACTTGCCGACAAGGCCCAGCACGCCGCCGACCAGATCGCGGCGGGCCATCCGCAGGGCGGCCGCGCCGCTGATTTCGGCACCGGCGACGGCGGCGTCATCGACGCCGCGCGCGAATACATCCTGCCGAAGACCATCATCGAGACCGCCGGCGGGGATCCCTCCACCGGCGAGTTCAAGGCCGCCAAGAACGCCGGCGACGGCGTCTCGTTCACGCCACTTCTGCCGCCGCGCATGCCGCCGAAGGACGAGCAGTGAACGGGGCGACGCGGAAGAGCCTCCCAGCGGAGAGTCGATAACTCGCCACCGTCATTGCGAGGAGCGAAGCGACGAAGCAATCCAGGGTCCAGTTCGCAGCCCTGGATGCTTCGCTGCGCTCGCAATGACGGCGGAAAATGACCGCGGTGCAAGCGGTGAAATTGCCAACTTTCTCCATTCAAGCTAGGCTCAGGATCGTCTAGTAATCCAGCCGAATGCGCGTTTCATTTGTTGATTGAATCTCGAGGGGGGCTTCGCGATGCGTAAGCTGATGATTGCGTTTTTGGCCCTGATGTTGTGGCCGGCCGGACCGGCTCTGGCCTGGTGGGACGAGGGCCACATGCAGATCGCCTATCTGGCCTACAAGAAGCTATCCCCGGCGACGCGGGACCGGGCCGATGCGCTGCTCAAGCTCAATCCCGACTACCCCAGCTGGGTTGCCGGCGCGCCTGCGGGACAGGAGAAGCTATACGCTTTCGTGCATGCGGCGACCTGGCCGGACGACATCAAGATGAAGCCGGACTATTACGACGATCAGGTGACGGATTCGACAGCGAAGCAGCTGGTGCCGTACGGCCACCTCAAGCATCAGTATTGGCACTACAAGGACGCGCTGTTCTCGGCCGACGACACGCCGCTGCCGCGCCCTGATGCTGTGGATGCGGTGTCGCAGCTCAAGCTGATGATCGCCAAGCTGCCGGCGAACACCGACGCCTCGGAGCCGCTGCGTTCGTACAGCCTCAGCTGGAGCATCCACCTCGTCGGCGATCTGCACCAGCCGCTGCACGCCATCGCCCGCTATTCGTCCGCGCTTCCCGACAAAGGCGGCGACCGCGGCGGCAATGAGGAGCAGGTGATCGCCGCCAACGGCGAGACGCAGAATCTGCACGCCTATTGGGACGGCATCTTCGGCGGCTATTCGACCGTGTTCGGCGCGATCTTCGACGCCGACCAGCGCGGAGGCCTGTCGACCGTCACGCCCGACGCCGGCAAGGCGCAGATCATCGACCCCGCGGTGTGGGCGCAAGAGAGCTTCGATCTCGCCAAGACGGTGGCCTATGCCTCTCCCGTTCGCACGGACAAGCAGCCGGTCGAATTGACCCGCGAGTACGAGACCAACGCCCGCGACCTTGCCCGCAAGCAGGCCGCGCTCGCCGCTGCGCGGCTCGCCAACCTTCTCGAGGTGGTGTTGCGGTAGAGCCGCCTGCGCCTCACGGCGCCCGCGTCGGACGAACGACGATCTCGTTGACGTCGACATCGTCGGGTTGCTGGATGGCATAGCGCACGGCGCGGCCGATCGCGTCCGGCTGCAGGGCAATCGCGCGGTAGCTGCGCATCATCTCGGCTGCGGTCTCGTCCGTGATGGTGCTGGCGAGTTCGCTCTCGACCACGCCCGGATGGATGCAGGTGACGCGCAGCTTGTCATTCTCCTGCCGGAGCCCGTCCGAGATCGCCCGCACGGCGTGCTTGGTCGCGCAGTAGATTGCGGCGGTCGGCACGACCTGCAGAGCGCCGATCGAGGCGATGTTGATGATGTGTCCGGAGCCGCGGGCCAGCATGCCGGGCAACACCGCCGCGATGCCGTTCAGCACGCCCTTGATGTTGACGTCGACCATGCGATCCCACTCGTCGACCTTCATCGAGGCCATCGGCGAGAGCGGCATGATGCCGGCATTGTTGATCATGACGTCCACGTGCCCCCACATCGCGCGCGCAGCCTCGGCAAAGGCCGCGACCTCGGCGCGGTTGGTCACATCCAGCGCCCGAACCTCGGCGGTTTGGCCGGCCGCGTGCAGCTCGGCGGCGAGCGCCTCGAGCCGATCCAGGCGGCGCGCGCCCAGCAGCAGCCGCGCGCCCGTGGCGGCCAGCTCTCGTGCGATCCCAGCGCCAATGCCGCTCGAAGCTCCGGTAATCAGGATGACCTTGTCCATGTTCAACTCCCGTCAGTTGGTGACGGACGGAAGCTAGTTTGCCGGCATTGTCACGACAATTTGCCCAATAATTGTCTCGGTGGTAAGCGAGTCTAACCAATGCGGATCGACAAGAACATGATCGAGCTGTTCGTGGCAGTCGCCGAGGCCGGGAGCTTCCGCCTTGCCGCGGACCGTCTGGGCGTGACGCGGTCTGCCGTCAGCCAGGCCATGGGCAGGCTGGAGGACCATCTCGGGATTTCCCTGGTCAGCCGGACGACCCGCAGCTTCAGCCTGACCGAGGCGGGACGCCGTTTCTATGCCGATGTCGCGCCGGCGATCGGCGCGCTGAATGCCGCCGCCGAGCAGATCGGCGACAAGGCCGGGCCGCCGTCCGGCCTGCTGCGGCTGGCCGTGTCCTCCATCGCCGAGCGCTTCATCTCCGGGCCATTGCTGGCCTCGTTCATGCAAACCTGTCCCGCGATCGAACTGGACATCACCATCACCGACGACACCTTCGACATCGTCGCCGAGCACTACGACGCGGGGGTGCGCCTCGGAGAAGTCATCGCGCAGGACATGATCGCTGTCCCGGTGTCCGGAGATCAGAGGCAGCTGGCCTTCGCCGCACCGAGATATCTGGAAGAACACAGCGCGCCGGCGCACCCGCGCGACCTGATTCATCATGCCTGCATCGGCTGGCGGCCCGCTCCGCTGGTCGCGCCCTATCGCTGGGAGTTCACCGAAGCGGGCAGGGACTTCAATGTCGAGGTGAAGCCCAGCCTGACGACCAACGACATGTCGTTGATGATCCGCACCGCATGCGCGGGCGGCGGCATCACCTTCGGCATGGAGGAGACGTTCCAGCCCTACGTCGCGCGTGGCGAACTGGTGCCTCTGCTCGAAAGCTTTTCCGCGCCGTTTGCCGGATTCTACCTGTACTTTCCAAGGCGCCGGAACCTGGCGCCCAAGCTCCGCGCGCTCATCGACCATGCGAGGCGGGGACTATGACAGCAGCGAGGTCTTCATCATCGTGTAGCCCGGAAGAGCGAAAGCGATATCCGGGTTCACCGACAGAGCGCGTGAGACACTCGACTGCCGCTTCCGGCGTGGGCGCACGGACTACGACTCCTCCTCCTCAAAGAGGTCGGGTTCGCCAATCCAATTGATGACGATCTGCTTGGCAACCTGCTTGTGTCCCCAAGGAGATGTCAGCCCGACATCATAAATATGCAGGTGATTTCTGTTTTGCGTCTTAAGTCTAGTCAATTGATCTATCAACACATCGACGCCGTCGGTATCGACCATCAGATCGACACCACCAAGTACTTCGTTCCAAACAGCGATAATCATCGGTTATTCCGGAGCGTGAGACGCGGGAACGGATTTCGCCGTGTAGCAAGCGCCATCCAAGAAATCTATTTCATTTTTTCAGAAATCATGCTGTACGCTATCATCCCGTCCCGAGCAGAGGGGCGTAGCGCGCGATCGTCACGACACGTGGGGCGGGGAAGCGATGGACGCTGGGCTGGCGTGAGACGAGCGCTTGGCCTGCGGACGTGAAGTCGTGTCGTCCTGGCCTCCCGGTGCCGAGGTCAAGCTGACGCCAGCGCTCGCGCGCTGCGTCAATGACGGGGTCAACAAGCCGGTCCCCGGGGAGATCACGATATAAGCGTTAAAACCGTCGCGCGGGGAATGCCGGATGTTCGGCTGAACCTGTGGTGACTGCCGCCTGCGTTTTTCTGCAGGCGGGCCATGGGTGAGGCCTTCACCCGGCATTCCCCGCGCCCTCTCGCTTGTCGATTGGGCACCGCGATCGCAAAGCTCGGGCGTGAGCCGCCGCGAGAACGAAAGACCGCGCGTCAACCGCCAGCGCTCAAAACCCTTGCCCGGCCCGGCCGGTTTGATGTTGCTCAAATTCCGTGCGAAGCCCGCTTGTACGGTTGAACCGGGAGGAACGGCGTGCTGCTTGCGATTTTCACCGATATCCATGCCAATCGGCAGGCCTTTGCGGCGTGCCTGGAGGCGGCGCGTGCGCGTGGCGCGGATCGTCTCATCTGCCTCGGCGACATCGTCGGCTATGGCGCCGATCCGGAATGGTCGGTCGACACCGTCATGGAGATCGTCGCCGAGGGCGGGCTGGCGGTGCGCGGCAACCACGACAATGCCGTCTCGGTCGCGAGCGAGACCATGAATGCCGAGGCGCAGGCAGCCATGGAATGGACGCGCGGCCGGCTCAGCGCCGAGCAGCGCCGCTTTCTCGCCGAGCTGCCGATGAGCATCGGTGACGACGACCGGTTGTTCGTGCATGCGGAGGCGTCCAGCCCGCCGCGCTGGCGCTATGTGCAGTCGTCGGCCGATGCCGCGCGCAGCATGATCGCCACCGAGGCGCAGGTGACGTTCTGCGGCCACATCCACCGTCCGGCGCTATATTCGATGTCCGCCACCGCCAAGATGACGAGCTTCACCCCGACCGCCAACATGCCCATTCAGCTGTTGCGCGGCCGGCAATGGCTGGCCGTGGTCGGCTCGGTCGGCCAGCCGCGCGACGGCGATCCGGCCGCGTCGTTCGTGACCTTCGACACCAAGACCCGCGAGCTGACCTATTGCCGCGTGCCCTATGACGTCGACGCGGCGGCGCAGCGCATTCGCGACAACGGCCTGCCGCCCTGGCTGGCGCAGCGGCTCTCGATGGGGCGGTAGAGCATGCCAAGAGCGAAACTTCAGCCGGGCGTCGTGATCGACGGCTTCACGGTCGGCGAATGTGTCCATTCCGGCGGCATGGCGACGCTGTGGAGCGTCGCCCATCCGGACATCGACCGGCCCATCCTGATGAAGGTGCCGCGCGTCTCCGAGGGCGAGGATCCCGCGGCGATCGTCAGCTTCGAGATGGAGCAGATGATCCTGCCAAAACTGTCGGGACCGCACGTGCCGGCCTGTTTCGGCACCGGCGATTTCGCCACCCAGGCCTATGTCGTGATCGAGCAGATTCCGGGCGAGACGCTGTACAAGCGGCTGCCCGAGCTGCCGCTGGCTTACGAGGAGGCGCGGGTGCTGGTCGCGAAGATCGCGACCGCGCTCGCCGATATTCACCGGCAGCACGTCATCCATCACGACATCAAGCCCTCCAGCATCATGTTCCGGCCGTCGGGGGAGGCGGTGCTGATCGACTACGGCCTGTCCTGCCACAAGCACTTGCCGGATCTCTTGCAGGAGGAGTTCCGCCTGCCTTACGGCACGGCGCCCTACATGGCGCCCGAGCGCATGATGGGCACGCGCAGCGATCCGCGCAGCGACATCTTTTCGCTCGGCGTGCTGCTCTACTTCTTCACCACCGGCGTGCGGCCGTTCGGCGAGACCGAGACGCTGCGGGGCATGCGCCGGCGTCTCTGGCGCGATCCCTATCCGCCGCGGCAATTGAAGCCGGACTATCCACCGTGGCTGCAGGAGATCGTGCTGCGCTGCCTGGAGATCGAGCCGGTCTGGCGCTACCCGACCGCGGCGCAGCTTGCCTTCGATCTCGGCCATCCCGACCAGGTCAAGCTCACGGCGCGCGCGGAGAAGCTCAAGCGCGATCCGATCACCACCGTGTGGCGGCGCCGCTTCAACCGCGGCCTGGTGCAGCCGGAACAGAAAGCATCCGATGTCGCGGTGCAGATCGCCTCCAGTCCGATCGTGGCGGTCGCGATCGACACCGCGGAAGGCGGCGAGGAGCTCAACGGCGCGCTGCGGCTCACCGCGCAGCGCATCCTCGCGACCTTGCCTGCGGCGCGGCTCGCCTGCGTCAACGTGCTGAAGCTCGGGCGCCTCACCATCGACCGCACCCTGGACGAGGAGGGCAACAACAAGCACATCGACCGCATGGTCGCGCTGAAGCACTGGGCGACGCCGCTCAAGCTCGACGCCAGCCGGCTGACGGTGCATGTGCTGGAGGCCGTCGATCCGGCCGCCACCATCATCGAGTTCGCCGAGGCCAACCAGGTCGACCACATCATCATCGGCGCCCGTCGCGATTCGGTGCTGCGTTCGCTGCTCGGCAGCGTCTCGGCGAAGGTCGCCGCGGAGGCGGGGTGCACTGTCACCGTCGTCCGCACACGCCACGCCGCGCGAGAGGCGGATGATGAGGATGACGACGCGCCGGGCAAGGCCGTATCGGGGACGTGAGGCGTTAGAGTTGAGATAGAAGTCCGGTTCCGATCGCGCGTCCTACGAGGTCCGGCGTTGCCGGAGCATTCGCGGGCCCGCGCCCCTCACCGGAACGGGCGCAGCTTCATGTGGCGGTTGGCGTCCTTGTAGAGCAGATAGCGGAAGCGGCCGGGTCCGCCGGCGTAGCAGGCCTGCGGGCAGAAGGCGCGCAGCCACATGAAGTCGCCGGCCTCGACCTCCACCCAGTCGCGGTTGAGCTTGTAGACCGCCTTGCCCTCGAGCACGTAGAGCCCGTGCTCCATCACATGCGTCTCCAGGAACGGGATCACGGCGCCCGGTTCGAAGGTGACGATGTTGACGTGCATGTCGTGGCGGACGTCGAGCGGATCGACGAAGCGGGTGGTGGCCCAGCGGCCGTCCGTGCCGGGCATGCCGACGGGGGCGATCGTCGCCTCGTTGGTGACGAAGGGCTCCGGCGCGGCGATGCCGGGGACGGCCTCATAGGCCTTGCGGATCCAGTGGAAGGTCGCAGGCGCCGCGCTGGCGTTCTTCAGCGTCCACCTGCAGGAGGGCGGCAGGAAGGCGTAGCCGCCCTTGGCCAGGCGATGCTCGGTGCCGGCGACGGTCAGCGCGATCTCGCCCCCGACGACGAACAGCACGCCCTCGGCTTCCGGATCGGGCTCCGGCTGGGTGCTGCCGCCGCCGGGCGACACCTCGACGATGTATTGCGAGAACGTCTCCGAGAAGCCGGAGAGGGGACGCGCGATCACCCAGGTCCGGGTCTTGTCCCAGAACGGCAGCGCCGAGGTGACGATGTCGCGCATCACGCCCTTCGGGATCACGGCGTAGGCCTCGGTGAACACGGCGCGTCCGGTGAGAAGATCGGTCTGCGGCGGGTGGCCGCCCTGCGGCACGAAGTAGTTCGGCTTGTCCATCGTCGTCTCTCCTGCGCGCGGATCGGCACGCCCGCGCGCCATGATTCAGGGGATGCTCAGGAACAGCGGCTGGTCGAGCCACAGCTCCTCGAGATTGTCGGGACTCATGCGGTCGACCACCATGAAGCGCGAGGCCTCGTCGAACACCAGCAGCGGATGATGCCAGACGTTGCGCGCGTAGTTCACGCCCTGGCGTCCGCTGGCGGCGAAGGCGCGGTAGCTCGCGGGATCCCGCGGATCGGCGCAGACCAGCACCAGCCAAGGCCGGTCCTGCAGTGGCATGAACAACTGGGTGCCGAGCGGATGCCGCTCCATCAGCCTGATCTCGATCGGGAGCGGCCGCGGCTTGGCCTCGAACAGGCTGATATTGACGTCGACGCCGCCCGAGGTGACGTCGATGGCGGCGAGGCCGTTGCAGCGGCGGGCAAAGCCCTGGTTGATGTCGATGGGCTGGGCGCCATCGGTCTCGACGACGTCGCCGAAGGCGGCGAACGCGGCTTTCGTCAGCGGCTGCGGCGTGAGCGCGTGCATCCCGCCTCGCGTGCCTCAGATCGCTTCGCCGCGCGCCAACGTGGCGGCGCTGCGGATCGCGGAGATGTTGCTGCGATAGGCCTCCTCCGTGCCGCCCTTGAACACGGCGGAGCCTGCGACGAAGGCGTTGGCGCCGGCGGCGGCGAGCGCGCCGGCATTGTCGCGGCCGACGCCGCCATCGACCTCGATATCGATCGGCCGGCCAGCGGTCATCGCCCGCAGATCCTGGATCTTGCCGATCGCCGAGGGGATGAATGCCTGGCCGCCGAAGCCGGGGTTGACCGACATGATCAGCACGAGGTCGACGAGGTCGAGCACGTATTCGATGACGTTGAGCGGCGTCGAGGGGTTGAGCGAGACGCCGGCCTTCTTGCCGAGCGCGCGGATCGCCTGCAGCGAGCGATGCAGATGCGGGCCGGCCTCGGCATGGACCGTGATGTGGTCGCAGCCGGCCTTGGCAAAGGCTTCGAGATAGGGATCGCACGGCGTGATCATCAGATGCGCGTCGAAGATCTTGGTGGTGTGCGGGCGCAGCGCCTTGATCACGTCAGGGCCGTAGGAAATGTTCGGCACGAAATGGCCGTCCATGACGTCGAGATGGATCCAGTCGGCGCCGGCGGCATCGACGGCGCGAACCTCCTCGCCGAGCTTGGAGAAATCCGACGCCAGGATCGAAGGCGCGATGACGAGCGGACGCGGCGTGAAGGGCTGGGTCATGGACGGCTGTTCCAGTGCGATCGGGATTGTCGCCGTATCATGCGGGCGCGGTTGCGGCAACGTGGGCAGGAAAAATCTGCCGGGCGCGGCATGAAGTGCCGGGTTCAGGCGTCAGCAACGTGGCGCAATATCCCGACATATCAGCGGTTTGGCGGTGGCACGGCGATTGCGAGGGAAGGCGCAGGATTGTTGTCGCCGCGGCTCATAGCGGCCTTCTCGGAGTTTCGCCATGTGGGGTCTTGCACTGGGGGCCGCGTCGTCGGTCCTGGATGGACTGCAGTCGCTGGGATCCACCAAGTCCGGTTCCGGCAAATCGGGCAATTCCGGCGGTGGCCTGTTCAGTCTGAACGGCGGCGGCTCGAGCAACTCGGGCAATTTCAGCCCATGGTCGAGCTCCGGCAGCAGCAGCTCCGGGCAGATCGCGCCGGAGACGATGAACGCGTTGCTGGCGGCGCAGAGCCAGTCGGGATCGTCGACATCGGCGAGTTCTTCGACCAACCCACTGCAGGACCTGTTCTCACAGGTCGACGGCGATGGCGATGGGCAGATCACGAAGTCGGAATTCGAGAACGCGCTCGGCGCCGGTGGCACCAACCTCGCCAATGCCGACAAGGTGTTCGGCAAGCTCGACAGCAACGGCGACGGCAGTGTCAGCATGGACGAGCTGACATCGGCGCTGAAGGGGGCGGGAAGCGGTCGTGGCCATCATCATCAGGCCGGCTCTGGCGGGTCGGGCAGCAGCGGCAATTCGTCGGGAGCAGGAGCGGATGCGCTGATGCAGGCGCTGTCGGGCGCCTCGAGCTCCTCGTCCACCAACAGCGACGGGTCGACCACCACCACGATCACCTACGCGGATGGCTCGAAGGTGACGCTGACGACGCCGGCGGCCACCACCGCGTCCAGCGCTGCGACCTCGTCCTACAACATGATCGAGAAGCTGATCCAGCGGCAGTCCAACATGCTGTCAGCCTCCACGTCTTCTACGACCGCGATCAGCGCGTAGGCTCAGCTGCCGAAGCGGCCTTGCCAGGACGGCAGCGCGCCGGCGAAGGGCAGCGGCCTCGCGTGATAGACGCCGCGGGCGATCGCGCGCGCCAGGACGTTGGCCGCGACCATGCCGAGCTCGCTCAGCTCGACCAGCGGCTCGATCGGCCTGGCGCAGGTCGCCGCCGCGAACACGATGTCGCCGTCGAGCGGCAGATGCACCGGATAGATCGCACGCGCCATGCCGGTCTGCGCCATCATCGCGAGCCGCTTGGCCTGCGCCTTGGTCAGGACGGCGTCGGTCACGACGAGGCTGATCGTGGTGTTCTCGGAGGCCGACGCCGCCGGGCCGCCCTTGATGCGCATCGCCAGCATGTCCGGCGTGAAGGCGGCCGGCAGGCCGCGGCCGCCGAACTCGCCGTCGACCTCGTACGGCGCTGCCCAGAACCACGGACCGTCGCCGACCGTGACGCTGCCGACCGCATTCACGACCGCGACGGCCGCGACCTTGATGCCGCCTGTCGTCGTCGCTGACGCCGAGCCAAGTCCGCCCTGCAGGTTGGCGGTGGTGGCGCCGAGCCCGGCACCGACGCTGCCGAGCGCGAAGGTCGTGTCGGCCGCCGCTGCGGCCGCATAGCCGAGCTCGCGATAGGGCGCGTAGCGACCCCAGGCCTTGTTGCCGCCGTTCAAGAGGTCGAACATGATCGCGCCGGGGACGATCGGGATCAGCGCGTCGCGCACGGCAAAGCCGCGCCCCTGTTCCGCCAGCCAGGCCTGGATGCCGCTCGCGGCCTCCAGCCCGAACGCCGAGCCGCCCGACAGGGCAATGGCGTCGACCCGTTCCACGGTATTCGCAGGATCGAGCAGAGCGTCCTCGCGCACCCCAGGCCCGCCGCCGCGGATGTCGATCGCGGCGACCGCCGGCTGATCGAACAGGATCGCGGTGACGCCGGATGCGAGCGCCGCGTCATCGGCGTGTCCCACGCGCACGCCAGGGATGTCGGTGAGGAGGTTCTGCACGGTCGCCCTCGCTGCAGGTGATGATGCCGGATGGATAGCGCGGCCGACGCGGCGGCTCAATGCAACAGCGCGCTGCTTCATCGCTCCAGCGCGATGCGGATCATGCGTGCGAGCTCGGGCTTGCGGTAGGGCTTGGGCAGCAGCAGCACGCCGGCGTCGAGGCGGCCGTGATGCACGATCGCATTCTCGGTATAGCCCGAGGTGAACAGCGTCCGCAGCGACGGCCGCCGCGCGCGGGCGGCATCGGCGAGCTGGCGGCCGTTCATGGCGCCGGGCATGATGACGTCGGTGAACAGCAGGTCGATCTCCGGATGGCGCTCCAGCACGTCGAGCGCCTCGGCGGCATTGGCTGCGGCCAGGGTGGTGTAGCCGAGGCTGCCGACCTGGGCGATCACGTGCTGGCGTACCAGCGGATCGTCCTCCACGATCAGGATCGTCTCGTTGCCGCCGCGCGCGTCCGGCGCCTGCAGGCCCGCGCTGGCGGCCGGAGCGGACGCCGAGTGCGGCAGATACAGCTTGATCGAGGTGCCGTGGCCGACCTCGCTATAGATCTTGATATGGCCGCCCGACTGCTTGACGAAGCCAAACACCATGCTGAGGCCGAGGCCCGTGCCCTTGCCGGTGCCCTTGGTCGAGAAGAACGGATCGAACACCTTCTCGAGATAGGCGGGCGGGATGCCGCAGCCGGTATCGCTGACAGCGATCATCACGTAATCGCCGACGGCAACCTCGCTATGGGCGTCGGCATAGTCCTGGTCGAGCGCGACGTTGGCCGTTTCCAGCGTCAGCTTTCCGCCCTGCGGCATCGCATCGCGTGCATTGAGCGCGAGGTTGACGATCGCGGTGGCGAGCTGGTTCGGATCGGCCAGTGCGGTACATGGATCGGAGCTGAGCGTGCGCTCGATCTCGATCTGCGCGCCGAGCGTCGGCTGCAGCAAGGCTGCGGTCTCGTTCAACAGCGCGTTGACGTCGAGATCCGTCGGCTGCAGCGGCTGCTTGCGGGCGAAGGCCAGCAACTGCCGCGTGAGCTGCGCGCCGCGGTCGGCGGAGTCGTCGATCAGCTTGGCGACGGAGGCGAGCTCCGGCCGGTCGGACACGGCGTCGGCAAGAATGCCGATGCTGCCGGTGATGACGGTGAGGATGTTGTTGAAGTCGTGGGCGACGCCGCCGGTGAGCTGCCCGACCGCCTCCATCTTCTGCGCCTGGCGGAATTGCGCCTCGGCGGCGCGCTTCTCGGTGAGGTCGCGGCCGACGAAGAAGTGGCGCTGCACCGGGTCCGACCAGCTCGCCATCCAGTTCAGGACGACGCCGCGGCCTTCCTTGTGCAGGAGCTGCGCCTCGAAATTGTGGACGTCGCGGCCGCGGCGGCAGGCGCGCATCTGGCTACGGACCGCCTCGAGCTCGGGCGGAAAGACGAAGTCGCTGGCATTGCGGCCGACCATCTCCTCCGGCCGGTAGCCGAGCACGTCCACCGCGCTCGGGCTGACCTGCATCAATTGTCCGTAGGAGTTGGCCACCAGGATCAGGTCCTGCGAGGTCTCGAAGATGCGGCGGCGCTCCTCGGTCTCACGGGTCAGGGCGGTTCGGGTGCGCTTGCTCTCGGTGATGTCGCGCGCGACCTTGGAGGCGCCGACGACCGCGCCACGCGCGTCGAGAATCGGGGACACGCCGAGCGACACTTCGATCTCGTGGCCGTCCTTGTGGCGGCGGATCGTCTCGTGATGCTCGATGTTCTCGCCGTCCCCGATCCGGCTCAGGATGCGATCGACCTCACTGCGTCGTTCCGCGGGCACGATCAGGCCGATGTCGTGGCCGAGCGCCTCGTCTGCGCGATATCCGAACAGGTGTTCGGCAGCGCGGTTCCATGACGTGATCTTGCCCTGCAGCGTCAGCGTGATGATGGCGTCGCTGGAGGATTCCACCACGGCGCTGAACAGCCGCTCGCGCGCGATGAAGCGTGCCCGCTCGCTCTCGCTCTCGCGGCGCTGCCGTTGCAACAGCCGCGTGAGTCTTGCCTGCAGACTGACATTGTCCGCGAGCAGGACGCCAAGCACGAAGCTCGCTGCCAGCAGGCCGTAGATGCGCCCTGCGTAGTAGCCGAGGTCGAATCGGGCGGCGTTGAGCAGCGAGGAGAGCGAGAGATCGAACAGCCAGGCGCACAGCACCACCATGACCCAGAGGTCGAGAATGCTGTGCGGCCGGCGCAGCGCCAGCACGAGCAGGGCAGCCGACGTCACGCACCAGATGGCGCCGACCACGATCTTCAATGCCGGCGTGGCAGCGTCGGCGCGGACGAGCGCGGGCAGCGCTGCATCATGGGCGATCACCGCCCAGGTCAGTGCCGCAAGCGCGATCGCCACGCCGAGAATGGCGACCGACAGCGACAGCGCGACGGATTTGACGGGTGTCGGATGGACACGGTCGTGCAGCGCATAGGCGAGAACGAACAGCGGGAACGCGCCGTGCCAGATCATGTAGATCCACACCGCGGTCTGCGGCCCTGCGTCGAGCAGGCCGCTGTGAGAATACAGCCCCGGAAACACCAGCGTATGCAGCAGCGACGCCGGCGCGGTGAACAGGTAACCGGAGGCCAGCCACAGCAGTGGTCGGGAGCGCAGCAGCACGAACTGGGAGAACAGCAGGAACGCAGTGATGAGATCGTTCAGCGCCAACGCCGATTGGTAGCTCGCGACGAACGCAGGCACTGCCGGCAACTGCACCTTTGCAAAGGGAGCGGCAGCGGCAAACAGCAGGGTCGAGATCGCAATCGCAGCCAATGCTGCGATCTGGTCTCGGCGCGTCGCGGTGGACGTCGACAGAAGGACTTCGCGATGATCCTCGATGCTCTGCATCTCCAGGAATCCTGCGCAACAGAGCCAACGTGCAAAACGCGGCGGCCACCACTTGTGCGCGATAAAAATCAATGTTCTAATGAAGGTTGTATGGTACCAGATCGAGACGTTCTGTAGAATGAGTCGATAGTAGAAGTAACTGCACCTTTACCGCTAATGAGATAAATATACCGGTAGTTGTGCTCGATTTCCTTCGATGTTGTAGGCTGTCCAACGGAAAAATTCTGGAGAAGTTGATGCCACGGATTCTGGTGGTCGACGATCAGAAGGATGTGCGCGCCATGATCTCCATGGTGCTGCGCGTCAATCAGTTCGACGTGGTCGAAGCGGGAACCGCCGCGTCCGGACTGCAGCTGTTCCGCGACCAGGCATTCGATGCGGCCATCGTCGACATCTATCTCGATGATTCCAATGGGCTCGATCTCATCGGTAGCATGCGTGCGCTGGTTCCCGACGTGCCGGTGGTCGCCGTCTCCGGTATGAACGCCTTCGATGGCGCATCGATGTCGGACGAGCTGACCCGTGTCGTGTACTTGCAGAAACCGTTCCGCCCGGCGGAGCTGATGCGCGCCGTCGAAACGGCCCGGTCGGCAGTCGCGGCGAAGGGGGCCGCATCGCTTTCGGCCTGTGCCGGCTGAGCCGGCCTGCTACTTTCTCTCCGTATGACGGAGTTTCGCAATTTCCTTCAGGCGCTTCGACAAAACGCCCCGGTCGATGACCGGGGCGTTTGCATCCAGCTGATGGTCGAAGCGGGAGTTCCTATCAGGATCCCTTGCCGCCGAGCTCGGCGTAGCCGCCCTTGGCGTCCCATTTGTAGACGACGTAGTCGATCTGCTTGATGTCGCCCTTGGCGTCGAAGCCGAGCTTGCCCAGCACCGTGTCCCACTCGCCGGCCTTGATGGTGTCCATCACCTTCTTGGCGTCGGTGGTATTGGCCTTCTTCACCGCCTGCGACCAGACCTGGATCGCGGCGTAGGTGTAGAGCGTGTAGCCCTCGGGATCGATGTTCTTGGCCTTGAACTTGTCGACGATCGCCTTCGCGCTCGGCTTGTTGCGCGGCTCGGGGCCGAAGGTGAACAGCGTGCCTTCCGCGGCAGGACCGGTGATCGAGGCGAACTCCTTGTCGTTCATCGCGTCGCCCGCCATCAGGATGGTCTTGAGACCCTGGTCGCGCATCTGGCGCAGGATGAGGCCGGCTTCCTGATGATAGCCGCCGACATACACGAGATCGATGTTGTCACGCTTCAAGCGGGAGACGATCGCGTTGAAGTCCTTGTCGCCCTTGTTGTAGGACTCGAACATCTTCTCGGTGACGCCGGCCTTGTTCAGCGCCTTCTTGGTCTCGTCAGCGAGACCCTTGCCGTAGGTGGTCTTGTCATTGAGGATCGCGATGTTCTTGCCCTTGAAGTTCTTCGCGATGTAGTTGGCGGCGACGAGACCCTGCTGGTCGTCGCGGCCGCAGACGCGCGCCACGTTCCACAGCTTGCGCTCGGTGAACAGCGGGTTGGTCGAGGCGGGCGTGATCTGCAGGACGTTGCTGTCGGCATAGGCCTCGGAGGCCGGGATCGACGACGACGAGCAGAAATGGCCGGCGACGAACGGAATGCCGGAGCCGGCGAGCTTTTCGGCAACCGAGCGTGCCTGCTTCGGATCGCAGGCATCGTCACCCACCTGCAGTGCGAGCTTCTTGCCGAGCACGCCGCCGGCGGCGTTGAGGTCGGCCACCGCCATCTCGGCGCCGTTCTGCATCTGGCGGCCGAAGGCCGATTCACTGCCGGTCATGGGGCCGGCCACGGCGATGTTGATGTCTTCGGCGAAAGCTGCGGTCGAGAGCGCCAGCGATGCGCCCAGAGCCAAGCCGATGAGTTTGAGTGGTTTCATGAGAAATCCTCGCGGGGGGTAGGTCGACACGGAACGGCCCGAACGGCGGGCCGCAGACCGCGCGCATTGTGGCTGATTTTCCGGCGAAGTCACCGGCAATTTTTGACCACACCTACGAAGGACTAAGGCCATTCTGGCCGGGTTTTGAGGGCCCGCCTCAGTGGCGGCCGCCCTCAAGATAGGCGGCGCGGATCTCCGGCCGCTGCAGCAGCTCGGTGCCGGTGCCCGACAGCGTAATCATGCCGTTGACCAGTACGTAGCCGCGATGGGCGAGCTTCAGCGCATGATTGGCGTTCTGCTCGACGATCAGCACGGTGAGGCCGTCCTGGCGGTTGAGTGTCCGAATGGCGTCGAAAATCTGGCGGGCGATCAGCGGCGCCAAGCCGAGCGAGGGCTCATCCAGAAGCAGCAGGCGGGGCCGGCTCATCAGCGCGCGCCCGATCGCAAGCATCTGCTGCTCGCCGCCGGACAGCGTGCCGCCGCGCTGGTCCATGCGCTCCTTCAGCCGGGGAAACAGCGCGAAGACGCGCTTCAGCGTGGCGGCCCGCTCGGCGTCGGTCGTCTCGCCGGCATCGGCGCCCATCTGCAGGTTTTCCGCCACGCTCATGCGCGGAAAGATGCGGCGTCCCTCGGGCGACTGTGCGATGCGCAGCCGCGCGATCTGATGCGTCGGCACCTGCGTGATGTCGTTGCCGTCATAGACGATGTGCCCGGAGCTCGCGCGCGGGCGGCCGAAGATCGACATCATCAGCGTCGACTTGCCGGCGCCGTTGGCGCCGATCAGCGCGACGATCTCGCCGGGCTGGATGTCGAGATCGACGCCCTTCAGCGCTTCGATCTTGCCGTAGGACGCGCGAAGATTGCGGATCGCGAGCAGGGACGCACTCACGCCTCGGCCTCCATCACGGCTGCGGCCTCTTCCTCATCGGTGCCGAGATAGGCGGCGATGACCTTCGGGTCGTCGCGGATCTCGCGCGGCGTGCCCTCGGCGATCTTGACGCCGTAGTCCATCACGACGACGCGGTCGGAGATTTCCATGACGACGCTCATGTCGTGCTCGATCAACAGGATCGACGTGGCGTGATCGGCCCGGATCGACAGCAGCAACTCGCTCAGCGCCGCGCTCTCCCGCGCGTTGAGGCCGGCGGCCGGTTCGTCGAGGCAGAGCAGGGCCGGCGAGGTGCACATCGCGCGCGCGATCTCCAGCCGGCGCTGGTCGCCATAGGCCAGATTGCCGGCCGCGTCGTCGGCGCGGTCGATCAGACCGACGCGCTTCAGCCAGAACACCGCATTGTCGATCGCGCTCTGCTCGGCCGCGCGCCACGAGGGCACGCCGAGCAGCCCGAGCAGCGTCATGCCGGACGCGCGCATCAGCGCGTTGTGCTGCGCGACCATCAGGTTCTCGAGCGCCGTCATGCCCGGAAACAGCCGGATGTTCTGGAACGTCCGCGCCACCTTGGCCTGTTTGGAGATGTTGAAGTCCTTCAGCTTCTGCATCTCGAACTGCGCGCCGTCATCATGGGTCAGGCGGATGACGCCTGACGTCGGCTTGTAGAAGCCGGTGATGCAGTTGAACACGGTGGTCTTGCCGGCGCCGTTGGGGCCGATCAGGGCCGTGATCTGCGTGCGTTGTGCGGTGAACGACAGCGCATTGACGGCGACGATGCCGCCGAAGCGCATGGTGAGGTTTTCGAGTGCGAGAATGGGAGCGGAGCTCATCCGTGGCCTTCCTTGACGAGGTCCGAAGAGATGCTCTTGGATTTTTCCAGGAATACGGTCGGCGCGCGATGGCCGACAATGCCGCGGGGACGCCAGATCATCACCAGCACCATGGCGAGACCGAACACCAGCATGCGGTAGTCCTCGAGGCTTCTGAACAGCTCGAAGCCGCCGATCATGGCGAGCGCCGCCAGCGCCACGCCGAGCTGCGATCCCATGCCGCCGAGCACGACGATGGCGAGCACCAGCGCCGATTCCTGGAAGGTGAAGGATTCCGGGCTGATGAAGCCCTGGCGCGTCGCGAAGAAGGCGCCGGCGAAGCCGCCGAACATCGCGCCGGTCGCAAATGCGGTCAGCTTGGTGGTGGTGATGTTGATGCCGAGCGCGCGGCAGGCGACCTCGTCCTCGCGCAGCGCTTCCCAGGCGCGGCCGATCGGCAGCCGGCGCAGCCGGATGGTGACCCAGTTGGTCAAGAGCGCGAGCGCCAGGATCAGATAGAACAGGAAGACGATGCGATGCGTCGGCGAGAACGGGATGCCGAGCATCGACGCAAGGCCGCCTTCGCCCGGTGTGAGCGGAATGCCGAACAACGTCGGTCGCGGAATCCCGGAGACGCCGTTGGGACCGCCGGTCACGTCCTGCCAGTTGATGAGGACAAGGCGGATGATCTCGCCAAAGGCCAGGGTGACGATGGCGAGGTAGTCACCGCGCAGCCGAAGCACCGGAAAGCCGAGCAGCACGCCCCAGAATGCGGCGAGGATGCCGGCGAGCGGCAGGCAGATCCAGAACGACAGGCCGAAGGTGGTCGAGAGCAGGCCGTAGGAATAGGCGCCGACGGCGTAGAACGCGACGTAGCCGAGGTCGAGCAGGCCGGCGAGACCGACCACGACGTTGAGGCCCCAACCCAGCATGACGTAGGTGAGGACCAAAATGCCGAGGTCGAGGATGTAACGCTGATTGTAGAAGATCACCGGCACCAGGAGGGTGAAGATCAGCAGCGCCGGCGCGAGATAGCGGCCGGCGACCGACATGCCGCTCTGCACGGACGGCGGAACGAAGCTGCCGAGGCCGCCGCGCGGTCCGAGCCATAGCCGCAGCAGCTCGACCACGATCGAGCCGACGAACACCGCCGCAACCAGGCTGGCGAGGTCGCCGAAGCGGGTCCAGTATACGAGCTGGCCGCTCTGGCCCGCTTCGGTGCGGACGCCGACCATCAGGGAGAACAGGCCGAGAGCGACCAGTGCGCTGAGAAAGGCCTTCCTGAGGATGAAGGCGGCTCCAACCGGTTCGGAGCCTTTCGACGAGGCGGGAAGGGACGCGCTCACGCGGACTCCATCTTCAGACTTTTTCGACTTCGGGCCGGCCGAGCAGGCCGGTCGGCAGGAAGATCAGCACCACGATCAGGATCGAGAACGCCGCGACGTCCTTGTACTCCACGGAAAAATAGGCCGACCAGAACGTCTCGATCAGTCCGATCGCGAGGCCGCCGAGCATCGCACCCGGCAGCGAGCCGATGCCGCCGAGCACCGCCGCCGTGAACGCCTTGATGCCGGCGACGAAGCCCATGAAGAAATCGACCAGGCCGTAATACAGCAGGTACATCATGCCGGCGACGGCAGCGAGCGCCGCGCCGATCACGAAGGTCATCGAGATCGTGCGGTCGACGTCGACGCCGAGCAGTGCCGCCATGGTCTGATCCTGCTCGCAGGCGCGCATGTCGCGGCCGAGCCGCGTGCGGGATACCAGCCAGGTGAACAGCGCCAGTAGAACGATGGTGGTGATGACCACCACGATCTGGATGTTGGAGAGCTGGACGACGAAGCCGCTCGCGCCCTCGTGCAGCGTGTAGCCGCCGGTGATGATCGGCGGCACCGGCTTGACGCGCGCGCCCTGCGACACCTGCGAATAGTTGGTGAGCACGAACGACATGCCGATGGCGGACAGCATGGGCGCCAGGCGGAACGAGTGCCGCAGCGGGCGATAGGCGACGCGTTCGATGGTCCAGCCATAGAGCGCCGTGATGGCCATCGACACCAGCAGCACGATCAGCAGGACCACCGGAACCGCAGTCAGGCCCAGCGATACCAGCACCAGGAAGGAGATCAGCGCGATGAAGCCGCCGATCATGAAGATGTCGCCATGGGCGAAATTGATCATGCCGACGATGCCGTAAACCATGGTGTAGCCGATGGCGATCAGGCCGTAGATCGAGCCGAGGACGAGGCCGTTGATGAGCTGTTGCGCGAAATAATCCATGAACTGCCGTGGGTGAGACTGCCGATACCGGTTCGCAACGCGGCGGGGGCCTTGCAGAGCGGGTGCTGGTATGCCTGGAGATGCACCCGCGCCCAAGGCGACGCGTGCGGCAGTACTAACAGCTAGGAACCGGGTGCCGCAACAGCGTGCAGTGCCACAATTGCGGGCTTATCCCGCCTCCTTTGATGGCGCGGTTCCCCTGCCTTCCTCGGGGCCGGCCGTCGCCATCAAACGAACGCCAGGGAACCCAGCACCGAGCGCCGAAAAGGGGGGGTCTCGCACTGGTTGCGGCGCCGCTATATGCCGCTACCGCTGTCTTCCGGCGGCCCAGGCACTTTCCCCATCAGCTTCGACTGAAGCCGGACCAGGGCGTCGCGCAGCCGCGTCGCCTCGTCGTACCGGGTTTCCCGAGCCAGCAGGCCGGAGAACGGATCTTTCACCATGGTCTCGGCGCCCTGGGCGAGACGGCGCATCGGCGTCGCCACCCATTGCGCGGCGAAATTGAGCAGGACCAGAATCGAGAACACGCCGCCGGCAACATTGAACCAGAACGAGCGCACCAACTGGCGGGTCGGGGCCATCGCGGCAACGGCGTCCTGCCGGACCAGGACGGACCAGCCGAAGCTCGGCAGATCGGCGTAGCCCACGGTGGGGATGGTGACGGTGAAATAGTCCTTGTCGTCGGGCCATCGCTCGATGAGCGCGACCGAGGCCCCGCGGCTTGCGGCCTGCGCCGAGCCGATCGTCAGTTGCTTGCCGACGAGATCCGGCGGCCCGAACAGCACGATACTTTCGCGCGACAGCAACACCAGGTCGATGTTGCGCGACGCCAGCGCCGCGACGGATTCGATCACCCATTTCCAATCGACTTGAGCCCCGATGACGCCGCCGGGAGTGCCGTCGCGCATCAGCGGAGCCGACATGGCAATGAAGCGGTACGATCCCGAAGCGGTCTGCGACAACCGGTCTAGCGCCTCCGACTCGTGGGCATCAACAGCCGTCGGCGTCCCGAGACCCTGCCGGAACCAGCGCATGTCGGCCACGCTTCGTCCTTCCAGCATCCGGTCCTTGCTCGCGATCACCTTGCCGCCGGGGTCGGCGATGCCTAGCCAGGCATAGCGCGGCTCGAGCTCGCTCACGAACTGGATCTGTCGGCGCGCCTCGGCGACGTCGGCTGGGTCGATGATCGCGGCGAGCCGCGACACGTCGCTCCACGTGCCGTACATCTGTCGCGCCAGCAGGTTTGTGCTGAGCTCACCGCGGGTCCTCAGCTGCTCGATCGCGAGTTCCTCGCCGCGCCGCTGCAGAGACGCCGAATAGAGGATGGCAACGGCCAGCGCCGTCACGAGGATCAGCATCGCGCCGCCGAGGAACACCGTAGTCTGTAAGCTCCACCGTCGCCTGGTCATCGTGTTCTCCTCAATCGGCCACGGCTCGCGCGAGTTCTTTCAGCATGCGGCCGAGATCGCCGCTGTCGGCGCCCGGCACTCCACTTGCCGTGTGCAGGCGCTCGATGATCTGGGCACGCTGCTGCGGCGTTACCCCAAATATGAGCCGGTAGCCGTCGTTTGTCGGAGCCGCGACCTTGGTCTGGATATCGCCGATCAGGGGCAGGGTGAGCGTGCCGGTGGTGCCGGTCGCAAGGCCGACGGGACCGCTGACCCGCGCGCCGCCGGGACCGAGATTGACGATCCAGCCGCGTTGCGCCTTGCCGTCGACCGTCAGGGTTATCGGCTCGACGATCTGACGTTGCGGCCGGTTGTAGCGTGGACGATCGATGCAAACGGCGATCGCCACCGACAGCACCAGAATGTTGTAGACCGTCCAGAACATCACGATGATGACGCCGTCTCCCGCGGTCCCCGTGGTATTGAAGACGAAATCGGACGTCAGCGACACGATCAGGCCACCGACCGTCAGCGTCATCAGGATCAGGAAGGGCCGCATCAGCGGCCATTGGACGATGATCTTGGCGCGGTCGCCGCCCTTGGCGGTGACCGAGAATTTGTGTGGGCCGGGGGAGAGAAGGCCGAGAGCGGCGGCACGGAGCACGGGCCAGGCTGCGACGATCTGCGAGACATCGTTGACGATCGGAATGAACAGTCCCTTGGACAGCCAGTTCAGCGTGTACATGATCGAGAGATAATATGGGCCGTAGTACCGGATGATGTCGGCGATCGAGGCATTCACCACGGTCACGCCGCCCCACCAGTAAAGCAGCGGACAGATCAGCGCGACGAGGCGGAACGGATAGGTCGACGTCCAGTAGAGCAGCGAGTCGAGCACGCTGAGCCGGTGGAAGACATCGAGACCATGGGAGCCGAACGGATTGTAGACGTTGCGCGCGATCTGCATGAGGCCGAGGCACCAGCGGCCGCGCTGCACGACGTATTCCGCAAGGCCTTCCGGCGCCAATCCCTCCGACAACGCCTCGTTCAGGTACACGGTCTGATAGCCGTGTGCAGACAGGCGCAGCGTGAGCAGGAAATCCTCGGTGACGCTCTCGGTCGGGACGCCGCCAATCTCCTCCACGGCGGAGACGCGGAATATCGAGGAGGTCCCGCAGCACATGGCGATGCCCCAGGCGTCGCGCGCCGGCTCGACGTTGTCGAAGAAGTGGCGCTGCTCGTCGGGGTAGGCTGCGCCGATGCCGAGATTGTGCTGGATCGGGTCCGGGTTGAAGAAGTGTTGCGGCGTCTGTACGAGGCCGACAGCCGGGTCGTGAAACAGCGCCATCGTCCGCTCGATGAAGTCGACATGAGGCACGAAGTCGGCGTCGAGAACGGCGACGAAGTCCGGCCGGTCCGCATCCGCCGCGCGCAGCCGCAAGGCATTGTTGATGTTGCCGGCCTTGGCGTGCGACTTGTCGGTACGGGCGACATAGCCGATGCCGTGCTCGGCGCAGTAATTCTGGAGCCAGGCCCGGCTGCCGTCGTCGAGGACGAAAACGCGTAATGCCGCATAAGTGATGGCCTTGGCGCCGACGATGGTTCGCTCCAGGACTTCGAGCTGCTCGTTATAGGTTGTGATGAAGATGTCGACCCGAGGCGGCGGCCTCGGAAGCCACCAGCCGGCATGGCGATCAGCTTCCGTCGTCCGCTCCTTGGTCCGGGTCAGGATCAGGAAGGCGAAGGACGACGACACGACGGTGAGCGCTTCGAGAATGGCGAAGCCCCAGCTGAGGATCCCATCCGGCGTAAGGCCAAGCGGGGCAAGAGTCTCCGTGAAGCGCCAGGCGACATAGCGCCAGGCCAGCAGGATCGAGCCGCTCAGGAGCAGGGCCCGCCAGTACCATTTCCTCGGGTCCAGGAGGGGCAACACCAGGAGGCGCAGTCCGATGACGACTGCAATGACTGCGAACGCGGACAGAAATGGTGACAGCGTCGGCATCAGTAGCCGTACCGGGCGACGAAGCGGCGGAATGCCGCGACCGGTCCGCTGGTGAAGATCACCCGGCCGGTGCGCCCGATGGCGCAGGACAGGTCCGGCTGCTTGGCGAGATCTGGCACCGCCACGGTGACGTCGAAGCGCTGCAAGTGCTGCGGCGTCGGGCCGACGGCGAGATTGGCGTAGAGCTGCGAGGCGCCCGAGCCGCCGAGACGTGTCACCGTTCCATCGAATATCCGGTCGTCGCCGAACAGACGGAACTGCACCGGGACACCGATCGACAGGCTGTCGTAGAGCCTTTCGGGAACGCTCGCGGTCACCACGAGACTGTTGCAGTCCACCAGCTTGACGAGATCCTGACCTCGACGGGCATACTCGCCATCGTCGACGAGGAAGTCCCAAGCCATGCCCGGCACGCGGGCCCTCAGCGTCGCCGAGGTCAGTCGATTGATCCGGACGCGCTCGGCGTTGATCTGCTGCTCGTACTGGAGCTGGCGGGATTGGATCTGCTGCTCGTCCACGTCAAGTTCGGCGAGACGCAGGTCGAGCTCGTGGATGCGCTGCATCGAGAACGGCACGTCATTGTAGGAGTCGCCGATGAAGACCCCCGATTGCGCGGAGCCCAGCTCGGTCTCGAAATAGTTGGTGCGCTGCTTCGCGCTTTCGACATCCTGCTTGGCGATGTCGAGCGACACGCTGGCCTGGTCGAGGCTGGCAATCGTCTGGACCCCGCGTTCCTTCAGCTCGTTGGCCCGCGTGAAGGTGAGATCCGCGAGCTTCAGCCGGGCGGCCGCGGCATCTTCTGCCGCCTTTGCCTCGGCGATGCGTGCCGCGATCTGCCGGACGCGGCCGGTCTTGTAGTTGGCCGACTGGGTCGCGAAGGCGGCCCGGGCCTGCTCGAGCGCCGAACGCTGCGCTGGAACCCGCTTGAGCGCGATCTTCTGCTCGTCACGTTCGCGCTCGAGATTGAGCAGGCGCGTGGTGTCGAATCGGTCATCGACGATCTCGGCCATGAGTTCCCCGGCATTGACCCTGGCGCCGATATTGCTCACCCCCAGCGTCACGCGGCCTTCGATCGGCGCGCGCACGACGTACAGCCGGGCATTGACGGTCGCGTCGCCTGAAGTTCCCGCGAAATGCTCGCCGATCAGGATGTAAAGGCCGCCGGCGAGCAGGAGGATGCCGACGAAGATCCGAGCTACTCTCATGCGGTACTCCCGCTCGGCAGCTGCCTGCCGCATCACCATCCCGCTGTGCGAAACGCAGTGGCGCTCGTGTTAAGATAGTATTTAATTGTCCGGCTACTTTGACGCTAGTCAAGAACACCGATGGGGCGGCACAGAATTGCGAGGCGCCTGGGCGATATCAGCGGCTGTTGCCGCGATCGGGCTGCCGGCGCATCGATCGTGCCCTGATGCAGGCGTCGGCGACGGCGGTCTTTCGCCGGAGGAGCCGCATCGCGGGGGTGAAGACCGAGCGGGCGCAATGTTCGATGCGATGCAGATGTTCGAGGACGCGTCGATGGTCGGAAAGGCCGCTGTCACGCGGATATTCGAGGCCTGACCGGCGAGGTCATCAGCACCGTCTCCACGGCGATTGGACGGTGGACTCTCGCGCCCGTCGCCCCCCTGTTAAGGTAAACGAATGGTTTAAATTGCCGTGCGGGTTTGCCGGGCGTTAGCTCGTCTGGAAATCGGCCGGACGGGCGGTTTGTGGGATGCAAAGGTGGGCGTGACATGATCAAGGATTGCGTGATCAGGAATTGGCGGCTCAGCTGCGTCAACGGTGTGCTGCTGGCGCTCTATTTCGTGCCCGCCTGGACCATCATCGCGTTTCAGATCATGGTTTCGCCGATCCAGGGGTTGTTCGCGCGGCCGAATATCGCGGTGGCGCTGTTCATCAGCGACCATCTGCAGCTGTCGGGCATCGAGACGGTCCGTGCCGCCTGGCTGCTTGCGCTGGCGCGACTGACGGTCGCAGGCTTCTTCGCGATGTTCCTGGTGCTGATCCTGGTTCCGCGGGTGCGAAAGGTGGCCGGCTATGTCGAGGCGCTGTCGATCGGGCTCGGCTTCGGCAGCATGCTCGCCTTCTTCAGCATGATCATGGCCGCCAAAGTCGGGGAGCCCCAGGCGTTGCGTCTGCATGCCACGGAACTCCTGATGCTGCTCGGCACGGCCATCGTCATGCTCGTGGAGAAGCCGTCGACGCAGGCCTCGCCGTCCTCCGCATCCGCTCCGCCGAAGATGATGGAGCCCACGGCGACGCCGTCGCCGCAGCAGGCATGACGCCCCGATCCGTCGCGGTGCATCAGCGCTGGGTCAGAAAGCCCAGCACGGCATCGTTGAACTGGCCTGCCGCTTCGACATTCGAGATGTGCGCGGCATCGACGATGGTCATGCTGGCGCCGGCGATCCGGCTGCGGATCGCTTCCGCCATCGCGATCGGCGTCGACTTGTCGTAGCGGCCGGCCACGACGAGGGTAGGGCTCTTGATGGCCGGCAGATCCTCGCGCAGATCCAAGGCGCGCAGTGCCGCGCAGCAGGCAAGATAGCCCTCGACGGGCGTGGCCACGAGCATCGCCTTCATCCGATCGGCGACATCAGGATTGTGATCGCGAAACTCCTGTGTCAGCCAGCCGGCGATGACGGTGTCGGCGATTCCAGCGAGTCCGCTGTCCTCGACCGCCTTGATGCGGGCGTCCCAGATTGCCGGATCGGGGTAGTAGCAGGTGGTGTTGGCGAGCACGAGCTTGCCGACGCGTTCAGGGGCATGGGCGGCGAGCCACTGCCCGACCATGCCGCCCATCGACACGCCGCACCAGTGCACCTTCTCGATGTTGAGGTCATCGAGAATCGCCAGCGCATCGCGGCCGAATCGCTCGATCGAGTAGGGCCCGGGCGGCACTTGCGATTTGCCATGACCGCGCCGGTCATAGCGGATCACGCGGAACACCTGCGTGAAGGCGCGCATCTGCGGCTTCCACATCTGCAGGGTCGAGCCGAGCGAGTTCGACAGCATCAGGGTCGGCCCGCCGTCGCGGCCCTCGACGGTGACATTCAACAGACAGCCGTCGGCATCGATCATCGGCATGGGCGGAATCCTTGTCGCAGGCGGTCGCGCCGCCGGAGGAATCGTGCAGATTTGATGGCGAACTAAGCACCGCCGCCGCCGTCTGCCAATCAAAACCCGACGGCGGCGAGGTCCGGAATGCTGCGGTGCTCCGGCTTTTCTGCAACGCTTCCGGGCGCTGCCCGCCCTTCCTTTTGGGCGTTCGGTGCTTTACTTGAATGCCTCTAACCGCGCCAATCGGGGGGAGATGCACATGGCAATGACGATGACGGGCGAGGTCCAGCTGGCCGCTTCGCGAGAGCAGGTCTGGGACAAGCTGAATGATCCGGAGGTGCTCAAGACCTGCATTCCCGGCTGCGAGGAGCTGGAGAGGACCGAGGATGGCGGCCTCCGCGCCGTCGCCAAGATGAAGGTCGGACCGGTCTCCGCGCGCTTCAAGGGCAAGGTGACCTTGAGCGATCTCGATCCGCCGAACGGCTACAAGATCTCAGGCGAAGGCGAGGGCGGTGTCGCCGGATTCGCCAAGGGCGGCGCGGTCGTCGCGCTGGCGGACAAGGACGGCGGCACGCTGCTGACCTACAATGTCGAAGCGCAGATCGGCGGCAAGCTGGCGCAGCTCGGGCAGCGGCTGATCAACGGCACTGCCAAGAAACTCGCCGACGAATTCTTCGCCAACTTCGCCAAGGCGGTTCAAGGCTGATCGCAACCGACCCATGCGCGGCCGGGGGCGAGGTTGCCCGCCGCCGGGAGCGCCCATATGATGGTTTTCGACTGATTTTGCTGGGCTGCGCTGCAGTGCAACGCTGTGGCGCGGATAATAGAGAGTCCTGAATGGCCAAGATTTCCATGATTGTGAACGGTAATCCCGTCACGGCGAATGTCGACCCGCGGACGCTGCTGGTGCAGTTCCTGCGCGAGAATCTGCGCCTCACCGGCACCCATGTCGGCTGCGACACGTCGCAATGCGGCGCCTGCGTCGTCCATCTCGATGGCAAGGCGGTCAAGTCCTGCACGACCTTGGCCGTGATGGCGGATGGTCACGAGGTCAGGACGATCGAGGGACTCGCTGCCGACGGCGCGCCGCTGCATCCGATGCAGGAGGCGTTTCGCGAGCACCATGGCCTGCAGTGCGGCTTCTGCACGCCGGGCATGATCATGACCGCGGTCGATCTCGTCCATCGCAAGGGACATGAGCTCAGCGAAGAGACCATCCGCGAGGAGCTGGAAGGCAATCTCTGCCGCTGCACCGGCTATCAGAACATCGTGCAATCGATCGCCGCCGGCGCCAAGGCGATGGCCAAATCGGACCTCGCCTAAACGTCTGACCTCGCCTTAGTCGGCCCGCTGCGCACAGGACATTTCCCCATGTACGAATTCAAATATCATCGGCCGGCGACCGTGCGCCAGGCCGCCAATCTCCTCACCAAGAACGAAGACGCCAAGCTGGTCGCCGGCGGCCACACGCTGGTGCCGGTCATGAAGCAGCGGCTGGCCAGCCCGCCGCATCTGGTCGATCTCTCCCATGTCGAGGGGCTGGATACGATCGAGGTCAAGGGCCGCAACCTCGTGATCGGTGCGATGGCGCGTCATGCCGATGTCGCCAACTCCGCAACGGTCGGCGAGGCGATTCCGGCGCTGGCGCATCTGGCGAGCCTGATCGGGGATCCCGCGGTGCGCCATCGCGGCACCATCGGCGGCTCGATCGCCAACAACGATCCGACCGCGGACTATCCGGCGGCGTGCCTTGCGCTCGGCGCAACCATCGTCACCAACAAGCGCAAGCTGAAGGCCGAGGAGTTCTTCCTCGGGCTGTTCACCACCGCGCTGGAGCCGGACGAGATCATCACCAAGGTGAGCTTTCCGCTGGCGAAGAAGGCGGCCTACGTCAAGTTCCGCAACCAGGCCTCGCGCTACGCGCTGGTCGGCGTGTTCGTCGCCCGCCGTCCGTCGGACGTGCGGGTCGCCGTGACCGGAGCCGGCGGCAACGGCGTGTTCCGCGTACCCGCCTTCGAGGAGGCGCTGCAGAAGCGGTTCTCGCCGAAGGTGCTGGAAGGCATTCCGGTCTCGGCCGAAGGCCTCAACAGCGACATTCACGGTAGCGCCGAATATCGTGCTCATCTGATCGGCGTGCTGGCGCGCCGTGCGGTCGATGCGGCCAATACCGGCGCCAAGGCCTCAACCGCGTCGGAGGGAGCCGCCGAACCCGAGGCTCCGGCTTCGTGACGGACGCGTGAAGAAGGAAGCGGTCTCGCCCATGAGTGCTCCGGCCCTGCCAGCATCGGTCGACGCGATGCTCGAATTGTTGTCCTCGCGCGGCTATCTGGCCGAGCGATCGCTGGCGACGGTAACCTATCTGTCGCTGCGCATGGGCCGGCCGCTGTTCCTCGAAGGCGAGGCCGGCGTCGGCAAGACCGAGATCGCCAAGGTCCTGTCGGCGGCGCTCGGCCGCAAGCTGATCCGGCTGCAGTGCTACGAGGGTCTCGACGTCGCCTCCGCCGTCTACGAATGGAACTCGGCGGCGCAGATGATCGCGATCCGGCTGGCGGAAGCGGGCGGCGAGGTCGACCGCGATCAATTGACGTCGGACATCTTCGCCGACCGCTACCTGATCAAGCGCCCGCTGCTGCAGGCGCTGGAGCCGGATGTTGCCGGCGCGCCGGTTCTGCTCATTGACGAGCTCGACCGCGCGGACGAGGCGTTCGAGGCCTATCTGCTCGAGATCCTCTCCGACTTCCAGGTCACGATCCCGGAGTTCGGCACCGTCAAGGCGCCGCATCCGCCGATCGTCATCATCACCTCGAACCGGACCCGCGAGATCCATGACGCGCTGAAGCGGCGCTGCCTGTATCACTGGGTCGACTATCCCTCCGCCGAGCGCGAGCTCGCCATCGTCAAGACCCGGCTGCCCGGCATCTCGCAGCGGCTGTCGCAGCAGATCGTGCGCTTCGTCCAGGCTTTGCGCGACCAGGATTTCTACAAGTCGCCGGGGGTCGCCGAGACGCTCGACTGGGCGACCGCGCTGACCGAGCTCGATGCGCGCTCGCTGAATGCCGAGGTCGTCGGCGACACGCTGGGTGCGCTGTTGAAGTATCAGGACGACATCGCCCGCATGCAGGGCGACCAGTTGCAGAAGGTGATCAAGGACGCGACCAGCGAGACGTAGTTCACGCTGGTGCCTCTAACAAAGGTCGTCATTCCGGAATGCGTGCGCAGCACGCAGGCCCGGAATCCATAACCACGATCGTGAGTATGGATTCCGGGCTCGCCCTTCGGGCGCAACGGAATGACGGTTTCAAGTTGAGGTGTGTCTGGAATGACGAGGGGATAGAGCCATGCCCACCAGCATCAATCACCTCGCGCCGCCGACTGGCGGCATCGCCGACAACATCGCCGGCTTTGCGCGGGCGCTGCGCGCCGCGGGCCTGCCCGTCGGGCCCGGCGCCGTCATCGATGCCATGACCGCGCTCGAGGTCATCGACATCGGCAAGCGGCCGGATGTCTTCACCACGCTCGAATCGATCTTCGTCAAGCGCCACGAGCATGCGCTGATCTTCGCCCAGGCCTTCGACCTGTTCTTCCGTCCCGCCGAGGAATGGAAGTCGATGCTCGATTCGGTGCCGCTGCCGGATCACGCCAAGAAGAAGCCGCCGCCGGCCTCGCGCCGGGTCCAGGAGGCGATGTCGCAGCCGCAGACGCACGAGGAGCCGCAGGCGCAGGAGCAGGACCTGCGGCTGTCGGTGTCCGACCGCGAGGTGCTGCAGAAGAAGGACTTTGCGCAGATGAGCGCGGCGGAGATCGCCGAGGTCACCAGGGCGATCGCCAAGATGCGGCTGCCGCAGGCCGAGCTGAAGACGCGCCGCCACACCACCGATCCGCGCGGCCACCGCATCGACATGCGCAAGACGCTGCGCCAGGCGCTGCGCACCGAGGGCGAGATCATCAATTTCCATCGCCTGGGGCGGATCGAGAAGCCGGCGCCGATCGTGGCGCTGCTCGACATCTCGGGGTCGATGAGCGAGTACACCCGCCTGTTCCTGCATTTCCTCCACGCCATCACCGATGCGCGCAAGCGCGTCTCGGTGTTCCTGTTCGGCACGCGGCTCACCAACGTGACGCGGGCGCTGCGGCAGCGCGATCCCGACGAGGCGCTGGCGAGCTGCTCGGCCAATGTCGAGGACTGGGCCGGCGGCACAAGGATCGCCACCTCGCTGCAGACCTTCAACAAGCAGTGGGCGCGGCGCGTGCTCGGGCAGGGCGCCATCGTGCTGTTGATCTCCGACGGGCTGGAGCGCGAGGCCGACAGCAAGCTCGCCTTCGAGATGGACCGGCTGCACCGCTCCTGCCGGCGGCTGATCTGGCTCAATCCGCTGCTGCGCTATTCCGGCTTCGAGGCGAAGGCGCAGGGCATCAAAACCATGCTGCCCCACGTTGACGAATTCCGCCCGGTGCATAACTTGACCTCGATCGAGACGCTGATCTCGGCGCTGTCGTCGCCGCTGCCGCCGCATCAGCGCAGCGCGATCCGGCCCGCCGCCTGAGAGGGAGATGACCATGCTCAATCGCGACGAAGACATCCTCAGGGCCGCAGAGGACTGGCACAAATCCGGTCACGGCGTGGCCCTGGCCACGGTGGTCGAGACCTGGGGCTCGGCGCCGCGCCCGGTCGGCTCCAACCTCGTGATCAACGACGAGGGTACGTTCCTGGGCTCGGTGTCCGGCGGCTGTGTCGAGGGCGCCGTTGTCACCGAGGCGCTCGACGTCATCTCCAGCGGCCAGCCCAAGATGCTGGAGTTCGGCGTCGCCGACGAGACGGCCTGGAACGTCGGGCTGTCATGCGGCGGCACCATCCGCGTGTTCGTCGAGAAAGTGGGCTGACCGATGCAACTTGCAACGCTGGCAGAACTGAACGCCGAGCGTGCCGCGCGCCGTCCGGCCATCCTCGTCACCGACGTCGCCTCCGGCGCGCAGCGCTTGGTCAAGGCCGCCGCCATCGCCACTGACCCGCTGCGCAACGAGCTGTCGACCCATCTGCGCATGGGCAAGAGCGGCATGGTCGAGGTGGACGGGAAGCGGCTGTTCCTCAATGTCTACGCGCCGACGGCCAAGCTCGTGATCATCGGCGCCGTCCATATCAGTCAGGCGCTGGCGCCGATCGCCAAGTCGCTGGGCTATGACGTCACCGTCGTCGACCCGCGCACAGCCTTCGCCAGCCCCGAACGCTTCCCCGACGTGCCGCTGATCGCGGAATGGCCCGACGTGGCCCTGCCGCCGCTCAACGTCGATCACTACACGGCCTTCGTCGCGCTGACGCATGATCCCAAGATCGACGATCCGGCGCTGCTGCACGCGTTCTCGCGCGACTGCTTCTACATCGGCGCGCTCGGCTCGCGGAAGACGCATGCCAAGCGCGGCGACCGGCTGCGCGCGCAAGGCGCCAGCGATGCCGACATCGCCCGCATCCATGCGCCGATCGGGCTCGCCATCGGCGCGGTGTCGCCGTCGGAGATCGCGGTCTCGATCATGGCCGAGATCACCGCCACGTTGCGGCTGCCGGCCAAGGAGAAAGAGCAGGCGGCATGAAGTTCGGTCCTGCCAGTCCGGCCGATGCGATCGGCGGGGTGACGGTGCACACCCTGCGCAAGGGATCATTGGTGCTGAAGAAGGGCACGTTGATCGGTCCCGCGGAGGTCGAGGCGCTTGCTCGGGAAGGGGTCAAGGAGATCGTCGTCGTCCGGCTCGAGACCGGCGACGTCTCCGAGGACGAGGCGGCCGCCGATGTCGCCAAGGTCGTCGCCGGCACGGGCATTCACGTCGATCGCGCCTTCACCGGGCGCGCCAATCTGTTCGCGGCGCAGGCCGGCGTGCTGATGATCGACCGCGCCGCGGTCGAGCGCATCAACGGCGTCGACGAGGCCATCACCTTTGCGACCCTGCCGGCGTTCAAGCCGGTGGTCGAAGGCGAGATGGTCGGCACCGTCAAGCTGATCCCGTTCGGCGTCGAAGGCCGCCTGCGAGATGCCGCCGTCGCTGCGGCGGGCAGGGGCGCGCTCAGCATCGCCTCCTATGTGATCAAGCGCGTCGGCGTGGTCTCGACGCTTCTTCCTGGGCTCGCGCCCAAGGTCATCGACAAGACGCTGCGCGTCACCGCAGAGCGGCTCGCACCGGCCGGCGCCACCATCATCGCCGAGCGCCGCGTGCCGCATGAGCAGGCCGCGCTGGCGGCTGCGATCAGGGAGCTGCTGGCGCTGGGCGCCGAGCTCGTCATCGTGTTCGGCGCGTCCGCGATCGCCGACCGCCGCGACGTCATTCCCGCCGCGATCACCGGCATCGGCGGGGCCATCGAGCATTTCGGCATGCCGGTCGATCCCGGCAATCTGCTCTTGATCGGCAATGCCGGCGGTGTGCCGGTGCTCGGCGCGCCCGGTTGCGCCCGCTCGCCGGCCGAAAACGGTTTCGACTGGGTGCTGATGCGGCTGCTCGCCGGCATCAAGGTCACCCGCGCCGAGCTGACCGCAATGGGCGTCGGCGGCCTGCTGATGGAAATCGTGACGCGGCCGCAGCCACGCGCCAAGCCGGAGGCCGAGGGCGAACGCAAGGTCGCCGCGATCGTGCTCGCGGCCGGGCGCTCGACCCGGATGGGAGGGCCGAACAAGCTGCTGGCCGAGCTGGACGGCAAGAAGCTGGTGCGGATCGTGACCGAGCAGGCGTTGGCCTCCAAGGCTTGTGAGGTCATCGTCGTCACCGGTCATCAGGCCGAGCTGGTCGAACAGGCGCTGTCCGACCTGAAGGTCCGCTTCGTCCGCAATCCCGATTTCGCCGGCGGCCTCGCCAGCTCGGTGAAATCAGGCATTGCCGCGGTGCCTGAGGGCGTCGATGGCGCGGTCGTGTGCCTCGGCGACATGCCGATGGTTTCCTCGGATCTGCTCGACCGTCTGATCGCCGCGTTCGCGCCCGATCGCGGCAATTTGATCGTGGTGCCCGTGTCCGAAGGACGCCGCGGCAACCCCGTGCTGTGGTCGCGCCGCTTCTTCGCCGAGCTGATGACGCTGGACGGCGACGTCGGCGCGCGGCACCTGATCGCCAAGCACACCGAGGCCGTCGCCGAGGTGCCGGTCGATGGTGACAGTGCGTTTCTCGACATCGACACGCCGCAGGCGCTGGAAGCCGCGCGGCGTGGCTGAGCCCACGTAGCCCGCCCTCAACCTCCCATTCACCAAGTCTCAACGACCCCCGGCTAGATTTGCCGACATTGGGCCTCGGGGGAGGAGAGAGTGATCATTTCGACCGCTGCGCGCCGTGTCGCGCTGTTTGCATTTGGACTGACCGTGATCGTTGCTGCCGCGCGCATCGCGAGCACCAGCGCCATCAGCCCGGCCCACGCCGCCGGCGCCTTCGCCATGGGCCGGTGCGCCGCCTACGGCCAGGCGTTCGACTATCCGGCGGAGCATCTCGCCAAGGCCGCCGCGCTCAAGCAGTGCAAGGGCGACTGCACCGCGGTGACGATGAAGAAGGCCTGCGCCGCGTTCGCGGTCGATCTCACCAATCCCTGCGGCGCCCACGGCTATGCTGTTCGGCCGACGATCTCGACCTCGCTCAACGAGGCGACCCGGGAATGCTACAAATATGGCGGCAAGGAATGCGTCATCCGCGCCTGGGTCTGCGACGCCAAGGGTTGATTCAAGTCTGATGATCTCAACGGCTCGGCTGCCGGGGTTCCACGTCCGCTTTCATTTCGATGCTTCACCCCGAGAACGGCTCGGCTATTCTCGGCGTTCGATGACATCGAACCCCGGAAGTGACATGCAATTCGACACCAAGATCGCGCTGATCATCCGCAACGATCTCGAAGCCTGGCAGAAGCTCAACGTCGCGGCGTTTCTTTCCAGCGGCATCGCCGCCGCGTTCCCCGAATGCATTGGCGCACCTTATGAGGACGGCTCGGCAACCCTGTATCACGCGTTGATCGGGCAGCCGATCCTGATCTACGGCGCGCCGGATCGTGCCGCGTTGGCGCGTGCCCTGGATCGGGCGCTGTCGCGCAGCGTGAAGCCTGCGCTCTACACCGAGGACATGTTCAAGACCACCCATGACGAGGCCAACCGTGATGCCGTGAAGGCGGTGACGCGCGCCGATCTCAATCTGGTGGGATTGGCGTTTCGTGCGGAGCGCAAGGTGGTCGACAAGGTCGTCGACGGACTCAAATTTCACGCCTGACAGAAACGGGCACATTGCGCTGTCATCAAACTGTTACTTCATGCGGCGGCGCGGCTTGATGCCGATCAAGATCGGAATACGCCGACGTCGTTAGTTTGCGCCGCGACATGAGGAGCAGACAGATGCAGACCATGAAAGCCGCCGTCGTCAAAGCCTTTGGCAAGCCGCTGGTCATCGAGGACGTTCCAATTCCTGCGCCGGGACCCGGCGAGATTCTGGTCAGGGTGAAGGCCTGCGGCGTCTGCCACACCGATCTTCACGCCGCCTCCGGCGATTGGCCGGTGAAGCCGGTGCCGCCGTTCATCCCGGGTCACGAGGCGGCCGGCATCGTCGCGGCGCTCGGGCCAGGGGTCACCGACTTCAAGGTCGGCGACGCCGTGGGCGTGGCTTGGCTGCACGATGCCTGCCTGCGCTGCGAGTATTGCGAGACCGGCTGGGAGACACTGTGCGAGCACCAGCACAACACCGGCTACAGCGTGAATGGCGGCTTTGCCGAATACGTGATCGCATCCGCGGCGTTCGCCGCGCGTCTGCCGGCCAATGTGGACTTCGCCAGGATCGCCCCGATCCTCTGCGCCGGCGTCACCACCTACAAGGGCTTGAAGGAGACCGACACGCGGCCCGGCGAGTGGGTGGTGGTCTCCGGCGTCGGTGGCCTCGGTCATGTCGCCATCCAGTACGCGAAGGCGATGGGGCTGAAGGCGATCGGTCTCGATATCGCCGATGACAAGCTGAAACTCGCGCTGGAGGCGGGCGCCGAACATGCCGTCAACGCGCTCGACAAGGATGCCGTGGAGCAGGTGATCCGGATCACCGGCGGCGGCGCTCATGGCGTGCTGGTCACCGCGGTGTCGACGCCGGCTTTTGCCCAGGCGCTGCACATGGTCCGCCGCAAGGGGACGGTCAGCCTTGTCGGCTTGCCGCCGGGCGAATTCCCGACGCCGATCTTCGATGTCGTGCTGAAGCGCATCACCGTGCGCGGCTCGATCGTCGGCACCAGGCGTGACCTCGACGAAGCCATTGCGTTTGCCGCGGACGGCAAGGTGACGGCCGAGGTGACCACGGCGCCGTTGTCGGAGATCAACACCGTCTTCGACCGCATGAAGGCCGGCAAGATCGACGGTCGCGTGGTGCTCGACTTCGGCTGATCAGCATGACCGATTGGTGCGCCGCCGCGCCGAACACTTCGCGGCGGTTTGATCTGGATCAGGAAGGGGGACGCGCGGCGCTGGCACAAATTGTTCATGGCAGCCGTCACCAAGATCGTCTTCCTCGGCGCGAGCAGCGCGTCCTTCGGACTCAGCGTTTTCCGAGACCTGTTCTCGACGCATGATCTCGCCGGTTCGACGCTCGTGCTGATCGGCCGCGATCCGGTCCGGCTTGCCCGGTCGGAAGCACTCGCCCGGCTGCTCAACGACCTCTCCGGCGCCGGCCTCAAGATCGAGGCGACCACGGATTGGCGCGCGGCGCTCGACGGCGCCGGCTTCGTGATCCATGCCACCGCGATCGACCGCAACCGCCTGTGGAAGCTCGATTTCGAGGTGCCGCGCAAATACGGCATCCGACACACGCTGGGTGAGAATGGCGGGCCTGGTGGATTGTTCTTCACGCTCCGTACCCTGCCGGTCGTCTTCGACTTCGTGCGCGAGATGGAGCGGCGCTGTCCGGACGCGCTGTTCATCAACTTCTCCAATCCCGAGAGCCGCATCATCCTCGCGCTCGGGCTTCACAGCCGCGTCGCGCATATCGGCCTGTGCCATGGCATCTTCATCGCGCGCAGCCAGGTGGCCTCCATTCTGGGACTCGCCGAGGAGCGCGTGGACGTGTGGGGCGCCGGGCTCAATCATTTCCAATGCCTCGTGCAGATCCGGGATCGCGACACCGGGGCCGATCTCTATCCACTGCTTCGCGAAAAGGCCGGGAGCCACGACCCCAAGGTCGCGCCGCTGACGCGGGCGCTGTTGCGCGACTTCGGCTTCTGGCTGGGCTGCGGCGACAGCCATGTCGGCGAGTATCTCGCGTATGGCTGGGAAGCGGGCGAGAGCGGGTACGACTTTGCGTGGGACGAGGCGGAGCGGGCCAAGCTGATTCGGCAGATCGACGAGGTCCTGGCGGGCAAAGCCGGCATGCCGGACTGGTGGCGAATGCCATCCGGAGAGCGCGCGGTCACCGTGATCGGTTCGGTGCTGCACGATCGCAAGCAGGTCATCGAGTCCGGCGTCGTTCTGAACCGTCACGTCATTCCCAACCTGGCTGCCGAGGCCGCGGTCGAAGTGCCCGTTGTCGCGGATCGCGTCGGCATTCATCCGGTTTCGCTGGGCCCGCTTCCAGATGCCGTCGCCAAGCTGATGTCGGTGCAGGTCCAGGTACAGCAGCTTTCGGTGCAGGCGGCCATGACGGCCTCCAAGGATCTCGCCTTGCAGGCGCTGCTGATCGATCCCGTCGTCAACTCGGCCGTCGCCGCGCGCCAGATCGTGGACGAGCTTTGGGAGATCAATCGGCCTTACATCAGGTCCTGCGCGTGATCGCGCTGACTTCGTCTGATGAGGGGCCGCGCGCGGTCGGGTCGGGCTCCTGACCCGCGCCGACGGCTCAGCCTTCTCGGGGCCTCTTTACAATGACTGACTAGTCAGTCATAATTGTTCAATGTCGAAGCCGTCGAAATTGTCCGAGCGCAGAGTTGAGCCCGTCAAGCCGGCGGCAGCCGGCGCCTCGCGCCGGGCGGATCGCTCCGCCGAGCGCCGCGCGGCGATCGTGCAGGCGGCGATGGACGAGTTCATCGCCCGAGGCTTCGCGGCGACGCGGCTGGACGACGTCGCCAAGCGGGCAGGGGTCGCCAAGGGGACGATCTATCTGCACTTCAAGGACAAGGAATCGATGTTCGAGGAATTGATCCGGACCGCGATCGTGCCCTTCGTCGGCCGTCTTGCGGCGCCGCCGCCGGCCGGCGGCTCGGTGCGCGACATGGTCGAGGCGTTGGCGCGCATGTTCCTGCAGGAAATCGCCGGCACCCGGCGGGCCGATCTCGTCCGGCTCATCATCGCGGAAGGGCCGCGCTTTCCGTCCATTGCCGATTTCTACTATCGCGAGGTCGTCTCCCGCGGTCTCGCGGCCATGCGTGCGCTGATCCAGTTGGCGATCACGCGCGGCGAGATCCGCGAGCCCAAGCTGGCGCAACATCCGCAACTGATGATCGCGCCGATGATGGTCGCGGTGATCTGGAAGAGCCTGTTCGAGCGTCATGCGCCGCTCGATGCGGAAGCGATGCTGCAGACGCATCTCGATCTGATCTTTGGCGCGAGGAGGCCGACATGAGTCTGCTGCACTGCCTCGCCGTGCTGGTCACGGCCTTCACGTTCAACGGTTGCAAGGAGACGCGCGATCCCGGCTATCAGGGCTGGGTCGAGGCCGACATGATCTTCGTCAGCCCGGACGAAGCGGGCCGGATCACGAAGCTCAACGTGCATGAGGGGGACGTGGTAAAGATCGGCGATCCGCTCTATTCGGTCGACGACGATCTGCAGCAGGCCGATCTCAACCAGACCAAGGCGACGCTGGCCAATGCGCAGCAGACCTATGACCGCGCCGCCGCCTTGAGCAAGACGGGCGCGGGGACGCAGGCGACGCTCGACTCCGCCGTTTCGGCGCTGCGCGTCGCCGAGGCCCATCTCGTGACCTCACAGACGCGGCTGGCAAGGCGCAAAGGTGTGGCGCCCGTCGCGGGGACCGTCCAGCAGATCTACTTCCGCGAGGGCGAGATGGTCGCGGCGCAGCGGCCGGTGCTGTCGATCATGCCGCCGGGCAACATGAAGCTGCGCTTCTACGTGCCCGAGCCTGATCTGCCGAAACTCGCCATCGGCGACGAGGTCCGCGTCACCTGTGACAATTGCGCTGATGATCTGACCGCCAGAATCTATTTCCTCGCGACCTCGGCGGAATACACGCCGCCGGTGATCTACAGCCTCGATGAGCGCAACAAGCTCGTCTATCTGATCCAGGCGCGGCCGTCGCGGCCGGACGCGCTGCGCGTCGGCCAGCCGGTCAGCATCTATCCAAACCTCAAGACTCCCGATCGGAAGACTCCGGTGGCGGACAAGCAATGAACGGGGCGGGACCGGCCGAGATCGCGATCGACGTCCAGGGACTGACCAAGTCCTTCGACGGCCGCGAGGTCGTGCATGATCTGTCGATGCAGGTGAAGCGCGGCTCGATCTACGGCTTTCTCGGCCCGAACGGCTCGGGCAAGACCACGACCATCCGGATGCTGTGCGGCCTGCTGACACCCGACGGCGGCGAGGGCACCTGCCTCGGCTTCGACATCCGTCGCGACGCCGACAAGATCAAGCGCCGGGTCGGCTACATGACGCAGCGCTTCAGCCTCTATCAGGACCTCTCGGTGCGGGAGAACCTCGAATTCGTGGCGCGCCTCTATGGCATGTCCGATCCGCGCCGGGCTGCGCGCGACATGGTGCAGCGGCTCGGGCTTGCCGGCCGCGAGCGGCAGCTCGCCGGCGAGCTGTCGGGCGGCTGGAAGCAGAGGCTGGCGCTCGGCGCCTGCACCCTGCCGAATCCGCAACTGTTGCTGCTCGACGAGCCCACCGCCGGCGTCGATCCCAAGGCGCGGCGCGATTTCTGGAACGAGATCCATGCGCTCGCCGGCGAAGGGCTGACCGTGCTCGTCTCGACCCACTACATGGATGAGGCCGAGCGCTGTCACGAGATTGCCTACATCGCCTATGGTCATCTGCTGGCGCACGGCACCGTCGCCGAGGTGATCGCGCAATCGGCGCTCACGACCTACACGGTCAGCGGCGACGATCTGCGCGAGCTCACGGCTGACCTCACCGGCAAGCCGGGTGTCGACATGGTGGCGCCGTTCGGCACCAGCCTGCACGTGTCCGGCCGCGACCGCAACGCGCTGGACGCGGCGATCGCGTCCTGGCGCGACAAGGCCGGTCTGCACTGGCAGCCCGCCGCGCCCTCGCTCGAGGACGTCTTCATCGACCTGATGAACCGTTCGCGGGACAACTTCCAATGAGCGATGCGGCCGTCCATCCCACGTCTTCCGAGCCGCGCTTCGGCTTCTGGCGGCGCACCTATGCGATGCTCGTCAAGGAGTTCATCCAGCTCAAGCGCGATCGGGTCTCGTTTGCGATGATCGTGATGATCCCGGTGATGCAGTTGATGCTGTTCGGCTACGCCATCAACACCACGCCGCATCATCTGCCGGCGGCGGTGCTGCTGCAGGAGGACAGCGACCTCGGCCGCTCGATCCTGAAGGCGATGGAGAACACCGCCTATTTCCGCTTCACCCGGGAAGTCAGCAGCGTCGCTGAGTTCGACGATCTCCTGCTGTCCGGCAAGGTCCTGTTCGGCGTCGAGATCCCCCGCGGCTTCGAGCGCGCGGTCCGCCGCGGCGACCGGCCGGCCTTGCTCGTCGCGGCCGACGCGACCGATCCGGTCGCGGCGTCCTCGGCACTGTCCTCGCTCGGCATGATCGTGCAGACCGCGCTGGCGCATGATCTCTACACCGGCAATCCCGTCACCACGCCGTTCGAAATCAGGGCCCATGCCCGTTACAATCCGGCGGCCTCGTCGCGGCTCAACATCGTGCCGGGCCTGGTCGGCACCATCCTGACCATGACCATGCTGATCTTCACCGCGCTCTCGGTGACGCGCGAGATCGAGCGCGGCACGATGGAGAGCCTGCTGTCGATGCCGATCAAGCCGGTCGAGGTCATGCTCGGCAAGATCATCCCCTATGTGATGGTCGGCTTCCTGCAGGCGACGATCATCATCGGAATCGGCGTGCTGCTGTTCGGCGTTCCCATCATGGGCAGCTTATTGCTGCTGGCGCTGCTGTCGACGCTGTTCATCGCGACCAACCTCTCGATCGGCTACACCTTCTCGACGCTGGCGCAGAACCAATTGCAGGCGATGCAGCTGTCGATGATGTTCTTCCTGCCTAGCATCCTGTTGTCGGGATTCATGTTCCCGTTTCTCGGCATGCCGCAATGGGCGCAGGTGCTCGGTGAATGCCTGCCGCTGACGCACTATCTGCGCATCGTGCGCGCCATCATGCTCAAGGGCTCGACGCTCCAGAACCTGCAGCATGACACGATCGCCCTGTTCGGCCTCATGCTGTTCGCCATGACGGTCGCCGTCTTGCGCTTCCGCCGCACCCTCGATTGAGGCACAATGGCGGCCGGGCTCAGAAGACGGCTGGGGCAGGATGACGATCTCGTGGGAAGGGCAGGCCGGCAAGGAGCCGGCGGCGTCGGCTACGTTCAACCAGGCGCTGATGCGCCAGACGTTGAACACCGAGCTGTTGCGCGTGAGGGTGCTGATCAGCACTGCGGCGCTGTTTCTCGTGATATCGGTGCTGGTCGAAACCTTCGAACCCAAGATCTCGGAGTGGATCTGGCCGAGCCGGATCGGGGTCCTCTACGTCTACGCGATCATCGTGGTCTTCATCGGCTTCGAGACTCTCATCCTGTTCAGGATCAAGTCGGACATCCGCCACGGCCGTGACGTGCCGGTGATCTGGCGCTATGTCAGCGCGCTGGTCGAGACCTCGCTGCCAACGTTCGTCCTCGTTCTGCAGATCGAGGGCATCGGTCACGACAAGGCACTGGGCTTCGGCGCGCCACTTGTCTATTTCATCTTCATCGTTCTCTCGACGCTTCGTCTCGATTTCTGGCTGTCGAGCTTCACCGGTCTGGTTGCCGCGGTAGAGCTGCTGGTGGTGGCGCTGTTCGACCGGCCTTCGATCGATCTCAGCCAGAATCCGGAGATCTACTATCACGGTGAGCGCAGCTTCATCATCCTGCTGTGCGGGATGCTCGCTGGTGCTGTCAGCGTGCAGCTGCGACGCCAGTTCGCGGCGAGCATCGAGGCCGCGTCGGCGCGCGACCGCGTCACCGATCTGTTTGGCCAGCACGTCTCGCCCCAGGTCGTCGAGCGCCTGATGAAGGAGGGGACGGCGGAGGCACGCGACATCCACGAGGTCGCGGTGATGTTCGTCGACTTCCGCGGCTTCACCGCGGCGGCGCGGTCGAAGACGCCGCAGGAGGTCGTTGACCGGCTCGACGGCGCATTTGCTGTTCTCGTCGAGATTCTCGAGCGCCATGGCGGCATCGTGAACAAGTTCCTCGGCGATGGCTTCCTGGCGCTGTTCGGCGCGCCGTTCGAGTCGCGCGATGCGGCCCCGCAGGCAGTCGCGGCGGCCCGCGAGATGGTCGCCGCCATGGACCGCGTCAATGCGATGTCGTCCTGGCCGCTGCGGATCGGGATCGGTGTTCATCTCGGCGAGGTCGTTGCCGGCAGCATCGGGTCGCCGCGGCGGAAGGAATACACCGTCATCGGCGATACCGTGAACTTCGCCTCCCGCCTCGAGGCGCTGAACAAGGAGCTCGATTCGCGCCTCCTGATCTCGAGCGCGGTGCGGCAGGCCGCCGGCGACGGGGCGCGCGACGCCGTCTTCCACGGCGCGGTGTCGGTGCGCGGCTACGATCGGCCGTTCGAGGTCTGGCAATTGCACTGACTGGCAACCCGTCGCTCGCTGTCGGAGATTTACATTGCACGGTCTCCGCGTTTAACTGACCCCAATGAGAAGCATCATCAGGGGGGAATGCATGATCCGAACCGGGGCGCTGTTTTTGGCTGGGGTAAGCCTCGCGTGCGCAGCCGGCGGGGGGCCAGCGGGAGCCGAGGATGTTGCCTGCAGCAAGGTGACGGCAGAGGCGCTGAAGGTCCCAGGGCTGACCCTGACGGGATCGAAGCTGCAGGAGGCCGCCGACGGGTTGCCGCGGCATTGCATCCTCTCCGGCAAGGTCAATGAGCGCACCGGCGTCGACGGCCATGCCTATGCGATCCAGTTCGAGATCCGGCTGCCGGAGAATTGGAACGGCCGCTTCCTGCATCAGGTCAATGGCGGCAATGACGGCGTCGTGGTGCCGGCGCTCGGCGACAAGGCCGATGGTCTCGTCAGCGGTGGCATCACGCCGCTGGCCCGCGGCTTCGCGGTGCTGTCGTCCGACAGCGGCCACTCCGGCAACGATCCCGCCAACAAGCCGCGCGGGCTTGCGTCCGGCTCCGCCTTCGGCCTCGATCCGCAAGCACGCCGCGACTACGGCTATTCGGCCGACATCACGCTGGCGCCGATCGCGAAGGCGATCATCTCGGCGCATTACGGCAGGAAGCCGGATTATTCCTACATCGCCGGCTGCTCCAATGGCGGTCGCCACACCATGGTCGCTGCCGAGCGCATGCCCGAGCAGTATGACGGCTTCCTGGTCGGCAACCCCGGCTTCAACCTGCCGCGCGCGGCCGTGCAGCACGCCTGGGACGTGCAGGCGCTGACCAAGGCCGATGCCGATATTCGCAAGTCGATCACGCGGGACGATGCCAAGCTGATTGCCTCCAGGATCACGGAGGTCTGCGACGGGCTCGACGGCGCCAAGGACGGCCTCACGGCCAACCTGAAAGCCTGCCAGAAGGCGTTCAATTTCGACAGCCTCCGCTGCGCCGCCGGCGCGACCGACGCCTGCCTGCCGGCCGCCAAGGTCGATGCTTTGAAGAAAGTGTTCGCTGGCCCACACAATTCCAAGGGCGAGCCGCTGTATTCCGACTGGCCGGTGGATGGTGGCGTCGGCACCGGCAATTGGCGCGCCTGGAAGGTCGAGAGCCCGGTGGCGCCCTGGAACAACCTTCCGATCATCGCCACCATGGGCGGCGCCTCGCTCAACTACATCTTCTCCACGCCGCCGGTCGAGATCGAGGGCTCGCCCGACAAGCTCGTCGAGAAGCTGCAGACCTTCGACTTCGACAAGGACGCGCCGAAGATCTACGCCAAGGAAGGCCCGTTCACGGAGTCGGCGATGGACTTCATGGCGCCGCCCGCGGTCGATAACCCGACCTTGCCGGCGTTCCAAAATGGGGCCCGCAAGATGCTGATCTACCACGGTCAGGCCGATCCGGTGTTCTCGATCAACGACACGATCCGCTGGTACGAGAAGCTCGATGCCAACGTGCAGGGCAAGGCCGAAACGTTTGCGCGCCTGTTTGCATTGCCCGGCGAGACCCATTGCGGCGGCGGCGTCACGCTGGAGAAATTCGATGCGCTGGGCGCGCTGATGGACTGGGTCGAGAAGGGCAAGGCGCCGGAGGCGATCACGGCCTCGGTCAATGCGGCCAACAAGGAGCTGCCATCGACATGGAGCCCGCAGCGAACGCGGCCGCTGTGCCCGTGGCCGACATTCGCCAAATATGTCAGCGGCGACGTCGAGCAGGCGTCATCCTTCACCTGTGCGGCGGAGTGAGGCGTCAGACCTGCGGCGCGACCAGGTTCTTCACCTTGACCTGGTCGCGGTCCTCGATGATCTCGGCGATCCATTGCCGGTGGCAATGAGCGTGGTCGCGCTCGTAGCAGAGCAGGCAGACGGGACCGGCGCTCTTCACCAGCGCGGCCAGCTCGTCCATCTGCTCCTTCGCCTGCGGCGTCTTCAGGTGCGCGCTGTAGATCTTGTGCAGCGTGTCGTAATGGCCGCTGCGCGCGGCTTCGCGGCCCTCTTTCGGCGTGCCGAGCCCGCGCAGATGGACGTAGCCGATGCCGCGCTCGTCGAGCCCGGCGGCGAGCTGGCTCTTGGAGAAGCCCGGCCGGCGCGAGGCCGCCACCGCGCGCACGTCAACCAGCAGCTTGACGCCGGCCGATTGCAGCTCGTCGAGCACGGCTTTGGCCGGCGTGTGCTCGTAGCCGATGGTGAACAGGGTCTTGCTCTTGGCCATCGTGCGTCCTCTCGCGTCAGCTCACGCGCTCGATGAGCTCCATCGCCCCGGCTGGCGCGCGCACCTTGCCCTCGTGAATGACATAGGCAAACACGTCGCGCGGCATCTTCTTCGCCGGCTTGTCGTCAACCCGGGGCAGGTCGTCCGGTTCGCTGCCGCTGGCCCAGAGCTGCAATCGCTTTGCCCAGGCGTCGAGCTGCTTCGGCGGATAGCACGTCGTAAGCTCGTCATTGCCCTTCTGCAGCCGGGCATAGACGAAATCACCCACGACATCGGCGATCGCCGGATATTTGCCGTGCTCGGCGAAGACCACCGGCGTCGCGAACTCGCGCAGCAGCGCGACGAAGCCGGGGACGCAGAAACTGTCATGGCGGACCTCGACGACGTGACGCAGCTTGCGGCCGTCGAGCTCACGCGGCAACAGCTCGAGGAACTTGCCGAAATCAGCCTCGTCGAACTTCTTGGTCGGCGCGAACTGCCACAGCACCGGTCCGAGCCGATCGCCGAGCTCGAGCACGCCGGTGTCGTAGAAGCGCTTCACGGAATCGCCGGCTTCGGCAAGCACGCGGCGATTGGTCGCGAAGCGCGGTCCCTTCAGCGAGAAGATGAAGCCGTCCGGCGCCTCGCGCGCCCATTTGCGGAAGCTCTCCGGCTTCTGCGAGCCATAATAGGTACCGTTGATCTCGATCGAGGTCAGCTTCGAGGCGGCGTATTCGAGCTCTTTCGATTGCGGCAGCTTGTCCGGATAGAACACGCCGCGCCACGGCGCGAAGGTCCAGCCGCCAATGCCGATGTAGATGTGGCTCTTGGATTGCGAGGCGCGTGCGGGGGCTTTGCTCACGGACCGATTCCGATGCTGATTGCCGAGGGTGTTGCGGTACGGAGACGATAGTCAACCGGACCGGTTCTGGCCAGTTCGGCGCTGTTGGGGCGTCGCTCTTCCCGTGCTCCGGAGGCTCGTGTATCCAGGACGTGGGCCGGGAAGGGGAGATATGGCAATGAGAGCGGAATCGGTCGGTGGCCTGCTGGGCGCGATCGTCGGGGCCGCCGTGCTGGCGGCAGCCTTCTATTATGTTCCCGTCGGGCCGATGGCCCGTCAGATGCAGCCGGCCAAGGTCGAGCTGCCGCCCACGCCGGTGCAGACCGTCCCAGTGGCCCCGGCGGTGCGGGGACCGGTCGTCCGCGAGGTTCCGAACTAGGCTGGCTTTCGTAGCCCGGCTGAGCGGAGCGATATCCGGGGTCTCCCGAAGAGTTCGCGTGAACCCGGATGTCGCTGCGCTCAGCCGGGCTACGGCGGACGGCCCTTGCATTTCGGCCGGCGCACCCCATTTGGGGAGGGAGGGTGACGTCGAGCTCAACGGCTCCGGCACCGAGACGACCACGGCAGAGCGGCTGCGCCGGATGTACGCGCGCCCTTTGTTTGTGGTCGTTGGCGTTTTTGGGCCGGATTCGCGGCGGTGCACGGCGGCACCACAGTTCGCCCTTTTTGCAGTTTCCGGCGGCCGTCGCGCTTGGCAGTGTGGAACGCGGCGGATATACGCATCCGCACCATGACCGACGCCCTCCGACCGGCCCCGCAAGTGGCCCAGCAAACCGTTGAAATTCCGATCGTTTCGGTGGTCGTTCCGACCTTCAACGAGCGCGACAATGTCACCACGCTGTATCGGCGGCTGGAGGCGGCGTTCAAGGACGTGCCGTGGGAGGTCGTGTTCGTTGACGACAACTCGCCGGACGGCACCTGGCAGGTGGTGCGCGAACTGTCGCGCAACGACCAGCGCGTCCGCTGCATCCGCCGCATCGGCCGGCGCGGCCTGTCCGGCGCCTGCATCGAGGGTATCCTGGCTGCCAGCGCGCCCTATGCGGCTGTGATCGACGCCGATCTGCAGCACGACGAGACCCAGTTGCCGAAGATGCTGTCGCTGCTGCAGAGCGGCGCGGCCGAGCTCGTGGTGGGCAGCCGCTACATCGAGGGCGGCAGCGCGGCGAGCTTCGACAGCAAGCGGGCCGGGGCCAGCGCCTTCGCCACCGAGATCGCGCGCCGCGCGCTCAAGGTCGAGGTCAACGACCCCATGAGCGGCTTCTTCATGATCCGCCGCGACCGGTTCGAGGAGATCGCGCCAAAACTGTCGACGCAGGGCTTCAAGATCCTGCTCGACATCATCGCCAGCGCCGAGGGCGGTCTGAAGACGGTCGAGGTGCCCTATACGTTCGGCTCGCGCCTGCATGGCGAGAGCAAGCTCGACTCGATGGTCGCGCTCGACTTCCTCGGCCTCGTGCTGGCCAAGATGACCAACGACGTCGTGTCGCTGCGCTTCCTGCTGTTCGCCATGGTCGGCGGCACCGGCCTGGTGGTCCATCTCGCCACGCTGTTTCTCGGTCTCAATTTGTTCGACATGCCGTTCGCCGAGGCACAGGCGCTCGGCGCCTTCGTGGCGATGACCTCGAACTTCATCCTCAACAACTTCCTCACCTATCGCGACCAGCGGCTGAAGGGCTTTGCCATCCTGCGCGGCCTGCTCGTGTTCTATCTGGTCTGCTCGGTCGGGCTGCTCGCCAATGTCGGCGTCGCCTTCTCGGTCTATGACCAGGAGCCGATCTGGTGGCTGGCGGGCGCGGCCGGCGCGCTGATGGGCGTGGTGTGGAATTACGCGATCTCCGGATTGTTCGTCTGGCGCAAGCGATGACCTCTGCGGCAGGCGCCGACGACGCCCGGCTGGTCCGCAATGTCTGGCTGACCATCGCGGGCCTCGTCATTGTCAGGCTGATCGCGGCCGCGGTCACGCCGATCACCTTCGACGAAGCCTATTACTGGATGTGGTCGAAGCATCTCGCCGGCGGCTATTACGACCATCCGCCGATGGTGGCGGTCGTGATCCGGCTGGGCACCTTGATCGCCGGCGACAGCGAGCTCGGCGTGCGGCTGGTCTCGATCCTGCTCGGCCTGCCCATGAGCTATGCGGTCTATCGCACGGCCGAGATCCTGTTCGGCGGCGTGCGCGTGGCGGCGACCGCGGCGCTGCTGCTCAACGTCACCCTGATGGCGGCAGTCGGCACCTTGATCGTGACCCCCGACGCGCCGCTGCTGGTCGCCTCCAGCTTCGTGCTGTTCTTCTGCGCCAAGCTGCTGGAGACCGGCAGGGGCGTCTGGTGGCTCGCCGTCGGTGCTGCGGTCGGCGCGGCGCTGCTGTCGAAATACACATCGCTGTTCTTCGGCGCGGCGATCCTGATCTGGCTCGTTGCCGTGCCGAGGCTGCGCCATTGGCTGGCCTCGCCCTGGCCCTATCTCGGCGGCCTCGTCGCATTGGCGCTGTTTTCGCCGGTGATCCTGTGGAATGCCGATCACCAATGGGTGTCGTTCATCAAGCAGCTCGGCCGCGCCAGGGTCGAGGCGGTCAGGCCCGTCTACATCGCCGAGATCATCCCGACGCAGTTCGCCTTCGCCACCCCGCTGGTCTTCATCCTCGGCGTGATGGGCCTCTATGGCCTGGCCCGCCGCCGGGCAGGGGACGCGGCGGCACGCGTCCTGATCGAGGCGATGGTCTGGGTCATCGTCGCCTATTTCGTGTGGCATTCGCTGCATGCCCGCGTCGAGGCCAACTGGTTCGCGCCAATCTATCCGGCCTTCGTAGTGGCTGCTGCGGCGGCGGCCCATCTCGTCGCCTGGTCGGCGCGCGAGCAGCGCACCGCGGCATTCTGCCTGCGCTGGGCGCTGCCCGCCGGCGTCGTGATGTTCGTCGCGCTGATCGTGCAGGCGAACACGGGCCTGCTGTCCGGTTATCGGCGCGATGCCACCGTCCGCAGTGTCGGCGTCGGCTGGCGCCCGCTGGCCGCCGAGATCGAGGCGGCACGCGTCCGCGTCGGCGCCTCCTGCGTGCTGGCGATGGATTATGGCACCACCGCCTGGCTGTCGTTCTATCTCCCGCCGGGGACCTGCGTGCTGCAGCCGATCCAGCGCATACGCTGGGTCAATTTCCCGGAGCCGGATCCGGCCAAGCTCGCGGGCACGCAACTGTTCGTGGATGAGGCACAGATCGCGACGCGGGTCTACGTGAGCAACACGTTCGGCCGCATCGAGAAGGTCGGCGAGGCCGCGCGCAAGCGCGGGCCCTTGACCATCGAGACCTACGCGTTCTACTCGCTCGGCGAGCCGAAGGCCGAGCTCCTCGACCGCACGCCGCCGCCGGAGCTGCAGCGCTGACGCGCGCCTCAAGCCTGCGGGATGATATCGGCCAGCGCCTTGTCCCGGCCGTGGATCGCGACCATGTTGATATCGGCGTCGACGGTCTTGTAGCCGCGGCGATCGAACCATTGCCGCAACTGGTCGGCATCGGTCTTGATCTTCTCGACCAGCATGATCGGCGTGCAGCGCTCGATCGTCGCCGCCGCCCCTTCGAGCGCCTCGAGCTCCATGCCCTCGACATCGAGCTTGATCAGGTCGCAGCGCGGCAGGTTGAAATCGTCCAGCGGAAGCTTGCGCACCTCGACGGTATCGTTCGCGTAGTCGATGGCCTGGCCGATGAACTCGGTGTTGGGACGCTGGCGCAGCTCGAGGCTGCCGAAGCTCGACGGGGTCAGATAGTTCGGGCTCGGGATGTTGAGCACGCCGCGCTCCGAGGAGACCGCGGCATGGATCGCGATCGCGTTGAAGCAGTTGTTGATCGCGATATTGCCGGCGAGCGCGTAGTAGATCCGCTCCTGCGCCTCGATCGAGAGCACGGATCCCCAGCCGGTCATCGCCTTCGCCCATTCGACGGTGTGGACGCCGATATTGGCACCACAGTCGATTGCGACCGCGCCGTCGCCATAGTGCCTGCGGCGCACGCCGAGCAGGCGGACGGCGAGCTGCACCTCTCCCGGATCGAACGCGCCGGTGTTGAGGATCTGGAAGCCGACACCGTAGCCGCGGTTGGCGTCGATCATGCGATAGTCGAGCCGGTTGACGATCATCGTACCTTGATTGGTCGAGGCCAGCACGAAGGCCAGCTTCCGGTCGGGGATCTGCATGGAGAGGTCCTCTCGTGTCGTCTCGGCAGGGAGCGGACGCGGTACGATTCGCCGACGGAGTGTCGCAGAGAATCGCCCCGTACCATACTGCCGCCAGCGGCCACAGCGCCTGTAGCTCCGGGTTGCTACGGATGCGCTTGTCGCGCCCGGCCTGCCGGAGCGGGGGCTTTCGACCGGCGAGACCTGCGGCCTTTACCTCGTCAGCGCGCGCAAACGAGAGATCATCGATCGCGCGCCGCCGCCCCGGCCCAATCGTTAACGCGGCGTGCGCTGTTTTACGGATCGGCGCAGCCGACGGATGCTGCCTCTCCGGATTTTCCCGGTACGGTAATATTGCATGTGGCTGCAGTTTTGCCCTGTTTCCGCCCTCTTTGACGGCAAAACAGGCCCTGAAGGTTAACCCGCCCCTAATCCGCCAAAACTTAATCAGCATTTAACTAAAAGTCGCCTTAATGAAGCTCTGTGCTTCTGCGAGATGCAAAGCGGGTGTCCGTGGCGCATCGAGCGAGAGTTGTCGAGTATTCGTTCGGGCGTGAGTGAATGAGTAACAGTCGAGCTGCGTTGGCCGCACGAAATCGCAGGAAGTCCTCCCTGATCGCGTTCTCTCACAAATTGATCGGTGGCGCGGCAATCGCATGCCTGATCGGGGGCTGCGCCGTGACGGTCTATACCAAGATCATCGCGGCCGACGCCTATCCGACCCTGGGCAGCATCGAGCAGGACGAGCCCGTCGTGCGCCCTGCGCCGCGGCTCGCGACGCGCAGCGCCGCCGAAGCGGTGGGCGACGCCTTCTCGGCATTCCCGGAATCTCCCCCCGTCACCACGGTCGCCGCCATCACGCCGCAGATGTTCAACGACCGCTTCGGCGCGGCCGTGCCGCAGGGCGTGGCCTCCAACGCCGCGAACGGCGCGCCGCCGCTGTCCAAGCTCGCCGAAGCCGCGCCGCCCAGGCCCGTCGAGGCCAGGCAGATCGAGACGAAGCCGTCCGAAGCCAAGTCGGCTGAGCCTGCGAAGGTTGCCGAGGCGCCGAAGAAGGATGCCCGGCCGCCGATGCAGCTGGCGCTCGCCAATACCAAGCCGGCCGCGCAGCCGCAGCAGCCCGTGACGCCGGCGCAGGCTGCCGAGGCCAATGCGCCGAAGAGCAGCGGCTTCTCGCTGCGCGCGATGACCGAGCGCGCCAAGGCGGCGGTGCTGTCGATCGCGGGTGATCGCCACTCGATCCAGGAAAAGCTCTGGGGCAAGCCGGAGAATCAGGATGGCGGGCTCCTGGCCTACGCCTCGGCTGATTCCAACATCACCGCCAGCATCGCCAAGGATCCGACCCGCGGCGGCCGGCCGCCGTATGATTTGAGCACCGCGGTCTACGACATCTCGGCCAAGGCGGTGTATCTGCCCGACGGCACCAAGCTCGAGGCGCATTCCGGCCTCGGCGAGAACCTCGACAAGCCGAGCTCGGAGAAGATCAAGATGCGCGGCGTCACGCCGCCGCATATCTATGAGCTGAAGCCGCGCGAGGCGCTGTTCCATGGCGTGCCGGCGCTGCGGCTGAACCCGATCGGCGGCGAGGACGCCATCCACGGCCGCAACGGCCTGCTGGCGCACACCTTCATGCTCGGCCCGAACGGCGACTCCAACGGCTGCGTGTCGTTCCGCGACTACTACGCGTTCCTCGATGCCTACAAGAACAAGGGCATCCGCAAGCTCGCCGTGCTCGCCCGCATCGAGTGAGCGGCGCCGGCCACGTTCTGCCGTTGTCATAGCGCCGACTCGGTCCTCTTCGTCATTTCGGCACCGGATTTTCGTCTGCTCTCTCCGCATCGTCATTCCGGGGCAGCCCGCAGGGCTGAGCCCGGAATCCATAACACGATCGGAAGTATGGATTCCGGGCCCAGCCGCTGCGCGGCTGTCCCGGAATGACGAACTGAGAGAGCCGCCGCACAGGCGCTTCGCTCACAATGATGCCCGGCATGCGTCATCAGCCTCGCACCCGCTTTCGCGTTCGAGCCTTGGCTTTGGATCACCCTCTGCAAACAAGAGGGCGCGGGGAATGCCGGGTGAGGGCCTCACCCATGGCCCGCCTGCAACAAAGAAAGCAGGCGGCAGTCACCACAGGTTCAGCCGCATCATCCGGCATTCCCCGCGCGATGGATTGACGGCTTATACGTGGTCTCCCTGGTGCGCCGGCTGTCTGGCCACCATCGGTCGGAGCATTCGTCTCTCTCGACCTTGACACCAGCGTCGGGGTGTCAGGACATCACGACTTCGCCGTGCGCATCTCCGCGTTCGTCGGCATGACCGAAGTCACGCTGCGAGGCGATGCGCCCACCGCATCCCGCCCTCCACGTTCATGACGATCGCGAAGCGCCCCTCTCATGAGGGCGGGACCGGCATAGAATGCATGATTTCTGATTTTTGGAAAGAGGAAAATGTTCGGGCTCGGCGGTGAGCGTGGTGATCCCATTGGCTGTGCTCGACAAATGAGCTTCCGCGCGCACGCATTTTCGATCGCTCGAATGACCATTTGCGACCTTGTAGCTCGCGAGAATGCGCAACTGATTTGCCCGACGAGCAGTCTGGTTGTTGCAAATCTGTCGCGGTGCAGGGGACTGCAACGCCATCGCTTCGCGCTGCGGCCTTGACGGCTTCGGGAAATTCTGCGCATAGCTCTGCCCCATCGAAATCGATGCGCCGTTTGCCGGCGCGCTCTTGAGGACCACGACCGTGTTGAGCCTACGCTCACATCTCGCGAACGCCCCCGCCAACGAACGACCGTTTACCTGGTCGCGCGATGGGTCCGGCATGGGCGTCGCCTGTCAGGGGCCTGCCAATCTCGTGCTGTCCCTGGACAAATCGGGACTGCGAATTCCAGCACAAGTATAACTCGCGGCGGGATCTTGACCCTCCGCACCAAGAGCGGAGGGTCTGATGACCCGCATGATGAGCCCAGATTCCGAGACAACCGACCACACGCGAGCACTGTGCTCGCCGGTGGCGCTTGCCTTCGTGCGCATCGTCATGGCCTGCCGCGGCGTCACCGAGGCGCGCGCTCGCCAGATCTATCTCGACTACATCAATGGCGTTCGGCCGGAGCATGCTCCGGCTGGATTCGACTGATTGACCATGATCGTGCCGGCGCAGGCCGGGCGCGACGAACAGGCCCAGGGTCCCATCTGGCGAAGGGACCGGACTGTCGATCCGGTAAGGCGGGTTCGATTCCCGTCATGGGCGCCAACATGACCCGATGAGATCACGAGCCGAGAGAGGAGGTCGACGATGTCAGCAACAAATCCGGCGCTGGTTCTCAACGCCGACTTCCAGCCGCTGAGCTACTTTCCGCTGTCGGTGTTCAGCTGGGAGGATGCCGTCAGGGCCGTGGTCGGCGGATCGCACGTCGTCGTTGCCGAGTACGATCGCGTCGTCCGCAGCCCGAGCGTGACGATGCGGTTGCCGTCGGTGATCGCGCTGCGCGACTACGTCAGACCGGCGACGCGGGTGCCGTTCACGCGCTTCAACGTCTTCCTGCGCGATCGCTTCACGTGTCAGTACTGCGGCGGCCGTTATCTCCACGGCGAGCTGACGTTCGACCACGTGGTGCCGCGCGCCGATGGCGGCGAGACGTCGTGGAGCAACATCGTCGCCGCCTGCAGTCCCTGCAACGCGCGCAAGGACCGGCGTCACCTCAAGCCGCGGCGGCCGCCGTTCGAGCCGACGCGGCACGAGCTGATGGCCGCACAGCGCCTGTTCCCGCCGAGATTCTTGCACGAGACGTGGCAGGACTATCTCTACTGGGACGTGGAGCTGGAGCGCTGACGATGGCCGTGGTGCCCAGATGAACTCACGTCGTCGCCCGTCGGGCGGCGGCGTGAGCGACATGCGGTGTTCAACGAGCTGCGCGTGTGAGCCCGGATGTCGCTGCGCTCATCCGGGCTACGTGGTGGTCACGTGCTTGTAGTGGCGCGTTTGTAGCCCGGATGAGCGCAGCGATATCCGGGGTATCACGAGCTGCGTGTATGAGCCCGCATGCCGCTTCGCTCATGCGGACGAAATTCTTTGATGATCGAGAGATCGAACTGTATTTAATTAGTAACGACGAGGTCGGCAGTGAAAATGAGCGAGATGTTTGTCTTGCGTAAAATGGGAATTGCATGTAGCAGAACGATCCTTCGTGATGACTTTGGTTCGGGCTCGCTGAGATCCCGACTGGCGCGGCCGGTGTCCGGTCCCGTGTTCCGTCGTCGCAAAGAGCAAGGAGTCTGTAGCTCATGGAGAGCGTCGGGTTGAAGGCCCGAAGGCATCGGTTCGATTCCGGTCGACACCACCAAAGGATAGCTCAGTTGGATAGAGCAGATGATTATGATTCATCGGGTCGCGGGTTCGACTCCCGCTCCAGCGCTTCGGTTTAGCCTGAAAAGCTAATCGCCTCTGACGAGGACCGGACGCGCGCTTCAGTCGCGGTCCGGCCGTTTTGCCCAAGAAAATTTCGAGGGCATTTCGACCAGATCAAAGACACTGCAGAGCCGGCTCTGCGCCGCGGTGGATACCGCGTCCGAAGATGTCGGGAAGGCTGCGCAAGGACGCTCGGACTTATGGTTCGCGCGACCGCGCGCGTGCGCCCGGCATCGTCAGACGCTCAAGCCTCGGCCCGCTCAGTTCACGCAGGAAGCGTCGTCCGGTCCTCACGTCCTTTGATCGATGACATCAGCATTCTGGCCGATGGGCCGGAAAGCAAACCGTGGGAGTGTGTTGTGACTTGGCATCTGGTGACGAAGACCGTGACGGTGGAGGATGGCGAGCGGGCGCTGGTCTGGCGCGACGGCCAGCTCATGCGGGTGCTCGTGCCGGGGCGCCATGTGCTGCTCGATCCGCTGCACCGGCTGAAGGTGCAGGTGTTCGACGTCGTCCGCACCGAATATACCACCGAGCGCTACGCGGTGCTGAAGGCCGCACGGCCCGATCTCGCCGCGGAGCTGTTCGAGGCGGTGGAGACCGGCGCGAACGAGATCGCGATCGTCAGCCTCGACGGCCGGCCGACGCATCTGCTCACGCCCTGGCAGACCCGCGTCTACTGGACGGTCGCGACTGATGTCGAGGTCGAACGCATCGACATCACCAGCGACGTGCGCGTGAGCGCGCGGCACCTGGCGATGATCGAGCGCAACCGGCCGGGCATCGTGACCGAGGCCGTGGTCGAGAACCACGAGGCCGGTCTGCTCCATGTCGACGGCAGGCTGACCGAGCGGCTGGCGCCGGGCCGGCATGCCTTCTGGGCGGTCGGCCGCAAGATCGAGGTCAAGCGCCTCGATCTCAGGCCCACGGTGCTCGAAATCACCGCGCAGGAGATGCTGACCAAGGATCGCATCGCGCTGCGGGTGACGCTGACGGCGTTTCGCCGGATCGTTGATCCGGAGGCGGCGCTGGCGACGTCGCCCGACGTGGACGCGTGGCTGTACCGGCTGGTGCAGTTCGCGATCCGGGAGGCGGTGGCGTCGCGCACGCTCGACGAGGTGCTGGCGGCGAAGGCCTCGCTCGACGCGGAGCTGCGCGACTACGTGCGCGCGCGGCTCGACGGCTCGGGCGTGGAGATCGCGGAGCTCGGCGTGAAGGACGTGATCCTGCCCGGCGAGATCCGCGACCTCGTCAACAAGGTGGTCGAGGCGGAGCGGCTGGCCAAGGCCAACCTGATCCGCCGCCAGGAGGAGACCGCGGCGACGCGCTCGCTCCTGAACACCGCCAGGCTGATGGAGGAGAACCCGCTGCTGCTGCGGCTCAAGGAGCTGGAGTCGCTGGAGCGCCTGGTCGAAAAGGTCGGCCGCATCGACCTGCACGCCGGTGAGGGGGCCGGCCTCGACGCGCTGCTGACGCGGCTGGTGCGACTGAAGGCGCCCGATGCGGCGTGATGGACAAGAGAGGCCGCCCACGGGCGGCTTCTCATGCTTGCACAAGAACGCCTACCTCGTTGAGGGCTAACGAGATGACTTCGGACGATGGTAGGGCACTTCTGTACTAGAAAGCGGAGCGACAGCCACCTTGGCGTCATCTCCCTCGGTGGGAACAAGTCCGGCCGGGGCTACCTCGCTTACAACACCATAAACTGACCAGAGCGGCGCGCGATCGAGACCTGACGCGCGATCGGAGTCGGCGCTATGCTGCCGGACCCACACAGCCGAATTGTCGCACTCCTTGGATTTCTTGGCCCAATCGCGTACTTCATCTCGCTGCCGAATTGTTAGATCTTGCGATACGAAAACTACCTTGGTCGCAGGTAGCTCGCGACAAGTCTTCAATGGTGCCTTCCAGTCGCTAGTCCCAGCATTCGCGGCGAGTTCAAACACTCGCCGCTCTAGCAATACCTTGGCGTCGTGCATCTGCCGTCGACGGTCAGCAGACGCGACAACCTCCGAGCTCAGACCAGTTCCTTTTTCCAGGGCTTTGAGGGCGTCTCGCATCTGAGCCAGATCGAGGAAAATCACAATGCCCCTCGCTTCTTGAATTTGATATTCAATGGACAATTGCCGCCTCGTAGCAACTTGATCCATTAGAGTTTCATTCAGCGAAATGATGCTCTCGCAAGATGAAATCGAGCACGTATCTATGGGAGCCCTTACCGCTTGTCGACCATCAAACCCCAATGAGATGCCGTTTCTAAAGTATTTTAGTAACGGTGTTCTGATCGTCATCTCAACCTCACCGGAGGGGCCGACTAGCGTTATAGCGACCTTCGTCCAGAGTTTTGGATCGTCGGGCGCAAGGGCGCCGTTAGTGAGGGAGCATTTTTCATAGTTGCTGCCGTCGACATCTTTCAGGCAGTAGAGGGACCAATCGCCATATTTCCCCTTGAGTTCGACTTCCTGTCCTGAAGCAGGGAAACTCATTATTGAAAACACAACAACAAGAAAAACAGCGCAGGCGCGGCTGGCTGACGCCGATTTTGAAATCGCTTCCATGGCAGTTCTCCCTGCCTCTCCGTGTTAAGGCAAATAGTCCTTGACAGTAGCAGAATCAACAGGCGACTTTTCGAATTTTGCCCCAGATCCCCTGGTCAAGCTATCGATAGTTGAGGAAGATTTCGCGGTAGGGAACTCGCTGCATATCGTCAAGCGCGCGCCCGAAAAGCGCACGTTTCATGTCCGATAAAATTTCAGGGGTATTTCGGTAGTAGGAGTGGCTGAAGACATCTCTATAGTTGCCAAGGACTCGGATGAATTCAACGCCCTCTATATAGTCCTTGGGTTGTTTTGGTGTGCCGCAAAAACCTAGGCGCTCTTCGTGGTTCACCCAATAAGACAGCATCAATGCCCTATCAAGACCGCAGTAGATTGTGAGGCGTCTGGATTTTCGAACAAACCGTTCGCGAACCTTAGAAAAATACTTTACTCCAATGTCTGGCGCAGCGAGCACCACGTTTGGGGCAGGGTCGTATTGCGACGCTTGATTGACCACAGGCGAACGTTGTGCCAGCACATCAAGAGCTAACAATGTACCCATACTATGGGCTACCAAATCAAAGTGGTCTCCGTCACTCGAGAGAAAATCGTCGATCGATTGACGCAGTGCGGGCTCGGACGATTGAGCCATTTCGAGGGTTGCACGATAGGCATCGTCTGCCGCTGTGCTAACTGTCACTGGCGTCCGATCTGCGGGCCAGCTAAAGAGCAGCGGAACGCCTTTGACCTCCAAATCCACGACTAACTGCGCTAGGCCTTCAGCGCCATCTCGGAAGCTTTCGTTGATTCCGTGTACATAAATTAGCGCGCGCTCACCGTCAGGAAATCGCTGGTCTTGCCCTAAGTAGCGCGCAGCATCACGAGAAGCAACAAATCCATATCGTTCGATACTGAAATACCGGAAAGAATTTGGTCCATTCGGCCATGAATAGTAGTTTTGGTCGGCTAGGTTTCGATTGTCAGGATACCCGACGTCTGCCCAGCCGTAGGCTAGAGAGGGGCTGCGTGATGTGGAAAAGACCTCGTCGATCGCCAACGACACGCCGCGTTTGGTGAATGAAGGGGGTGCGACAATCAGTCGGTTAGTTGCAAATAATATCCGCTGATGATTCACGTAAAGGCGTTCGCCAGGTAGCAGAGACTGCATGTCTAATGCCGGAGACGTACTCGATGTCTCTTGCCTCTCGGCCGCGGCCGAAGGAGCTACTCCAACAAAGATGAGCAGCACTAAGCTGCGAATTAACGATAAATCCGAGAGATGAGAGCGACTGATCTGAAACATTTTTTCTGAAAATTGTGCGATTAGTTTAATCAATAATACTAAAGGTTGTGAGTGTGCGCAAGGGCAGGTGCGTTTTAATAGAAGAAAGAGAGACCAGTTCGCGCAGCTTCGCCTGCTGGAAATAAAGCTACCCTCAATGTCACTTTGAAGCCAATCGGTGTTGTAACACCGAAGCGATCCATGACCTCGCGGCGGCGAAGCTCGGCAACGCCGTCACGGACCGGTTCTGGAACGAGCACAACTTCGTTTTCCAGAAGAGCGACGGCCTGTTCTATCACGGCAAGGGGGCGACGCCGAACTGGTCCGGCTTCTCGGCCGATGATGACAGACGCACCATCGTGCCGCTCAACATGGCCGAGCCGGTGCTGATCCTGAAGCACCGGGACAACAAGGACGCGCTCGGCTTCGCGCCACATGGCGCCGGGCGCAATCTCGGGCGGAAGGCTTTTCTGCGCGAGAATCGTCCCGAGCTGCCTGATGGCATCGACGCGCGCTTCTATTGCGGCAAGCCCGATCTGTCGGAGCTGCCGCAGGCCTACAAGAACGCCGCGTCGGTGCGGGCGCAGATCGCACGCTACGGGCTCGGCGAGGTGATCGACGAGGTGATCCCTTACGGCTCGATCATGGCCGGCGACTGGGAAGCCGACGCGCCGTGGCGAAAGGGACGGTGAAAGCTACGATCAGGGAGAGGTCGCCCACGGGCGGCCTCTCGTTGACGAATGGGCAGGGGCTGGAGATCATCGGCAGCCGCGTGGCTTCCGGTTCATTTGGTGATTGCGCAGGCTCGGGCCTTCCCTCATCCTCAGGGTGTGAAGAGGGGGAAGACGCGATGACGAGCCTGGAGGTGGGCGCGACCGGGCCGAGGCGCGAGCCGTGGTGGGCGATCGTAGCGATCTTCATCGCGGGCTTCGTGGCTCTTTGCCTGCTGCTGGCTTCGCCGGTGCTGATCCGCACCTTTCTGTTTCAGCCGTTCAACATTCCTTCATCCTCGAACATTCCAACGCTTCTCGTCGGCGATATCTTCTTCGTGTCGAAATATCCCTATGGCTACAGCCGCTTCACTTGGCCGTTGTCATGGCCTTCGTCGCTGCCGCCGTCGGCGCGGATCTGGGGTGCGACGCCTGCGCGCGGCGATGTCGTCGCGTTCTTCCTGCCGAAAGACAATGCGACCGTCTATATCAAGCGCGTCGTCGGACTGCCCGGCGATCGCGTCCAGATGAAGGACGGAGTGCTCTACATCAACGATACGGCCGTCGCGCGCGAGCGGGTCGAGGATCTGACCGGAGAGGCGGCCTGCGGGGGCGATGCGACCGAGCGCGTCAAGCGCTGGCGCGAGACCTTGCCGAATGGCGTGAGCTACGAGACGCTGGATTGCGTCAGCAACGGCTTCTTCGACAACACCAATGTCTTCGTCGTGCCGCCCGGCCGGCTGTTCATGCTCGGCGACAACCGTGACAACTCGACCGACAGCCGCGTGCTGTCCCAGATCGGCTATGTGCCGATCGAGAATGTCATCGGCCGCGCCGCCATGATCTTCTTTTCGGCCGCCGGTGCCGGCAAAGGCAGGCCCGGCCGCATCCGCTTCGAGCGGATCGGGACGATGGTGAGGTAGACCGGTCGCGGATGTCGTAGCCCGCATGAGCGAAGCGACATGCGGCACTGCCGACTCTCCTTCTCGAGACCCCGGATATCGCTTCGCTCATGCGGGCTACGCTCTGAGCAAAGAAAAGGGCGCGGCTTTCGCCGCGCCCTTGGTATCTTCGCGAGGAGGCCGGACTTAGAAGTCCATGCCGCCCATGCCGCCGCCCGGAGGCATCGCGGGGCCGCCGGCGTTCTTCTTCGGCAGCTCGGCGACCATCGCCTCGGTGGTGATCAGCAGGCCGGCCACCGACGCGGCGTTCTGGATCGCGGCGCGCACGACCTTGGTCGGGTCGATGATGCCCTTGGAGACCATGTTCACGTAGTCGCCCGACTGCGAGTCGAAGCCGTACGCATACTGCTCCTTCTCGAGGATCTTGCCGACGATGACCGAGCCGTCCTCGCCCGCGTTGATGGCGATCTGGCGGGCCGGGGCGGAGAGCGCCTTGCGGACGATCTCGATGCCGGTCTTCTGGTCCTCGTTCTTGGCGCGGACGCCCTTGAGCTGCTCGGAGGCACGGAGCAGGGCGACGCCGCCGCCCGGCAGGATGCCTTCCTCGACAGCCGCGCGGGTCGCATGCATCGCGTCATCCACGCGATCCTTGCGCTCCTTCACCTCGACCTCGGTCGCGCCGCCGACGCGGATCACCGCGACGCCGCCCGCGAGCTTGGCCAGACGCTCCTGCAGCTTCTCACGGTCGTAGTCCGAGGTGGTCTCCTCGATCTGCGCCTTGATCTGCTGAACGCGCGCCTCGATGTCGGCCTTCTTGCCGGCGCCGTTGACGATCGTGGTGTTCTCCTTGTCGATCATCACCTTCTTGGCGCGGCCGAGCATGGAGAGGTTGACGTTCTCGAGCTTGATGCCGAGGTCTTCCGAGATCGCCTGGCCGCCGGTCAGGATCGCGATGTCCTGCAGCATGGCCTTGCGGCGATCGCCGAAGCCCGGCGCCTTGACGGCAGCGACCTTCAGGCCGCCACGCAGACGGTTGACGACGAGCGTGGCCAGAGCCTCGCCCTCGACGTCCTCGGCGACGATGACCAGCGGCTTGCCGGTCTGCACCACGGCCTCGAGCAGCGGCAGCAGCTCGTTCAGCGACGACAGCTTCTTCTCGTTGATGAGAATGTAGGCGTCGTCCATCTCGACGCGCATCTTGTCGGCGTTGGTGACGAAGTAGGGCGAGATGTAGCCGCGATCGAACTGCATGCCCTCGACGACGTCGAGCTCGGTCTCGAGCGACTTGGCTTCCTCGACGGTGATGACACCCTCGTTGCCGACCTTCTTCATGGCGTCGGCGAGGAACTTGCCGATCTCGGAGTCGCCGTTGGCGGAGATGGTGCCGACCTGGGCGATCTCGTCGTTCGACGTGACCTTCTTGGAGTTCTTGACGAGATCGGCGACGACCGCCTCGACCGCGAGGTCGATGCCGCGCTTCAGATCCATCGGGTTCATGCCGGCGGCAACCGCCTTGGCGCCTTCGCGGACGATGGCCTGGGCCAGCACGGTCGCGGTGGTGGTGCCGTCGCCGGCCGCGTCAGCGGACTTCGAGGCGACTTCGCGCACCATCTGCGCGCCCATGTTCTCGAACTTGTCGTCGAGCTCGATCTCCTTGGCGACGGTGACGCCGTCCTTGGTGATGCGCGGCGCGCCGAACGACTTGTCGAGGACGACGTTGCGGCCCTTCGGACCGAGCGTGACCTTCACGGCATTGGCGAGAATGTCCACGCCGCGCAGCATGCGGTCGCGGGCTTCGACGCCGAACTTTACGTCTTTCGCTGACATATTGGGTTTCCCTGGTTTTGATCGAGATCCTCGTCCTGAGGAGCCCGCGCAGCGGGCGTCTCGAAGGACGAGATGAGGAGGTGGTTGGGGCCTCATCCTTCGAGACGCCGGCTCAAGCCGGCTCCTCAGGATGAGGGGCAACGGCGCTTAGGCGGCCTTCTTCTTGGCCGCGGTGTCGGTGAGAACGCCCATGATGTCGCTCTCCTTCATGATGAGCAGCTCCTGGCCGTCGATCTTGACCTCGGTGCCCGACCACTTGCCGAACAGCACGCGGTCACCGACCTGAACGTCGAGCGGGACGAGCTTGCCGCTCTCGTCGCGGGCGCCGGGGCCCACCGCGATCACTTCGCCCTGCGAGGGCTTTTCCTTGGCCGAGTCGGGGATGATGATGCCGCCAGCGGTCTTCTCTTCGGCGTCGATGCGCTTGACCACGACGCGGTCGTGAAGCGGACGGAAAGCCATACAGTCCTCCTAAGGTATTGAAGCGATTGTCAGTTTCTGGAGATTTGGCAGTCGGCGCCGGCGAGTGCCAGCACGCGGGCTGGATTTAGGGGAGAGTTTTATGCCGGGCAAGGCCTTGTAGCAGAAAAATTAGCAGTCGATCGCGGGCTCTGCCAAAGCGTTCCGACAGCGTTAACGGAGGCGGAACGAACCGCGAAACCCCGTATTAGCACCTGGGCTAAGTGGCTGCTAATGCAGCATTTTTCAACATGTCGTTAAACATTTAAGCTTGAGATGGGTTGAGGACATGCGTCACATTTCTAGGCAGTGAGCGCATCGTTGCCGGGTGGCTCCATCCCCGGTTGGCCACACGGACATGCGCTCCAGAAACGGAGGTTGGCATGGTGTCGAGGGTTGAGGTTTCCGAGGACTTTCGGAAACAGGTGCTGGGTTACGGGCTGACGACCGCGCAGATCCTGTATCGGATGCCGGACCATCGCTCGCTGCTGCAGACCTATGTCTGGCAGAACTACGACCTGTTTCCGAAATTCCCTGCGCTGCAGGACTTCCTGGCGTTCTGGGAGGAGAAGATCGAGGGCCCGCTGTACTCGGTCACCGTGGCGCATTCCAAGCTGATCAAGCCCGCCGAGCTGCGCGCCGTCGACGGCGTGTTCGTGCTGCATTGAGCTGACAACCCCGCCATCGGTGTCATTCCGGGCTCGTGCTGCGCACGCCCCGGAATGACGACCTTTGTTGGAGCTCTGCCGAGTCCCCCCAATTGTGATAGCCTCTGACCCGAGGACTCGCAGGGAGAGCGCCATGGCCAAGAAGAGCCGCAGCACCACATCATCATCACGCGCCGCCGCGAAGGCTGCGCCGCGTAAGGTCGCAAAGACAAGGCCGACGGCGAAGACTGCCGCCAAGACAGCCGCCAAGCCAGGCAGGGCGGCTGCACCGTCCGCGCGCAAGGCGCTCGTGAGCAAGGGGCGGCCAGCGCCGGCGCCGCGCCGGCGCAAGCAGAAGGTCGCGATCAGCCATCACCGCGAGGAGGATTTCAGGGCCGACGGCCTGCGCGCCTATGCGCATTATCGCGACCTCGGCATCGCCGACGCGACGCACGGCCTGGCGCGCGCGCATGTCATCCGCATGCTGCCACCGTGCAATCCGCAGGAAGTCTCCAAGCTGCACACCCATGCGGTCGACTTCCAGATGGTCTATGTGCTCAAGGGCTGGGTGAAGAGCTACCTCGAAGGCGTCGGCGAGACGCTGATGAAGGAGGGCAGCTGCTGGACCCAGCCGCCGAAGATCCGCCACATGATCCTCGACTATTCCGACGACGTCGAGCTGCTCGAGGTGATCCTGCCGGCCGACTTCAAAACCGTCGAACTGTCGACGTAAAGCCGACAGAAATGGATGGAAACATCCGCGACGCGGTGGACGGCGGTCCCATCGCGCGTGTGTGTTGACATCCGGTCTCGCGTCATTGGGACGGATGGGCCGGCGACGAATCCGTCGGACGTGTTCGTCGCGGGCTTGCGTAAAGGCGTACCCGTCCCGTTGCCGCGCTTCGTCGTCCAGTTCGCTCCGACCATTGCGTGCGCGCCTCGCACGCGTGCATCGATGCAGCCTCGCATCGCCAACGCGGGCGCCGGCTCGGCTTCAGGTGCAGGCCATCGCGAGGACATCGACTGGCTGCGCGCCATCGCGGTGCTCTCCGTCGTCGCATTCCATTTCGAGGCGCCGGCGATCTTCGGCGGCTTCGTCGGCGTCGACATCTTCTTCGTCATCTCAGGATACCTGATCACCGGCATCATCGCGGCAGAGATGGCGCAGGGCCGCTTCTCGTTCGCGCAATTCTACGAGCGGAGGGTGCGGCGGCTGCTGCCGGCGCTCTACGCCATGGTGGCGTTCGCGGCGCTCCCGGCGTCGCAGGACATGCTGGGCTCCGAGCGCGCCGAGTTCCTCCGTTCCGCGGCCGCCGTCGTCACCTTCACCTCGAACATCTTCTTCTGGCTGCAGTCCGGCTATTTTGACCACGCGGCGGTCGAGAAGCCGCTGCTGCATACCTGGTCGCTGGCGGTCGAAGAGCAGTTCTATCTGGTGCTGCCCGTGGTGGTCTGGGCCGTGCTGCGGCTGGCGCGCGGCCACAGGCTCGCGCTGCCGGTCACTCTCGCGCTGCTTGCCACAGGCTCGTTCGCGCTCGGCCTGATGCTGATGCGCGGCGGCGCGTCCGCGAGCGCGTTCTTCCTCAGCCCGCCGCGCGCCTGGGAATTCCTGCTCGGCAGCCTGGTCGCGATATCCGGCCTTCCCGCGCCGCGGCCGGGTCTCGTTCAGCGCGGCGCCCGCGCGCTGTCGCTGCTGCTGATGGCGGTGCCGATCCTGGCGCTGCGCCCCGGACCGGGCTTCCCCGGCGTCGACGCGCTGGCGCCATGCCTCGGCGCGGCGCTGTTCCTGTGGAGCGGCGCCGGCGTGGCCAATGTGCCGCGCAGCCCGCTGTCGCCGCTCGGCGTGGCGGCGTTCTTCGGCCGCATCTCCTATTCGCTGTATCTCTGGCACTGGCCGCTGTTCGCCTTCGCGCGCTTCGCCAAGCCCGGTCTCGCGCTCGACGGCTGGGAGCGGGCGGCCCTGTTCGTCCTCACGGTCGCGGTCGCCACGCTGTCCTGGCGCTTCATCGAGCAGCCGTTCCGCAACCGCCGGCTCGCGGCGACTCCGCGCGCCGCGTTCGGTCTTGCGGCGCTGGCGAGCCTGCTGCTGCTGGCCGGCAGCGGCGTCGGCCTGCTGCGCGCCGGCGCGGTGTCTGACAACGACCGCGCGGCGCAGCGGCTGGACGCCTACAATGCCTACGACATGAAGCCGGTCTATCGCTACGGCACCTGCTTCACGACACCGGACGGCCGGGTCGCCGAGGATTGTCTGCAGGCGGTGGCCGGCAAGACCAATGTGCTGCTGTGGGGCGACAGTTTTGCGGCCCACTACTATCACGGCCTCAGGGCCCAGCTCGATCCGGACACCGTCAACATCATGCAGGCGAGCCAGCCCACCTGCATGCCGACCTTCAGCGCGGAGACGCAGGGCGTCGCGGCCTGCCGCGCCCTGGCGAGCCAGATGCGCGACTATTTCGCGCAAGCGCGGCCCGACCTCGTGGTGATGTCGGCGGACTGGCTGGAGAACGCGCGCCCGCCGCGGTTCGCCGGCATGGTGCGCGACCTCAAGCAGACGCTGCAACGGCTGCAGGAGGCCGGCATTCCGGTGGTCCTGCTCGGTCCCTCCGTGCAGTTCCGCGCGCGGCTGCCGTCGATGCTGGCACGCGCCACCCTGCGCGGCGTGACGCCCGATCCCGCGGCATTCGTCCGCTCGGACATCTTTGCGCTGGATGCCGCGATGCAGGCTGCGCTGCCGAGTGGCGAGGGCTTTTCCTACGTCTCGATCCTGTCGGCGGTCTGCGAGGACGGCCGCTGCCCGCTCACCGCCGGCGACGTCCCGCTGTCCTTCGACCACGCGCATCTCACCGCGGCGGGCTCGCGCCATGTGATGGCCCGGATCGCGCCGCTGCTGCTTCCGCAGACGACGGAGCTCAGCTTACGTCAGCAGGCCGACGATCGCACCCATCAGACAGGTGGTGAGGGTGCCCGAGACGATTGACTTGAGGCCGAGCGCGTTGATCTCGTCGCGCCGCGTCGGCGCCATGGTGCCGAGGCCGCCGATCATGATGCCGAGGCTGGCGAAGTTGGCGAAGCCGCACATCGCATAGAGCATGATCAGCCGCGCGCGCGGATCGAGCGCGCCTGCATCGAGCTTCGCCAGCTCGACATAGGCGATCAGCTCGTTCAGCACCGTCTTGGTGCCCATCAGGCTGCCGGCGGTGACGGCCTCTGACCATGGCAGGCCCATCAGCCAGCACACCGGCGCCATGACGAGGCCGAGCAGCCGCTGCAGCGAGACGTCGGCGCCGCCGATGGCGGGCAGCAGCGACAGGATCGCGTTGGCGAGATGCACCAGCGCGACCAGCACCAGCAGCAGCGCCACGATGTTCATCAAGAGCTCGAGCCCGGCGCTGGTGCCCTTGACGATCGCGTCCATGGTCGAGGTGGCCTCGGTCCCGGGATCTGCGAGCGCGCCGCCGGTGAGCTGCTTCGAGGTCTCTGGCACCATGATCAGGCTGATCAGGATCGACGCCGGCGCGCCGAGCACCGAGGCGATGACGAAATGCGCGGCAGCGTCGGGGATCAGCGGCGCCAGCAGCGTGGCGTAGAGCACCAGCACGGTGCCGGCGATGCCGGCCATGCCGCCGGTCATGACGAGAAACAATTCGCTGCGCGTCATCTGCGCCAGATATGGCCGGATGAACAGCGGCGCTTCCACCATGCCCAGGAAGACATTCGCGGCCGTCGACAGGCCGACCGCGCCGCCGACGCCGAGGGTGCGCTCCAGCAGCCAGGCCATGCCGCGCACCAAGGGCGGCAGAACTCGCCAGTAGAACAAGAGCGTCGTGAGCACGCTCATGACCAGCACGATCGGCAGCGCCTGGAAGGCGAGCACGAAATCGGCACCGGGCGCCTTCAGCTCGAAGGGCAGGGCGCCGCCGCCGACATAGCCGAAGACGAACGAGGTGCCGGCCCGGGAGGCCGACGAGATGGCGCCCACGACATCGTTGATGGCGCCGAACGCGCGGGCGACGGCGGGGACCTTGAGCAGGACGATCGCCGTCACGAGCGTCACCACCAGCCCGAGCCCGGCCTGTTTCAACGACACCGCGCGCCGGTTTTCGCCGAGCGCCCATGCGATCGCCAGCAGCGCGACGATCCCGAACCCCGATTGCAGCTGAAGCATCAGATCCCCCGAACCCCGTTTCATTATGAGCGCAGGGAACTGCCGCGTGCAATGCCGCGCGGCCATGCGGGGCCCGCGATTGACAAGCCATGAGGGCTGCGTCACGCAGGCGCATCATGTCGTCCACCGTCCCGATCGGCGCGCGCGATCTCCTGAAGCAGAGCGCGTTCCTGTTCTTCCTGTCGTCCCGCAGCCTGTCGCGCTTCGCGAGCCAGATCGCGGCGGTGGCGATCGGCTGGCAGATCTACGATCTGACCGGGCGCGCCTTCGATCTCGGCATGGTCGGGCTGATCCAGTTCCTGCCAACGGCCCTGCTGGTGTTCGTCGCCGGCAGCGCCGCCGACCGATTCCAGCGCAAGCGCGTCGTGCAGCTCTGTCAGCTCGTCGAGGCGCTGACCGCGCTCTATCTGTGCTGGGGCGCCACTACCGGCCAGCTCGGCGAATTCCAGCTGTTCGCGGCAGTCTTCGTTCTCGGCATTGCGGGCGCGTTCGAGAGCCCCGCGACCGCGGCGCTGCTGCCGCTGATCGCGCCGGCCGGCACGTTACAGCGGGCGAGCGCGCTGTCGAGCGGTGCCGCGCAGCTCGCGACCATCGCGGGGCCTGCGATCGGCGGCTTCGCCTATGCCGTCGCGCCCGGTGTGCCCTACGGCATCATGATGCTGTTCTGGATCGGAGGCATGGCCCTGACCGGCCTGATGCAGGTGCCTGATGACGTGCCGGCCGAGCGGCTCGAGGGCAGCAAGGACGATCTGTTCGCCGGCGTCCGCTTCATCCGCGCCAATCCGGCGATCCTCGGCACCATCTCGCTCGATCTGTTCGCCGTGCTGCTCGGCGGCGTCACTGCGCTGCTGCCGATCTATGCGCGCGATATCCTCGACACCGGGCCGTTCGGGCTCGGCGTGCTGCGCGCCGCGCCCGCGGTCGGCGCGCTGGCGATGACGGCGGTGCTGGCGCGCTACACCATTCGGCGGCGCGTCGGCCTGCGCATGTTCCAGGCGGTCATCGTGTTCGGTGCGGCGACGGTCGTGTTCGCCGTTTCGCAGGTGATGTGGATTTCGGTCGCAGCGCTCGCCATTCTCGGCGCCGCCGACACGATCAGCGTCGTGATCCGTTTCTCCCTCGTCCAGCTCGCCACGCCCAACGAGATGCGCGGCCGCGTCGGCGCGGTGAACTTCCTGTTCATCAACGCCTCCAACCAGCTCGGCCAGTTCGAGAGCGGCGTCACCGCCGCGCTGTTCGGCGCCATGCCGGCCGCCATCCTTGGCGGCCTCGGCACGATCGCGATCGCGCTGGCGTGGATGAAGCTGTTTCCCGAGCTGAGGAAGGTCGAGCGGTTGGAGTAGCGGGCCAGCATCGGCTCGCGTCGGGGGAGAGAACGGGTTGTGACGACGGTTTCTCCGTCATTCCGGGGCATCGCGCAGCGATGAGCCCGGAATCCATAATCGCGACACGTCGTGTGGCGGAGAAGAGCGCCGCATCCATCTCGCACCAAATAACCGCTCGCGGCTATGGATTCCGGGCTCGCGCTTCGCGCGCCCCGGAATGACGTGAGGAGAGAGCGGGGGCCGTGATCGGAAACGGCGATCAGCCGCGTCCGACGAACGGCATCTTCGTCGCCATCACGGTGATGAACAGGACGTTGGCGTCGAGCGGCAGGCCGGCCATGTAGGCGACGGCGTCGCCGACGGCCTTCACGTCCATCCGCGGCTCCGGCATCATGCGGCCGTCGGGCTGCAGCACGCCGCCGACCATGCGCTCGGTCATCGGCGTCTCGGCATTGCCGATGTCGACCTGGCCGACCGCGATGTCATAGGCGCGGCCGTCGAGATTCGAGGCCTTGGTCAGGCCCGTGATCGCATGCTTGGTCGAGGTGTAGGGCGACGAGAACGGACGTGGCGCATGCGCCGAGATCGAGCCGTTGTTGATGATGCGGCCGCCGCGCGGCGACTGGCCCTTCATGATGCGGAACGCGTGCTGCGTGCACAGGAACGGCGCGGTGAGATTGGTGGCGACCACCTGCTGCCATTGCTGCAGCGTCAGGTCTTCGAGCGGCACCGGCGGCGCGCCCATGCCGGCATTGTTGAACAGCACGTCGAGCCGGCCGTAGGTCGACTTCACGGTATCGAACAGCGCCGCGATCGAGGCGGGGTCCGTCATGTCAGCCGGCACGGCGAGGCTCATGCCGGACGGACCGAGCTTGGCGGTTTCCTCCAGCATCTCCTTGCGGCGCCCTGCCAGCACCACGGTGAAGCCGGAGTTCATCAACGCCAGCGATGCGGCGCGGCCGACCCCTGTGCCTGCGCCCGTCACCAGCGCGATCTTCTTTGCCGCTTCAGCCATGTTTCCTCACCTTCAATTCAAGCGTTTTGCAGTTTCAGTGTTTTGACTCGCTCTGAGTCTTATAGGGCGGCCGCGGGATGTTGTTATGCGCCGCGCGCAGGGCCGCCGACCAGCGCGAGCGGAGGTCGTGGAAATAGGGCTCGCCGGCCTCGATGCGGTGGTTGAGGTCGGCCTCGCAGGCGTCGGCGCGGACCACCAGCACGTCGATCGGCAGGCCGACGCCGAGATTGGAGCGCATCGTCGAATCCATCGAGATCAGCCCGGTCTTGAGCGCCTCGTACAGCTCGACGTCGTAGTGCATCGCGCGATCGAGCACCGGCTTGCCGTATTTGTGCTCGCCGATCTGCAGATAGGGCGTGTCGGTGGTGCATTCGATGAAGTTGCCGGCGGTGTAGACCATGAACAGCCGCATCCGCGAGCCCTTGATCTGGCCGCCGAACAGGAACGAGACGTCGAAGGAGATGTCCTCGGCCTTCAGCGCCGGCCCTTCGGTGGCGTGCACCATGCGGATCGCCTTGCCGATCCGCTGCGCCGCCTGGAACATGGTCGGCGCGTTCATCAGCGTCTCCACCTCGCCGGTGTCGGGGTCTTCCATTCCTTCGGTCAAGGTCGACAGCACGGACTGGCTGATGGCGAGATTGCCGGCGCTGGCGACCGCCACGATGCGCTCGCCCGGATTGGAGAAGATGTGCAGCTTGCGGAAGGTCGAGACGTTGTCGAGACCGGCATTGGTTCGGGTGTCCGCGATCATGACGAGGCCGTCACGCACCAGAATTCCGCAGCAATAGGTCATCTCAGTCCCCTCGAGCCATTGCGCGAATTACTAGCGAAAATCGACGGTCCCTCCAACCCCGCAGTGCTGTAGCCCGGATGAGCGGCAGCCGGCGCCCGTAGGGCGCTGGTGGGAGCGATATCCGGGATCTCACGCGCTTTCTCGGAGAACCCGCATGTCGCTTCGCTCATGCGGGCTACGGGGCTACGGGCGCGCGTTCCGGAATTCAGGACTGGCGCTGCGACTGTGATTGGGACTGGCCGCCGCGGCCGACCTGCTCGACCTTCACCTTGACGGTGAGCGTCTCGGTGCCGCCGCCATAGCGGGTGCCGCGCACCGGCGCCGCGCCGAGATAATCGAGCCCGATCGCGACCCGGACATGGGCGTCGGTGGTGCAGATGCAGTTGGCGGCGTCGAAGCCGACCCAGCCCAGATCCGGCACATAGGCTTCCGCCCAGGCATGGCCGGCCTCCTGGTGCACCGCACCATCGGAGCGCAGGAAGTGGCCGGACACGAAACGCGCGGGGATGCCGGCGGCGCGCGCGCAGGCGATGAAGATGTGCGCATAGTCCTGGCAGACACCGCGCTTCAGCCCGAAGGCTTCCGCCGCCGAGGTGCCGCTGTGGGTCGGATCCTCGTCGAAGGTCATGTGCTCGTAGACCTGCGTCATCAGCGTGTGCAGAAGACCGAGCACGTCGCTCTCGGACTCCGCGCGCAGATCGCGCACGACTGCGGCCATGGCGGCATTGGCGGCCGTAAGCGGCGTCTGCCGGAGGAAGAAGCTGGGCGGGAAGCGCTCGTCCGCTCCCTTCAGCACGCCGCCGGTGTCGTGGGTCTCGACCAGACCCTCGGCCGTGATTGTGAGATCCTCGAGCGCGCCGTGCGTGATCACATGGGTGACGTTGCCGAATGCGTCCTCATGCATGTCGAGGCGGGAATCGGTCGACACGTCGATCTGCCACTCCGCCACATATTGGCCGTCATTGCTGCCGGGCGTCATGCGGATGATCTGGATGACGCCGGTCGCCGCCGGCTCGTAGCGGTAGGTGGTGGAATGGGAGATACGCAGGCGCATGGCGGTCGACCAGTCTTCGTCAGATGTGCTGTCCGCGGTAGCTCGTTTCACCTCTCCCTGAAAGGGGGGAGGAGGATCCCTCGGGCGGAGGGCAGGGCGCCGGGTGCCGGACGTGGTCTCGCAGACACAGTCCAGCGGGCCGCGATCGCTGTCTCCACTGCGCTCAGATCAGGTACTGCTTGGTGATGATCTCTCCGAGCCGCGAATTGTCGGCGATGAACTCCTGGATGAACTCGTGCACGCCATGCTGGAAGATGTCGTCCATGTTGGAGTGGTCGAGCCGGTTGCGGACGCCGCGGGCATGGCGCTGCGCCGCCCCCTGGCGGCCATAGGCGACGCCGATCTGGTCGAGATTGCGGACGAGGTTGCCGTAGCAGCTCGCCAGCGAGCGCGGCAGCGTGTCGTTGAGGATCAGGAGGTCCGCGATCAGCCAGGGCTTCAGCGTCTCGCGATAGACCCAGTGATAGGCCGTGAGCGCCGACACCGAGCGCAGGATCGAGGTCCACTGATAGTAGTCCAGCGGGCCGCCGACATGCTCCTCCTCGGGCAGCAGCACGTGATATTTGACGTCGAGGATGCGGGCGGTGTTGTCGGCGCGCTCGAGATGCAGGCCGAGCCGCGAGAACCAGTAGGCGTCGTTGCGCAGCATGGTCCGGTAGGCCGAGCCGTCGAAGCGCAGCGAGGTCTCCTGCACGAAGCGCAGGAAGCGCGCCAGCTCCTCGCGCGTCTTGGCGCCCTTGCTCCAGACTTCCTGCAGCTCGATCCAGGATCCGTTGAGGGTGTCCCACATCTCCGACGTCAACGCGGTTCGCACCGAGCGGGCGTTGAGACGGGCGGCCTCGATGCAGTTCTTGATCGAGGACGGGTTCGACTGGTTGAACGAGAGATATTCGACGACGTTCTGCTCGTTGGCCTCGGAGTAGTGCTCGTAGAAGCTGACATTGACGCCGGCGGTCATCAGCGCCGATTCCCATTCATTGGTCTTGCCGATATAGGCCGCGGGAAGCGCCGTGACGCGCAGGGTGGCGTCGATGGTGCGGGCAAGGTACTCGGCGCGCTCGACGTAGCGGGCCAGCCAGTACAGGTTTTCGGCGGTGCGCGACAGCATGGGCAATCTATGAGGTGCGGAGGAGACGGTGCGCTCCCTCTCCCCGTTCTTCACGGGGAGAGGGCTGGGGTGAGGGGCAGCCGCACGGGTGGTGCGAGTTGATGGACCTGTACCCCCTCACCCGGATTGCATCTTTCGATGCAATCCGACCTCTCAGCGCGAGCGAAGCTCGTCGCGCCCCCGCAGGCGGGGAGAGGTTGCAGCGAGCAAGCTCAGAACCCTGTGCAAACCAACTCTTACTCATCCAGCACCCATGTGTCCTTGGTGCCGCCGCCCTGGCTGGAATTCACCACCAGCGATCCCTCCTTCAGCGCCACGCGGGTGAGGCCGCCGGGCACGATGGTGGTGCGGTCGCGTCCCGTCAGCACGAACGGCCTGAGATCGACATGGCGTGGCGCCAGGCCGGACGCGACGCAGGTCGGGCAGGTCGACAGCGCGAGTGTCGGCTGGGCGATAAAACCCTCCGGCTCGCGCTTCAGCTTGTCGCGGAACGCCTCGATGGTCGCCTTGGTGGCGGCCGGGCCGATCAGCATGCCGTAGCCGCCGGAGCCGTGCACCTCCTTGACGACGAGCTCGCCGAGATGGTCGAGCACGTAGGACAGATCGGCCGGCTCGCGGCAGCGCCAGGTCTGCACGTTCTTCAGGATCGGCTCCTCGCCGAGATAGAACTTCACGACGTCGGGCATGTAGGAGTAGATCGCCTTGTCGTCGGCGATGCCGGTGCCGACCGCGTTGGCGAGCGTGACATTGCCGGCAACATAGGCCGACATCAGGCCGGGCACGCCGAGCGCCGAATCCGGTCGGAAGGTGAGGGGATCGAGGAAGTCGTCGTCGACGCGGCGGTAGATCACATCGACCCGCTTCAGCCCCTCGGTGGTGCGCATGAACACCTCGTCGTTCTTGACGATGAGGTCGCGGCCCTCGACCAGCTCGATCCCGAGCTTGTCGGCCAGGAACGAGTGCTCGTAATAGGCGGAATTGTAGATGCCGGGCGTCATCAGTGCGACGGTCGGCTCGGCCGAAGCGCTGAGCGGCGCCACCGAGCGCAAGCACGACAGCAATTCGTCCGGGTAGCGCTCGACCGGTGCGACGCGGTGGCGCGCGAACAGGTCCGGAAACAGCCGCATCATGATCTCGCGGTTTTCCAGCATGTAGGACACGCCCGACGGCGTGCGCGCATTGTCCTCGAGCACGATGAAGTCGTTGGCGTCGACGCGGACGATGTCGATGCCGGCGATGTGGACGTAGACGTCGTGCGGCACGTCCTGGCCGTTCATCTCCGGGCGGAAGACCGGGTTCTGGAAGATCAGGTCATCCGGCACCACGTTGGCGCGGAGAATGTCGCGGCCGTGATAGATGTCGCGCAGGAACATGTTCAGCGCCTTGACGCGCTGCTTCAGCCCCTTCTCCAGCAGGATCCATTCCTTGCCGGAGAGGATGCGCGGGATCACGTCGAACGGGATCAGCCGCTCCTGCGCCTCCGCCTCGCCATAGACCGCGAAGGTGATGCCGATTCGCCGGAACAGCAGCTCCGCCTCGTGGCGGCGATACTCCAGCGCCTCCGGCGGCGTTTCCTTCAGCCACCGCGACAGCTCCTGATAAGCCTGACGGACGTCGCCGCCCGGCTCGTTCATTTCGTCGAACGCAACTGCCATAGATGCCCGTGTGTCCCAGCCTCGCCATACACTGCATGACTCCTTGGGATGGTAGCAAGGGGCGGGCCAGCGCGATATGCATTCTCCTGCGGCATTTCGTGGGGGGCGCGAAAGCCGTGCCCGAAAAACCGGCTGCGTGGTGCTCAAATCCGCGGCATAGACTGCGACGTTCCGGATGACATTGGCGCCGTGGCGGGCCAAAAGAGACGGCAGATGCGAGGAGAAACCATGAGCGAGATCGTCACCGCGGGGTTGCTGGTCATCGGCGACGAGATCCTGTCCGGCCGGACCAAGGACAAGAACATCGGCTTCATCGCCGAATACCTCACCAATCTGGGCATCGACCTCAAGGAGGTTCGGGTGGTCTCCGACGACGAGCCCGACATCATCGCCGCGCTCGATGCGCTGCGGCATCGCTACACCTATGTGTTCACCACCGGGGGCATCGGACCGACCCATGACGACATCACCGCGGATGCGATCGCAAAGGCGTTCGGCGTCGGCATCGACCACCATCCCGAGGTCGTGGCGCGCTTCCGCGAGCGCTGGAGCGAGCAGGAGCTCAACGAGGCGCGGCTGCGCATGGCGCGCATCCCCGACGGCGCCGAGCTGATCCAGAGCGCCACCATCCTGGCGCCCGGCTTCAAGCTCGGCAACGTCATCGTCATGGCCGGCGTGCCGTCGATCATGCAGGCGATGATGGACATCGTCGCGCCGAAGCTGAAGTCCGGCGTGCGCATGCTGTCGGAGACCGTCCGCGCCAATGCCCGCGAGGGCGACATCGGCGGTCCCCTGCGCGAGATCGCCAAGGCGCACCCGGACACCATCATCGGCAGCTATCCCTTCATCGACGAGGACCAGAAGCCGAATACGCATCTCGTCGTGCGCTCGCGCGACCAGGACAAGCTGACGGCGGCGATGGCGGCGGTGAAGGAGATGCTCGCCGGGCTCAACGTGACGCGCTAAAGCAAGTGTAATTTTCAGAGAGCCACGGACGAGAGCAATGGCGGACAAGACCTTGAGCGCAGAGGAGCGGGCGGGCCGGGCCTTCCCGGTGTCCTGGGACCAGTTTCATCGCGATTGCCGCGCGCTGACCTGGCGGCTGAACGAGATCGGGCCGTTTCACGCCGTGGTGGCCATCACCCGCGGCGGACTGGTGCCGGCAGCGATCGTGGCCCGCGAGCTTGGCGTGCGCGTCATCGATACGATCTGCATCGCGAGCTATGACCACACCAAGCAGGGCGAGCTGCAGGTCCTGAAGGGCATCTCGGCTGACACGGCGCAACTCGGCGGCGGCACCGGCAAGGGGCTCCTGATCGTCGACGATCTCGTCGACACCGGCAAGACCGGACGCATGGTTCGCGAGATCCTCCCCGACGCCCATTTCGCCACCGTCTATGCCAAGCCGAAGGGCCGACCGCTGGTCGACACCTTTATCACCGAGGTGTCGCAGGACACCTGGATATTCTTCCCCTGGGACACCGCGCTGTCGTTCGCACCGCCGCTGCGTGACGGGGCGGCGTGAGCTCAACGTCGTCATTGCGAGCGACGCGAAGCAATCCAGAGCTGTGGACGGGACTCTGGATTGCTTCGTCGCTTCGCTCCTCGCAATGACGGCTGGTGGGGAGCGCCGCCATGCCGCTGCAGAACCGTGTCACCCCGACCGGCGACATCGTCGCCACGCCGCATCGCGGCCTGTTCACCGGCAATCGCGGCATCATCCATGATCCCGCGACGAAGACGCTGCTGAACAAGCGCTGGTCGAGTCCTGCCTGGCTGGTCTGCCTGTGCGACTTCCGCGGCAAGCGCCGCGAGGTGATGGCACGGCAGAGCTGGACCGAGCTGTTCTTCCTCGACGAGGCCACCGCGCTCGCCGCCGGCCATCGCCCCTGCTTCTACTGCCGCCGCGACGACGCCAAGAGGTTTCGTGCGGCGTGGGAGGAGGGCAACGGCGTCGGGGCTCTGCGCATCTCCGAGATTGATCGCGTGCTCCATCGCGAGCGCCTCGATCGCGGTCGCAAGCACCTGCATCCGCTGCCGACGCCGCTCGCCGCCTTGCCTGACGGGGCCATGGTGCAGGCAGGCGAGGAGAGCTTTCTGATCCGAAAAGGCAGGGCGCTGCCCTGGTCGGCGGCGGGCTATGACGCGCCACGCGCAGGGATCACCGATGCGTTGCTGCTGACCCCGCCCTCGACGCTGCGCGCGATCAAGGCGGGCTACGCGCCGGTGCTGCATCCGAGCGCGATGACCTGACCGTCGGGTGATCGGAGCGCCGTACGGATGCGCCGCGCGCAGCTCCGCGCGTCACCACGTGTAGCGCACGATGCCCTTGCCGCCGTAGCTGCGGGTCACATCCGAGAACTCGCCCTCGAAGCTCGCGGCGGCCGACCAGCCATTCCGCCACTTCATTTCAGCGGAGACCGTGGTCAGCGCTGAATTCTGCGCCTGCCGCGCGCCGTTGACGACGAAGGATGCGCCCGGAAGGGTCTGGAACGTGGCCCCGGCCGACCGGCTGGGGTTGAAGTCATAGGCCCAGGCGAAGCGGCTGCGCAGCGTGAAAACGCCATCGGCCAGCGCATAGGCCTTGTCGGTGCGCAGGCCCAGCTCCGACCGCGTATCGGTGACGTTCTGCGATCCAAAGCGCAGCGCGAACGTGTTGGCGCCGGAGACCGCATTCTCCGCGTAGCCCGGCAGGCTGAACGTCGTGAACTGCGCTGCGGCGTAAGGCGTGATCCCGAACCCCATCCAGGGCGACACGAAGCGATAGCCGCCTTCGACCCGGCCGGCAAAGGTGTTGGCGTCGAAATTGGCCCGGAGCTGGTCGACGCCGGCCACGGTCACGGTGCGGTTGGTGGTGATGTTCTGCCAGCCATATGCCAGTGCCCCCGAGATATAGCCTGCGCCGATATTGTGCCTGACGAAGGCGCCGGCCTGGAACAGGTCGGATCGGCCGCTGCCGCCATTGGCGACGCTGAACGTGGTGCCGCCGCCGGCCATCGAGAACCCGGCGATCGTAAACGGCGACAAGCGATAGTCGGCGCCGACGGCCGTGCCGTAGAGGTTGCTGGTCGTGTTGTTCGAGCCCAGCGCGGTGTTGCCATCGGTGGTCTGCGAGCCGCCGAAGCCGGCTGCCCACACGCTCCAGCCCGGCCTGGCCACGGGCGCGGCCGGCGCCTTGGTGTAGATCGCGGCCAGCGCGTCGTTCGGATTGCGCTTGGACGCAAAAGCGAGCGTCTCCTCCGCGTAGCCGATCGCGCCGCTGGGCGCAGAGCCCTGGTCGCCGCGGCCGCCGACGAACGGATCGGTCATGACGCCCATGAATTGCGTCATCGCATTGAACGTCGTCTGCTGCGAGCCGGTCGCGGTCTCGCCCGAGATCTGCGTCAGCCCCGCTGGCGTCAAGCCGGTGAAGACGACGGGAATGCTGCCGTTCGTGTTGAAGTAGTTGCTGAGCGCGTTGCTGACGTTCTGCTGGTTGACGCTCGCCGACGACGTGCCCATCGAGAGGTTGAGGAAGACATCGTTGCTGTCATAGCTCAACGTCGAGGTGAACCCGGCTGGGAGGTTGGTGTTGGTGATGCCGCTGAACGTGCCGCTGACGCCGCCGGTGGCGGTGAGAATGGTGTATTGCTTGGAGATGTAGCTGCCGTTTGCGAAGGTCGCGGTGACGGCGGCGCCCCCGAGCGTCGCAGTGCCGGTGACGGTGGCGAACGACGCCGTGGTCGGATTCACCTGCACCAGGTATTGCGCGCCCGACTGGAAGGCGAGGTTGCCGACGACAGCCATGGAGGACGCCGGCGTGCCGTTGCCTGGCGCGAACGAACCTGAGATCGTCGCGTTGGCGCCGGTGACGGTGCCATCTCCGCTCAGCGTGCCGAACGTCTTGTTGAAGCCGTTGAGATCCAGCGTGGCGCCGGACAGCACGCTGAAGACCGTGCTGGCACCGAACGCGCCGGCCGAACCCGCGCGCAGCGTACCGGCGTCGACATTGGTCGCGCCGGTGTAGGTGTTGGTGCCCGAGAGCAGCAGGATGCCGCCGCCCGCCTTCACCAGGGTGCCGGCGGAGGCGCCGTCGCCGACGATGCCTTGCAACGTGGTCGTGGTCGCGCTGGCTATGTCGATCGTCGACAGCCCGGCAATCTTGAAGTCGCGGCCGTTGGCGAACGTCGTCGTGCCGGTGACCGCCAATGTGCCGCCGTTGGAAATGATCACGTCGTTGGCGACGTTGCCGAGATTGGCGGTGGCGCCGACCGAGAGCGTGCCGGCGCTGATGTTGACGTTGCCGGTGAACGTATTGGTCGCCGACAGCACCAACGTGCCGATGCCGGTCTTGTTGATCGCCGTGTTGACGCCGCCGGTCGTCAGTCCGGTACCGCCGATGGAGTCGCCGTAGGTCACGGTGCCACCGGACACGCTGATATTGGCCGTCACGCCGCTCAGGAAGATGCCGGCGCCCTGCGCTGCGCCGGCCGCTGCCGAAAACCCGTTGATGGCGCTTGGCCCGATGCCGATGCCGGGGGTACCGGCGGCGCCACCGGTGACGGTGTTGCCCGAAATCGGCGAGTCGAGAATCGTCAGCGTGCCGCCGGTGGCGACATAGATGGCGCCGCCATTGGCGGCGCCGCCATTGCCGCCGGCGCCGCCGTCGGAGCCGGGCCCGGGGCCGCCCGAGCCGCTGGCATTGGTCGCACCGTCGCCGCCGGTGCCGCCGTTGCCGCCATTGGCGTTGCCGCTGCCGCCGGGATTGTTGTTGGTGTAGGTGTTGCTGTTGGTGGTGCCGGAGCCGCCGCCGCCACCACCGCCGTCACCGAGCGCGGCGCCCGCGGTGCCGGCCGTGCCTTGCGTGCCGGTATGTCCGCCCGTGCCGCCCGCGCCGCCGCCGCCGCTGGCGCCGCCGTTGTTCGCGGCGCCGCCCGCGCCGCCATTGCCGCCATTCACCGGGTCGGCCGCCGCATTCTGTGCGCTGCCGCCGTTGCCGCCACTGCCGCCGGTGGCGCTGTTGCTGGTGAAGGTCACCGCGGCGATCGTGACGTTGGCGCCGCTGCCGACCAGCAGGCCGCCGCCGGCACCGAGACCGCCGCCGCCGCCGCCGCCGGAGCCATAGGCCAGGCCGCCGCTATAATAGCCGTTCTGGCCGTTCTGGCCGTTGCCGCCGATCGCGGCCGTGTTGGTGATCGCCAGGCTGGAGATGTTCACGGTCGGCGCGTTGGCACCGTTGACGACGATGCCCTGAAACGAGGAGGCGCCGTTGATCGTCTGGCCGTTGCCGGTGATGTTCACCGTGACGTTGCTGTTGGCGGCCTGCAGTTGCGCAAGCGAGCTCGACAGCGTGAAGCCGCTGGTGATGTTGATGGTGACGGTCGAGTTGGCGCCGGCGGCCGCGACCGCTGCCACGGCCGTATTCCAGTCGGTCTGGTTGGCGACGTCGATCGCCAGGGCCTGGGTGCTCAGGAAAGTGCTTGTGCACAGGATCGATAGGGCCAGCCATCGCCGAGACTTTGATTTCGGCGCAGCAGTAATCGTTCTCGCAATGCAAGTCATCCCCATCCCCAGCAATGAAGGCAAACGTCAGATTTGAAACTGATGCAGGCGGCGGAAGCTTACCGCGTTAACAGGTAGTAACGAGATGAAATGCTCGTACATACATTGTCAAGAACGCGAAAGACACAGTGCTCTGCCAACGATGTTGCTGGGTGTTTTGATACCACGATTGCCGAAGTTGATCACGACGAGATGTCGTCCCGTCGGCCGTGAGTAGCTCCAAACTAACAGTAAGGTGCACATGAGCGCTGCGCACAGCGGGCCCAACGCTGCTGCTGATTCATCCGGAGTCTTACTGGCCGGTGCGCTCGCGCCAGCGCTCGTCAGCGTGCGAGAGGAGCCGTCCGGGAGCAGGCGGTGCCCTGTGATGCTCCGCGGGCACCGCGGGAGTGGTGATGGGCGCCATCATCGGTCGGCGTGCGCCGTCAATCGTGGCCGCTCAAGCGAACCGCTGCCGAGCCAGCTTTGCGCCGGTGCCGAGCGCCATCAGCTTGGCCTCGGCGATCTCGCGCCGCATCGGCGCCATGCCGCAGTTCGTCGTGGCGATGATGTTCTCCTTCGGCACCACCTTCATGACGTCCTCGAGGGTCTTGCAGACGTCCTCGGCGGTCTCGATCGCGTCGCTGGCGACGTCGATGACGCCGGCCTGCACGATCTTGTTCTTGAGCAGGCCGAGCAGCTCGATCGGCACCTTCGAATTGCGGCACTCGACCGCGACCTGCTGGATGCTGCTGGCGTCGATGACCGGGAAGGTCTCCTCATACTGCCGCCACTCGCCGCCCAGCGTCTCCTTCCAGTCGGTGTTGGCCTTGATGCCGTAGCCGTAGCAGATGTGCACGGCGGTCGGGCAGGTCAGGCCTTCGGCGGCGCGCTCCAGCGCCTTGATGCCCCAGTCGCGCACCTCGTCCATGTAGACGTTGAAGGCGGGCTCGTCGAACTGGATCATGTCGATGCCGTCGTCGTGCAGCGCCTTGGCCTCCTGGTTCAGCAACTCGGCGAAGGCGAACGCCATCTTGACGCGGTCGCCATAGTAGTTGTCGGCGATGGTGTCGATGATCGTCATCGGTCCGGGCAAGGTGAACTTCACGGCGCGCGTCGTATGCGTGCGCGCGATCCGCGCCTCGTCGCCATGGACGCGGCCCTTCAGCGACAAGGGTGCTACGACCTGCGGTACCATCGCCTTGTAGCGGTCCTTGCGGATGCCCATCTCGACCTTGTGCGCGAAGTCGATGCCTTCGACACGTTCCAGGAATCCGTGCACGAAATGCTGCCGCGACTGTTCACCCTCGGTGAGGATGTCGATGCCGGAATCCTCCTGCAGCTTCAGTGCCAGGATGGTGGCATCACGCTTGGCGCGCGCCAGCTCGTCGCCCTTGGACTTCCACGGCGCCCACAGCACGTTCGGCTCGGCCAGCCATTCCGGCTTGGGCAGCGATCCTGCGATGGTCGATGGAAACAGCATGGTCGAACTCTCCGGCTGAGGGGCGGTCAGGCTTGAGCGCCTGTCTGCCATGGCTTACCCTTCACGTACAGAAGAACGAAGCCGCCGCGCATGTTCCGCAGCGCGGCATATTGGTCCGGGGAAGGAATCGGGGAAGGATGATCGATCTCCATTACGCGCCGACGCCGAACGGCTGGAAGATCTCGATCATGCTCGAGGAACTCGGGCTGCCCTATACCGTCATTCCCGTCGACATCCGCGCCGGCGAGCAGTTCAAGCCGGACTTCCTGGCGATCAGCCCGAACAACCGGATTCCGGCGATCGTCGATCACGCGCCGGCCGATGGCGGCGCGCCGTTCCCGGTGTTCGAGACCGGCGCGATCCTGATCTATCTTGCCGACAAGACCGGCCGTTTCCTGCCGCAGGAGATGCGGGCGCGCTCGCGTGTCATCCAATGGGTGATGTGGCAGATGGCCGGACTGGGGCCGATGATGGGGCAGCACGGCCATTTCGCGCTGTATGCGGCCGAGAAGATCCCTTATGCGATCCAGCGCTATCGTGATGAGGTCGCACGGCTGTTCCACGTGCTCGACGTGCAGCTCGGCAAGACCGGCGCCTATGTCGCCGGCGACGACTATTCGATCGCCGACATCGCCTGCTTTCCGTGGATGATGACGCACAAGGCCCAGGGGTTTACGCTCGACGACTATCCCGGCATCAAGCGCTGGTACGCGGTGTTGCGCGCGCGGCCGAAGCTGCAGGCGGGGCTGGCGATCGGCAAGTTCGTCAAGGAGCCGTTCGACGAGCAGTCGCGTCATGTGATGTTCGGCGCGCGGGCGAAAGAGATGATCGAACGAGGTTCATAAGAAACCCTCATGGTGAGGAGCGCCGCAGGCGCGTCTCGAACCATGAGGCCACGACGCGGGCCTCATCCTTCGAGATGCGCGCAGTGCGCGCTCCTCAGGATGAGGAAAAACAGCCAGAACGGAAATCATCCATGATCGAATTCTTCTTCGACTGCTCCAGCCCCTGGACCTATCTCGCCTTCCACAACATCCAGCCGCTCGCGCAGGAATTCGACGTCGACATCGTCTGGCGGCCGATCCTGGTCGGCGGCATCTTCAACACCGTCAATCCCAGCGTCTATGCGCAGCGCGAGAAGCCGGTGCCGGCCAAGGCGGCCTACATGCTGAAGGACCTCGGCGATTGGTCCCGCTCGGCCGGGCTCAAGATCAAGATGCCGCCATCGGTGTTCCCTGTGAACAGCGTCAAGGCGATGCGCGGCTGCATCTGGCTCGGCCAGGACATGGTGCCGTTCGCGCGGGCCGTGTTCGAGATCTATTGGGGCGAGGACCAGGACATCTCGCAGGATGCGGTGCTGACCGAGGTGTGCCGGCGCGTCGGTATCGATCCGAAGGCGTTCTTCGATGGGATCGCGCAGCAGGGCATCAAGGACCAGCTGCGCATCAACACCGAGGAGGTCGTCAAGCGCGGCGGCTTCGGCTCGCCGACCATCTTCGTCAATGCCACCGACATGTATTTCGGCAACGACCGGATGCCGCTGATCCGCGAGGCGCTGGCGAGGGCGAAGGGGCGCGCCAGCTGATGGCGCGGGCGATCGTCTGCCGCGAGCTCGGGCCGCCGGAGAAGCTGAAGCTCGAAGACCTTCCGCCACGCCCGCTGGCCGAGGGCGAGGTGCGGGTTAAGATCCGCGCGGCCGGCATCAATTTCCCGGACATCCTGATGGCGGCGGGCGAGTATCAGCTCAAGCCGGAGCTGCCGTTCACGCCCGGCGTGGAGGCGGCCGGCGACGTCATCGCGGTCGGCGCGGCCGCGACCGGCCATGCCGTCGGCGACAAGGTCATCGTCCGGATGCGCTTCGGCGCTTACGCCGAGGAGGCGGTGGTGGCCGGGAGCCAGCTCACGCCGCTGCCGTCGACCTTCGACTATGCTGAAGGCGCGACCTATCTGGCCGGCCACGGCACCGCTCATCACGCGCTGGTCGATCGCGGCCAGCTCAGGCCCGGCGAGACGCTGCTGGTGCATGGCGCCGGCGGTGGCGTCGGCCTTGCCGCCGTCGAGATCGGCAAGCTCCTGGGCGCGACCGTGATCGCGGCGGCGTCGTCGGAGGAGAAACTCGCGGTGGCACGCGCGCGTGGCGCCGATCATCTGGTGCTCTATGCGCGCGAGCCGTTCCGTGATGCCGTCAAGCGCATCACCGATGGCCGCGGCGTCGACGTCGTGTTCGATCCCGTCGGCGGCGAGGTGTTCGAGAACAGCGTGCGCTGCATCGCCTGGGGCGCGCGGCTGCTGGTGATCGGCTTCACCGGCGGCATTGGGCTCGCACGCACCAATCTGATCCTGATGAAGGGCGCCAGCGTGCTCGGCGTCCGTGCCGGCGAGGCGGTGCGGAAGGATCCCGAGCTGGGCCAGCGCCGCATGGCGGCGCTGCTGGAGTTCGCTGAGCAGGGCAAGCTGCGGCCGAACGTCTCCCATCGCGTGCCGTTCGCGGACTACGCCGCGGCGATGCGGCTGTTGATCGATCGCAAGGCGATCGGTCGGGTCGCGCTGGTGATGGACTGAGGCACACAGCGGCGCCAAACCACCGGTGTCGTCCCGGCCTTGAGCCGGGACCCATACCGCGTGATCTCTCTTGTGGCACCCTGAACGTCGTTCTTCGCCAAACAGCGCCCTGTGGTTATGGGTCCCGGATCGGCGCGCGCCGTGCCGCGCGCTTGTCCGGGACGACACCGAGGGTGGGGTTGGCACCGCTCGCCGTCATTGCGAGCGAAGCGAAGCAATCCAGGGCTAAGACGGGACTCTGGATTGTTTCGTCGTGGAGCCTGTCATCGGGCCGCGCTTTGCGCGGACCCGTTTGCTCCTCGCAATGACGGACGACTACTTGTACTCCCGCTCGTCCCACCACGGAAAATAGTTCGGCATATCGGCCGTCACCGTGTTCTTGAACTGCGCCGGGCGCTTCTCCAGGAACGACACCACGCCTTCCTTGACGTCGTCGGAGCGGCCGCGCGCGTAGATGCCGCGGCTGTCGACCTTGTGCGCCTCCATCGGATCGTCGGCGCCCATCATGCGCCACATCATCTGGCGGATCAGCGCGATCGACACCGGCGCGGTCTTCTCCGCGATCTCGCGCGCAAGCGCTCGGGCGGTCGGCAGCAGATCATCCGGCGGCACGACCTTGCTGACGAGGCGGCCGGCGAGCGCCTCCTGCGCCGGAAACACGCGGCCGGTGTAGCACCATTCCAGCGCCTGCGAGATGCCGACGATGCGCGGCAGGAACCAGCTCGACGCCGCCTCCGGCACGATGCCGCGCTGGGAGAACACGAAGCCGAACCGTGCAGCGTCCGAGGCGATGCGGATGTCCATCGCCAGCTGCATGGTGACGCCGATGCCGACGGCGGGACCGTTCACCGCGGCAATCACCGGCTTCAGCGACTTGAAGATCCGCAACGTCACCTGGCCGCCGCCGTCGCGCACCTGCGGATCGGAATAGTCGACGCGACCGTCGGCATGGCGCTTCACCGGACCGCGCTTGGCATCGCGGTCGAAGGTGTCGGCACCAGACGAAAGGTCTGCACCGGCGCAGAACGCGCGGCCCGACCCGGTGACGATGATCGCCCGGACGCCGTCGTCCTTGTCGGCGCGATCGAAGGCGTCGATCAGCTCCTCCATCATGGTGCCGGTGAAGGCGTTGAGCTTCTCCGGCCGGTTGAGCGTGATGGTGAGGATCTTGTCGACGACGTCATAGAGAATGGTCTGGTAGGCCATGGGGTTTCCTGGTCCGCTGTTGTTATTAGTTAGGCGAGCCAAAAATCCCGCCGTCATTCCGGGGCACGCCCGAAGGGCGTGAGCCCGGAATCCATAACCACGATCGTGAGTATGGATTCCGAGTGCGTGCTTCGCACGCCCCGGAATGACGACGCAAACTAAGACCCGCGACGTGACCACAATAGTTCAGCGTTGCGCGGCGGCAAAGACCCGATAAATCATTCCGCAGCATGGAAAGGCGTAAGGCAACTCGCCCATTCCTGCACCCAAGACTCGCTGATAACGCAGCGTCATCTTGTTTCAATGGGCGACGTCGCAGTGATAATCCGCGCTCACGCGTGGGGATAGCTCGTCGTCTAATGGGCGGATGGTTGTGAAGCCGGAGCCTTTGGCCATGGCCGCTGCTCGCCGCGTAATCCCTCGAACGTCTTGGCCATCCCGAGCACGCCGACATCGTCGAAGCGGCGGCCGACGATCTGCAGGCCGATCGGGAAGCCGTCGGAGTCGTAGCCGGCATTGACGGAGATCGCCGGGTTCTCCGACATGTTCCACGGTACGGTGTAGGTGATGTGCTCGAACGGCGCCTGCGGGTCGTTGACCGGCGAGGCGAACTCGGCGGGGAATTTCACGCCGGGCGAGACCGGCGAGATGATGTAGTCGTAGTCGCAGAACAGTCTTGCTGCGGCGGCGCGTAGCGCCATCGTGACGTTGAAGCCTCTGACGACTTCGACGCCGGAGAGCGCGGCGCCGCGCTCGGCCCATTGCAGGATGTAGGGCAGGGTCTTGGCGCGCACCTCGGGCGCCAGCCGCGCCAGATCGTCCCACAGCCGCGCACGCCAGAAATTGTCGAGACCGTCGAGCATCTCGCGCGTCAGGAAGCCCTTGACCTCGCTGATTACGGCGCCGGCGTCCTCGAACGCTCTGGCGGCCGCCAGCGTCGTCGCGCGCACCGGCTCCTCGAGCGGCTGGCCGACGCCGCCGAGATCGAGCATCAGGCCGATGCGCAGCTTGCGCACCGGCTTCTCCGCGATCTTCCAGTGCAGGTCCGAGGGCGGCAGGCTGGTGCCGTCGCGCCTGTCCGGCTTGGACAGCACGCTCATCATCAGCGCGGCATCGTCGACGATGCGTGTCATCGGGCCGGCAACGCGGCCGACATAGGGCGGATCGATCGGCACGCGGCCGAAGCTCGGCTTGAGGCCGACGAGGCCGCACCACGACGCCGGCAGCCGAATCGAACCGCCGATGTCGGTGCCGACATGCAGCGGACCGTAGCCCGCGGCGGCGGCGGCACCCGCACCGGCGCTCGAACCGCCGGGGTTCATGCGGAGATCCCATGGATTGCGCGTCAGCGGATGGAAGCTCGACAGTCCCGACGACAGCATGCCGTAGTCGGGCATCGTGGTCTTGGCGAAGATGATCGCGCCGGCCTCGCGCAGCCGCGCCACCGGCGGCGCGTCGGCGGCGAGCGGCGTGCGCGTGACGCTGGCTGCGCCGAGCGGCATCGGCTGGCCCTTGGTGGCGAGATTGTCCTTCACCGTCGCCGGTACGCCGTCGAGCACGCCGGCCGGCTCGTCATTGGCCCAGCGCTCGGTCGAGGCTTTCGCCGCCGCTCGCGCGGCGTCGGTGTCGAGCAGGTACAGCGCCTTGATATCAGGCTCCCACGCCGCCACGTGCGCCAGCACCTCGTCCATCACCTCGGACGGCGAGAACTGGCGCGCGCGATAGCCGGCGATCAGGTCGACGGCAGAGAGATCGTGAAGCGAGGTGATGTCGTCCGAGACGGGCTTGTGCATGCTGGTGCTCCCACGCCGAAGTTCATCTCGATCTGCCGCCCGCTCATTGACGTATGTCAGTCGCGCTAGGCTGCCTTAAGGCGCGTCTCGATGATGCGGGCGAACATGCTGGCGCCGATCGGCAGGATCTTGTCGTCGAGCACGTAGCCGGGATTGTGCACCGGCACCGAGCCGTCATGGCCGACCCAGAAATAGGCGCCCGGGATGGTCTGCAGCATGTCGGCGAAATCCTCGCTGCCCATCTTCGGCGTCGAGCGGGTCAGCACCTTGGACGGCTCGACCACGGTGCGCGCGACTTCCTCGACCACCTGGGACTGCTCCTCCTGGTTCACCAGGACGCTGAACGTGTCACGGATGTCGACATCGATCTCGCAATTGAACGCCGCCGCCATGCCGGCGCAGATCGCGCGCATGCGCTCGCGCACCAGCGCACGCACGGGGTCCGAGAACGCGCGCACGGTGCCGCACAGCCAGGCATCGCCGGGAATGACGTTGTAGGCCGAGCCGGCATGGATCTGGGTGATCGAGACCACGGCGGCCTGCAGCGGCTCGACGTTGCGGCTGACGATGGTCTGGATCGCCTGGGCCACGCTGGTGGCAATCACCACCGCGTCCTTGGAGCGCTCGGGCATCGCGCCGTGGGCGCCGTAGCCGGAGATCCGGATGTCGAAGAAGTCGGCGCCGGCCATTGCGGGACCGGGCAGGATCGCGATCTCGCCGTGCTCCAGGTCCGGCGCGTTGTGCAGGCCGTAGAGTTCGTCGCAGGGAAACTTCTGGAACAGGCCGTCCTTGATCATCGCGCGTGCGCCGCCGAGTCCTTCCTCCGCCGGCTGGAAGATGAAGTGCACGGTGCCGTCGAAGTTGCGGGTCTCGGCGAGATAGCGCGCCGTGCCGAGCAGCATCGTGGTGTGGCCGTCATGGCCGCAGCCGTGGAAGCGGCCGGGGATGGTCGAGCGCCACGGCAGGTTGGTGTTCTCCTCCATCGGCAGCGCATCCATGTCGGCGCGCAGGCCGATCTTCCTGCCGCTGTCACCCTTGCCCTTGAGCACGCCGATCACCCCGGTGCCGCCGAGACCGCGATGCACCTCGATGCCCCATTGCGCGAGCTTCTCGGCGACGATGCCGGAGGTGCGCGTCTCCTCGAAGCCGATCTCGGGATGGGCGTGCAGGTCGCGGCGGATGGCGGTGAGCTCGTCGGCGTAACCTTGGATGCGATCGATGGTCGGCATGGGTGCGTTTCCGTTGAGAGGTTTATGCTTTGAACGCCGGGCCGTTCGGCTTGAGGCGGATGCCCGGACGCAAGCTGGTCCAGGGCAGGGTGGAGGGATCGGCGGGCATCGCGCCGGGCGCGGCGCAGATCAGGAGATGTTCGGCGATCGGTTCGAAATCGGCGCGGAAATGCACCGAGCTCTTGTTGACGAGAATGGCCTGTTCGGTCGGCTCGATGCCGACGAAGCGATACATTTCCTGGTCGGCGAGCTGGGACTTGTGCGAGGCCACCACGACCCTGACGTCGCCGATGCGCAGTGCCGCGGACGGTCCCATCTCCATCTTGCGGCCGCCATAGAACGGGCCGGGCGCGACGAAACGGCCGTCGGAAATCTTCTCGACGATGAAGCTTTCCTCGAACGGCGCATCGCCGGGAATACCGCTCTTGCCGCCGAGCGGCAGCGTCACGGTGGCGCCCTCGCCGGCGGCATGGGCGGCGAGCGCCGCCTGCGGATCGTAGATCATGCCGATCGCGGCACGGCTGGCGCGGTTGCGCACCAGCGCGCGCAGCATGCCGGTGGTGTCGGAGTCGCCGCCGGCGCCGGGATTGTCCTGGGTGTCGGCGATCACGATCGGGCGCGTCGCCGTCTTCGCCAGCGTCATGGCATGGCGTACGCCGTCATCGGGCGCGTAGATGCGGCCGTCGAAATCATCCTCGTGGCCGGTGACGATCGCCGCGATCGCATCCGCCGCGGCATCCGCGTCGGCCTGCGTACGGCCGTAGGCGAACACGCTCGGGCCGCAATGGGCGAAATCGGCGGCGGGAAAGCCGGGCGCGAACGACAGCGTCGGCACCGCCTCGCTCTGCAGCGCCGCGAGCTTCTCGTAGATGCCCTTGGTCGGCTGGTCGTTGGTGCACTGCCAGCTGATCGGGATCAGGAACGGCAACTGCCGGAACGCCTTGGCAAGCGGCTCTTTCGTCCGCAGCAGCAGCGCGAGATGCTCCGCCGACGCGCGTCCGGTGTCGGCCATGTCGGTGTGCGGATATTTGCGATAGGCGATCAGCGCATCCGCATGCGCCATCATCTCGGGCGTGACGTTGGCGTGCAGGTCGAGGCTCGCGACCAGCGGCACGTGCGGGCCGATCACCTTGCGGACGCGGGCGAGGATCTCGCCTTCGCCGTCGTCGAGATGCTCGGTCACCATCGCGCCGTGCAGATCGAGATAGACGCCGTCGAGCGGCCCGGCAGCCCTGATGCGATCGACCATCGTGGTCGTGATGCGCTCGAACGCATCCCGGGTGACATGTGCGGAGGGGCTCGCCGCACAGGCGATGGTGGGAACGATCTTCCAGCCGTTCGCTTCCGCGACCGCGATGAAGCCGGCCTGGCCGGCATTGATGCCGCGCATCGTCGTGAGCACGGAGGTCGCATCAACGATCGAGCCGCGGCCGCCGCCATGCATGAACGCGTCGTAGTCCGCTTTCGTCGGAGCGAATGTATTGGTCTCGTGCAGGAAGCCGCCGATCGCGACGCGCGTCATTACTTCGCCTCAGGCCGTTGAACGTATGATGACGTTAGACCCGGGTTCGCGGCCCACGCAAGCGATGGAGCGATGCCGTTTTGCATGCCGCTAACGCGTAGCCCGGATGAGCGGACGCCTGCGCCCGAAGGGCGAAGGCGGGAGCGACATCCGGGTTCATCGCCGCAGTTCGTGAGATCCCGCATGTCGCTGGCACCGCCGCGCGTTCCGCGCGCCGGCTTTCGCTCATGCGGGCTACGGCAGCGCTGCTACGCCACCGCTTCCGCCACCGGCCGGAAGTTGGCAAAGTCCCAGTTCCGTCCGGGGGCCGCTTCGAGCAGGGACCTGGTATAGGCCTCCTTCGGATGCGTCAGGATCTCGCCGGCCGGGCCCTGTTCGACGATGCGGCCCTTCTGCATCACGACGACGTCGTCGCAGATCTGCGCGGCAACGCGCAGATCATGCGTGATGAACAGGATCGCGATCCCGAGCCGGCGCTGGATCTCGTCGAGCAGCTCCAGCACCTGCGCCTGCACCGACACGTCCAGTGCAGAGACGGCTTCGTCCGCCACCAGCACGTCCGGATCGAGCGCGAGTGCGCGGGCGATCGCGATGCGCTGGCGCTGGCCGCCGGAGAACTGGTGCGGATAGCGCGAGATCGCGTCCGCGGGCAGCCCGACCAGCTCGAGCAGCTCGCGCGCCCGCGCCATCGCCTTGTCGTGCGACGTGCCGTAGTTGACGGGCCCCTCGGCGATGCTCTCGCCGACGGTGAGGCGCGGGTTGAGTGAGCGGTAGGGATCCTGGAACACGATCTGGATGCGCTTGCGGTGCGGCTGCAGCAGCCGCCGCGTCAGGATCGAGATCTCGTGGCCGGCAAGGCGGACGCCGCCGGAGGTCGGATCGATCAGCCGGACGATGCAGCGGGCCACCGTCGACTTGCCGGAGCCGCTTTCGCCGACGATGCCGAGCGTGCGGCCCTTGCGCAGGGTGAGCGTGACGTTCTGCGCAGCGACGACCTCGCGCGCTTTGCCGAGGAACGAACGCTCGCGATAGACCTTGCCGAGCTCGTTGGTCTCCAGCACTACCGGCTCGGTGCTGTCAGGCCGGGGCGGGCGCGGGATCAGGCTGGGCACGGAGGCCAGCAGGTTGCGCGTGTAGTCCATCTCGGGCGCGCGCAGGATCTTGTCGAGCGCGCCGGTCTCGACCAGGCGCCCCTGGCGCATCACCGCGACGCGGTCGGCGATCTCGGCGACCACGCCCATGTCGTGGGTGATGAACAGCACCGCCGTGCCGTGATCGCGCTGCAGCTCGCGGATCAGCGACAGGATCTGCTTCTGCGTGGTGACGTCGAGCGCGGTGGTCGGCTCGTCGGCGATCAGCAGCTTCGGCTCGAGCACCAGCGCCATCGCGATCATGATGCGCTGGCGCTGGCCGCCGGACAGGCGATGGGGATAGGAGCCGAAGATTCGCTCGACGTCGGGCAGGTGGACCTGCTCCATCATGTCGAGGATGCGCTTGCGCCGCGCCCGTGCATCGAGCGACGTATGCGCGCGCAGCACCTCGTCGATCTGGCGGCCGACCGGCACGACCGGATTGAGCGCGGTCATCGGCTCCTGAAAGATCATCGCCATCCGGGTGGCACGCAGCTCACGCAGCCGGCGATCGGTCGCGGTGAGCAGCTCTTCGCCGACCAGCTTGACGCTGCCGCCGACGGCATGCAGCGCGTTCTTCGGCAGAAGGCCCATCGTGGTCAGCGAGGTCACGGACTTGCCGGAGCCGCTCTCGCCGACGACGCAGAGCGTCTCGCCTTTCTCGACCTTGATCGAGACGCCGTCGATGATGCGCGGGCCGTTCGGGTTCTTCGTCTTGCCGACGGTGACGACGAGATTGTCGATGTCGAGGATGGTGTCGGTCATTAGGTCAGGTCTCCGCCGTCATTGCGAGGAGCGAAGCGACGAAGCAATCCAGAGTCGCGGGCGTGGCCCTGGATTGCTTCGCTTCGCTCGCAATGACGAAAAGTGAGATGATCATCTGGGCTAAGCGGTGCCGTCACTTGCCGGCCTCGCGCTGCTTCATGCGCGGGTCGAGCGCGTCGCGGGCGGCGTCGCCGATCAGGTTGATCGAGAGGATGGCAATCGAGAGCAGCAGGCCCGGCCAGAAGATCAGCGACGGCTTGATCTGGAAGTAGGAGCGGCCCTCGGCCATGATGTTGCCCCAGGTCGGCGTCTCCGGGCTGATGCCGGCGCCGAGGAACGACAGGATCGCCTCGGTGAGAATCGCGGCGGCGCAGATGTAGGTGCCCTGGACGATCAGCGGCGCGATCGTGTTCGGCATCAGGTGCCGCCACATGATCTTGGGCATCGACGTGCCCAATGAAATCGCGGCCTCGACATAGGGCTCCTCGCGCGCGGTCAGCACGACGGAGCGGACGAGGCGAGCGACGCGCGGGATCTCGACGATGGTGATCGCGATCATCACGGTGCCGACGCTGGCGCCGGACAGCGACACCACGGCGATGGCGAGCAGGATGCTCGGGATCGCCATCAGGCCGTCCATCACCCGCATCATGATGGCGTCGACCCAGCGGAAGAAGCCGGAGACGAGGCCGATCACCAGGCCGATCGCGATCGAGATGATCGCCGCGCCGACGCCGACCAGAAGCGAGATGCGGCCGCCATAGATCGTGCGCGACAACAGGTCGCGGCCGTAGGCGTCGGTGCCGAGCAGATATTGCGCGCTCGACGGCTTGAGCCGCTGCGCCGGCGCGAGCAGCACCGGGTCGTGCGGCGCCAGCAGCGGCGCCAGGATCGAGATGATCACGATCAGCGACAGGCACACCGTGGCCACGGCGATGATCGGGGTCGAGGTCAGAAAGCCGAACCGGGGCCCGAGTCGCGTGGTGACCGGGATCGACGGCTCAGGAGTGGTGACGATTGCCATCGGAACAGGGCCTCAGTAGCGGATGCGGGGATCGAGCAGGGTGTAGGCGAGGTCGATCAGCAGATTGACCGCGAGATAGATGAAGGAGGTCAGAAGGATCATGCCCTGGATGACCGGATAGTCGCGCGCCAGCACGGCGTCGACGGTGAGGCGGCCGATGCCCGGCAGGTTGAACACGCTCTCGGTGACCACGACGCCGGAGATCAGCAGCGCGAAGCCGGAGCCGATCACGGTGATGACGGGCACCGCCGCATTGCGCAGCGCGTGCCGCAGCAGCACCGCGATCTCGCTGACGCCCTTGGCGCGGGCGGTGCGCACGAAGTCCTCGCCGAGCACATCGAGCATCGCGGCGCGCGTCATGCGCGCGATCAGTGCGACGTAGATGAAGGACAAGGCGCAGGTCGGCAGGATGATGCGCTCGAAGAACGGGCCGAAGCCAGCGCTGAGACTCTTGAAGCCCTGAACGGGGACCCAGCGCAGGTTGATCGCGAACACCTGGATCAGGATGTAGCCGATGACGAACACCGGCACCGAGAAGCCGATCACCGAGAGCGCCATCACGAAACGATCGATCCAGGTGCCGTGCTTCCAGGCCGCGATGACGCCGAGCGGGACGGCGACGAGGATCGACAGGATGATGGTCGAGATCGCGACCGAGATCGACGGCTCGATGCGCTGGCCGATCATCTGCAGCACCGGCACCTTCGAGATCAGCGAGACGCCGAGATCGCCATGCAGCAGCTGATTGATCCAGGTGAAGAACTGGATGTAGAGCGGCTCGTGCAGACCGAGCGTGATGCGGATGCGCTCGAGCTGCTCCGGAGTCGCGTTGTCGCCGGCGAGAATCGCGGCGGGATCGCCCGGCGTCAGCCGCAGCAGGAGAAAGACGAACAGCGCCACCACGCCCATCACGGGGATGGACGCGAGGATGCGGCGAAGCAGATAACCGATCATCTTGAGAGAACCGCCTTCATGGTGCTGGGGCGACGCGCGCAACGTCGTGAGAGAGTGTGCATGTCACCGATGTCCATCGCTTTCAAGGTCTCCGATGTGCGCTCGCCCGCTCCTGCGCGCAGGATGACACGGTGTTCGTGATCCGCGCGAACCATCGCATTTGCGAACAATGTCGCAGCACTTTTGCGGCGAACCTTCTCGGAAACTTTGCAAGCCGCATGCCATCATGCGCGCGCTGCGGAGTGATTGTCCACTCGCCCCGCGCAGGTCCCGGAAAATGAAACCGTGCTGCTGCGCAGCGTAGCCCGGGCGAGCGCAGCGACCGCGCCGACGAGCGGGACCCGCATGTCGCTGACGCTCATGCGGGCTGCGCGCCGTCGCGTGCCGCGATCTAGTCGAGCGTCGCGAGCAATCCCGCCATCAGGCGGCCGCGCTCGGCGAGGCTGTCGATCTCGATGTGCTCGTTCAGAGTGTGCATGTCGGTGCCGCGCACCCCTAGGCCGTCGAGGGTTGGAATGCCGAGCGCGCCAGTGAAATTGCCATCCGAGCCGCCGCCTGCCGAGCCGTGCGGCAGCGACAGGCCGAGCTGCTCGGCGATGCCGCGCGCCTTGTCGTACAGCGCCATGGTTCCGGAATCCGGCTCCCACACCGGCCGCGTCACGCCGCGCGTCACCTTGAAGGTCACGTCGTCGGTGGTGCCGGACAGGGCCAGCATGCGCTCCACGCCGCGATCGAGGTCGGCCTGCCGTTTCGCCATGCTGAGCGCTTCGCCGGTGGCGGTGGTGGCGACGCAGTTGACCCACTGGCCGCCATGCACGATGCCCACCGAGAAGGTGCAGTCCTCGGTCGTCATGCCGTCGATGGCGAGGATCTGTCGCGCCATTTCCCGGATCGCGGAACGGCCCGCGCCGAGCCGTGCGCCGGCATGGCTCGGACGTCCGATCGCCTCGAGATTGAAGCGGGCGATGGCATAGCGGCCGGTCACCACGCCATTGTCCTGACGGCCCGGCTCGGGCACCAGCACGTATTTGTTGCGCTGCGCCTCGGCTTCGATGATGTCGCGGGTCGAGGGCGTGCCGACCTCCTCGTCAGGCGTGAACAGGACGGTGATCGGCAGCGGCGTGGCGATGGACGCCTTGCTCAACTGGCGGATCGCTTCCAGCGAGAGATAGTTGCCGCCTTTCATGTCGCAGATGCCGGGCCCGTAGCATCGGTTGCCCTCGCGGCGCCACGGCAGCTTGGCCAGCGTGCCGACGGGGTGAACGGTATCCATGTGGCCGGCGATCAGGATGCCCGGCTCACCCTGCCGCGGGTGCGGGAAGCGGGCGCGCACGCAGCCGGCGAAGCCCTGGCGTCCGGCGATGCGCTCGATCGTCGCACCCATGATCGCCATGTCGCGCGCGGCAAGATCCAGCATGCGCTCCACCGCGGCGGCGTCCCAGGTCGGACTTTCGCATTCGACCCAGCCGCGCAAGCCCTGCAGCATGATGTCGGTATCGAAGGGAAGATGGGCTGGATTCATTTGTGCTCTCTCAAGGCTTTGTCGCGATCTCATGACACGAGACGGAGTTGCGCACGCCTTGTAAAGCGAAAGCTATGCAGACGTTAACGGCATTCTCAGCCCAGGGCCGCATGCGCTGAATGCGGATTGACGCGAAAGGCGACCTCTGCAACTGTCGAAAGCTCGCGACTTACAGCATGTTAGTTCGCACAAGGATTGATCTGCACGCCCAACGAATGGTCTGGATCTGATCAGTTTCAGGTCAAACCATCCACTCAGGAGACCTCGTAATGTTCCACAGCCCGCGCTGGAAACGTCTGACGCTCGCGACGAGCCTCGCCGTTTCCATGCTTTCGCTCTCGACGGCGCTGAGCACCCAGGCCATCGCAGCCGGCAAGAAGACGATCACGGCGGTGATGCATTCGGATCTGCGCGTCATCGATCCCGGATTCACGACGGCCTACATCACCCGTGACCATGGCTACATGGTCTACGACACGCTGCTGGCGACCGATTCGAATTTCAAGGTCCAGCCGCAGATGGCGGATTGGAAGATCTCCGACGACAAGCTGACCTACACCTTCACCCTGCGCGACGGCCTGAAATGGCATGACGGCACGCCGGTGACCGCCGAGGACTGCGTCGCCTCGCTGAAGCGCTGGGGCCGCAACGACGGCATGGGCCAGAAGCTGATGGACTTCACGGCGAGCCTTGAGGCTGCGGATGCCAAGACCATCGTGCTCAAGTTGAAGGAGCCCTATGGACTCGTCCTGGAGTCGATCGCCAAGCCGTCCTCGCTGGTGCCGTTCATGATGCCGAAGCGTCTCGCCGAGACGCCGGCGGGCCAGCAGATTCCCGAGCAGATCGGCTCGGGCCCGTTCAAATTCGTCAAGGCGGAATTCCAGCCGGGCGTGAAGGCGGTGTACGAGAAGAACACCGACTACGTGCCGCGCAAGGAGCCGGCGAGCTGGACGTCCGGCGGCAAGGTGGTGAAGGTCGACCGCGTCGAGTGGATCACGATGCCGGATGCGCAGACCGCGGTGAACGCGCTGCAGTCAGGCGACATCGACTTCATGGAGAACCTTCCCTACGACATGCTGCCGGTGCTGGAGGCGAACTCCGAGCTCAAGATCGACGTGCTGAACAAGTTCGGCTTCCAGACGCTCGGCCGCATGAACTTCCTCAACCCGCCGTTCGACAACGTGAAGGTGCGCCGCGCGGCCTTCCTCGCGCTGAACCAGAAGGACGTGCTCGACGCGCTGGTCGGCAATGAGAAGTATCAGAAGATCTGCGGCGCCGTGTTCGTGTGCGGCACGCCGCTCGAGACCGACGTCGGCGCCGAGACGCTGATCAAGGGCAACGGCATGGCGGAAGCCAAGAAGGCGCTTGCCGAGTCCGGCTATGACGGCACGCCGATCGCGATCATGGCGCCGGGCGACGTCACCACCCTGAAGGCGCAGCCCGTGGTGGCGGCGCAACTGTTGCGCGAGGCCGGTTTCAAGGTCGACCTGCAGGCCACCGACTGGCAGACCGTGGTGACGCGGCGCGCCAGCCAGAAACCTGTGAAGGAGGGCGGCTGGAACATGTTCTTCACCAACTGGGTCGGCGCCGACGTCGCCAATCCCGTGGTGAACGTCTCGGTCGGCGGCCGCGGCACAAAGGGCGGCTGGTTCGGCTGGGCCGAGGATGCCGAGATCGAGAAGCTGCGCGACGCCTATGCGCGATCGTCCTCGCTCGACGAGCAGAAGAAGATCGCCACCGAGATCCAGAAGCTGAACTACGAGAAGGTGATCTACATCCCGCTCGGCCAGTATCTGGTACCGAGCGGCTGGCGCAAGTCGCTGAGCGGCGTGCTCGACGGCCCGGCGACGCCGCTGTTCTGGAACGTCGACAAGAGCGAGTAGGCGGCGAACGCACTCGTGATGCAAACAAAGACGCGGCGAAGTGGAAACTTCGCCGCGTCTCTTTTTTGTTCCCGCATTCGCCCGTGCGTGAGCGCCCTTCAGCAGTGCGGATCGCGCACCGCTTCGAGACCCTCGACCATCAAGGGCGGGCTGATCTGATCCTGGGACGGGTTCTTCTCGGTGCGGATCGGCATGGCCGGACGTCGGCTGTCCCGCGGTTTGGTGACTTCATTCGGCATCATCAGGCTCCTTGCTGCTGCGCATAACAGACCGGGAGCCGCCGAGTTCCAGATGGCGGGACGTGATCGACGCAATCGCGATATGTGCATCCGCGTGATGCGGCGACCCATGCGCCCATGGCGATTGACCTGCGAGGGAACTGCTGCAAGTCTCCTCGCCGAGACTGTTTGCTGAAGCGTTTGCAGACGCGACGCAGGACGCCTCGTCAGGCCTTGATCGGTGTCAGGGCCCCCGGATGGAAGCTCACGCCAAGAGAGATCGCATGTCACATACTCCGCGCCGGACCGCATCCGCGCTCGTTTCATGGTTCGTCGCTTCGGTCATGGCCGTGTCGATGGCGGGCGTCACGACCGAGGCCTTCGCCGGCAAGAAGACGATCACGGCGGTGATGCATTCGGACCTGCGCGTGATCGATCCCGTGTTCACGCCGGCCTACATCACACGCGACCACGGCTACATGGTGTACGACACCCTGCTCGGGACGGACGCCAAGTTTCAGGTCCAGCCGCAGATGGCGGACTGGAAGGTCTCCGACGACAAGCTGACCTACACCTTCACCCTGCGCGACGGCCTGAAGTGGCACGACGGCACTGATGTCACCGCCGAGGACTGCGTCGCCTCGCTGAGGCGCTGGAGCCGCAACGACAGCATGGGCCAGAAGCTGATGGAGGCGACCGCCTCGCTCGAGGCCACCGACGCCAAGACCATCACCTTGAAGCTGAAGCAGCCGTACGGCCTGGTGCTGGAGTCCATCGGCAAGCCGTCGTCCTACGTACCGTTCATGATGCCGAAGCGTCTCGCCGAGACGCCCGCGAACCAGCAGATCTCGGAGCAGATCGGCTCCGGACCGTTCAAGTTCGTCAAGGTGGAATTCCAGCCGGGCGTGAAGGCGGTCTATGAGAAGAACACCGACTACGTACCGCGCAAGGAGCCGCCGAGCTGGACGGCCGGCGGCAAGGTGGTGAAGGTCGATCGCGTCGAGTGGGTCTCGATGCCCGATGCGCAGACGGCCGTCAACGCGCTGCAGGCCGGTGACATCGACTTCATGGAATTCCCGCCGCTCGACCTCGAGCCGGTGCTCGCCGGCAATCCCGATCTGTCGATGAACGTGCTGAACAAGTTCGGCTACCAGACCCTGGGACGCATGAACTTCCTGTTTCCGCCGTTCGACAACGTGAAGATCCGCCGTGCGGCGTTCCTGGCGCTGAACCAGAAGGACGTGCTCGACGCGCTGGTCGGCAACGCCAAGTACTACACGATCTGCGGCGCCGTGTTCGGCTGCGGCACGCCGCTCGAATCCGACGTCGGCTCGGAGACGCTGGTGAAGGGCAACGGCATGGAGCAGGCCAAGAAGCTGCTGGCCGAGGCCGGCTATGACGGCACGCCCGTCGTGATCCTCGCGCCGGGCGATGCGATCACCCTGAAGGCGCAGCCGGTGGTCGCTGCGCAGCTCCTGCGCGCCGCCGGGTTCAAGGTCGATCTGCAGACGACGGACTGGCAGACCGTGGTGACGCGGCGTGCCAGCCAGAAGTCGCCGAAGGAGGGCGGCTGGAACATGTTCTTCACCAACTCGGTGATCGCCGACTCCGGCAATCCGATCGGCAGCACCTTCGTCGGCGCGCGCGGCCAGAAGAGCCCGTTCGGCTGGCCCGACGATCCCAAGATGGAGGAGCTGCGCGACGCCTTCGCCAAGGCCACCAAGCCGGAGGACCAGAAGCGGATCGCCGCCCAGATTCAGCAGGAGGTCTACGATCAGGTGATCTACGTGCCGCTCGGCCAATGGTTCATGCCGAGCGCCTGGCGCAAGTCGATCACCGGCGTGCTGGAAGGGCAGGCCGTGCCGGTGTTCTGGAACGTCGAGAAGAGCGAGTAGCGGAGGTCGTGTAGCCCGCATGAGCGCAGCGACATGCGGGTTCGCCACCGCCGTGCGTGAGATGCGTAGCCCGGATGTCGCTGCGCTCATCCGGGCTACGCATCTCACGCGGAACGACGATCTTCAATCACGCCTTGATCTGGTCCAGCGCCGCCAGCACCTCGCTGGATGCGACCTCGACCCGGCCGATCTCATTGAGCGCTTCCTCGATGTGCCCTGAGCTGAACAGCCGCGCCGCTTCCTTGCCGTGGCGGTGCACCGCCTCGTGCGGGCGCTCGAGGTTGCGGAATGCCGGATCTCCGGCCAGGCGCTGGCCGCCTTCGCCATAGTACCATTTGCCGAGCCGGCACGTGTGATGATCGGAGAGCTCGTCGGCGCGCAGTTGCAGCCGGCCGACCGACATGTCGACCAGCCGCTTTTTCCAGATCACGTGGTCGGCCTTGGCCAGTCTCACCACCTGGTGGTCCAGCGAAAGCTTGGCGATCTCGCCCAGCATCTTGCCGACCTTCGCGTCCGTCTTGCCCATGGTGTCCGCGAGCGACATCACCTCGTTGGCATTGGCGGTCGCGAGATCGGCGATGATGGTGATGCCCTGTGCGACCTCGTCGGTCGCGGCGGACTGCTCGGCGAGAATGCCGGAGATTTCGTCCATCTTGGTGCTGACCACCGCGGTCCGGGTGCCGGCCTGATCGATCGCCTGCGCCAGATCGTCCATCTCGGACATGCCGACCTCGACCGCCTTGGCGCCGCCGGCCATGGCCTCGACGATGCCGCTCATCTCGCCCTGCAGCCGCTCGATGCGGCCCTTGATGTCCTCCGTCGCCTTGGTCGTCTGCTGCGACAGGTTCTTGACCTCGGCCGCAACGACGGCGAAGCCGCGTCCGAACTCGCCGGCGCGCGCCGCCTCGATGGTGGCATTGAGCGCCAGCAGGTTGGTCTGGTTGGCGATCGCGTCGATGGTGCCGACGATGGATCCGATCTCGGCGGAGGCGGCGCTGAGATCGGCGATCTTTGCCGAGGTGTCGCGCACGGAGCTGGCGATGCCGTTCATCGTCTGCAACGTCCGCCGCACCGCGGTCACGCTGTCCTCGACGGCCTGGCGGGTCGCGGCGGCCTCGGCTGCAGCCTGGGTCGACGTCGCCCGGATGGTGTGCACGGAGGCCTGCATCTCCACCGAGGCCGAAGCGAGGCTCTGGCAGCGCTCGGATTGATTGTTGGAGGCGCCGATCAGGCGCGCCGCGCTGATCGAGGCTTCGTTGCTGTTGATGCAGAGGTCGACGATGGAATCCAGGTCCTGGGAGGCGCGGGTGGCCAGCGCGATGCCCAGGCGATGGATGGCCTCGATCAGTTGCGGCTTGAGCCTGGCACGTAGCGCGGTAGCGTCGACATCAGCGACATCGCGGTTGAGCCTGCCGTCCGCCCAGTCGCCCAGGCACCGCGCCAGCGTGTCCTGGAAGGCGTCGTGTGCGTCCGTGTCGGGGGCGGGCGGGGCATCCGACGGTTCGTTCTTTCGGCTGCGGAATCCCAGCATCGTGCCTCTCATTGATGGCGAGCCCCGGCTGGCCTCGGAACGTCGCACGCAGGTGATCGACTCGGAACGCCGGCAGCCGTTGGTTCCACCGTGGTTCGGTTGTGGTTAACGGCGGGTTTCTCCCTGCAACCGGCGGTGGCGAGATCTGCTGGATCAGACTCTCGTGTTCCGCGTCGAGCCGGCATCCTTGACAGTTTGGTAAGTATTGGCTTACAGTAAGTCATGACTTACGAAGTGGCGCTGAACGTTTTGGCGGACCCGACGCGGCGGGAGGTGTTCGAGCGGCTGCGCGGCGGGCCGCGCCCGGTCCACGCGATTGCGGCGGGAATGCCGGTGTCGCGGCCGGCCGTCTCGCAGCATCTGAAGGTGCTGAAGGATGCCGGCCTGGTCGAGGAACGCAGCGAGGGGGTGCGGCGCATCTACGCTTTGCGCCGTGAGGGGTTGGCCGAGCTGCGCGACTGGCTCGACAGCTTCTGGGACGACGCGCTGCTCGCCTTCAAGATCGAGGCGGAGCGCACGCATCGGCAGACGAAAGGGAGGATCGATGAGTGAGGGTGCCGTGATTGCGCCGGTCCGGAAGCTTGTCCATGTCCGGGCGCCGATCGATCATGCCTTCGACGTGTTCACGCGCGGCCTGACGCGCTGGTGGCCGCATACGCATGGGGTTGGCCGCAAGCCGATCGAGAAGGTGCTGCTGGAGCCGAAGCTCGGCGGCCACTGGCTCGAGATCGCCGAGGACGGCACGGCGACCACGGTCGCGACGATCACGCTGTGGGAGCCGCCGCATCGCTTCATCATGCTGTGGCAGGTCGATGCGCAGTGGAAGCCGGATGCCGCGATGCGCTCGGAGGTCGACGTGCAGTTCGTGGCCGAGGGCCCGGACGCGACCCGGGTCGAACTGCTGCACCACAAGTTCGAGACCATGGGCAGCGAGGCCGGCGCATCGATGCGCCGCGACGTCGACGGCGGCTGGCCGGGGCTGCTGCAGTGCTTCGTGGCCGAGGCCGAGCGGCCGCCGGTGTGAGAAGTTCATCATCAGCGTGGGGAGATCGTGATGTCCGAGTTCGTCGTCCATTCCGTGCCGGGAAGCCCGTTTGGGCGCAGCGTGCTGATCGCGCTGGAGGAGAAAGGCGTTCCGTATCGGCTCGCGGCGATGGCGCCGGGGGACTCCAAGACTGCGGCGCATCTGGCGCGTCATCCCTTCGGGCGCGTGCCGGCGCTCGCGCATGACGGCTTCGTGTTGTACGAGACCCAGGCGATCCTGCGCTATCTCGACCGCGTGCTGCCCGAGCCGGCCCTGACGCCCGTGGATGTCCGGAAGGCCGCGCGCATGGACCAGGTGATGAACATCAGCGACTGGTACCTGTTCCAGGGCGTATGCAACGTCATCCTCTTCCAGCGCATCGTCGGTCCGCAATTCTTCGGCACGACCACCGACGAAGCTGCGATCGCGCGCGCGATGCCGCAGGCGAGGGCGGTCATCGCCGAGTTGTCGCGGCTGCTCGGCGAGCAGCCGTTCATGGTCGGCGATCATCTGTCGCTGGCCGATCTGCAGGCCGCGCCGCAGGCGAGCTTCCTGTCGCTGACGCCGGAATGGGCGGAGCTGACCGCCGGCCATCCCAATCTCGTCGCGTGGATCGAGCGGCTGGAGGCGCGGCCGAGCTTCAAGTCCACCACCATGGCGGAGCTGACGGCGCGAGCGCAGGCGGCGTAGGCCAAGCGGCGTCGATCATGCTTCGGGTGTCGCGCTGCGACGGCCGTCGGGACGGATGGGCGACTTTCAGCCGCATGATTAATCCAGGTTATATCGCTGCGGACCGGTTCCATTTTAGCTGCGACGCAGGTCGAAGGCTTCGGCATCCGCCGCCCCCGATCGACCGCCACAGCGTCCCGATGACCGGATGACGAATCCGGGTCGGCGGGACGGAAGCGCGCGCACCCCTTGATGCTGCGATCAGAACCCGATCTCGCCGGCTGCTGCGTCTCCTGCACCCACGTCGATTCCGGATTCTGTGCCGCGCTGTTCAGGGCCTGCCGGGCGCAGTCGGCGCTGCCGCGGCTCAATCAGCAGTTCTTCAGCGTCCGGGCCGGCCAGCAGATCAAATGCCAGAGCGAGGCGCGCGACGACGTGCTCGTGCTCTGCAGCGGCTGGGCATTCCGTTACATCCAGTTGTCGGATGGCGGCCGCCAGATCCTGCGCTTCCTGCTGCCGGGCGACATCTTCTCGCCGGCGGCGATCTTCGCCAAAGGCATGAGCTTTTCGGCCAAGGCCTTGACCCAGGTCCAGGTCAGCCGGCTCGATGGCGAGGAGGTCCGCAAGCAGTGCCGTGCCGACGAGCTGGTCATGATGGAGGTGTTCCGCTCGCTCGGCGACAACGGCCGGGCCTCCTACGAGCTCATCACCGTACTCGGCCAGCGTCCGGCCGAGCGCCGGATCGCGCATCTGCTGCTCAGCCTGATGCGGCGGGTCGCGGTGGACGGCGTGGTCCAGCACCACCGCTATCCGTTTCCCTTGAAGCAGCAGCACATCGCCGACGCCGTCGGCGTGACCTCGGTCCATGTCAGCCGCGTGCTCGCGCTGTTTCGCGATCGCAAGATCCTGACGATCGCGGAGGGCAGGCTGGAGGTCACCGATCTCGCCGAGCTGGAGCGGCTGGCGGCGCTGAACTGAGCCGGGCAGGGCAGTCGAGCGAGGCGTGCACAGGGCTGGTGCGGACGGTGGGACTCGAACCCACACGACGTTGCCATCGAGGGATTTTAAGTCCCTTGCGTCTACCGATTCCGCCACGTCCGCGCTTTGATCTTGGAGACCTGACGCATCATCCGGCGACGCCGGACGAGTTGCACTTTGACTCCAAAGCTCATCCTCTGCTTAAGCCAGCGCGAGCGCCTTGGTAAAGCCTCAATCCGGCCGTCACCAGCTGCTTTGAGATTGCCTTGGCGCTGAAGCGCTTTGTCAGGTCTGGGATCATCTGGTGCAAGACATGGACGAAGCGGCCGTTGTAAGGCACGGACCCATCACGAGAAAACGATTCGGATCCGCATGCCTTGCGGACCAGTCGTCGGGCGAGGTGAGCGTGACGAATCCGAAGACCATCGCAGAGGCGAACGCTGCCGCCGTTCGGGCCGATGTCCGCGGCCGATCGGCCCAAGATCGAGCCCAAGATCGACCCCATGGCTCGCGGCCGCTGCACGATCGGGGCTGCATGACCAGCGATCGGCTTCGCGTCGCGCTGGCCGCGGGACTGCTCGGGGTGGGATCGCTGCTGTCGGGCTGCGCCGGCATGAGCGACAGTGTGTCGACCGCCTTCGCGGATCCGGCCAAGTACGAGCTCTATGACTGCAAGCAGCTCGAGGCCGAGCGCAAGGCGCTCGCCGGGCGCGCGGCCGAGCTGCAGGGCCTGATGGCCAAGGCGGAGACCGGAGCCGGCGGCGCGGTGGTGGCCGAGGTCGCCTATCGCAACGACTATATCGCGATCCGAGGCCAGACCCAGTTCGCCGAAGAGGCCTGGCGCCGCAACAAGTGCCAGGAAACTCCGGCGCCGCAGCCGGCGGCCGCCAAGCCTGGGAGGCCGGTCAAGCCGGCGGCGCGGCCCATGCGGCCAATGGCCTCCGGTGCGGGCACGCCGTCGACCCTGCCGCGGGATGGCTCGGTCTACTGAGACGGCGCTCTCCGCCTACGGCCGCCAGTCGTAGATCCAGCTCTGCCGCGCCGACAAGCGCTGCGGGCCGAGCGCCTTGATGCTGAGATCGCGGGCCAGCGCCAGCGGTCCGGTCATGTGATAGAGCCGGCCCTGGTTGCGCGCGGTGCGCTGCACCTGGCCGACGCGCGGGCGGCGCAGCTTGGCGTAGCGTTTCAGCGCAGCCGGGATCGCGCCGGGACCGTCCGGGCGCGCCTCGCTCAGGCTCTTGGCCAGCACCACCGCATCCTCGATCGCCATTCCCGCGCCTTGCGCCGCAAACGGCAGCATGGCGTGCGCGGCGTCGCCGAGCAGCGCGACGCTGCCCTCGGTCCATTCGATGCCTTCGGGGACGCCGAACAACGCCCATTTGCGCCAGCCGTCGACCGCATTGAGCAGCAGCCGCGCCGTCGCCGGCCAGCGCGGCGGCGCGAACGCCGCCTTCAGCTCGCCCGGATCGCCCTCCGTGCTCCAGCCCGGCCGGTTCCAGGTGCCCGGTACCACCGCAACCACATTGACCTGCCGGCCAGCCGAGATCGGATAGGCGACGAGATGGGCCGCGGGACCCATCCAGAGCTGCACCCGCGCGGCGGTCAGTTCGCGCGGCAATTGCCGGGCGTCGAGCGTGCCGCGCCAGGCGATCAGGCCGGAGAACGCGGCGCGGACCTGCGGAAACAGATGGTGCCGGACCGTCGACCACACGCCGTCGGCGCCGATCAGCGCCAGCGCCACGTCCTGGCGGCGCTCATTGCCGCGGCGATGCACCACGGTGAGGCCCTTGGCGTGGGCGACGACGTCCTCGAACTGGCAGCCGAGCCGCAGCTCGACGTCCGGATGCGCCATCACCTCCGCGGCCAGCGCCGCCTGCAGGTCGGCGCGGTGGATCACCCAATAGGGTGCGCCCGCTGCCCGGCTCGCGGCCTCGCCGAGCGGCAGGCGGGCGATCTCGCCGCCGGCCCGCGCGCTCATGATGCTGACGGCGTCCGGCACCACCGCGCGCGCGGTCAGCCGCGGCCCGAGGCCGAGGTCGAGCAGGATCCGGCTGGCATTGGGCGACAGCTGCAGGCCGGCGCCGACCTCCTCGAGCCGTTCGGCCTTCTCCAGCACGACGACGCGGAAGCCCTTGGTGGCGAGCGCGAGCGCGGCCGTCAGGCCGCCGATCCCGGCTCCCGCCACATAGACGGTACGCGATGCCACGACACGCCGATCAGGCGACGTCCTTCAGCACGCATTCCGGGGGCCGCGCCTCGCCGGCGGCGAGGTCCGGCGCATAGCGGTACAGCGTCGAGCAATACGGGCAGATGATCTCCTTGTCGTTGCCGAGATCGAGGAACACGTGCGGATGATCGAACGGCGGATTGGCGCCCACGCACATGAACTCATGCGAGCCGATCTCGATGACGGGGACACCGGCATCGTTGTTGAAATGCGGGACGATGTTATCGGCCATCGGTATTACCTCGCGTGGCAACGGGAGCGTATGCGGTCAGCACGACGGAACAGGACGGGACTGAGGTCGCACGGCCGCACGCGTCGAAAACGGCGCGACCATACTGAGCCTTGATGCCAATTCCTAGTGCTGGGAACCCGCGTTTGATGCAACGCACGCCGTTATGTTGTGGCTTGTGGATTCGACACAAACTCAGGGCCGCCGAGAAGCCCTTCTTTCGTCGAGGCCGTTGTGTCAGGCACGGAAATTACTATGTCTCTTCGCATCGTTCCCGCGAAAACGTGAAGGCGGCGTGATCTCGAAGCGAATCAAGCTGGGACTCAGTCTGGCGCTGGCCGGGCTTGCCGTCAGCGCCGCGGTCGGCGCTGCGGTGTGGCCGCACGCCTATGGGGCCGGAGCCATCATGGCGGCGCAGGATGATCCGGCGCGGCTGTCGGAGCTTCAGGTCGCCTCGGTGCTGCAGACCGATCCGGCGCGCATCACCAGCGGCATCAAGGATGCGCTCGAAGCGGGCGATCCGGATCTCGCCGAGAGCTTCGTTGCGCTCGCGCGGGATCATCAGGTGGCACTCGACGACACGCTGGTGCAACGCGTGAGCGACGCGGCGGCCGCCGAGAAGGCGCCGGCCAGCGTTGCCAAGCGGTTCGCGACCGGGCTCGTCACCGGCCAGGCCGACGATGTCGCCAGCCTGTCCGGCACCGTGGCGGGCGATCTCTTCGTGTTCGGCGACATCCGCGACGCGGTGCGCGAGGGCAAGCATCTGGTGATGGGCGAGGAGACCGACCGCCTGGTGCTGGGCCTGGCCGCGGCCGGCCTTGCCGTCACTGCCGCGACCTATGCCTCGGCCGGCACCGCCGCGCCGGTGCGGGCAGGGCTGACGCTGGTCAAGGATGCGCGAAAGGTCGGCCGGCTCGGCGAGGGGCTCGCCGCCTGGGCTGGACGCTCGGCGCGCGAGGTGGTCGATGCGCCGCTGTTGCAGCAGGCGGTGGCGTCGGGCTCGGTGCTTCGTCCCGGCCAGACCGCGACCGCGATCCGGGCGGCGTTCCGCGCCGAGAAGGCCGGGGCGCTGGTGCGGCTCGCCAAGGATGTCGGCCGCATCACCGAAAAGGCCGGCACGCGTGGCGCGCTGGATTCGCTCAAGCTCGCCGAAGGGCCGAAGGACATCGCCCGCGCGGCCCGGCTCGCCGAGGCCAAGGGCGGGCAGACGCGGGCGATCCTGAAGCTGCTCGGCCGCGGCGCGCTGCTGCTGACCGCGGGGGCATTCAATCTCGCGCTCTGGCTGTTCGGCGCGCTGATGACGCTGCTCAGCTTCGTCGCATCGCTGAAGGCGATGACCGAGCGGGCCACCCAGGCCTGGCTCGACCGGAGCCGGCGGCGCCGCCTGCGCCGGATGCAGGCCGCGTCCGCCGCTCCCGAACTGGCCGCAACCGCGTCCTGCGGCTAGAGCATGATCCGGAAAAGTGGAAGCCGGTTTTCCGAAAAGATCATGCTCAAACAAAGGGATAAGATCATGATGCGATTCCGTGGAATCGCATCATGATCTAGACTTCGTCCGACCAGCTTCACTCCAGCGTTCCGGGATTCGCGACCGATGCCGAGCTTTCACAACGGCGCCGTTGAAATTGCCTTCATCGATGAGGGGGAGGGCGATCCGATCGTGCTCGTCCATGGCTTTGCGTCGAGCAAGAACGTCAACTGGGTCTACCCGGCCTGGACCTCCGAGCTGCGCAAGGACGGCCGCCGAGTGATCGCGCTCGACAATCGCGGCCATGGCGATTCGGGCAAGCTGTACGACCCCGCGCTGTATTCGATCGCGGCGATGGCGAGCGACGTCACGGCGCTGATGGATCATCTCGGCCTCGCCAGCGCCGACGTGATGGGCTACTCGCTCGGCGGCCGCATCGCCGCACATATCGCGCTGACCGCGCCCGAGCGGCTGCGTTCGGCGATCTTCGGTGGCATCGGCATGGCGATGATCGAAGGCGGCGGTCCCGGCGAGAACGTCGCTATTGCGCTCGAGGCGCCCTCGATCGACGACGTGACCGATCCCGTGGGGCGGACCTTCCGCGCCTTCGCCGACCAGACCCGCTCGGACCGCCTCGCGCTGGCCGCCTGCATGCGCGGCTCGCGCGGCCTGATCTCGCGCGACGACGCCGGCCGCATCACGGTGCCGGTGCTGGTGGCCGTGGGCACGGCCGACGAGGTGTCGGGCTCGGGTCCGGCGCTCGGCGCGCTCATCCCCGGTGCCGAAGTGCTCGACATCCCCAATCGCGATCACATGCGCGCGGTCGGCGACAAGGTCTACAAGGCCGGGGTGATCGACTTTCTGGCACGGCGCTGAAGCCATAGCCCGGGCGAGCGCAGCGACCCCGGGTTTTCCGAGCGGCGCGTGTGAACCCGCGTGTCGCTCCCGCCTTCGCCCTCTGGGCTTCGGCTGCCGCTCAAGCAGGCTACGGGAGGCGTTCCGTCGAGCCGTCCACGCGCTCGCCGCTGAACCACCTCGCCGCCGCAATCAGCGCCGTGAAGGTGGCGATCCACACCATCCGCGCGCCGTAACGGTCATGTGGGCCGGAGATGACGCCGCAGATCAGGGCGTTGCCCAGCAGCGCCAGGGTCACGGTGCTGGCGAGCAAAGCCACATCGTCGCGCCACCGGCGCCAGATCGCGTGCGCCGCGATCGCCGCCGCCGCCAGCATCGAGGCCAGCGCGACCGGCACGTGCAGCCAGTTGACGTCGGCGAAATTGATGTCCCAATGCTGCTGGTGCGCGGCGCGCATTTGCCTCGTCTGCGACGGGATGTAGCGCTCGATGATGCCGTAGGTATGCGGCAGCCAGCCATTGGTGCCTTCGCCGGTCGCCACATGCGCCAACTGCTCGGCGGTAGCGACCGCGGCGGCCTTGGCCTGCCACAGCGGATAGGCCGCGAGCGACCGCTTCACGATGAAGCCCATCTCGTCGTTCATGCCCTCGAAACGGCCGAGCTTGTCGAACATGCTGTGGCCCCACAGGAAGTCGTCGGCGGTGGGCGGCAGCTCGTTGCGATAGGGGCAGAGCTTCAGCTTCTCGCGGGCGCAATGGTCCTTCAGATATTGCGCCACGATGCCGTCCTGGAGCATGCGGCCGAAGGCGACCCCGGTGCCGCCCGGCGTCCACGCGAACTGGCCGGACAGGGCAAAGTTGGCTGCGAGCAGCATCGCCGCACCCGCGACGATCGTCATGCTGGCCTGGACCAGGCCGGAGAGCGCGATCTGCCGGCGCAGCCAGGGATAGCCGATCCAGCCGGCGCAGCACAGGCCGAACAGCACGCCGAGCGTGGCGCTGTGGGTGGCGGAGGCGAAGGCCACGAAGCCGAACAGCGCGCATCTTTCCAGCATGGAGATCCGGCGTGCGTGCGCGACCATGATGTAGAGCGCCAGCACCGACAGGCCGGCGAAGATGTCGGTCAGCAGCATGCTGGCGAGCCAGGGCAGGGCGGTGGTCAGGATCAGCAGCAGGCCGATCCAGAGCAGGCGCAGCGGCTGGGCCAGCCCCAGCACGCGCAAGGTGAGCTGCAGGATCCAGAGCGTCGCCAGCGCCTGCAGGCCGAGATTGAGCCAGAAGCTCGAGCCTTCGCCAAAATGCAGATAGAGCCCGAACACGGTCGAGCGGCTCGGCACCAGATAGCCTTCGTACCAGCGCGCGAGATAGCCCCCGGTGTCCCACTGCAGCAGCGGGTAGCCGTTCCATAGCGCCGGCGCGACGAGGAAGAGCGGGATGACGATGACGGGGAGCCAGGCCAATCCGGCCTCGGTTGCGCGTTCGTCCAGGATCTGAGTGTTACTGATACCCGTGTCCCCCGATCAGGAGCACCGTGGCCGAAATATGGTCAGGGCGATATTCACTAGTAGACGCAGAGCGATGGATGGTAAAGCCGCTCCCGTGATCGAACGGGGGAATGGCCGGCCTTCTGTCCCCGGGTGGTTCCTTTTTGCCGCAGCCGCCGGTATCCGTCCCTTCCGCCCTCCCGCAGAGTGCCCAGGTGCCGGAACCGATTGCTTCCCCGAGGCCCACCTTGATTTCGGGTTCCTGCTGCCCACTTTGAACCGACGCGGTGCCGAATGGCATGGCGGCGCAACCGGGACGTCATCGGCGGGACGTAAAATGTCTCAATCCCGTGTTTTCTGGGAGGCAGGCTGGCTGGAATGGATCGCCGGCCTCGCGCCTCCTGCAGAGGACATCGTTCCATGCGCCGTGCTATAAGTCCCGCCCACTGAAACTGCGAGAAGCAGCCATGGCTATGCATCAGACCAATCCGCAGCAGGGCAGCAAGCTGGCGACGCTTGATCCGATCTGGGATCGGATCCGCCACGAGGCAGAAGAGATCGTGCGCCGCGAGCCCGAGCTCGCGACCTTCATCTATTCAACCGTCCTGCACCACGGCCGGCTCGAGGATTCGGTCGTGCACCGCGTCGCCGACCGTCTCGATCATTCCGCGCTGTCGGGCGACCTGATCCGCCAGACCTTCAACGACGCGCTGCGCGCCGAGCCGGACCTCGGCCATGCGTTCCGCGCCGATCTCGTCGCCGTCTACGATCGCGATCCCGCCACCTCGCGCTTCATCGATCCGCTGCTCTACTTCAAGGGCTTCCACGCGCTGCAGACGCACCGGCTGGCGCATTGGCTGTTTCGCAACAGCCGCAAGGATTTCGCGTTCTATCTGCAGAGCCGCTCCTCGGCCGTGTTCCAGACCGACATCAATCCGGCGGCGCGCATCGGCCGCGGCATCTTCCTCGATCACGCCACCGGCTTCGTCTGCGGCGAGACGGCCATCATCGAGGACAACGTCTCGATTCTGCATGGCGTGACGCTCGGTGGCACCGGCAAGGAGAACGAGGATCGGCACCCCAAGATTCGTCATGGCGTGCTGATCGGCGCCGGCGCCAAGGTGCTCGGCAACATCGAGGTCGGTCATTGCGCGCGCATTGCTGCCGGCTCGGTCGTCGTGAAGCCGGTGCCGAACAACGTCACCGTCGCAGGCGTGCCGGCGAAGATCGTCGGCGAGGCCGGTTGTGCGGAGCCGTCGCGCACCATGGATCAGATGATCAACGCGATCGGGATCTGAGCCGCGACCGCCTCCGTCGACAGCGAAGTCAAGACCTTCTCATCCAGGGAAATTCGTGCCAACACATCGGCGTCTGTGGATTTGACGATCCGCCGTTTGTCTTGAGTTTGTCTTGGCGGAATGAATGTGAGATCCACGGCGTCCCTTTCAGTGCGTTCGACATCGCCGCTCGTCTTGCCTCGATCCTTGGGCCGGAATGTCGAAGTCATAAGGACACGGACGTTCGCGCTGTAGCGTCCGCATCATCTGCAAACCTCGCTGTCGATTGGAGATCACCGTGGACGTTCAGGAAGTCAGGAAGCTCGACGCGTATCTGAAGCGCGTGTTCGGCAATCCCAAGATCCGTGTGGTGCCGCGGCCGAAGAAGGAAGACTCCGCCGAAGTCTATATCGGCGAAGAGTTCATCGGCGTTCTGTTCGTCGACGACGAGGACGACGACCGCTCGTTCCAATTCCAGATGGCGATCCTGGAAGACGATCTGGTGGAGTAGATCCTCTCGCCACGCTTGAGAATGCACGATCAGGCGCGGTGCCAGTGAATGCGCCCTCTCCCCTTGTGGGAGAGGGCGACGCCGGCCTATCAATGGGCTCGCTTGAGGGGTCTCTCTCCGCCAGCGGCGCTCGTCGCGAGATACCCCTCACCCAAGTGCGTTTGCCGCTCTGTCCTCCATGCCGTCTCCCACAAGGGGAGAGGGCGCATTCACGAGAACCTCGCCAAGGTGTCGACGCTCATCCGCCGACCGTCAACTCCCTGGGGGGAGCGTGTGAGTAAGTAGAACGGCGCGCATCGCGTAGCCCGCATGAGCGTAAGCGACATGCGGGGTCACACGTTGTGCCGGAGAACCCGGATGTCGCTGCGCTCATCCGGGCTACGACCAACTACTTCACCGCATGCATCTGCGCCGTCAGCCGCTCCATGGCCGCGGCGACGTCCTGCCACTGTGACAGCCAGCCGCGCGGAAACCTGAAGGTCAGATCCGCGCCTTCGACGCGGCGTTCGCTGAGGCACATGCCCGGCGTGGCGGCATCACGCGTGCAGCGGGCGACCAGCACAGGCTGCTCGGCCGTGAACAGATCCTCCATGTCGTACGCTGTGCCCGCGCGGAAGCTTCGCATGCTCAATCCGTCCTGCACCGGCACGGCAGCCGGATTGAGATAGCGCGGATAGATCGTCTTCAGTCGCGTCTCCGGCGACATCGCGTCGTGATGTGCCGATATCGAGACGAAGATGCGATCGATCGGGTGCGGCGCCTGGTCGATCTGGTCGGCGCTGACGTGATGCAGCGCCTCGGGCGGGGTGAGCGAGGGATATTCGAAGCCGAGATCGACGCGCTCCTGCGGCCCCGTATGGCGCTGGATCTTCACCCGGATGGCGGCCGCCGGCACGTTGAACACGGTGCCGCCGATGCTGACCGGCAGGCGTTCGGGCCCCTTGAAGGTGCTGGCGCGCCAGGTGGGCCAGAGCAGGTAGGCGACGAGGGCGACTGCGGCCGCCGTCAGCACGCAGCCCAGGATGATCGGCACGGCGTGGCCATGTCCGTTCGAAGGGCGGGCACTGCGGACCGAAAACATCGTCATGGCGGGCAGGGGATCTCAAGGACCGAATCAGCGCCGACTATGCCACGGCGATGCGGCATTCTGCAGAAACTTACCTGCAGGGAGCCGCGCACCGGCCGCGGCCGCCATTAACCCTTCCTTAAGGATAATGTGGCGGGTGCGGTCGCTTTTTGCCAAACCAGCATCGGGCAGTTTTGCAAGTGTGTGAGTGCGTACGATGTCGGCAGAGGCGTTCAATTCCCTGTTCTCGCTCCTCATCGGTTTCGCCTTGGCCGGCGCCTTGGCGAGCGGCTACCAGGCCTATGCCGAACGTCCGCCGGGCTTCGAGCTGCTGCAGGAGGGCGTCACGCCCCGGCGGTTCGCCGCGGTGCCATTCCTGGTGTTCGCCGCGCCTTTCATCATCATGCGCAACACGCTGCGCGGTGCCCGCATCGAGCGCCGTCGCTTCGAGTTCGTGATGCTGGCGACCGTGATCGCCGGCTTCTGGAGCATGATGTGCGGCACCTTCGTGGTGATGACGCTGCGCGCCGCGGGCGTGCTGGCCTAGTTCCCGTGCCGGGCGCCGCCGCGGCGCTTGCTTGAAATCGCTCCGGAGCCTGTGCCAAGGTCGCCTGCGAACGGGAGACCTCGATGGCCATCTACGAACTCGACGGGCAGGCGCCCGAGCTGCCGGCGGACGGCAACTACTACATTGCCGACAATGCCACCGTGATCGGTCGGGTGAAGCTCGCCAAGGAGGTCACGGTCTGGTTCGGCGCGGTGATCCGCGGCGACAATGACTGGATCGAGATCGGCGAGAGCTCCAACATCCAGGACAATGCCACCTGTCACGTCGATCCCGGCTTTCCGCTGCGCGTCGGCCGCAACGTCACCGTCGGCCACAACGTCATTCTGCACGGCTGCACGGTCGAGGATGACGCCCTGATCGGCATGGGCTCGATCATCATGAACGGCGCGCACATCCGCCGCGGCAGCGTCGTCGGCGCCGGCGCCATCATCACCGAGGGCAAGGATTTTCCGGAATACGCGCTGATCATCGGTGCGCCCGCGCGTGTCGTTCGCACGCTGGAGCCGGCGCAGGTCGAGCGCATGGGCATCGCGGCCAAGGCCTATGTCGCCAAGGGACCGCGCTACACCAAGGGTCTGAAGAAGATCGGCTGACATCACGGCCGATGGAGCTGTCGGAGATTCCTCACGTCCCTTCGGATTCGCCTGCCTCCGCTGCGCTGGCGACACGTTCGTGGCCGCTCGCCCACAGCGCATGCTGTTCGCTGCCGTCCTGATAGGGATTGGCCTCGGCCGGAATGTTCTCGCGCGCGGCGCGCTCGCCCTGTTCAAACGGATCGGGGTCGGTGCTCATGCTGATGTCCTGCTCCTCTGTTTCGGTTTGGGCTTCGACTGGTTTCTGGACTTGTCGTCCGGCTCGTTCTTCCGTTTGCGCGCAGGCTTGCCTGCGCCATCGCCATCCTCCGCAGCGCTCTTGCGCAGCGCGTCCTTCAGATCCGCCGGTACGCCGTGCTTTTCGAACAGGTCCATGAACGCCTCGTCGGCGAGGTCCTGCAGACTCAGCATCTGATCGCGGCCCAGCTGCTTGAGCTTGTCGAACGTGTCCTCGTCAAAGGCGATCAGCTTGCGCACGGCTCCTTGCTCTCCTCGCCCCATCAATCCTCTCCGATCAACATTCGTTCCGGAACGCGGTCCGTCCGGTCGGGTTGAAGTGTAAAGGGAGACGGTCCCATGGCCAGGTTTTCATTGAGCACTTTGATCGTGATTGCAGGCCTCGGCACGGCCACTGCGGTGTTCGCGCAAGGCGGTGGCGGCGGTGCGGGCGGCGCTGGCGGTGGAGCGAGCGGCGGCGGCGCGCCGAGCGCGGGAGCCGCCGGCGCCGGCACGACCGGGACCGCCGGAAGCGGCAGCAATCCCTCACAGTCATCGCAACCGGGCGCGGCAGGTACCAACGGGACTAACAGCCTGGGCACGGCGCAATCGTCCGGCTCCGGCGCGAGCGGGGCGGGGGCGAGCAATTCCGCTGTCACGATCGGCATGGGTCATGGAGGAGACGGAGGGACCGCTGCAACAGGCCCGAACCGTACCGGTGATGCGACCGATGTGCAGATTCGGCAGGAGAACAACGCGGTCGACCGGAAGGTGAAGAGCATCTGTCGCGGTTGCTGAATGTTGCCCGCCGCTCCAGACGTCACGCAACGACATCGAGATCGCGCAGATGTGAGCGGGTTTGCCCGCGCGCCGTTCCAAATCCGGCTTAGAGACTTCCGGCTGGGAGCACCGAGTACACTGACGCTCTCATGCCGCTTGAATTTGGAGACGGATCGATGCGCAAGAGATTGATGGGATTGTTGGCGGGTGCCGTGATTGCGGCGGCAATGATGCCGGGCATGGCGTCGGCGCACGGGCCGGGCGGTTTCCATCATGGCTTCGGCCATCATGGCTTTGGCCCGGGTTTCGGACTCGGATTCGGCTTCGGTTTTGGCTATCCCGGCTACTACGGATACGGAGGCTATCCCTACTACTACCCGTACACCTACGAGGATCTCGGCGGCTGCTACGTCGCGCGCAAGCGTGTGCGGACAGCGCACGGCTGGCGCTATCGCAACGTCGAGGTGTGTGAATGAAGCTTGGGCGAGGCGCGCCGGCCGATCCGGTCACTTCGCTTTAACGACATCTCGTGACCATTCGTCGCCGCTCCGATCGGCGGAGCGGCAACGGAGAAGTAGCTGGCGCAACGCTTGCATGGGATCCAGGCATGATGAACACACTCACATCCCCTGAACTCACGTTTGTCTTCATGGGCGTCGTCGTCAGCCTGGGCGCCGCGCTGGTTTGGATGGCCTGGGAGCTCGAGCAGGGCGGCAGGCAGCTGGCGAAGATTCGTCGCGACGATCGTCGGCCGCGCTAACAGCCGCCGGTCCGGCGCCCGAGCGCAAGCGACAGCCGGCCAGCGACTTGCGGGAAGTCTCGCGGGAGCAGTCTTCCGTGTTCGCTCGCCCCGGGCCGCGGCTGTCAGCTCAGCACGCCATATTTCTTGAACCACGCCTGCATCTGCGCCCAGCCGTCCTCCGCGGCGTCCTTGCGATAGCTGGGGCGATAGTCGGCGTGGAAGCCATGCGGCGCGCCGGGATAGATCTTGAACTCGGCGGTCTTCTTGTTGGCGGCGAGCGCGGCCTTCATGGCCTCGACGCTGGCGACGGGAATGCCGGTGTCGGCTTCGCCGTAGAGGCCGAGCACGGGCGCCTTCATCTCCGGCGCAAGCTGCGTCGGGCTCTTCGGCCAGGCAGGATTGGGCGGGTCGATCAGCGGGCCGTAGAACGCAACGCCCGCCTTCAGCGCCGAACTATGCGCCGCATATTCCCACACGCTGCGGCCGCCGCGGCAGAAGCCGACGATGCCGAGACGCGAGGTGTCGCCGCCCTGCGACTTGGCCCAGGCCACGGTGGCGTCGAGGTCCGACAGCAGCTCCGCGTCGGGCTTGGCATTTACGATCGGCAGCAGGTCCTTGATCTCGGTGATCTTGGTGAGGTCGGTCCCGCTGCGGAAGTAGTAGTCCGGCGCCACGGCGAGCGCGCCGAGCTTGGCGAGACGACGCGTCACGTCCTTGATGTACTGATGCAGGCCGAAGATCTCCATCGCGACCAGCACGACGGGCGGATTGCTGGCGCTGGCGGGGCGCGCGAAATAGGCCGGCATGTCGCGGTCGCCGACCTTGATCTTCGCATCTCCGGCATTCAAACCATTGGTGTCGGTGGTAACGACCTCGGCCCGCACCGGGCCGGCAGCCAGCGTGTAGCCGGCCGTCACGGCAGCGGACGCTGTCATGAAGCCGCGGCGTGAGAAGGGGGCGACTGTGGTCAGCCCGATGACATCGGACGTCAGTGCTGGATCGGCGGACATGGGGGCTCCTCTGCGTCTTCAGGGCGCATTGAGCCGAGAATTGGCTGGGAAAAGCAAGTCACCAGCCGGAGAGCCGCGGTCGTCGGATCCGTTCCGGGCGGTCGAACGCGCCGCCACAAAGAACAAGGCCGTCGGCGCAGTATGGCGCCAACGACCTTGCCAGCCCCGGATATTGAAATTGGCCCTGTGCCATCCTGAAATTGGCTCGCCATCCGGTGCAGGCAGGATGGCGTGACTCCCGGTTTCAATCTGTGAAGCACTTCACAGGGTCCCGGGAAAATTCGGCGGGAATTCTACGAGCAGGCGTCAGAACCGGGCGTCTCAGGATCGGTTGCGACGATGCCGATGGCTGCTGCGGCTGGCATGGGCGCGGGCGCGGATGCTGCGGTTGCGTGGAGCAGGCGCGGCCTGCTCCGAGCTCTGCGTGCTGGCGAAGGACTGGCGCAGGCCATCGATGGAGTCCTTCAGGGTCGAGACCTGGTCCGACAGCCGCTTGGTGTCGGCCTGCTGGGCCGCGAGCAGGCGGCGCATGCTCTGCAGTTGCTCCTGCATCATCTGCAACTGATCGATCGATTCCTGCTGGGTGGCCTCCAGGCCCTTGGTCTTCTCCACCAATTGCTCGGATGCCTGCACCGTGCGCGCCTGCAACTGCCGCGTCACCGCGCCGCGCTCGGCTTCCGGCGCGCCGCCATAGGCACGCCACAACATGATGCCGCCGATGCCCGCGACCAGCACCACGAGCGTCGCGGCGGCGAGCGCGATCGGCTGGGCGCCCTTGACGGGGCTCGGGCTGAGCTTCTCGGGGTAGCGTCTGGTGTCGCGCGTCACCGGATTCATCACGAAACCACCCAAATTGAAAAAGCTTCGGATGCTCCTCCCGAAAACTGGGAGAGGCGAAAAACTCGAGCAGAGAACGCTGTCCGCCGAGCCCGCAAATCGTGCATCTGGCGAACGAACCATGTCGTCAAGGTTTGATTAGGAAATCCGACAAAAGCGAGGCCTGCAAGCCCGAAATCGCGCGGTCACCGCGGTTCCAGGTCGCGGTCGCGACCAGCCGAAAACGGCGGCCGGACAATTGCTTACTGCGTTGCGCTGCAGTTCCGGCAGATCGTGAGCTTCTGCTTGAGGCGGGCCTCGTCGGCGAGGTCGGCCGCCTGTTCCTCCTCCCAGCTCATCCGGCCCCGATAGCCGGAGCTCGATTGCGCGGACATCACGTCGACCCGCGAGTCGCCACGCCGCTTGGCGCCTTTGCGCGGCGTGCCGATGTCCGGCTCGGCCACCATGTCGGTGTCGGCGTCGGAGGCGGCGACACGGCCGTCCCAGTCGGCCGCAGCGCTCGTCGGCTGCGCGGTAATCACGGCGGGCGTAGCGGCCATCGCCGGCGCGGCTGCAGGTGTGCCCGCCGAGGCCAGCGGTCCCGAGCAGCCCGTGCCGGACATGCAGCAGTTCGCCAGGGTCAGGGCCGCGGCCAGCAAGGTCGCGCTTCGCAGGATCATCATCATGCCGACAACCTAAACCCGACGGTCGAGGGAAAACAAGGTTGGCCGGCCGTTGCCGCGCCCCGCCTGCGACATATCGTCAAAGCAAGGCCAAAAAAAGTTGCGCATCGAGACGGCCTTGCGCGCGGCGATGCCGTGCCTCTCACCGTCCGCGACCGGCGGGAACACGTCGAACTTCAAACTCGGAATTCAATCTGAAGTCGATTTTGTTGCGCGCGATGGCGAACCCATGTGGTATTTGCTAACCGTTGTTCTGCTCGGCCGGGGGCGCGTGCGTGCGTGGTCCAAGACGCAGATCGTGATCGACGAGAGGCAGCTCGGAGGCGCGCGCTGTGACGCGTCGCATCCGCGACGGGCCACCTTTCGCTATGGCAGCCGGACGGGCGCGCGCCCGCTCCCACGCAGCAGAGCGTAGTTCTTCTGCAGCCAGCGGACCAGGCGGGGGCTCACGGTTCTATCGAGCTCCGACTGGAGCGCCTCGACGCGATCCTGCAACTGGAGGAGGTCGCTGTAGCGCGCTCGCATCCTTTCGCTCAGTTGGCCGTGGGTCGTGGCGATCTCGAGCGAGGGGCGGAACGCCTGGTCGATCGTCTTCCGCAGGACGACGTGTAGATTGAGCTGGGGGACGCGATTGTTGTCGGCGAGATGGGCCGGCTCATTCAACATCGTATCGCCGGCGAGACAAGTGATGCCGAGAGCGTCGATCCGGTTTTCGCCCGCATGGGTGACTGCGAGGCACTCGATCTCGTAGCCGTTGGCCTGGGCAAGCTCTCGGAAGAAGAGCGGCGTGTAGCAGAAGTATCCGTGGTCGAGGTAGCCGCTCGCTGGCAGCTGATGGTAGATCACACCGCCGACCTTCATGGCGTCATGCATCACTTCGAAACAGTTCCACTGATTGACGATGTGCTCGGTTGTGCCGAAGTTGAGAACCACGTCGAAATGGCCGCGGAGTCGCGAAGGAAGTTCGTCGAAGTTGAGATCGAGGATGTTGGTGTTCTTCAGCCCGGGACAAACATCGATCGCCTCATATTCGATGTTTGCGAGATCCGTGATCTCGGAAAGCATCGTCGTTCTTTCGTCCGCTCTCGGCGTTGAGAAGTGGACGAGCCGATCAACGGTCATTGCGTCGGGACGCGGCTGCTCCAGGCGCTCGACGATTTCCATGATCTGCTCGGCGCGCGCGAAATAGATGGTCTGCGGTCCGATATCGAGAATTCTGTTCTTGCTGCCGGTCAGATGCCCGTTCCGCTGCAAATAGATCACGGCATCGAGGTTCATTCCCATAGCAATGCCTCGCGCTAAAGGAGAGGCACTCTAGCACCACAGTCTCGGCGCGATCAATCTTCGCGTGTCGATTTGAGACATTGCTGATCTTGGATTGTGTGGTCGGGCTGCAGCCGCCGCCGGCCGGCTCAAAAAAAGTTGCGGCCAGGCCTTGGGGGAGGCCTGGCCGCGCGCGAACCGGTCTGGGACGGGGAGGGGTGGGGATGTGACCGGGTCGCGTAACTCGAATTCCTGTCTCGCCTCTCTGATCAGCGCTATCTGGCGCTGGCGGTGGCCACGGCCGGGCGACCGTCGCCGAGCGAGACCCACACGTTCGGGTCGCTCTGCGACTGCCGCTTGACGAAGCGGTAGCCGGTTTCGGTCCAGGCGACGACGTTCTCGTTCTGATTGTCGAGCACGTACTCGCCCTTGTCGGTCTTCACGGTGAGGACGGCATGTCCTTCACCCTTCTTGTCGCGCACCACCGTGATCAGCAGCGCCTCGCGGGGCCAGCCGGCATCGATCAGCAGCTTGCGCTTCAGCAGCACGTAATCCTCGCAGTCGCCGTAGCCATCCGTCGGCAGCGACCATTTCTCGACCACGCCCCAATGGTCCATGTCGGTGATGGGCTTGACGTTCTCGTTGACCCAGCGATTGACCTTTAGCAGATCGCGCCAGGCTGTCTGGGACAGCACGATGTCGCGGGGCTGCGACGCGCCGCCGCGGCATTCCTCGGGGGTCTCGGTGCAGAACTCGACCCAGCCGATCGGCGCCCGAGCGGTGTCGCCCAGGCTCGCATAGAGCACCCGGTCATCACCGGCATGCGCCATCCCGCCCATCGCCATCAGGAAGGCTGCGACCGCCCACCCTGTTGCCTGTCCCGTCCGCTTGACCATTTTGGCCCCCGTTTTCGTTGGGACCATCTGTCTCACAAAGATTTTTCGCTGCCGCTAAATCGCCACGATGGATTTGACGCAAATCCAAGTAAAACAAAGGGCTTATTCGACTTTCACTTGAATCGAATCTAGCTAAAATTTGAATCATTCGCGGTTGAATCGAATGCGCTGCATTAAGCCGGGAACCGCTGCCGTTGCAGGGTCCCGTGCGCTTTTCCCGCCAACCATTAACTGCGCTGGACTGCCTGTGCGATGGCCGAACGCCACACGGCGCCCGTGGTGGCGGACGCCGTGTGCTCCGTGAAGTTGCGGGATTTCAGAGGCTTGCGGCTTTACCGCGCGGTAACGCTGTCTTCGAGCGTTTCGGCGAGCTGGGCGTGCATGAACTCGATCGCGAAGCCGCCTTCGAGATTTCGCACCACGCGCGCCTGGACGCGGCCGAGCATGACCTGCGATTTCAGCGGCGGCCTGGTCTCCGCCGCAATCGCCGCGCCCGACAGCGACATGTCGATGATGCGGCAGGTCATCTTGGTGCCGTCCTCGAGCGTCAGCACCGCGATCGGGTTGCGCGGAATGATACGGTCGTGGCGGCGATCCTCCGGCAGGTTGAGGATGTCGCGGTTGGCGAGCCAGGTCAGCTGCGCGGCGAGCTTGTCGCGCTTGCGCGCGGTGGCGCCGATCGTCATCGCGAAGCCGTTGTCGATGATGCGGGTGATCTTGCCCTCGACGCGGCCGATATGGTCGAGATAGGCGATCACGCGGTCGCCGACATTGCCGATGCCGGGTGCGAGCAGCGCCAGCCCGCCCGGCGACATGTTGATCACCTGGCAGGGAAACTCGCGCCGGTCGGGCAGCATGTAGCGGCCGAGCAGGTGGACCTTGACCCGCTGGAAACGGCGGCGCTCCTCGGCGGCCGGAAGAGAGAGTTTTTTGTTCGGCAACGCCATGTTTCGCCACTCAAAGCCGGCTCTTAGCGTGCCGGATGATCCAGTGTTGAAACTAAGTCCTGCACGGTTAATTCAGCGTTATCGCAGCACCGCAGGCGTTCATCTTGTTCGCGCAAGACGAGCATTGCCGCTGATGACGGCTCTCTCCGTCATTCCGGGCCTTGTCCGGATGATGCGCTCGCAATGACGGGGAGAGAGCTGGGACCCCGACGAGGCTTACGGGATACGCATCTGCAGGAAGTCAGCGCAGTCCCTCATACACCATCAGGCCGCGGGCGAGCGCGAGCTTGCGCAGCGCGCGCGGCACGATCGGCTCGACCGGCGGATGGATGTAGCGCCATGACACCATCTCCAGCGGGCCGAGCGCGCCCCTTGGCGTCTCGAACGGGGCGAGCAGGCCGGTCAGGCTGATCGGCTCATGCGCGCGGGTCGCGAACGGCAGCAGCAGCAGCTCGAAATGCGCGGTCGTGCGATCCGGCGCCTGCGCCGTCACGCCGGCGATCGCCGGCAGCGTCTCTTCGCAGACCACCGCCGTGATCTCCTCGATCTCGCGGCGGCTGGCCGGCGCGAACTGCGCCGGAAAGCTCCGGTCCTTGACGTCGCCGCCGAGCAGGGCGCACAGCCGCGTGCCGGCCATGCGGAACGGAAAGCCGCTGTCGGCATCGCAGGACAGGACGAAGATGTCGCCCAGCAGCTCGCGCACGGCCGACGGCTCGAAGTCGCAGCGCTCCGGCGCCTTGGCATGGCCGCGCCTGTCGTTCCAATAGGCGAAGAGCTCGCGATTGGACGGATGTTTCATCTCGGTAACCCCTCGCGCCCTCGACGTCACGGGGGACATTGCTGTCCCGCTTTCGTCCAGGCGCCTCCCTGGTTGATTTTCGCAGGAGGGGTGGTGCAGCGTCCATGCCGATGGTGCGATCGTGCCGGCTTTACCCCGGCCTTCCGCGCGTTAAGGTTAAATTAACGATGAGCTTGGCGGCGTCCCGGCGATCGTTAACAATGCGTCCATCAGATCGCGGCCGGACGGTGCAAGGTCCGCCGCGATACGGTGAGGTACACGCAGGCGGCGTCAAACAAGTCTGGTCGTCGCGACGGGGCGGGGTGGGGACAACAACCCCGGGCGCTCCGGACGCGGCAAAGGCCGGCAAGTCTCGGAGGGAGGGTCTTCTCAGGACCCTCCCTCGTTCTTTTTGCGGATCCGCCGCCCTTTCGCCTCCGCTGCCTCCGCCCCGCACATCAACTCTGCCGCCGTGCGCTTGCGCAGGCCGGCCAAAGCCGCCTATCTGACGGATCTGTTCCTCTCGTCGAAGGCGTGCGTTCCGTTGGATTCCTCCTCGTCAGACCTCACGCAGGATCCGCCGCTCCAGCAGGCGCGGGAGCCGATCCTCAATCTGCCGGGCGCACTGACCGCCTACATCCTGCTGATCGCGGTGATCCATCTGCGCGTGCTGCTGCCGGACGAGTGGAACGCAGGGATCATCGACCTGTTCGCCTTTGTCCCGAAACGATACGACCAGACCCTGATGGACGGGGCGTTTCCCGGCGGCACGCCGGCAAAGATCTGGACCTTTTTCAGCTACTCGCTGCTGCACGCCAATCTGGCGCATATCGGCTTCAACGTGCTGTGGCTGCTGCCGTTCGGCAGCGCGCTCGCGCGCCGCTTCGGAGCGCTCAGGTTCTATCTGTTCCTGGCGGTGACGGCGGCGGCCGGTGCGCTGGCTCATCTGCTCACCCATGAGCACGCGCTGGCGCCGATGATCGGCGCCTCGGCCTCCGTGTCCGGCACCATGGCGGCGGCGATGCGCTTTGCCTTCGTGAGCGGCAGCTTCCTGTCGTTCACCCGCGGCGATGCCGATGCAGCGGCCAGGGTGCCGGCGCTGTCGCTGTCGCGTGCGCTGCGCAATCCGCGGGTCCTCGGCTTCCTGGCGGTGTGGTTCGGCGTCAACATCGTGTTCGGCATCGGCGGCATCACGCCCGGCGCCGAGGGCGCCGACGTCGCCTGGCAGGCGCATATCGGCGGCTTCATCGCCGGACTGATCCTGTTTGCGCTGTTCGATCCCATCCCGCATGCGCGTGGCGATGCTGCACCTGCGTTGCCGTCCGACGCGGCCGACCATTAGTTGCCGCGATCCTGCGCTTGCGAGCGCGGGTGATTTCATTCATCATTTGCGTCCACCACAACCGGGACACGTTCCGGGCGAACGAAAGCAGGCCCTTTTGTGCCATGCGGCAGGCCTGCGAAGGGCGTTGCAACCACAACGCGATCCGCTGCGTTGATCAGACGCGGTCGGGCCGGATGCGTTGGATCGGTTGCGCTGCCAGACTGTTGATTGAAGACTCGCTTGACTGACGATCGCTGGAAGCATCGGCCGCAACGACGCCTCGTTCAAGAAGGCGCACCGGCCTTTCAAGGAGACGAGCAATGACAGTACGTGCGATCCTCGACATCAAGGGCCACCAGGTCGAGAGCGTCGAGTCCCAGACCACACTCGCCGAGGCTGCCAAGCGGCTCGCCGAGCGCAAGATCGGCGCGGTGCTGGTGATGTCGGGCAGCCGGATGGCGGGCATCCTCTCGGAACGCGACATCGTCCGCGCGCTCGGCGAGCGCGGCGCCGCGGCGCTGACCGAGCCGGTGTCGAACGTGATGACGCGGCGGGTGGTGAGCTGCAAGCCGGCGGATACGGTCGCCTCGATCATGGAGATGATGACCAACGGCAAGTTCCGCCATCTGCCGGTGATCGAGGGGGGCGGCGTGGTCGGCCTGATCTCGATCGGCGACGTCGTGAAGTGGCGCGTCCAGGAATACGAGACCGAGCAGGAAGCGCTCCGCCAGTATATCAAGACGGCGTAGTCGCTCCGCCGCCGGTCGGCGTGACTGCGCCGATCGCCTCCTGGATTGAATCCAGCGCACGTTCGGCCGCCCTTGTGCCGAACGCGATGAGGTCGGCCGCGCGATGGAAGTCGAACCAGCCGATCTGGCCGACGCGCGGCGAGATCAGCAGGTCCGGCGGATCGCCGGCGAGGCGCGCACGGGTGATCCGGTCCTGCATGATGTTGAAGGCGTCGACCATCACCGACGAGATGCCCGGCCGGCCGCCTTCGCCGAAGAACTGCCGTTTCACCGCGCGCTCCGGCGAGAACAGCCTGCGGAAGCGCCGCTTCGGCGGCGTGCTTTCCATCACCGTCTCCGGCACCTGGACCGGCTGGCCATGCGCGTAGATCGTTGTCGAATGCGTGAACACGTCGCTGGACAGGTTGGCGGCGATCACGATCTCGGCGCCGAGCGCCCGCGCCGCCGACACCGGCACCGGATTGACCATCGCGCCGTCGACCAGCCAGCGGTCGCCGATCAGGACCGGCGCGAAGATGCCGGGCAGGGCATAGGAGGCGCGCATCGCATCGACCAGGCTGCCATGGGTCAGCCAGATCTCGTGCCCTGTGCGAATCTCGGTTGCCACCGTCGCGACCTTCATCGGCAGCTCCTCGATGGTGACGCGGCCGAGCGATGCTTCGAGCTGGGCGGCGAGCTTCTCGCCGCCGATCAGGCCGGAGCCATTGAGGCGGATGTCGAGATAGCCGAGGATGTTGCGCATCTGCAGGCTGCGCGCCCATTCCTCCAGGGTATCGAGCTGGCCGGCCGCATAGGCGCCGCCGACCACGGCGCCGATCGAGGTGCCGACCACGACGTCGGGCACGATGCCGTGGGCCATCAGGGTCCGGATGACGCCGATATGGGCAAAGCCGCGCGCCGCGCCGCCACCCAGCGCCAGCCCGATCACCGGCTTGCGGATCGTCCCGAGACCGACATCGGAACCTTCGGTTCCGCTCGCACGGCGTCCTTTCAGAATATCCAGCACCGAGATCTCCACGCCTACGCATACTGTGTGCAACGAGTCGGCAACGGACTCATGACGCATGACAGCCTAGCACCAGCCTACCAGAAGCATCCTTTATGCCGGGTCGACGGGAGCGCCGGATGCCGCTGATTTGAACGCTCCGCCGGGCAGACTGCGCGCCGCGGGCGCTGAGGCGCCGGAGAATGCGACCAGGTCGCGCGACGTTCGCGCGGTTCCTCAGGGACGGTTGAGTAGAGGCTTGAATTTGCCGCGTTTTCGGTCAAAAGCAGGACGATGACGACAGGTCGCGGGTTCACCAGATTCCGGCGCAGCGGGCGGCTATGGCTTGTGCTCGCCTTGTCGTGCCCGCTGACCGGTTTCGTGATGTCGCCGGCCGCGGCGCAACTGTTCGGCGACCGGCCACCGCCGGTTCCGCCGGCCTCGGTGCCCGATCCCGGCGCGGCGGTCAGCCTGGCGCCCCCCTCCGGCCCCGCCGCCGGGCCCATTCCGCCGCCGGCCCCGCAGGCGCTGCCGGGACCCCCGGTCGCCGCGATCCCCCCCGGCGCGCCGGCCGCGATCCCGCCGGTGGCCGCTCCGCCGGCCGCGCTTCCCAATCAGGGCGTGCTGTCGCTGTCGGCGCGGTTCGGCAAGGACCTGCCGAACATCAATGGCGGTCTGGTCTGGCGCGTGTTCGCCGACCGGCCGGACGAATCTGGCGCCTTCAAGATGCTGCGCGAGGATCGCGGCCCGACGCCGAACATCGTGCTGCCGCCCGGCACCTATGTCGTGCATGTCGCGCTCGGCCTCGTCAGCGCGGTCAGGTCGGTGAACCTGAAGACCGAGACCGATCGCGAATCCTTCGTGCTGCCGGCCGGCGGCCTGCGCCTCGAGGGCAGGGTCGGCACCAGCAAGATCCCGCAGAACCAGATCTCGTTCGCCATCTACAAGGGCAGCCAGTTCGACGGCCGCGAGCGGGCGCCGCTGGTGCCGAACGTCGCCGCCGGCGACATGCTGATGCTGCCGGAAGGCACCTATTACATCGTCTCCAACTATGGCGACGCGAACTCGGTGGTGCGCTCCGACATCCGCGTCCAGGCCGGCAAGCTCACCGACGTCACGGTGACGCACCGTGCCGCGGTCATCACCTTGAAGCTCGTCTCCGACAAGGGCGGCGAGGCGCTCGCCAACACCGCCTGGTCGGTCATCAACCCCGGCGGCGACGTGATCAAGGAATCGATCGGCGCCTTCCCCAAGGTCGTGCTGTCCGAAGGCGACTACCGCGCCATCGCCAAGAACGAAGGCAAGGTGTTCGAGCGCTCCTTCAGCGTCGTCAACGGCGTCGACGGCGAGGTCGAGGTGCTGGCGCGGTAGGACGCGCGAAAGCCTGCAGGGTCAAACCGACTCTCCCCGCTATTGATGAGAACCCATCTCCGAGGAGAGCCGCTTGCAGATATCCGACATCATCCGCCATGCCATCGCGATCGGTGAGCGTAAGGGATGGATCACGTTCGACGAGCTGAATGAGATCTGTCCAGGCAACACCGTCGCATCCGAGGACATCGAGCGGCTCATGGAGGCGCTCAGCGACGCAGGCATTCGTCTGGAGCAGGAGTGATGCGAGCGCAGAGTTTTTGCAGGATCGCGTTCCATCAACGGTGTCGTCCCGGCGAACGCCGGGACCCATACCGCGGATGCTATCGGGGGACGTAGCTGTCAGCGGCCCGCCTCGCCGCGGCCGGTGGCTATGGGTCCCCGCTCAAGGCCGGGACGACGGGGTGATCGTCGAAGCAGTGGTGCGCGACACGACTCGCTAAACTCGCGACGTCTGCCCGTCGAGTTACTTTGTCGCATGAGCCGTAGGGTGGGCAAAGCAGCCGCCGTAGGCGGCAGCGTGCCCACCGTCGATCCGCGCACGCAACAGGAAGATGGTGGGCACGGCGTCAACTGCGATCGTATGCGTGGAGAGGTCACGGTAGCGCCTTTGCCCACCCTACGGCTTTCTGCCAACCGAACTCATTATTTTGCCCGTCGGGTTACTTTGTCGCAGTTATTAGTCCTTGCGCCGTCGGGCAAATCAGGTGGATCTTTCCGCGCATCCCGCCTCGAGATGAGGGGCGTATCGCGGTCGTCACGAGACGCGAGGCGGGGAGCGGTGGGCGTGGTGGATTGCAGCGCGGGGTTGCTCGCGCCGACGAACGATCCGCTGCGCACGGTCAAGTCGCGCGGTCCTGATATCCCGATGCTGATATCAACTCACGTCGAAGCTCTGGCTTCACGTGGGGATGGTGGCCAGAAAGCCCGGCGCACCAGGGAGAACGCGAAGCAGCCGTTAAAGCCATCGCGCAGGGAGGGCCGGGTTTCCGGCTGACCTGTGGTACCTGCCGCCTGCATTTTTTTTCGCAGGCGGGCCACGGGCCTCAGTCGAGGTCCGGCTCTCCCTGCGCCCTCTGTTTGAAGAGGGCGGTTCGATCAGCAAAACTCGGGCAGATCGTGTCGCGAGATCGCGCAGTCACATCCGCATCCGTGCCGTATCTCCCTCTCGTTGGGACAGCGGCGATGAACGTGAAGCGACGCTGTCACAGTCGCTAATGCGCGATAACCATGGAACCACTTAAAACTGTCACAATCGCTGCGCGCCATGCGCGAAGCCAATGCATTTACAGCTCGTTAAAGCCGCGTCTGCTTCAGATACCGCCGGGACCGACAGGGTGGGCGATCGAGTGGGAATGATGAGTGCCGCGACGACCAAGGCGTTGACAACGATCAGCAGCGATCTCTTTGACGACATCCCGGTACTCAGGCGCAAATGGCAGGCCGCATTGAGGCCAGGGCAGCGCCTGCCGCGCTACGAGGACGTGATGCTGGGCAGCCTCGGCCGGCTCGCCGATCACATCGCGGTGCTCAACAACGACGACGGCGGCCTGCAGATTTCGCGCAGCGGTCGCTACGTCCAGCAATGGCTGCAGGACGAACGCTGGGACGTCGCGGTGGAGGCCGTATCGCCGGATTGTGCCACCGTGCTGGTGGAGGCCGCCAATTGCGCGCTCGTCAGCGGCCAGCCCTATCTCGCCCATGCGCATTGCGTGCGCGACGGCATGGTCCGCAGCTATGATGTCCTGGCGTTGCCGACCAATTCGCGGTGGGGCAGCACGCTGGTCGGGACCTACGTCAACGAGCGTGCCACGCAGTACAATCTGCTCGACGCGATCTTCTCGACGACCGATGACGGCGTCGTCTCGCTCGCGACCATCCGCGACAGCGTCGGCATGCCCTGCGATTTCCAGGTGGTCCATCACAATCGCGCGGCCGCTGACCTGCTCAGGCTGCCGTCGGCGACGCTGCAATGGCATCGGCTGAAGCAGGGCGGCAACATGTTGTGCACGCCCGAGGTGATGGCGCGGCTGTTCGACGTGGTCACGCACGGGCGAAGCGACCAGTTCGAGCTCGACAGCGAAGCGCGCAGTCTCAGGCTCGGCGCCCACGCCTTCGGCGACATCATCTCATTGACCATTGCCGATGTGACCGCGCTGAAGCGGCGCGAGGCCTCGTTCCGGCTGCTGTTCGACGCCAATCCGGTGCCGATGTGCATCCTCGACGCCAAGACCGCGCAGATCCTCAACGTCAACGACGCGATGGTCGGGCACTATGGCTACGGCCGGGCCGATCTCCTGTGCATGAACGTCTGGGATCTCTGGCCGCCGGGCGAATGGGAAAGCCTCGATGACGCGCTGTTGCGGCTCGCCGACGGCGATCTGTTTCACCGCGACTGGCGCCATCGCAAGGCTGATGGCAGCGAGATCGAGGTGCTGACCTATGGCCGCGAGATCAGCTTCGATGGCCGCGACGGCGTGCTGGTCGCGATCGTCGACATCACCGAGCGCCGCCGCGCCGAGGCGCGCATCGCCTACATGGCGCACCATGACGGGCTGACCGGCCTGCCGAACCGCGAATTCTTCCAGCAGCGCCTCACGCAGGAGCTCGACGGCGCCTTGTCGGCGGACAGGCGCATCGCGGTGATGTGCATCGACCTCGACCTGTTCAAGACCGTCAACGATTCCTTCGGCCATCCGATGGGCGACCGGCTGCTGCAGGCGGTCGCGGGCCGCCTGACGCAGCAGATGCATGGCGGCAAGCTGGCGGCGCGGCTCGGCGGTGACGAGTTCGCGGTGATCATCCGTCAGGGCGGCGCCGATGACGCCAGCGAGAGCGCCGCGCGTCTGATCGCGGCGCTCAGCGCTCCCTATGACATCGACGGCAATGAGCTCGTGATCGGTGCCTCCATCGGCATCGCGCTGTCGCCGGGCGACGGCGCGAGCTGCGAGGAACTGATGAAGAACGCCGACATGGCGCTGTACCGCGCCAAGCAGGACGGCGGCCGCGTGCATCGGTTCTTCGAGAAGGAGATGGACCGCCAGGCGCAGAAGCGCCGCGACATGGAGCACGATTTGCGCCGCGCCTTCGCGCAGGGCGAATTCGAGCTGCACTACCAGCCGCTGGTCGACGTCGCGACCGGCGCGATCTCCGGCTTCGAATGCCTGCTGCGCTGGCGCCATCCCGACAAGGGCATGATCTCACCGGCCGACTTCATCCCCGTGGCCGAAGACATCGGCCTGATCGTGCCGCTCGGCGAATGGGTGCTGCGCGAGGCCTGTCACGAGGCGGCGCGATGGCCCGATGGCATCAAGGTGGCGGTGAACCTGTCGGCGGTGCAGTTCCGCAGCCGCAATCTGGTGCAGGTCGTGGTGCAGGCGCTGGCACAGTCGGCGCTGGCGCCGGAGCGGCTCGAGCTCGAGATCACCGAGTCGATCCTGCTGGCGGAGACCGAGGCCAATCTGGCGACGCTGCATCAGCTGCGCCAGCTCGGCATCCGCATCTCGATGGACGATTTCGGCACCGGCTATTCCAGCCTCAGCTATCTCCGCAGCTTCCCGTTCGATAAGATCAAGATCGACCGCTCCTTCGTGAAGGACCTCGCGCAGCGCTCCGACTGCCTCGCCATCGTCCGCGCCATCTCCGGCCTCGGCAGGAGTCTCAACATCATCACCACCGCCGAGGGCGTCGAGACATCGGATCAGCTCGACTGGCTGCGCGCCGAAGGCTGCAACCAGGTCCAGGGCTATCTGTTCAGCGCCGCCAAGCCGGCCTCGGAGATCGCGGGGCTATTGGCGCAGTTCGGTGGGCGATCGTCCAAGGCGGCGTGATGGGATGACGGCCGCCACACCCTCAACCGTCGTCCCGGACAAGCGCGCCGTAGGCGCGCGCCGATCCGGGATCCATAACCCCAGGAAGATGTGGTGACGGATGGTGTCGAACGAGCTTGTGTCGCGACTGCCGCCGGTGGTTATGGGTCCCTGCGTTCGCATGCGTTCGCAGGGACGACAGCGGAGATTGTCGCGCTCAGAACCGCGTCACGATGTCCGCCAGCGCCGGGCGCGGGCGGTCCTCGCTCGGCTTGGTCGGCTTGCCGATATGAATGAGACCTGCGAGCTTCTCCTCTGGCTTCAGGCCGAGCCCGTCCATCACGTCGCGGTCGAACATGAACCAGCCGGACAGCCAGCAGCCGCCATAGCCGAGCGCGGTGGCCGCGGTCAGGATGTTCATCGCGCTGGCGCCGGCCGACAGCTCCTGCTCATAGGCCGGCACCTTGGGATGCGGCCGGGTGAAGCTGACGAGACCGATCACCAGCGGCGCTTCCATGAAGCGGTTCTTCTCCACCTCCAGCTCGGCAGCGGTCGCCTGCGGGTTCTTCCTGGCGAAGGCGGATGCAATGACTTCGCCGGCGCGGCGCCGGCCGTCGCCCTCGAACACGATGAAGCGCCACGGCGCGAGCTTGCCATGGTCCGGCACGCGGGCGCCGATGGTCAGGATGGTGTCGAGCTCGGCGGGCGAGGGGCCGGGGCCGCTCATCTCGCGCGGCTTCACGGAGCGGCGGGTCTTCAGCAGTTCAATCGCGTCGGTCACGTCGTCAGGTCTCGTTGGTTGCATGTGCGACAGATAGCATGCGCCCCCGTCGGCAACGAGGCCACGGCACGTCGTTTTGATCGGTTCTACCGCCTCCGCACTGCGCCTCATGTCCCCAGGCCAGTCCCTGCAGCTCTCGCGGTGTCCGGCCGAGAGCTTCGCGCAATGCGACGCGGGAACGGGCGTTGGCTGCGGCCATCTGTCCAAGGCCGCAAGATTGGGTGCGAATTGTCGAACCTGAGGTCGAGCGGTAAAAACATAATGTTGAGAGATCCGCCGAGGGCTGCTCCACGTGCAAGTTCTGACGTGCCGATGACCGTACTGATACCGTCACCTGACGCCGTCGCGCGACTGCGCGCGACACCCGGCTTTGACCAGGCGATGCGAGCCTCGACCGCAGCCGCGGTCCGGCTCTACCGCGGCGACCGCATCCTCAATGCGTTGCTGAGCGATCGGGCAAGGGCGCTGTTTCCGCATGTCGCGCTGTACCTGCACTTCGCCGAGCAGCGCGACGGCGAGCTCGGCCTGACCGTCGGCGCCATGAAGGAGATGTGCGCCAGACTCGATCTGTGCAGTGGCGGCCGCTGCGAGGCGATGCTGGCGCTGATGCGCGCGGCCGGGCTGGTCGCGTCCGCCGCCAATCTCGACCGTCGCCGGCGTCCGCTGGTGCCGACCGACAAGCTGATCGCGCTGCATCGGGAGCGCTGGGGCGTGCAGTTCGACGCCATGAGCGCGGTGCTGCCGGCCGCCGTGGTCTATCGGACGGCGCTGAACGATCCGGCCTTCGTGAAGACCTTCGTGCTCGAGCTCGGCCGCCGCTTCATCGCCGGCCTGCGCGTCCTCGACGGCGCGCCCGAGCTGGAGCCGTTTGCCGAGCGCACAGCCGGCATGGTGATCCTGTTCAGCCTGGCCCAGGGCGCAGGGCCCGAGCAGCCGTTCCCGCCGGATGAACCCGTGCCGCTCTCCATCAACGCCCTGGCGACGCGCTTCTCGGTGTCGCGCAAGCACGTGCTGACGCTGTTGCGTGATGCGGAAGAGAAGGGCCTGCTCGCCCGCGGCACCGACGCCATCACCATCCTGCCGCGCGGCCGCGAGGCGATCGAGCGGATGCTCGCGACGATGTTTCTCTACATGGCCGAATGCGCCGAGGTGGCGCTGCAGGCGGCGGGCAAAGACAGAGCTTCCGCTGATGTTGTTGCCACTGTGTCAGCGTAGCCGTGTAGCCCGGATGAGCGCTCACCGTCGCCCGTCAGGGCGACGGCGGGAGCGACATCCGGGATCTCACGCGTTGTGGCGGCGATCCCGCATGTCGCTGCGCTCATGCGGGCTACGAGCTGCGTCGTCAGGCTGCCTCGCGCTGACGGCGGCGCACGTCGGGCGGTGTGGCCTCGTCGACCAGCGCGGCGATGGCCTCCGCCGTCGGCATCACGGTCTGGCCGTCGCGGCCGAGCCGGCGGACCGAGACCGAATGCGTCTCGGCCTCCTTCTTGCCGACGACGAGCAAAGCCGGGATCTTCTGCAGCGAATGCTCGCGGACCTTGTAGTTGATCTTCTCGTTGCGCAGATCGATCTCGGCCCGCAGTCCCGCCCGCCGCAGCGCCGCCAGCACCTGCTTGGCGTATTCGTCGCCCTCCGAGGTGATGGTGGTGACGACGACCTGGGTCGGCGCCAGCCACAGCGGGAAGCTGCCGGCGTAGTGCTCGATCAGGATGCCGATGTAGCGCTCCATCGAGCCGCAGATCGCGCGGTGTACCATCACCGGCGCCTTCTTGGCGCCGTCGGCGTCGATGTAGAACGCGCCGAACCGCTCCGGCAGGTTGAAGTCGACCTGCGTGGTGCCGCACTGCCAGTCGCGGCCGATGGCGTCGCGCAGCACGTATTCGAACTTCGGCCCGTAGAACGCGCCTTCGCCCGGATTGATCTCGGTCTTGATGTGGTTGCTCTGCGCCTTGATCTCATTCAGCACGGTCGCCATCACGCGCTCGGCGTGATCCCACATCTCGTCGGTCCCGACGCGCTTGTCCGGCCGGGTCGACAGCTTCACCGTCAGCTCGCCCTCGAAGCCGAAATCCGAGTAGGTCGACAGGATGAGGTCGTTGATCTTCAGGCACTCCTCGGCGAGCTGATCTTCCGTGCAGAAGATGTGCGCGTCGTCCTGGGTGAAGCCGCGCACGCGCATCAGGCCGTGCATGGCGCCGGAAGCCTCGTAGCGATGCACGACGCCGAACTCCGCGAGCCGCAACGGCAGGTCGCGGTAGCTCTTCAGGCCATGCTTGAAGATCTGCACGTGACCCGGGCAGTTCATCGGCTTCAGCGCGAACCAGCGCTTGTCCTCGGCCTCGTCGCCGGCGGACTGCGCCGCGAACATGTTCTCGCGATACCAGTTCCAGTGGCCCGAGGTCTCCCACAGCGACTTGTCGAGGATCTGCGGCGCGTTCACCTCGTCATACTCGCCAGCGAGGCGCCGGCGCATGTAGGCGATCAGCGCCTGGAAGATGCTCCAGCCTTTCGGATGCCAGAACACGACGCCCGGGCCTTCCTCCTGGAAGTGGAACAGGTCGAGCTCGCGGCCGAGCTTGCGGTGGTCGCGCTTCTCGGCCTCCTCGATCTGCTTCAGATAGGCGTCGAGCTGCTCCTGCTTGGCGAAGGCGGTGCCGTAGATGCGGGTCAGCATGGGATTGTTGGAATCGCCGCGCCAATAGGCGCCCGCCACCTTCATCAGCTTGAAGGCGTTGCCGATCTTCCCGGTCGAGGTCATGTGCGGGCCGCGGCACAGGTCGAACCAGTCGCCCTGGTAGTAGATCTTGATCGGCTCGCTGCCGGGAATGGCATCGACCAGCTCGACCTTGAACGCCTCGCCCTTGTCGCGGAACACCTGCTTGGTCTTTTCGCGGTCCCACACCTCCTTGGTGAAGGGTTTGTCGCGGCCGATGATCTCGCGCATCTTCTTCTCGATCGCGGCGAAGTCCTCGGGGGTGAACGGCTCGTTGCGGAAGAAATCGTAATAGAAGCCGTTCTCGATCACGGGGCCGATCGTGACCTGGGTGCCGGGCCACAGCGCCTGCACGGCCTCGGCGAGCACGTGCGCGCAGTCGTGCCGGATCAATTCGAGCGCGCGCGGATCGTCGCGGTCGACGAGCTCGAGCTTGGCGTCCTCGTTGATCGGATCGTTGAGGTCGACGACGTCGCCGTTCAGCGCCATCGCGACGGTGCGCTTGGCGAGCGAGGGCGAGATGCCCTTGGCGATGTCGAAGCCGGTGGTGCCTCTGGGATATTCGCGGCGGGCGCCGTCGGGGAAGCTGATGGTGATCTTCTCGACCGGGGCGGCGGGCTTCAGGTTGCTGAGGCTGTATTGGAAGCCGGGCTTGGACTGGTCGGCGGCGGATTTCGCGTCGGGCGATTTGGAATCAGGCATGGGTCTCTCCTTGAGCTCACTCCTGCGAACGAGCGCAGGTAAGCGGGAGCAAGGGGTATAGCAGGGGATTCGGAGGCTGCAACCCGGGGAGGGAGGGGAAAACCGGCCAATTGCGGCCGACGGGGCGATGCGGTGATTGCCGCCGCGGGCCGGTATGATACAACTTCAAGTGTTCGGGGCGTGGGGACGCGTTTGGCGATGGAGTCTGCAGGGGAGGCGCCGCTCTCTCTTTTTCGGCGGGGTGGCGCGCATGTCGGGGCCGCGCTGATCATGTGCGTGCTGTCGAGCCTGTCGCCGCTCGCGGCCGCTCCGACGATGACGAGGCCGGCGGCCCAGCCAAAGCCCGCGGCACAGGCGAGGCCGGCCACCCCGGCCACCCCGGCCACCCCGGTCAGGCCCGCCACGGAGTCCAAGCCGGCTGTGCGCCGGGCGTCGCCGCCGCGGATCGCAGACGGCTCCACGCCGATCGCATTCGCGCTCGTCAAGGGCTCCTCGGATGTCTGCGGACATGGCTGTGACAGCTGGATCGCCGCCGAAGGCAAGATCGACGGCAGCGCCGCCGCGCGGTTTCGCAAGTTCATGAAGCAGATCGGGGAGCGCCGATTGCCGATCTACTTCAATTCGCCAGGCGGCAATCTGCAGCAGGCGCTCGCCATCGGCGACATGCTGCGCGAGCGCAAGGCCGCCGTGCGGGTGGGACGCACCACCTTGCGCGAGTGCGGCTTCGAGCCTCAGGAGGGCGACGCTTGCACCAAGCTGAAGCTGTCCGGGCGCGAACTGCACGGCGAGGTCTGGACCCGAGGGGCGATCTGTAATTCGGCCTGTCCCTACCTGCTGCTCGGCGCGCCCACGCGCGAGATCGCAGCGGATGCGACGCTCGCGGTGCATTCGCCGCGCGTCATCCTGAACTTCACCGGCGGCGTCCCGACCCGCGAGATGCGGGCGCAGGCAATGCAGCAGGCGATGGCGCGGGCCGACAAGATGGTGCTCGACTACATCACCAGGCTCGGCGCGGATCCCGCTCTGCTCACGGTGGCGCGGTCTGTCCCGTTCGAGAGCATGCGCATCCTGACGCGGGAGGAGATTGCGCGCTTCGCGCTCGACCGGCGGCAGCGGGTCGAAAGCCCCTGGATGTTCGAGACCGCCAGCCGTGGGATTGCCTACAAGACCATTCTCGCACGCAAGGAGGGTGAGAGCACGTTCCAGACCACGCGCTTGCAGATGGTCTGCTTCGATCAGGACCGCTTCGAGCTCGACGTCGAGCGCATCGCGCCGGCCGGCCCGCCGCCGGCTCCGCTGGCGATGACGAGCGGAGATCTGCGGCTCAATTTCCTCTCGCCGCCGCGGCGGTCCGGCGATCGCGAGACTTGGGGCGTGTTCCTGAATGCAAGCCAGGTGAAAACACTGTCCTTGATGCCGTCTGCCGAGCTGAGCGATTCCCTGTTGAATGTTGCGCGTCGCAATGTCTCGACATTTCCGGTGAGCAGCGAAGGCCTGCAATCTGCTCTGAAGATGCTGACCGAGAGCTGCCCGCCGTCCAAGGCTATCGTCCGTCCGACGGGCACGCCGGTTCCCTGGAGGCAGATTCCCTCGCCGCAGGCCTCGGCGGCGCAGCCTGCCCCCCGCGCGCTGACGAGAATAGCGGCCAGGACAAGGGAGGAGGACGAGAGAAAGTCATGGACGGCATGAGACATTTTCATGCAAATGCATGAAATTCTCTGCTATTGAGGCGCGATGACATCCGCTTCCGCTTCCGGGCGCCTTGCGCCGACCTCGCTCATGCTCGGCAATCTCGTCACTGGCTGCTCGGTGCTGGCGCCCGCTGGCCTGCTGCCGGAGCTCGCCTCGGATCTCGCCGTCGGAATTCAGACGGCGGGGCTGCTGATCACCTTCGGCGCGGTAGTGCTCTGCATCTGCTCGCCCTTGACCGCCTGGCTGACGAGCCGCTTCGACCGCCGCCGTCTGCTGGCGGCGACACTCCTGGTGCTCACGCTCGGCAATCTCGCCTCGGCGTTTGCACCGGACTATGCGAGCCTGCTGGCGCTGCGCCTGGTGATGCTCGCGGTCGGCGCTCTCTATACACCGCAGGCCGCCGGGACCGCGGCGCTGATCAGCCCGGTCGAGAAGCGCGGCAGCACCATCGCCTACGTCTTCCTGGGCTGGTCGCTGGCGGCCGCCGTGGGGCTGCCCATGATCACCTTCATCGGCAGTCATTCCGGTTGGCGGGCCGCCTATCTCGCGGTCGCTGCGGCCGGTGCTGTCAGCTTCGTGCTGCTGACATGGCGCCTGCCATCCGGCCTGAAGGGCGCGCCAGTCGCGTTGAAGACCTGGACCGAGCTCGGCCGCAACCGCCTGGTGGTGCTGCTGCTCCTGGTCACGACCCTGCAGATGTCGGGACAGTTCGTGATCTTCACCTTCATGGGACCGCTGCTGAAGCGCCTGACCGGCGCCGACTCCAACCAGATCGGGCTGGTGTTCGCGATCTACGGCGCCTGCGGCTTTCTCGGCGTCGTCATCGCAACCCGGATCGTCGATGGCTGGGGGGCCTATCGGACGTCGCTGTTGTTCACCTGCCTGATGTTCGCCGGCGTATCGGCCTGGACGCTGGCGGCCGGCACCTACGTCCTGATGGCGATGGCGGTCGCGATCTGGGGGTTGGGATTTGCGTCCACCAATTCGATGCAGCAGGTTCGGCTGGTGGCAGCCGCGCCGCCGCTCGCCTCGGCCTCGGTGTCGCTCAACACGTCCGTGCTCTATATCGGCCAGGCCATCGGCTCCGCGATCGGCGGCAGCCTGTTTGCACGCGACCTGCTCGGCGCCACCGGCTACATCGCCCTGATGTTCCTGACCCTGGCATTGCTGGCGATCCTGGCCAGCCGCCAGCGCGCGCAGATCGCGGTTCCGGCCCGAGCAGCGGGTTGACGCTTGGCAAGACCGGTCCGACCGGATTAAAGGCCGATGTCGTTGGGGGCTGCCGGGGGCGTGGATTCTGCCTCGGCCGGCGAGTAGCATCGGCGGACGTCCTCGCGTGCCCACGGGTCGGACAAGAGAGATATGGCATGAAGAAGATGATGTTGAGCCTGGCCGCAGTGCTGCTGTGCACCCCTGCGCTGGCCCAGAGCGCGCCGATGGTCGGTGACCGCCCGCTGGTGCAGGTCAAGCCGAAGGGAACGAAGACCGCCGCCGCCGCGCCGGCCAAGCCGCAATCGGCAGCCGTCAAGCTCCAGGCCTGCCTGGACATCGACGACGGAACCAAGGAGCGGCTGAACTGCTATGACGCCGTCATTCCTCCGGCAGCCAAGCCGAAAGCGATGAAGGCCAAGACCGTCGCCGACTGCAAGTTCACCAAGGAAGAGGACGAGCGGCTCGCCTGCTTCAACGGCTTCGTCGAGAACATGCCGAAGCTGCCGAAGTCCTGAAGCGCGGCGTCGGCCGCCCGCTCAGCGGCTCGACACACGGTTCGAACTATCCTGGGCTCCGGCCGCAATCCGGATCGGCGGCTGGGCGGCCGCCATCTTCATCAGCACGTCCTTGATCGGTTGGCGGGTCCAGGCCTGCGTGACGTAGTCGCGATGGGTGATGCCCTCGTCGGTCTCGACGAAGACGACGCTGCCCGGCCGCAGCGGCCGGTCCATGCCCTCGGAGACCTCGATGCCGCGATTGCGCAGCATGGTCATCAGCTCCTGATCATGCCGCGCGGTATAGCGGGTGTAGGAGCTGATGAAGAAGCCGGAGCGGTTGCGCTCGATCCAGTTGGCGAATTTGTCGAGCTGGCCATAGACCGCATCGAGCAGCACCACGCCGCGCACGCGGTCGCTGATGCCGCCGACCTCGAGGCTCCAGGCCGTAGGGAGAAAGCCGCCGCTGTAGCCGACGATCACGATGGGCATGCCGGCGAAGGTCTTCGCGCTCGCGGGATCGCCGGTCAGGCGGGCGAGGCTGGCCGCAGCCTCGTCCATGAAGCGCTTGAAGCCGCCGGGCTGCCAAAACTTGCCGGCGCTCGAATCGGCGGCGTCGACGGCCATCTGCGGCGCGAGCAGCACCGCGTTGACGCCGGCCGCCGTGATCTGCTGCGGCACCAACTGGCGGTCGCGCACGTCGCGCTCCAGCGTGGCGCCGTTGCCGTGGAAGAACACGACGATCACGCCCGGCTTGCGCACATCGAACTGTTCGGGAACGTGCACCAGCACGCGGCTGTCGTTGTAGGTCTGGTCCTGCCAGTAGACGCGGCCGGAGAAGCTGCGGTGGCCGCGTCGCTCACCGTTGCTGACGTTCAGGAACGGCGCGTCGGAGGCTGGGTTGTTGCCGAAATAGGGAAAGGCCGACGACTTCATGCTGACGAGGGTCGTCAGATCCTCACGCTGCCGCCGTTCCGGCCGTTGCGGCTCCAGCGATGCGATCTGAGAGGGCGCGGGCTTCGAAGCGAAGTCGGAGGGCGTGTGAAGCCGGAAGCTCTCCTGCGCGGACGGGAAGCGGTCGCTGAATTCAGGTACCGGAAAACGGTCGTCGAAGGTCAGCCCCTGGGCCGTCGATGCGTTGGCGGCCAACGCCTCGGGATTCGGCGCCTTGCCGCAATGCGTGACGGAAAGACAGATTGCCAGCGCCGATGCCGCGCGCCACCACAGGCGCAAGCCCTGGCGCACAGACCTCATGACGTTCTGGTGTTCCCCGATCATCCGTCCCCAAAGACGCGTTCGAGCCCCAACGCGGCTCTTCAACCAGCGGATTTCGTTCAACCTGCGCCGCCGAAATTGAGGTCGCGTTAAGGATCGTGTCCGGTCAACCCCGGGCGCACCGGGACACACCACGCGAACGTGTCGCGATTGTGGGTCGTTTGGCCGCCCGATGCAATGCCGCAGCCTGGCCCGGCCGAAATCGGTTCAAAAATACCCTTGAGGAAGGTCATATTTAACGCCCGTTAACGATGTTTGAATGCTTCGGCGGGAACCTGGGCTGAGGCAGAGGAAGGGGCGCACGGCGTCCCTCGACGAAATGGCTGCATCCGAGGCGGACGATCCCAGCCTGGGCCGGGCGGACGGCGACCGGGTTCCATCCGTGTCCTTGCCGGTCGCGACCGCCATCGTCATCGCCGACATGATCGGGGTCGGCGTCTTCACCAGCCTCGGCTTCCAGGTCCGCGACATCCCATCCGGCTTCTCCATCCTGGCGCTGTGGGCGGTGGGCGGACTGGTGTCGATCTGCGGGGCGCTGGCCTACGCCGAACTCGGCACGATGTTTCCTCGCTCCAGCGGCGAGTACAATTTGCTCACGCGGGCGTTCCACCCGGCGATCGGCTTCATGGCCGGGTGGGTCTCGGCGACCGTGGGCTTCGCAGCGCCCGTGGCACTCGCGGCCATGGCGTTCGGAGAATATGGCCGTGCCGTCATCCCGGGCGCTCCGCCGATGCTGCTCGCCACGGGCGCAGTCTGGCTCGTGACGGCAGTGCAACTCGGCGGCATCAGGCAGTCGAGCCGCTTCCAGCTGTTGTCGACCCTGTTGAAGCTCGGGCTCATCACCGCCTTCCTGATCGCCGGCTATACCATTGCCGCCCCGCAACCGGTGACGTTCCTGCCGGCCGCGACCGATCTCGGCCACGTGACGAGCGCTGCGTTCGCGACTGGACTGGTTTTCGTCATGTACGCGTTCTCCGGCTGGAACGCGGCGACCTACATCATCGGCGAGTTGCATGCGCCTGAGCGAACCTTGCCGCGCGCGCTGCTGCTGGGCACCGTGATCGTTCTGGTGCTCTACATTGCGCTCAACGCGGTTTTCCTGCGGGCTGCACCGATGGACGCGCTCGCGGGCCAGCTCCAGGTCGCAAGCATCGCGGGCAGTCATATCTTCGGCGAAGCCGGCGGCCGCTTCGTGTCCGCGATGATCTGCATCGGACTGGTTCCTTCCATCGCCGCGATGATGTGGATCGGCCCGCGCGTGCTGATGACGATGGGCGAGGACATTCCGGCGTTGTCGGTGTTCGCACGGCGCTCGCGCAACGGCGCGCCGGCCTATGCGGTGCTGTTCCAGCTCACCGTGGCCACGCTGATGCTGTTCACTGAGAGCTTCGAGTCGGTGCTCGACCTCGTCCAGTTCTCGCTGTTGTCCTGCTCGTTTCTCGCCGTGGTCGGACTGTTCAAGCTGCGTATCGTGCAGCCAGATCTCCCGCGACCCTATCGCGCCTGGGGCTATCCGGTCACGCCGTTGATCTTCCTCAGCGTGACCTTCTTCATGATGTACTATCTCGTCATGACGCGGCCGTTGCAGGCAGGGCTCGGCGCAGGCGCAATGGCGTCGGGACTGGTGATCTATTGGTTCGCTCACGCGCGGTCGCGCCGTGTCGCCGCAACGCTCGCATCGGGTTCGGATTGAAATGCTGTGGGTCTCGAGAGTCTGGTTCGCCGTCGCATGTCTGATGCTTGCCCCGAGCTTCGAGGCTCGGGCTCAGTCCGTCACGCCGGACGATACGGCGCGGGTGCTGGCGGGGATGGCGCCGGCGGCGGGCTCGCCACTTGCGCCCTTCGTACAGGATCCGGCGTGGCGGCGGCACGCGGCTTTCTTCGACAACGCCTTCAATCAGCTCGAGCAGCGGCAGTTGTCGAAGATCAGGGCCTGGACGGATGCCAATCTGACGGCCCCGCAGCCGGCGATGTTCTATTTCTTCTCGGGGCCGGATTTTCTCTATGCCGACGCCTTTCACCCGAAGGCAACGACCTATGTCCTGGCGGCGCTCGAGCCAACCGGCCCGATCCCGGACCTGTCCAGATTGCCGCGCGGCGGCATTGGCCCGGCACTGTCCTATGTCGAACGCTCGTTGCAGTCGATCCTGAGCTTCTCCTTCTTCATCACCAAGGACATGAAGGTTGACCTGCGCGAAGGCGAGCTCGAAGGGACCTTGCCGATCCTCTACGTGTTCCTGGCACGCACCGGCAAGATGATCCGCGAGGCGAGCCTGATCTGGTTGGACGAGAACGGCGGATTGCACGGCAACTCCGAGCCGCCGGCGCGCAATGCGACAAAGGGCGCGCGTATTCTGTTCGCCGGCGCCGACGGGGTCGTGAAGACGCTCTATTACTTCTCCACCGATCTCTCCGATTCCGGCGTGAAGGCGAGTGGGCTGCTCAAGTTCTGCGAGCCGCTGGGGCCAGGCGACAGCCTGCTGAAGAGCGCGTCCTATCTGTTGCATGAGAACGGCTTCGGACGGGTCCGCAGCTGGCTGCTCAAGAACAGTGCGACCGTCGTCCAGGATGATTCCGGCATCCCGCTCGCGAGCTATGAGGCGCGGGCCTGGCGTTTCCTGCCGTTCGGACGCTACGCCGGGCCGATCGACAAGTTTCCGGACATGTACCAGAGGAGCTATGCGAAGCTGTTCGAGCGTGCGCAGCCGCTGGAGTTCGGGATCGGCTATCGCTGGCGAACGCGGGAATCGAATGTCCTGCTCGCGGTGAGATCGCCTCCTGCCGACGCGACGGTGTCGGCCGAAGCGAGCGCCCCTCCAGAGACGGATTATCAGCCGCCGCCGCGCGCCCGGCGCGTGCCGCGGACGCCGGAGCCCGTTCCTCTCTATCCGCCGCCGCGGCGCGACGATTTCATCTTTTGGCCGAGATGGTAGGGGTGAATCTCACCAGTGCACGCTCTGGCTGGGCACGATGTAGGACGTCGTCGGCGGGGGCAGGGCGGTGCTGTCGGCGAGATAGCGCCAGGCACCGACAATGACGATCAACAAAGCGATGATGCAGAGCAGGTCCACCTGACGGGCATCGTGGTGGTCGGCATGGTCGGGACCGATGCTCTTGCGCGATCGGTTGCTTCTGGGACTGATTGTCCAGCGCATCGTTGTCTCCTCCCGAAGGAAGCGTCACATCAATGCAGGCCGAGGCAGCGCGGTTCCTGCTGGGAGCGCCGGCTCTTGGCGTAAGAATAAGCCTGACTACAGATTTCGCCAGGCCCTTTTGCTGCAGATCAATCGACGGGCGAGGCGTCTGTTGCGCTGCACATCAGTCCGGGCCGTTGACGCCGCGCCATCGCGCGTAGCGCCACGGCAGGTACCAGCGGGCGCGCACAGGAGCCGTCGTTGGGACGTTGTCGATGCCCGAGGTGCCAAAGGGCTGGCAGCGCAGCAGCCGAGCGAGTGTCATCCACCCACCCGCCCAGAGCCCGAAGCGTTCGATGGCTTCATCGGCATAGACCGAGCAGGTCGGCAGATGCCGGCAATTGTAGCCGACCAGTGGCGACAATGTGTGGCGATACAGCCAGATCAGCGCATGAGCAGCGCGCCGCGGGAGTCGGGCCAGCAGCGACCCGATGTGCGCAGAATGGCAGCCGATGTCAGAGCATGAGTGCTTCATGAGCGCGATGCAAGATGGATGGGCGAGCTTCTGACCGGTTCCTCGGCAGGGAACCCGGCTCTCGGTCATTTGTGGTGATGTGATGCAACAATGGCCGGTTTTCAGCGGCGTCGCAGCACGCCGCAGCTGGACGGTAGGTGATTGCCCGGATACGTTTCTCGGCAAGGATGTGACAGACTAATAACGGATTTGAGGCCAAGTTGTCAGGTCTTTCCGCAAGAAAACCGAGGAACTGCGTACCGAGCTTGACGAGGGGGACGGATTGCGCGTGAGATTGCTGCGGTCGCGTGAATTGCGCTGGATGCTACTCGGTGTTGCAGCGCTTGGGATGGTGGTCGGTGGCGCGATCACCATCATGTCAAACACGGCGCGCGCCGGCGGCGCGCTCGAAGAGCGCAAACTCCCGATGCGGTTTGGTTGGGTCGCCTGCGAGCCGAATTGCGGCTGGGTCAGCGCGGTCGGGATCGTCACCGGCGATACGCCGAAGGATTTCGAGGATTTCGCGAGGGATCGCGACCTGACTGGCACCACGCTGGTGCTCGATTCCAGCGGCGGCTCCGTCAATGACGCGATCACCTTGGGCCGCCGGTTCCGCGGCTTGAAGATGCGCACCACCGTCGGCATGACCCAACGCCCGAGCCGCGGGGGTGATCGGCCGCGGGTCATGCCCGAGGCCTATTGCGAGTCGATGTGCGTGTTCCTGCTGCTGGCCGGAACCACGCGTTATGTTCCGGATGCGGCCCATGTCCGCGTCCACCAGATCTGGATGGGAGACCGCGCCGACGACGCCAAGGCGGCGAGCTACACGGCGCAAGACCTGATGATCGTCGAGCGCGACATCGGGCGTCTCGCCAAATACACCTTCGACATGGGTGGAGCGGGCGATCTGCTGTCGCTGGCGCTGAACGTGCCGCCGTGGGAAGACCTGCATGAGCTGTCGCGCGCCGAACTGCGGCTCACCAATGTCGTGACCACGGATCTGATCGCCGAGGTGCTGCCGCCGAAGGGCACGACACCGGTCGCCGAGCTCGCGCCGAAGCCGCAGGCCAAGGACAAGCAGCAGGACCGCTTCCCCGTTGCGCTGGACAAGGCGCAACTGTCGCGTACCGCCGAGGCGTTGCCGCCCGCGACCGTCGCCGCGACGCCACAGCAATAGGCATCGACGTCGCCTGGGTGAGCCGGGCCTCGCGCCAAGAATCGGCGTGTCGAAATACTGCTCCCGCATGTCGCCGCGCTCATGCGGGCTACGGATCGGTCATTCTGCTCGCGCGGGCGGGAAGCGGCGTTGCCTCAGCCCTGGGCGGCGGCCGGCTCCGCGCCGTTGGCCTTCGCCTCGATCTGGCCGATGGCATCGACCACGGCATCGAAGGTCAGCATCGTCGAGGCGTGGCGGGCCTTGTAATCCCGGACGGGCTCGAGCAGGGCGATGTCGGCCCATTTGCCCTCCGGCGGCGCGCCGTTTTCCTTCAGCATCCTCCGGACCGTCTCCCGCAGCTCGCGCAGCTCCGTGGCGCTGGAACCGATAACGTGGCGGGCCATGATCGAGGAGGAGGCCTGGCCGAGGGCGCAGGCTTTCACGTCGTGGGCGAAGTCGGTCACCACGGGCCCATCCATCTTGAGGTCGACCTTGACGGTCGAGCCGCAGAGCTTGGAATGGGCGGTGGCGGTGGCGTCCGGGTGGTCCAGCCGTCCGAGCCGCGGAATGTTGCCGGCCAGCTCGATGATGCGCTTGTTGTAGATGTCGTTCAGCATGTGCCTGACGTCCCGGAATTACCGGCGTGGCGGCCTTGGCGGCCGGGTTTCATCGCCCTATATTGCGGGTATATGGAAACGATTGGCAGGAATTCCAGCCACATCCACAGGCGTCCGGCGCCAGAGGCGCCAAGCCTGCGTGTGGCGCCTCTGCAGGTGACGCCCTCAAGGTGATGCTGTGCCGGTGACACTCCGGTCGGACCGCCGACCGGTCGAACGGAGTTGAGATGGACACTTTGATCAAGACGCTGCGCACCACCAAGCCCGAGGGCAAGCCGTTAGACGCCAAGCTGACCGACCCCCGCGCTGCAGAGCTCGATCCTGCCGATTTTCTTGCTGCTGCCGTGCGGCCGGACCGGCCACGGCCGTCGCGCGCCGAAGCCGAGGCCGCGGTTTACACGCTCCTGAACTATATCGGCGAGGATCCGACCCGCGAAGGGCTGGTCGATACGCCGCGCCGGGTCGTCGAGGCCTATGACGAGCTGTACCAGGGCTATCACCAGTGCCCGGCCGAGGTGCTCGACCGTACCTTTGGCGAGACCGCCGGCTACGACGACTTCGTCCTGATTCGCGACATCGAGTTCACGTCGCAATGCGAGCATCACATGATGCCCTTCTACGGCCGCGCGCATATCGCCTATACGCCGGTCGAGCGTGTCGTCGGCCTGTCCAAGCTGGCGCGCCTGACCGACATCTTCGCCCGCCGCCTGCAGACCCAGGAGCATCTGACCGCCCAGATCGCGGCTGCGATCGACGAGGTGCTGAAGCCGCGCGGCGTCGCTGTCATGATCGAGGCCGAGCACACCTGCATGTCGGTGCGCGGCGTCGCCAAGCACGGCGCCATCACCTTCACCAGCCGCTTCACCGGCATGTTCAGGGACAATCCGGCCGAGCAGGGGCGCTTCCTGTCGATGGTGCGCTCGCCGCAACGGTAAGACCAGCAACATCTTAGCGAGAGTTTCGTGTCCTCATCCTCAGTCGAGCGCGAGGAGGGCTTGGCCTTCCTGCCCAAGTTCGACGCGGCCGGCCTCGTCACGTGCGTGACGACGGACGCCGTGAGCGGCGACGTGCTGATGGTCGCCCACATGAACGAGGAGGCGCTGCGCAAGACGGTGGCAACCGGCGAAGCCTGGTATTTCAGCCGCTCGCGCAATGCGCTGTGGCGCAAGGGTGAGAGCTCGGGCCAGACCCAGCGCGTGGTCGAGATGCGCACCGATTGCGACCAGGACGCGGTCTGGCTGCGCGTCGAGCAGACCGGCGCGGCCTGTCACACCGGCCGCCACTCCTGCTTCTATCGCAAGGTGGAGCGGGCTGAGGGCGAGGGCGCGCGGCTGGTGTTTGTCGAGGCCGACCGGCTGTTCGATCCGGCCGAGGTCTATCGCAAGTAGGCCAGCGACCTTCCTCCGGGTCTGTCCTGTCGTTCATTGGCCCGGCCGGGCCCAGCGAATTAACCCGCCATTAACCATACCCGCCGCATTTTGCCGGACGTTTCCGGCGCGTTCGTCTGCCAGCGAATCTGCAAACAGCGGGTCTTCCCATGTCGGTCGACGCATCCAACTCCTCGTCCACCGGTTTCCTCGATGGCGTCCGGGCGAAGGTCGCCGGCGCGATCAAGCAGGCCGCCGACAGCGTCGGCACCAGCTTCGAATATCTGCTGTCGACCGCCAAGATGGAGTCCGACTTCAATCCGACCGCCGGCGCCTCGACGTCGTCAGCGCGCGGGCTCTACCAGTTCATCGACCAGACCTGGCTGGGCACGGTGAAGGAAGCCGGCGCCGATCTCGGCTACGGCCAATATGCCGACGCGATCACCCGGACATCGTCGGGCGACTATACGGTCAGCGATCCCGCCATGCGGCAGGCGATCATGAAGCTGCGCGACGACCCGCAGGCGTCGTCCGCCATGGCCGCTGCGCTCACGCAATCGAACAGCTTCCAGCTCACCGGCAAGATCGGCCGCCGGCCGACCGATGCCGAGCTCTACATGGCGCATTTCATGGGCGTCGGCGGCGCCGCGAAGCTGATCACCAGCGCCCGGGAGACGCCGAACGCATCGGCTACGCAGATGTTTCCCGGTGCCGCCGCGGCCAACCGGCCGATCTTCTACGATCGCGACGGACAAGCCCGCAGCGTGTCCCAGGTCTATGCAGTCCTGAACACGCGCTATGCCGGCGCCGCCAATTCCTCGGCCACCCGGGGCGCGCTTGCGCTCTACGGTGGGACGAATGTCGCGGCCAATGCGGCCGGCGGCGGCGCGCTACCGACGACCGACACCGCAACCTTCCTGTCGATGTTTCCGGATGCGCGCGGCTCATCCCGGGCCGGCGCCTCGACGACGGCCGACGCATCGGCCGTCAACCGTCCGGCGGATCCGATGTTTCGTTCGCTATTCCAGGTCGACGGCCAGTCGAGCCAGGCGGTCTCGCCAACCGTGCGCGAGTTGTGGGGCCATTCATCGGTTGCCAGTGCGACCCCGCCGGAGGGCGGCAGCAACGATGCCAGCGGCAATGGTCAGCGCAGGCTCGACCTGTTCAGCGATCCGCACGGCACCTTCTCGGGCTGATGCGCCGGCGCAGGCGGTCGCACGCGTCGCTAAACCATTGATCAAAAAGAACTATTTTTGACGTCCCGCCGCGGCTCGCACCGTCGGCGGCGGCCGCATTTCCCCCGTCGGATTACGGCCAAATGAGGCGTTGAGTGGTATCATAGTATAGAAACAACCTGTCGCCTTAACAAAACATCAACAAAACCAGCCACTTATGGTGAACGCTTTGTTAAGCGTCGTGGTTTATTTTCGGTGCTGTTGAGGCCCTCGTGGCCTTTGTCTGCAAGTTGCGTAAGCCGGAAAGACCATGATCGTTCGGCAGTTTCTCAGTTGGGTCAGAACCGCACCCGCCGGTGAGCGGGCAGAGGCCACCAGGGCGCTCGCGCGGGCGTGGTTGTTGTCGGATCTCTGCGACGAGGATCGCGGCGCCGCGGAGGGCGCGCTCCTTATGCTGTTGGACGATCCGTCGCCGCTGGTGCGGCAGGCGATGGCGGAGGTGTTCGCCCGCTCGGAGGAGGCGCCGGCCGCCATCGTCCAGGCGCTCGCCACCGACCAGGCTTCTGTCGCCGCCATCATCCTCGAATATTCGCCGCTGCTGATCGATGCCGACCTCGTCGACATCGTCGCGACTGGTAACTCCGAAACCCAATGCGCGATCGCGCGCCGCGTCGGCCTGCCGGCGCCGGTGTGCGCAGCGATCGCCGAGGTCGGCAGCGCCGCTGCAGCGCTCGAGCTGATCGAGAATGCTTATGCCGAGCTGGCGCCGTTTTCCTGGGACCGCATCGTCGAGCGTCACGGCCATCTCGCCGCCATCCGCGAAGCGATGCTGGTGCTGGACGATCTGCCGGCCGCGACGCGCGCGGCGCTGGTCGACAAGCTCTCAGAGACACTGGCGCAGTTCGTGGTCGCCAGGAACTGGCTCAGCGCCGACAGGGCAGGGCGCATCACCAATGAGGCGCGCGACCGCTCGACCATCACCATCGCGGCGCGCTCGCGCGGCGAGGAGCTGCGCGGGCTGGTCCAGCATCTGCGCGCAACCTCGCAACTCACCGCGGGTCTGATCCTGCGCGCGCTGCTCTCCGGCAATGTCGAATTGTTCGAGATCGCGCTGTCGGAGCTCGCCGACATGCCACGGGCGCGGGTGGCGGCGCTGCTCAACGATCGCGGCCGCGCCAGCCTGCAGGGGCTGCTGCGCAAGGCGGGCATTCCCGACACCACCTTCGACGCCTTCAGCATCGCGCTCGAGGTCTGCCGCGAGAACGGCTTTGCCGACACCTTGAGCGGGGCAGCGATCCTGCGCCGCAAGATGGTGGAGCGCGTGCTCACCCATTGCGCCACCGACCGCGACGCGGCGGCGCCGCTCTTGATCCTGCTGCGCCGCTTCGCCACCGAATCCGCGCGCGACGAGGCCCGTGAGTTCTGCGACGAGGTGATGGCCGAGGATTTCGTCGCCGGGCTGGAGTTCGGACTGATCGCGGCGTGAACCGTGTGCGCTGCCGTAGCGTAGGCAAAGGCGCGTCGCAGATATTGCCACGTTCGAGCGCGCGGGGGCGTCGTGCCCACCGACTTGCTGCAAAGACCGCCGATCCATGATGGGCACGCGACCGCCGCTTTGCGGCGGCGCTTTGCCCATCCTACGTGATCGCCATCCGATTACGGCTGATCGCTCGGCACGAGGCTCGGCGCCAGGATCGCTTCGAGATGCTCCGGCCGGTTGCGGTTGACCTGGATCAGATAGTCGTCCGCCACGCGGCGCAGCCGGCGGCTCAGTTCGCCTGCGACCGTCGCGCTGTCATACTTCGTATGATCATGCACGATCGCCTGGATCGCGTTGACGTGATGCTCGAACAGCTCGGCCGGGACCTTTTCGAGATCCGGCGCGTGCTCGATGATCCGGCAAAGGCTGTCGGCAACCTCGGCGGCGGCGGGATAGCCGAAGGTCGCGGCGTCGCCCTTGATGTCGTGTGCCGCGCGGAACATCTCCTCGCAGGCATCGTCGTCGAAGCCGGTCTTGAGGACTGCTGCATAGGCTTTCGTCAGCCGATCGGCCTCGGTGTCCATCCACGACTTGAACTCGCCGGACAGCCCTTCGAGCGCGGCTTCGGCACGCGCGATCGGATCGTCGAGATCCTTCTCTTCGGCGCGACGCAGCACCTTCTTCAGCGGATTGGGCTGGGTGATGACGTGATGCGAGGCGTAGGTCTTGACTTGGATCGCCGGGGTCTTGTCTTTTGCCATCTCGATATCCCCTGATGATGCCGACCAGCGCACTTCGACGCATCGCCCCGATTCATATCCGAGGAGCTTGGAGCGCTGGGCGCCGATCCCCGGATTGCGTTAACGCCGGCTCACTGCCGCGCCCCTAAACTGCGGAGCGCGCTTTATCCAGAAGTGACGGCTGCTGGAAAATCTCCGCCTCGCCGCCGATCCGGCGCTCGGGCCCGATATAGGCCGTGTTGGTGTTGCGGCGCCGGTCCGGGCCGAAATAGGTCTTTGTCTTGATGAAGGGGCGCGGATTGGCGACCACGTTGAGGATGCGCTGATACAGGCCTTTGGCCGAGATCGGCTTGGCGAGGAATTCCGTCACGCCGGCGTCGCGCGCGACGGTGACCCGGCGCTTCTCCGAATGCCCTGTCAGCATGATGATCGGCGCGTAGGGATTGCCCTTGGCTTCCGGCTGCCGGATCATCTGCGCGAGCTCGAGGCCGTCGAAGATCGGCATTGCCCAGTCGGTGATGACGATATCAGGCGAGAAATGAGTGTACATCTCGAGAGCGGTCGCGCCGTCCTCTGCCTCGTTGACCTCGCGGGCGCCGAACGAATGCAGCAATGTGCGCAGGATGCGGCGCATGTGCGGGTTGTCGTCGCAGACGAGAAAGCGCAGCTTGTTGAAGTCGATGCGATACATTTGGGCCGGCCCGGAGGGATCACCGGTGAAGGTGGTCAACGCGCATTAACCATACGGAGCCGCGGGTTAACAAAGCGTTGCGCGGGGCGGCTGAGGTGCAAAAAGGCGCGGACAACCGAGATGTCAGTAGCCGAACTGCTCGCTCAGGATCCGCTCTTCCAGGCTGTGGCCGGCGTCGAACAGCATCCGCATCGAGATCGTCTTGTCGGAGAGCACCTCGACCCGCTGGACGTTGCGGACCTCGTCATGGTCGGCCACCGCCGCGACCGGCCGCTTGTCGCCTTCGAGCACCTCGATGATCACATAGGCGGTGTTCGGCAGCAGGGCGCCGCGCCAGCGCCGCGGCCGGAACGCGCTGATCGGCGTCAGCGCCAGCAGCGCGGCGTTGATCGGCAGGATCGGGCCCTGCACGGAGAGATTATAGGCGGTGGAGCCCGCGGGCGTCGCGACGAGCACGCCGTCGGCGATCAGCTCCGGCATGCGCTCGCGCTCATCGATCAGGATGCGCAGCCGCGCGGTCTGTGCCGTCTGGCGGAACAGGTAGACCTCGTTGATGGCGTGGTGGATGTGAACGACGCCCGCAGCATCCGTCGCCCGCATCAGCAGCGGATGAATCACCGATTCCTGTGCCGCTTCGAGCCGTCCATGCAGATCGATCGTGCTGAATTCGTTCATCAGGAAGCCGACCGTGCCGCGATGCATGCCGTAGATCGGCTTGCCCGAGCGCATGTGGTCGTGCAGCGTCTGCAGCATCAGGCCGTCGCCGCCGAGCGCGACCACGACGTCCGCCAGGTCCGGATCGGAGTTGCCATAGAGCGCGGAGAGCTGCGTCAGCGCGGCCTGGGCCTCGGCACTCGGACTCGCAACGAAGGCGATCCGCTCATATCGCTTGGACGTGGTCATGCGTCGCAGGGCTCGCTGGTCGGTTGGCCAGTAACAGGCGCCGTGTCGTCTAGCCGACCTTGCCCGTGCTTGTCCATCGCGGCCGGTATCCTGGGGCAATGGGGCCGCGGTGAGGCTGATGTGGCCAGGACATACGCGTACGCGCGGAAGTCATCGGGGCGTCATTTTTCCTGCAGGCTCCGCACGGGATCCCAGGACGAGGAGCCGGTCCCCAGGGTTGCTTTCGCCCGCTCGGCGAAGAAGCGGCTCGGAGGATCGCTCGGTGCGCCCCGCGCGAAGCAGTCGGCCGCTTGCGGCAGCTCGCGGGCGCGCCAATGCGCGAGGCCTGTGGCATAGCCTGTCAGGAGGACCTGTTCCTCCGGCCTGAGCTCGGCTGCGCGGCCATGCAGCTCGTAGATCTTCAGCGACTGCTCGCGACCCTTGACCCGGATGGTGTCGAGCTCGCGCCAGGCGAACTCGGTGCCGGCGAGCCCGACCGTGCTCTCGGAGGCGATGATCGTGGTGCCATAGAACTTGTTGGCGCCCTCGAGCCGCGAGGCGACGTTCACGGCGTCGCTCATCACGGAATAGTTGAAGCGGCGCTGCGAGCCGAAATTGCCGACCAGCGCGGCGCCGCTGTTGATGCCGATGCGCTGTGCCACCTTGATGCCCTGGAACGCCGTCGACGTATTGTTGAGCTCGGCGAGCTTCGCCTTGCAGTCGAGCGCCGCGCGGGCCGCGCTGCGCGCATGATCGGGATCGTCGAGCGGAGCGCCGAACACGGCGACCACGGAGTCGCCGATGTATTTGTCGACATAGCCGTCGTGGCTTTCGATGACGTCGGTCATGGCCGAGAGATATTCGTTGGTGAGGGCCATGAGCTGCTCCGGCGTCATCTGCTCGGCGAGGCGCGAGAAGCCCTCGATGTCGGAGAAGAACACGGTGACCTCGCGGGTCTCGCCGCCGAGTTGCGGCAGCCGGCGCGAAGCGAGCATGCGGTCGATCTCGTGCGGTGCGAGGTAATAGGCAAAGCTCTTCTGCAGCAGCCTGCGGTCCTTGTCGGTGACCATGAAGCGATAGCCGGTGGTCGCTGCCAGCGCGAGCACGCCCGCTGCGAGCGGCTCCGCCAGGGGCAGCGCGTAGGCATGGTCGAAGAGAGCGGTTGCGAGCACGGTGTAGAGCAGGGCGGCCACGGCCAGGATGGCCGCTGCGGAGGCGGGCCGCAGCAGTCGGGCGAGCAGCGCGGCAAGCAGCGCGATGGTTGCGGCGATGGCGTAGATCGCAGGGCGTCCGAGTTCGGTTGCCGCGTCCTGCCGCACCAGATTGTTCACCGCCGTGGCGTGGATGTAGACGCCGGCAATGGTGCTGCGGGCGAACGTCTCGGCGATCCTGCGCTCGTCCAGCACGCAGCGCGGCCGCCGCGCGCCCTCGGCACGGGTTGCAAAGCGCTTCGAGGTGAGCCGCCGATCCTCGATCCCGACGGTGCCGAGCAGGACGACCTTGCCGGCGAACTCGCGGCGGAAATAGTCCTTGTCGCCTTTCAGCGCGCAGGCGCGCAAGTCGGCGAACGAATAGGTCGGAATGTCCTGGGCCCCGCCGGCAAAATTCAGGGTCATGGTGCTCGGCACGCTGCCGGGCACCTTGTACGCACCGAGTGTGACGCCGTCAGCGGCAATGAGCGGCGCGGTGCCGGTTGCGCGCCCCGCCAGTTCCAGCGCCATGCTCGGGACTGCCTTGCCGTCGACCGACAGCGTCAGCGGATGGCGGCGGACGACATCGTCGCTGTCAGTATAGGTGTTGAGCGGACGAAGATTCTGCTGCTGGCGCACCGCGATGCGCTGGCCGGGCGCGGGCAGGATCGGCGGCTCGGCAAAGATCTCGCCCAGCACCACCTTGCCGCCGGCGGCCGCGGCAGCGAGCGCGCGCAGGAAGTCGCGATCGAAGCCGCGCGTCTTCTCGCCGAGGGTGCTGTCGCCGAGCGGAATCTCCGACTGCTCGATCGACGTCTGGAACACGATGTCGAAGCCGACCACCTTGGCGCCGCCATCGAGCACGGCCGTCATCACGCGGCCGATCTCGCCGGTCCATGTCAACAGCGGTGCACCCTTGAAGGGGGGCGCCTGGTAGCTCTCCTCGTCGACCGCGATCACCACCGCCGGACTCGCCGCCGCATCGTGACGGTTGCCGAAGGTCTCGAAGCGCAGCCATGTCAGCGCATCCAGCGACAGGCCACGGCCGCGCTCGAAGACTGGCGACACGAACAGGCCCGCGCACGCCAGCGCGATGGCGATGACGGCAATGGCGTCGCGCGTCCGGCGTCCGACCGCCACCGATAAAAGCCTTCGGTCTCAGTTGAACCGGATCAATCGCCCGACCGCGGGTCCAGGTCCCGCCTTGGCCTGTGCGTCGACCTTGAACACGATCCGCGCGTTGCTGAAGCTCGCAACATAGGTCCCGCCGGGCGTGAGCGGGTGGCTGGTGCCGGCGAAATCGTAGAATCGTCCCTTGTATTGCCGGCCCGAGAGCTCGACCTGCTGGCGCTCGCCGGGCTGGTCGAGGCGCTCGACGACCAGCGTGCCGCGGCCCTTGGCCTCGAAGATGGGCGACGCGCTGTAGATGATCGCCTGGGCCACCGGTGCGCTGTCCGGCCCGACGCTGCGCACGATCGTGGCCGCGACCTCGCTGGTCTCGCGCGAGGTGGCCTGTGCGTGGCTGGCGTCGCAATTGACAATGTCGCTCTTGAGCGTCGCGCCGTCGACCGTGCTTTCGCCGGGGCCGACGGTGACGCTGCCGGCGCCGTTGACCGTCTCGCGCCGGCACGATTTGAGGTAGCTCATCACCACGGCGCCATCCGGGCCAAGCTTGATCACCTGGCCGGGCGCCACATAGTCCATCAGCTCGGCGCCGGCCACATCCCCCTGGACGTCCTCGACCAGCGCCGCCGGCGGGCCGGCCCAGGCCGCCGGCGGTCCAATCACGACCGGTCCGGCGAGCCCGGTGAGGGCTGCGATGATGAGCGTCGGCAACTTCATGATGAACTCCGTGATCGCGATCGGCGGCGCGCCTCTTGTCCCAAACCTGGGTGTCCCGGTGATGGGACGTCGGAAGCGCTGGAGAGGTTCGAGCCCATAACACACCTGAGGGGACCAGGCACGGGTGCTGATGTGACCTGGATCACGGAAGAGTTGCTTGAGCTTGCTCCCAAGCCGCGGTTCATGCGCTTGCAGAAATGGCGAGTTACGCCAATCGCCTGGTCGAGGGAGTGAGCTGATGGCAGGTTTGAGATCGTCCGTCGCGTGGCCGGGACTGATGGCGTTGGCCTTGACGGCAGTGCTCGCCGGGCCGGCCTTGCACGCCGAGGACGCGCCACCGGCGGCGCAGGACGCCGCGGCGCCGGGGTCACATCGCACCGGCTCGGCTGGAAATCGCGCCGCGAGCCCGCCCGGCTCAGCATCGACCGCCGAGCAGCACAAGCTGCCGCCGGACTCCACCACGACGCAAAAGCTCGAACTGCCCGGCCGCACGCTGTCGTTCACGGCGACTGCCGGTTCGATCCGCCTGTTCGACGACAAGAGCGAGCCGCAGGCCGACATCGCCTACACCTCCTATCAGCTCGATGGCGCCGATCGCGCCAGCCGCCCGGTGACCTTCTTCTTCAACGGCGGCCCTGGCGCCTCATCCGCCTATCTGCAGCTCGGCAATGCCGGTCCGTGGCGGATCGGTATCGATGCGGCCAGCGTGACGCCCTCGTCGAAGCCGGAGCTGATGCCGAATGCAGACACCTGGCTCGACTTTACCGATCTCGTGTTCATCGATCCCGTCGGGACCGGCTACAGCCGTTTCGTCGCGACCGGCGACGAGGTGCGCAAACGGTTCTTCTCGGTCGATGGCGACGTGCGTTCGCTGTCGCTCGTGGTGCGTCGCTGGCTGGAGAAGCACGACCGTCTCGCATCGCCCAAGTTCATCACGGCTGAGAGCTATGGCGGCATTCGCGGTCCGAAGATCGTCAACAACCTGCAGCATGACCAGGGCATCGGCATCAGCGGCCTGATCCTGCTGTCGCCGCTGATGGATTTTCGCGACTATTCCGGCTCGAGCCTGATGCAATATGTCGCGAGCCTGCCGAGCTATGCCGCCGTCGCCAAGCAGTTGAAGGGGCCGGTGACCCGCGCCGATCTTGCCGACGTCGAGCGTTACGCCAGCGGCGAGTTCCTGCTCGACCTCGTCAAGGGCGAGGCCGATGTGGAAGCAACCAATCGGCTCGCCGACAAGGTCGCGAGCCTGACCGGCATCGACCAGGCGGTCAGCCGCAGGCTGGCCGGGCGCTTCGACGTCTCGGAGTTTCGCCGCGAGTTCGACCGCAAGAACGGCCGCATCACCGGCCGCTATGACGGCTCGGTGCTCGGCATCGATCCCTATCCGGATTCGAGTCGGTCGCGCAGCTCCGATCCATCGGGTGACGTACTCACTGCGCCGCTGACCAGTGCGGCGGTCGAGCTGACGACGCGCAAGCTGAACTGGCGCCCCGAGGGCTCCTATGAGCTGCTGAGCGGAGCCGTGAACCGGTCATGGGATTTCGGCCGCGGCACCAGCCCGCCGGAGTCCACCGCCGAGCTCCGGCAGATCCTCGCGCTCGATCCCAATCTCAAGCTGCTGGTCGGCCACGGCCTGTTCGATCTCGCCACGCCGTATTACGGCTCGAAGATCCTGCTCGACCAGCTGCCCGCCTTCGCGCGGCCGCCGCGAGTCAAGCTCGTGGTCTATCCCGGCGGGCACATGTTCTATTCCCGCGACGACGCGCGCAAAGCCTTCCGCGGCGAGGCCGAGGCGCTGATGAAGTAGGCTAAGCAAGTAGCCCGGATGAGCGCAGCAATATCCGGGTTCACACGAGCTGGGTGCGAGAACCCGCGTATCGCTGCGCTCACCCGGGCTACGCACCATGTTTGCGCCTACGCGTCCTTCTTCCGGCGCCCTTTCGGATATTTCCGCTCCATCTCGGCCTTCACCACGCGTTCGGGCCGCACCCGTGCGCCCGCGAGCCAGATCTCGCTGACGCCGGACTTGGTGCGGACTCGCCTGACCGCCTCGCCATGGCTGGCATAGCCGGCCGCGTGCACGATGCGCCCGGTATCGCGTCCGGTCACCTCGATGCGGGCGGCATCGAGGAACGGGTTGATGAACACCGGATTGGCGACCATGACCCTCTCGCCGAACGGGACGAGATCGACGGCGCCCCACAGCGTCCACCAGCGGCCGGTCCAATCGCGCGTCCTGCGCGACGGTGCGCCATGGGTGGCGAAGGCCTGCAGGATGAACTTGACGCCATTGGCCCAGCCGGGCGCCCAGCCGTCGACGGCATTGGTCAGCACGGTGATCGTGATGTCGCGCGCGGGAATGACCGAGGTGCGTGAGATGTAGCCCTGAAAGCCGCCGCCATGGCCGAACCAGTCGAAGCCGGCGGTCGTCCCGCTCATGAGCGCCAGGCCGTAATAGGCCTCTTCGACGTCCTGGGGCACGCGCCATTGCCGCCGGATCATCTCGCGCCGGCTCGCGACCGACAGCAGGCTCTTCTTCGCGTTCGGGGCGAGCTGGGCGAAGAAGCGGGCGGTGTCGGCTGCCGTCGCGACCACACCGGCGGCGGCCATGATCGCGTTGGTCGGATTGTCGCCGGGAATCACGACACGGCGGCCCACGGGGACGGTGCGCGAATGGCCGCGCGCGAACGGGATGCCCTTGCCAAGCAGCGTCATGTCCGGCGCGCTTTCACGCAAGGCCAGCGGCGTCATGATCTCGCGCTGCAGCCAGGTCGGGTAGGGCTCGCCGGTGATCGCCTCGATGACCAGGCCGAGCAGGCCGTAGCCGTGGTTGGAATATTTGAAGCGGCTGTTGGGATCGATCGCCGGCGGCAGCTTCAGCTCGGCCAGCAGCTCATCCTTGTCGAGATAGGAGCGGCCGTCGGTGAACTGGCCGGAATCCTTGCCGTCGCGGATCAGGCCCGCCGTGTGCGACAGCAGCTGGTTCAGCGTGGCCGCGGCGACGTCCGGATGCAGATCCTTGACGTATTGTCCGACGGTGTCGTCGAGCTTCAACCGCTTCTGCTCGCGCAGGCGCATGAGGGCTGCGGCGGTGAACGCCTTGGTGTGCGAGGCGATGCGGAAGCGGTGCCGCGGCGTCAGCTTCTCGCCGCTGTCGAGATTGGCGTGGCCGTAGGCCGCCTCCAGGACGATCTCACCGCGATGGGCGATCGCAAGGATGCAGCCGGGCTGCTCGGAGACCGCGACCTGAAAGGCCAGCCAATCCTTGATGTAATCGAGTGCTGCGCCAAGCCAGGGCTCCACGAGGCAATCTCCTGTCCAAAAGACGTGATGAAAATGAACTGCGAGACATCCTATCCATAGCGGACGAGGGACATGGGACAAACGAAAATGGCGCAACCCTTTCGGGTTGCGCCACTGTCGAGATCAGAGCTGCTCCGATCGCGCCGTCAGTAGACGAGGCCGGTGCCCGGCTGTTTCTCCAGCGCGTCGGCCAGCGAACGATATTCGGGGCTGTTGGTGCCGGCGAGCTGTGCGACCTTGTCGAGGTGGTACTTGGCCTGCTCGCGGTTGCCCTGTTCGAGCTGCCACAGGCCGTAATACTGCCAGGTGCGCACGTGGTTCGGATCATCCGCCAGGGCCTGCTCGTAGTACTGCTTGGAGGCCTGGTAGTTGCCGAGCTTGCGGTAGGAGTAGCCGATCAGGTTGGCGACGTCGGCGACGTCCTCGCGGTTCAGCGCCTTGAGCTGCTGGATCGCGGTGGTGTAGTCGCCGCGATCATAGATCGAGGTGTAGGCCGTGCGATAGGCCGCCAGGAACTTCGGATCTTCGATGCTCGAGCTCTTGTCCTTCTTCTTCTTGCCCGAATCCGACGCCGGCGGCGCAGACGGGGTATCGCTGCCCGCGGCATAGGCCTTCGACAGAAGCAGCGGCCCGGAGGCCACGGCCATCGAGAACAGAGCCAGCGTGGCAATCCTGATCGCAGACTTTTTCATTCGTATCTCCCGAGTTGTCGATCCAACAGGTGACTGCGTACGGAGAAGAACTCCCGCAGCTGCGAAATATTCCCGGCCATTTGCGCGGATTTTGCGCCGCGATCGGTGCATTATACGGACGACATGATGACAGACCAGTCACCTCGATGACTATCCCTTCATGTCCATGAACTGAAAACACCGCTTTACTTCAGGGTGGGTTCAGTGCCGGTTCCCTATCGTCGTCTCCATGATCACGAGCCTATCCGGACTGGATGGTGCCTCCAGATCTTCACATCACGGAGATGACCATGCTGAAGTCAATGTCTGTTGCGCTGCTCGCCGCGTCGATCCTGGCTGCGCCCGCGTTCGCCGCTGGTCCTGCAAAAACCGATACGTCCGCGAAGTCCAGCCAGACCACTGGCACCGCGAAGACCGATGTGAGCAAGACCGATGCGGCCAAGACCGACGCCACCAAGCCGGGCGCGATGCAGGCCGGCGACAAGGCCAACGAGATGAAGCCCACCGTCGGCAAGACGAAGACCAAGCCGCATGCCTCGCTTGTCCGCCACAAGCATCGCCACGTCGCGCATCTCAGCCATCACAACAAGGTGAGCCTCAAGCGCGTGACGCCGGCGACCCGCCGCGGCTGATCCGGCCACGGCCTGGCCAAGCCAGATCTGATCGTCGACCGCCGGAGCGCCAGAGTGCTCCGGCGGTCGCGGCTTGACGAAGGCGTGAGCCGGGACGGATTTCCCGGGTGTCGGCTTTGAGCTAGAACGACCGCGGGATTGGCTTGCAAGAGTTGGGCGCCGTGGGGATGGGGAGATCGAGCTGGTGGCCGGCGACCGTGCTGGCGCTGCTGTTGGCCGGCTGCGCGAGCGGCGGTCCGGCCGCGTTCATGAGCGAGGACAATCGCGGCATCGCCTATACCGGTGATCGTGGCGTCGGCAGCCAGCCGTTTCCGACCAACCACCGCAGCGAGATACTGTCCTATCTGAGGACCTACCTGAACAATCCGGTCGGGGTGCGCGACGGCGTCATGGCGGAGCCGGTGCAACGGACGGTCGGTGGCCGGCTGCGTTATGTGAGCTGTCTCCGCTATGCGGCGCGCGAGTCCGACGGCAGCTACCGTCCGGCGCAGGAGCGGGCGGCGGTGTTCGTCGACGGCCGGTTCGACCGCCTGGTCGAGGATGCCGGCGAGCTCTGCGCCGGGTCGACCTACACGCCATTCCCGGAGCTGGCCGGCCTCACGCGTTAGGCCGCGGCGTTTTCGACGGCCTGCCACGTCGTCGCAGCGCCTTGCCAAGCGGTTCGTCCGATCACAAATCAGGGACGGGCCGAACGCTTTATCGCCTTGCGGCGACCAAATGTCGGGCGAGGCGTCAGCTTCACGAAATATTCGGGAAGCCTATGGAACAAAAGGCCTTTGTTGCCCTCTGGTGACACCGCAGCAGCAATCACAGCTGCGTCACCGCCACCGGGCAACCCAAATGCGGCCATGATGTTCGATAGATGTCGCAAACGAAAAACGGGGACGTCCCATGAAGCGGTTTTTGATCAGTGCAGTGGCCTTGACCACCTTGGCTGCCCCGGCTTTCGCCGCCGACATGCCTCCGCGCACCTACACCAAGGCGCCGGTCTACACGCCCCCTCAGGCGATCTACAACTGGACCGGCTTCTATCTCGGTGGTCACCTCGGCGGTTCCTTCGCCGGCAACAACAGCCTGGAAGGCAACAACGGGCGCTTCCTCGGCGGCGTGCAGGGCGGATTCGACTACCAGTTTGCCCCGAACTGGGTGCTCGGCATCGAGGCCCAGTACAGCTGGATGGACCGCAACACGACCAATTTCGGCTTCCCGGGGGCGACGGTTGTCACCTCGACCGGCGCCAACCAGCTCGGCTCGGTCACCGGCCGTCTCGGCTACACCTGGGGACCGGCGTTGCTCTACGCCAAGGGCGGTTACGCCTGGCGGGACGGCAACAATCTCGGGGTGAGCGTCGCCGGCGTGCCGACGGGCTTCACCACGTCCGGCAATACCAAGGACGGCTACACCGTCGGCGCCGGCCTCGAATACATGTTCGCGCCGAACTGGTCGGCCAAGGCTGAATACCAGTACTACAATTTCGGCAATACGACCTTCACGGGCGGACCGGCTCCGGTCGTGGGCAGCCGCTTCAACAGCGACGAGCATACGGTCAAGGTCGGCGTGAACTACCGCTTCGGCTGGGGCGGGCCGGCCGCCAGCAAGTACTAAGCGAGGTCGCGAGCCCCTGGCCGACGGCTTCCGGGTCGAGCGTATCGCGCCTCAATTCCAACACGCCCGCGCCGTCTGGTGCGGGCGTGTTGCTGTCCGGCGGGTGGCCGGCGATGGTTTCGAGGACGCTCACGCGGTGCGAAAAAATTTTCAAACCTTCGTGAAACTTTCGCCATCAGTTGATATTATCAGTCCGCCGGTTTGATGGATCATCCCACATGCGTATCTTGGTGTCCGTGCTGTTGTTGTCGGCGGCTGTTTTGCCGTGCTCCGCCCAGACCGTCCTGAAGTCCGAACCGTTGATGCTGGCCCCCTACGAGGTGGCGCTGGTGCAAACCGCGTCCTGCCCGTCGGGCAAGGTGCTGAAGGTGACCGGCGCGATCCGCGGCGTCAGCCGCAAGCGCGCCTGTGTCGCCCTTCCGGCCGAAACGGTATCGCTGGCGACGGCGACGCCCTGAGAACGGGCTTCATGGCGACCTTCCAGCGGGCAGCTCCGGCTGCCCGCTGATCGCGGGTCTGTCTGTCGAAAAATCCTTGATCAAGGCAAGTCGTCCGCGGGAGCGGACGGGCATGAATGCGTGAATGTCTTCTGCCGGCGGCTTCGGTCTGGGCACGCCGAGGCTCGGGGATCAGCCGTACACAGAGCCAATGGTATCATCCAAGGCGCGCTTCCCGCCGCAGCCGCTCAGGATGCGAACGGGATGTTGAACTCCTGCTCGGCTTCGGCACGGTTCTGCCAGGGATCTTCCTCGGGCTCGGCGGCGCAGGGCCGGATCTCGTAATCATTGTCGAGCAGCAGATGCGCGGTCGATCGCGCATTGATCATCACGTCCACCACCAGCCCACTCTGCCGCGCCAGCCTCCAGACGTCTCCCTCGGTCGGATAGGCCTTGCTCAACTTGGCGTCGTTGCAAAACAGCGCGTAGGGCATTCCAAACAGCTCCGGAGAAGCGAAGGATGAACCGAGAATGAACGGCACGTGCAGCGAGACACTGGCGCGCCTGAGGCAGGAAAGGGGCCTTTTCGGGCGGCCGAGTCGTAAACGAGTCCTAAATTTTTGAAAAAAGAATCCGTGGGACTCCGGGGCTAGAATCGCCAGATGGTTAAGCCCATGGGAACCGATCTCCACATCTTCTGCGGGCGGATCCAGCTGACGCTCGCCTTTGGGCTGCTGCTCGCCTTCGTCGCCAATGTGGCGCTGCTGTGCGCCTGGCTGTGAGCCGGCGTGTCGATTGCGGATACGTTTGTGCACCCTCGGCCATTTTAGATCCTTGGCGCGGTCGCCTTTAGTCCTCAGGGAGGGCGCTCCGTCCGGCCGATGCTTTCAGGCGCGCGAGTGTCGCGCTGAAATATTCCTGACGCTCCCGATTGAAGCGCTCCTGATGGGCCCGGAAGCGTGCGACGCGGGCGCGAATCTCCGCCTGCATGTCGCGCTGGAGATCGAGCTGCGAGGCGATGCTGGTGAAGCGCTCCGCAGGGCCCGGGCTCGGGGCGGCGAACGAAGCCTCGGACGCAATGGCGTCGGGCGCTCTCGGCCTTGCAGGCTCCCCAACCGCATCGGGGATTTCGACCTGTACGTTGTCGCCGCGACTTGCCTCGGTTTCGACGGTGTTGGCCATCACGTGCTCGACAGCGGCATGCGTTGGCCGAACGGCCACGGCCTGCTGCGGTGTGATGGGGGTGCCGACCGGAACGGTCGGCAGCTCGAACTGGGCGAAGTCGGCGGGCTTGCCGGTGACCGACTGCACGAAGGCCATGGTCTGCGCGATCAGCGCATCACGCTCTTCCTTCCACGTCATGACACCTGTCCCCCGATGCCTCAATTGCAACAAAAGCGGCTGACGAAATCAAGTTGAAGACCAGTGACTTCTGGGGATAAGCAGGAGTTCTAGATGAGATGTGACAACAATATTGCCACAGTCTGAACCCGTTTCGTCCCCACCCGCCAAAGGCGATACCGGAAATCCAGTCGCGTACAAATGGTTCCTAAGCGGCGGGTTTTTCCGGAGCTCTTCTTGACAGAGGAGGGCGGCTCGCCCCTATGACCGAGCCGCCCCGGACTTCGGGGATCATCTGCTCGCAACCTTCGTGCACCGTCCGGGCACTTCGCAGTCTTCGATGGACAACCCTTCACGCTCCGAGCGGTCGCGCAAGGCCGCGCTCACCGCCGCCCTCACCATCATCGCCCGCGATGGTCCGGGGCGGCTGACGCTCGACGCCATCGCCCGCGAGAGCGGGCTGAGCAAGGGCGGCCTGATGCACCAGTTTCCCAACAAGGAAGCGGTGCTCAAGGCTCTGCTGGAACAGCAATTCCTGCATTTCGACGAATTCGCCAGCAGGTACAGGGCTGAAGCCGGCAAAGCGGCTGATCAGCCCGAGCTCGCGACGCAGATCGCGATCTCGCGGGAGCTGATCGCACAGCAATATTCGGTGGCGCAGGCCATGCTCGGGGCGCTCGCCCAGGAGCCGGGATTGCTGGCCGATGCCCGTGCCAAGGATGCCGAGAGAGTAGCCGAGATCCGCGGCGAGGCCGATGACGCCGATCTCGCAGTTCTGCGATGGGCGGCGGCACGTGGGCTTGCCTTGATGACGATGCTGCGCGTCTCGCCGCTGGAGCAGCCGGACCTGGACCGTCTGTTTGCCCGCCTGCTCGACGACCAGCAATGGACTGCATTCCGGCAGGCCGGGACGACCGGGGAGCGGTGACACCCTCGAGCTCGGCGCCATCTCCAGCCTTGGACGGTTCAATCTGAGCGAAGTCGGGCTGGCTTGCGTCCGATGGCGCTCGATGCCGCCGGAAGTCCGTGTCGACCGCGCATTCCTTCTCATTCGATTTGCTATTTACAAACCGTCTAGTCGGTTTATAGAGATGATCATGTGAGGCGCTGGCAACGGCGCCGCAGTCGTGGAGAAGGGGATGAGGAGTCGATTTCGGATGTCCGGCTTCGCTGCGATCGCCGCAGCGGGCCTCTGCGCGGGGTGCAACACGGTGACGCCGGTGGCCTATTCCGGAGTGGCGTCGGCGCGCTATCTGGCGCCCAACACATCCGATCCATCGGGCCGGGTGCCTTACCGCTACGCGGCCGCCGCCGACTGGCGCAGCTACGACAAGGTGACACTCGATCCGGTCGTGATCTATCGCGGCGCGGATCACCAGTTCGGCGACATGTCCGATCGGGACAAGGCTGCGCTTGCCGCCTACATGCAGCAGCGTTTCCTGGAAAGTCTCTCGACACGCTTCCAGATCGTCCATCAGCGTGGGCCGAATACCCTGCGCCTGCGGCTGACCCTGACCGGCGCCGTCGCCAACACGCCGGTGCTCGGCGTCGCCTCCCGCTTCGATCTCGCCGGAGCCGTCTACAACGGCGTGCAGAGTGCACGCGACGGAGAAGGACTACTGACCGGCTCGGTGTTCTATGCGGCGGAGATTTTCGATGCCGCGAGCGGGCGACTGCTCAGCGCCTTCGTCAGCAAGCAATATCCCTCGCCCTACGACATCAAAGCCAGCGTTGGTGCGCTCGCGGCCGCCGAGGCCGGAATCGACAAGGGCGCCGAGGCCCTGGTCGCACAGCTCCAGTGAGCGGGCCGTGCGAACGATCGCGCCGCGCGGGCAGATGGCACCGCATCGGACGAGCGCGTGGCTCGAGGCCATGGAGACAATGAGGTCCCTGGACATGACATTGAGATTCGTTCTGCGCGTCGGGTTGCGCATCGTCGTCAGTCTGCTGCTGTCGATGGCGGAGGGCCGTGGTCACGCCGCTCCCGTCGGCGATCCGGTCGGCACATGGTTGACCGAGGACGGCCGCGCCCGCGTCCGCATCGAGCGCTGTGGCGCGATGGCCGACCGCGTCTGCGGCTACATCGTCTGGATGAAGGAGGTGGCGGATGCCAAGGGGCAGCCGTTCCGCGACCGGCTGAATCCCGATCCGGCCAGGCGCGGCCGTCTGCTGCTCGGCCACCAGATGCTGCTCGGCCTGAAGCTGAACGCCGACGGCCGCCACAGCGGCGAGGTCTACAACGCCGAGGACGGCAAGACCTATGCTGTCTCGATCTGGCGCGATGGCCCGAAGATTCTGGCGGTCAAGGGCTGTCTGCTCGGGCTGTTCTGCGCGACGCAAGGTTGGGCGTTGGTCACTGATCAGGTGCCCGGCCAACTCATCGGAGCGACCGGCGAGGGCGGCGGGCCGTTGCCGGATCCAGAGTGGACTGCGCCCAGGCCGCCGTCGGCGAGCGGCATCGCCAAGCCAGCCGTCAGGACGAGGGCGAATTGACGCTTAAAGCCGGTGACAGCCATTGCCGCAGCAAATCCCAACTGCACGGAAGCTGGTGCCGGCTGAGGGGATTGAACCCCCGACCTTCGGTTTACAAAACCGCTGCTCTACCGCTGAGCTAAGCCGGCGAAGGCACATTGGTGGCGCAGATCTCGTCGTCAGTTTGCGACGAGGTCTCGCGAAGCGCGGTGTTCCTACCAGAGTTGATGCAGTCCGGCTACTCCCCGCGTGAGCGCCGCTTCTCCCATCAGCCCAGCAAAAAGGGCGGCCGTTGGGCCGCCCCTGTCGGAGCCGATCGTCGAAGCCGCTCCGGCTCGATCTTTACTGGCAGATGTGCATCAGCCCGTCGCTGCCCTTGAACATGGTGCCGGGGCGGCAGACCAGGCCGTTGCGGGTCGCGTAACTGTTCCAGTCGCCATAGTAGCCGTTCGGGCCGCGATCATAGCTCGGTTGGCCGTAAGAGGGGCCGGGACCGTAGGCATAGGCGTCGGCGGTGCGGAACGGCGCGGTGGCGATGGCGCCGGCGGTTCCGATGGCTGCGCCAGCAACACCCGCGGCGGCGCCGACGGCACCGGCGGCGACGTCAGCCGGCCAGAAGCCGGTGCCGCGGCGATTCCAGTCGTTGTTCCAGCCATTGTTGGTCCAGCCGGCGTCGGCGCGCTGCTGCTGCATCATCGCGCCGTCGTGGCGGGCCATGTGGTGGCGGTGGTGCATGTCGCGCGCCATGGCCGGGCCGGCCAGCGCGGTCGCGAGAACAGCAGCCCCGAGAATTGCAGATCTGATCATGGATGACTCCGTCGTTGCGCCCCAACTCCTAAGTTCCTCCGGCCGCCGCCGTTCCGCGGTCACGCCGTTTTTCACGACGGCCGGCGGCGCGCGTTGTCGACACTGATCGCGATCGTCGCGTGCGGGGCTAGCGGGCCAACCGGGCGGTTGAGGGAGCCGTCGGGCTGGTGACTCCACGATCGGGCTGCGCACGATGGTCGCGACCGCGCGGGCTGATGATCAGCCATTAACCCTCACGCGTGAACCCGACCGGAGCTTTAACCCGGAATGATGGCTCGCGCGTTAGTCTTACCGGCAGATTGATGTGCGCGTTTAACCCATCAGGGCGCGCGTTGCGGTATTTGTAGGACGGCAACCGGGGCGTGAATTCATGCGTATTGCAACGGCTTTTGTGATTGTGATCGGGACCTCTTCCGCCGCGCTCGCGAGCGAAGGCTTCGAGATCGTCATTCCCCAGCGACCCGGCGTGCCCGTCGTCATCGACGGCATCGATGCCTCCTATGCTGTCGTCGAAGGCCAGTCCAGTCTCGGCAAGGGTCAATACATGCAGCCCACGATCTATGGCGGCCGCACGGTCCCGCCCGAGCCATATGTCGGCCATTACTATCCGACCCTCGGAGCGAGGCCCGGCTATGGCCGGATGGAGATCGAGCCGCCGGCCGATCGCAAGCTGCCGAAGCCCGCCGAGAGCTATTCCCGCTCGTGGGGCGCTCAATCCCAGATGCAGCCGCCGGAGCCGGCGGTGCCGATGTATCCGCCTGCCGTCATCCTGGCTCCGCCCGATGGTGATCCACGCGGCTATCCCAATCGGCCGCCGGCCTACCGCCGCTAGCGAGCAACTCACCATCGACAGCCAAACACAAGCAAGACAAGCAAGAACAGATCAACAGGAGAGAGTTATGCGTGGAGTAATTTCAGGACTTGTCGCGATTGCCGGTCTCGCCGTCGCCGGCGGCGCACCGGCCGCGGCCTGCGGCGCCACCGCCTGCGGCCCGTGCGGCTATGCCACCCCCTGCGCGCCGCAGGTCACCTATCAGCCGACGCTCACCTATCAGCCGACCGTGACGTACCAGCCGACAGTGACGTATCGGCCGCAATATTTCTATCAGCCCGGCTACACCTATGGCCACGGCTGCGGCGCCTGCGGCGCGAGCTATGAGCGGCTGTCCGAGCCGACCCGGCAGTATTATTACGTCAACCAGGGGCCGACCTACAGTGGTCCAGGCGCCTTCGCGCCGTATCCGGCCTATGAGGAGCAGGCGCTGCCGGTCTACAGCTATCACCATCGCCGCCACGCCTATCGCTGGGGCGCCTCCCCTTACTATCACGGCCAGCGCGTGCTGCGCCGCTACTACTGATCAGCCGGACATTCGTTCAGGCCAACGCCCGTGCGCCTCGGCGCGCGGGCGTTTGATCATTTCGGCATCAATCCGATCCGGGTCGCGCCGATATAGAGCGCGAGCACGGCGGCATTGGAGACGTTGAGGCTCTTGATGGCGCCGGGCATGTCGAGCCGTGCCACGACGCTGCAGGTCTCGCGCGTCAATTGCCGCAGGCCTTTGCCCTCCGCGCCCAGCACCAACGCGAGCGGCTCGCGCAAGGCGACCGCCGCGATGTCCTGCTCGCCCGCGCTGTCCAGCCCCACCGTCTGGAAGCCGCGCTCGTTCAGGCGCGTCAGGGCGCGAGCGAGGTTCTGCACCGTGATGATCGGCACCAGTTCGAGCGCACCGGAGGCTGATTTGGCCAGCACGCCGGTGGCCTCCGGGCTGTGGCGGGCGGTGGTCACGATCGCCTTCACGTCGAATGCTGCCGCCGAGCGCAGGATGGCGCCGACATTGTGCGGGTCGGTGATCTGGTCGAGCACCAGGATCAGCCCCTCGGCCGCGAGCGTGTCGATGTCCGGCGAGGGCAGGGGATCTGCCTCCGCCAGCAAGCCCTGGTGCACGGCGTCCGGACCGAGCCGCTGGTCGATCTGGCTGGGGCGCACGATCTCCGGCGTCACCCTTGTTTCGATCCGCTCGTCGGCGAGCCGCCGCGCACCGTTCTCGGTCAGGTAAAGTTTGCGAATCCTCCGCTTCGGATTGGCCAGCGCCAGGGTCACGGTGTGCCAGCCATAGAGAATGACGGGGCCATCCGAGCCGTGGTCGCGTTCACGCCACGGCTGCGGCCGCTCGAATCCGCGCGGTTTGCCGGAGAATTTGCCGCCCGGACGGCGAAAAGGGGGCTTTCGGTCGCGTTCGCTCATGGCACGAGCTTCTGTCACGGCCTGCGGATTCTGGCAATTTGGCACCGCTCAGGCGGGAAAATTCGTCGTCCCTTGGTTGACTTCGAGGGGCGGGTTCGATCATAAGGGCCCCGGCCGCGCGCGCCCGCTCATCCGGGCCCCGCGGTCTTACCGTCTCCATGGCGCTGATGGTCCCCGACGCCGCTGTTCCGCGGCCGGCCCGAATTGCCATCGATACGGGGGAGTGTCCCGAGTGGCAAAGGGAGCTGACTGTAAATCAGCCGCCTCATGGCTTCGCAGGTTCGAGTCCTGCCTCCCCCACCATCTACTGCCTTTCAGCTCGACGAGATTTTTCGAGGGCAATGGACCCCCTTAGCCATTGTTTCGCTGCAGACCGTGCGTCGAAATATATGCCTCGCATCTCGGGCCCGGCGGTCGGTCGCGATATTCATTGGATCCTTCGTTGTTCCTTGATGCCGGGGCGGCGATTGCTCACGGCCGTCGTGGCGGGCCGGCGTGGCAATGGCGTGCGACTGGTCGCCTGTTGCCGTTCCGCTGTGTCGCTTGAGGGCCCATCTCACTTAATGCCGCGGAAGCGGTCCATATTGAAGACAAACACGAAAAACTCGACATTCTCCGAGGCGAGATTTTTCTTTGTGAAATAAATAGCTGACTTTAAATCACCGCCTCGGCTTTACTTCATTCCCACTGCTTTGATTTTGCTTCAGATTCTGAAATCTCCGCTCCGGAGAATATGGCGGAGCGTAGCTATTCTGCCACAACCGGTCGATTTTTCGCCGCAACTGTGGCGAGTCACATTGCGAGCCGATCTCGGGTTTGTTATCGGTTCCCTATGTTGAAGATCGTATATACACCCATTTTCATATGTGTTGTGGGAATGAGCTTCAGCCCGGCATTGGGCGCTGAGCCGTTCACCATCCAGGATGCCATCAACCAGGCGGTGAAGACCAATCCCGGTGTCGGGGAGGCCGCCGCCAACCGGCGGGCCACCGAAGCCGAGCTTCGCCAGTCCCAGGGTACGCTGCTGCCGCAGGTCCGGCTCGACGCGAGCGCCGGGCCGGAGATGCTCAAGCAATATGTCTCGCCGGCTCCGAGCAATAATGGCCGCTACCTGCGCGGCCGCGAGGCCGGCGTGGTGGTCCGTCAATTGCTGTTCGATGGCTTTTCCTCGATCAATGAAGTGTGGCGCCAGGCGGCGCGGGTCGATGCCGCCGCGTATCGCGTGCTGGAGCGAACAGAGCTGATTGGTCTCGATGCCGCCGAAGCCTATGTCGACGTGGTGCGCTACTCCAGGCTGGTCGCGCTGGCTGATAAGAACCTCAAGGTTCATCTCGAGCTGCGCAAGAACGTGCTGGCCCGTTTCCAGGGCGGCCGGGCCGGCGAGGGCGACACGCAGCAGGCCGAGGAGCGGGTCGCGGCAGCGCAGGCCGTGCTCGAAGAGTTCCGGCTCAGCCTGGAAGTGGCGCGGGCGAAGTACCGCAAGGTCGTCGGCGTGGAGCCTTATAACCTGCGCTTCCCGGGCCGGCTGTCCGACATGCCGCGGGACAAGGCGGAATCGCTCGACATCGCCTACAAGTTCAATCCGACCCTGCGCGCTGCCGCGGCGGATGTGACGGCTGCCAAGCGCGGCTTCGATGCCACGACCGGCACCTTCCTGCCGACGCTTTCGTTGGAAGGCCGCGCGACGACAGGCAAGGAATCGATCACCTACAACAATCGTTACGACGAGGTCAGCGGCAAGGTCGTTGCGTCCTGGGATATCTTCAACGGCGGTCAGAACAGCTGGCGCCGCGAGGAGGCCGCGCAGCGGATGATCCAGGAGCAGCAGAAGCATGCTCGGCTGCAGCGCGATGCGCTGGAGTCGATCGACAAGGCCTGGGCGGCCCGGATCATCACCGCTGATCGCGTCTCAGCTCTTGTCCGCGATGTCGAAGCGGCCCGCCGCACCTTCGTCGCCTACAACAAGGAGTATGAGCTCGGCCAGCGCACGTTGATCGATCTCCTGAACTCCCAGAACCAGTATTTCAACGCCAACGTGTCGCTGGTGTCGGCGCGCGGTGTGGTGGTGTTTGCGGACTACCAGCTGCTTGCCGCGATGGGCCAGATGCTGAACTACCTGAAGACCGGTCACCCCCCGGAGACCGAGCCGGTGGACACGCCGAGCGGCTTCATCGGCTACAGCCTGGCGCCCATTCGACTGCGCGCGCCGGCGCCGGGACCGCAGCCGCTGAGCTCTGCCGGCCCGGTGCCGCTGTTCGGACTGAATGATGGGACGCCGAAGCATCCCGCGCCGATTACCTTTGGCGATCGGTGGGCCTCGAGCGATCCCGAGGATGCGACGTTGTTTGTTACCTCCGGAAAGTACGGCGGATTTGCCCAGAGCCCCAACGGGCCCGCGTCGAAATAGCTGCAACTAACAAGAGCCGGCGCATCTCGCGCCGGCTTTTCACCATATGCATTTACTTTGCGCTGAGATTGTCGCGAAACACCCGTAAAAGTCTCGAAAAAGTCGGGTGCAGGCCAAAGAACTGGGCTAGAGCAAATTATTAGCAAGAAGCGATGGGTGCAGGCCCGCCTGGGTCGTTCGGCCAAATGGATTCCGAGGCGTTGTTGAATATTCGTCCGACAAGGTTCGAGCTCGAAGAGACGGCGCATGTGATGCCGCAGATGAGCACAGCCGTACCGGCAGCTGATCCTCTCAGCGACAGTCTGCTTTACCTCGCAGCTCATCACGGCCGCGCCTTGAGCCGCAGCGCGCTGCTGTCCGGACTGCCGCTCGAAAGCGGCGTGCTCAGCATCGCGCTGTACGAGCGCGCCGCGCAGCGGGCCGGGCTCGAGGCGCAACTGGTCGAACGGCCGCTGAGCGAAATCCCCGCGCTGGTGCTGCCCTGCGTGCTGATGTTTCACGACGGCACCACGCGCATCCTGCTGACGATCGACGAGGCCGCCGGCCGTCTCACCATCGTCGATCCCTCGCGCCGTGAACAGCCGGCGATCGAGCGCTTCGATGCGGTCGCGGCGCGATATGTCGGCTTCGCCTATCTGGTGCGGCCCGCCGCAGTCGTCGATCCGCGCGTGGCGGCGGCCGGCGAGGTGTCGAAGACGCACTGGTTCTGGTCGGTGGTCAGCCGCTTCGGCGCCAACTACGGCCATGTCGCGATCGCCGCATTCATCGTCAACATCCTGGCGCTGGCGGCGCCGCTGTTCACGATGAGCGTGTACGACCGGGTGATTCCGAATGGCGCGATCCCCTCGCTGGTCGCGCTCGGCGTCGGCCTCATGCTGGCCATCGGATTCGACTTCCTGCTCAAGGTGGTGCGCAGCCGCATCATCGACATGACCGGAAAGAAGATCGACGTGGTGCTCGCCGCCAACATCTTCGAGCACGTGATGTCGCTGAAGATGGACAAGCGGCCGCCATCGGTCGGCATCCTCGCCAACCAGCTCCGCGACTTCGATTCGGTGCGCGAGTTCTTCACGTCCGGTACCGTGGTCTCGGCGACCGACATGCTGTTCGCGGTCGTTTTCATCATCGTGCTGTTCATCATCGCGGGTCCCATCGCCTGGATTCCGCTGCTGATGCTGCCGGTGATGATTGCCGTCGGGCTGCTGATCCAGCGGCCGCTCGAACGCGCGATGCGGCAGATGCAGGCGCAATCCGCCGCGCGTCACGGCATCCTGGTGGAATCGCTGAACGGGATGGAGACAGTCCGCGCGGTCGCCGGCGAGAGCCGGGTGCAGACGGTGTGGGAGCGCTCGGTGGCGGCGCAGGCGCGCTCCAGCGAGGATGTCCAGTTCTGGGCGTCGATGGCGATGACCGCGGCGAGCGTCGCGAGCCAGTTCTGCAGCCTGCTGCTGGTCGTCGTCGGCGTGTTCCTGATCCTCGACGGCAAGCTCTCGGTCGGCGCGCTGGTGGCGGCCAACATGCTGTCGGGGCGCGTGCTCGGTCCGATCGCAGGCATCGCCGGCCTGATGACGCGCTTCACACAGACGACGTCGGCGCTGCGCTCGATCGACCGGCTGATGTCGCTGGACCGTGAGCGTCCGCCGGAAAAGATCTACGTCGCGCGCGAGATCAACCAGGGCCGCATCCAGTTCAAGAATGTCAGCTTCTCCTATCCGGGAAGCCAGACCAAGGCGCTCGACAACGTCTCCTTCGACATCAAGCCGGGCGAGAAGATCGGCATCATCGGCCGCGTCGGCTCCGGCAAGACCACGGTCGGCCGTCTCGCGACCGCGTTCTATCCGCCGACCGAAGGCAGCATCCTGATCGACGGCATCGACATCCAGCAATACGATCCGGCCGATCTGCGCGCCGGCATCGGCTTCGTGCTGCAGGACACCGACCTGTTCTACGGCAAGCTGCGCGACAACATCACGCTCGGCCGCCCAGCAGCGACCGATGAGGAGGTGCTGGAGGCGGCGCGGCTCGCCGGCGTCGAGACCTTCATCGCGGGCCATCCGCAGGGCTATGAGATGATGATCGCCGAAGGCGGCCGCAGCCTGTCGGGCGGGCAGAAGCAGGCGATCGGGCTGGCGCGCGTGCTGATCCGTAAGCCGCGCGTGCTGTTCCTCGACGAGCCGACCGCGCATTTCGACGTCCGCAGCGAGGGCGAATTCCTCGAGCGCCTGAAGTTGCTGGCCAAGGGCGAGATGTCCATCATCGTCTCGACCCACCGGCCGTCGTTGTTGTCCCTCGTCGACCGCATCCTGGTGTTCGACTCCGGCAAGATCGTCGCCGACGGGCCGACCGCGCAGATCCTCACCATGCTGCGTCCGCAGCCGCCCGCGGCGGCGCCGGCCGCGAGCCACACCGCGAAGCCGGTCCAGGGGACGAGGTGACATGGCGCACAGCGATTTCGCGTTCTCCAACGACATCCGCGCTGCCGTCGAGTTGCGCACGCCGAAGACGGCGCGGATGCTGCTGCTCGCCTCGCTCGGCCTGTTCTTCACCTTCCTGATCTGGGCGCATTTCGCCGTGCTCGACGAGGTCAAGCGCGGCAACGGCAAGGTCGTGCCGTCGCGCCAGACCCAGGTGGTGCAGTCGCTGGAAGGCGGCATCATCGCCGATCTCCTGGTGCAGGAAGGCGCGATCGTCGACAAGGATCAGCCGCTGGCGCGGATCGAGGACACCAATTTTGCTTCGCAGTTCGGCGAGATCCGCGAGCGCCGCGGCGCGATGGCCGCCCGGGTGATCCGGCTCGCGGCGGAGACCGAGGGCCGCAGCCCGGTCGAGTTTCCCGATGACCTCGTCGCCGACGCCCCGCGCGCGGTCCAGAGCGAGCGCGCCGTGTTCGATGCGCATGCGCGCAAGCTCGCGCAGGATGTCGACGTGGTGCAGCAGCAGGAGCAGCAGAAGAGCAAGGAGATCGACGAGCTCAGGGCGACCGAGAAGCGCTTCTCGGAGACGCTGGCGCTGCTCAATCGCGAGCTGGGTCTGACCCGCAAGCTCTATGACCAGAAGGTGGTGCCCGAGATCGAGATGCTACGTGCCGACCGCCAGGCCACCGACATGCGCGGGCAACTCGCGGTGGTGCAGGCGAGCATCGTGAAGACCGAGGCCGCGGTGCAGGAGGCGCGCTCGCGCCGGCTCAACATCGTCACCGCCTTTCGCGCCCAGGCCGAAGACGATCTCGCGAAATCCCGCGGCGATCTCGCCGTGCTCGACGAGAACATCAAGTCGGCGCAGGACCGGGTACGGCGCACCGAATTGCGCTCGCCGGTGCGCGGCATCGTCAACAAGCTCAACGTCACCACCATCGGCGCCGTGGTCGCGCCGGGCGCAAGCCTGATGGAGATCACGCCGCTCGACGACACGCTGCTGGTCGAGGGCCGCATCCGCCCGCAGGACATCGCCTTCATCCGCCCCAACCACGAGGCCGTGGTCAAGCTCAGCGCCTATGATTCATCCGTGTACGGCTCGTTGCACGGGCGCGTCGAGCGTATCAGCGCCGACACGATCACCGACGAGAAGGGCGACAAGACCGAGCGCGGCGAGACCTTCTATCGCGTGATGGTGCGCACCGAGAAGAACCATCTCGGCACCGCCCAGCAGCCGCTTCCGATCCTCCCGGGCATGGTCGCGACCGTCGAGATCCTGACGGGCAAGAAATCGGTGCTGGACTATCTGGTCAAGCCCGCCCGCATGCTGCGCGACGAGGCGCTGCGCGAGCGCTGAGCAAGGAGCAGGGTGCCCGCGCTGGGTACGGGCTCCGCGAAGGCATGCGTGCCACCGGCGCCGCTGCGCTCATCCGGGCCCGCCCCGAGCGGCGGGCAGCGTTACCAGAATCTGAATCGTTCAAATGCGACACGGTTCGGTTGGCCTTGATTAGTCGCGTTCGCAGCTTGGCGGCGAACATCATTGCGGTTTAACCGGCCCGAAGCAGCGCCGGCCCTATCCCTGATCCGATAACGACCGGGACAGGGATCGACGCGATGACGTCGGCCGATGCCCCGGAGCATACGGGGCGTCACTGATGTTGCGGATCGATCGGCCGCGGGTTCTCCCGCGTGCGCTGGGGCTTGTGCTTGCCTTGTCGGTGGGGGCCGGTTGCGCCGGCGCCGCATTTGCCGAGACTTCAAACCGCAGGTCTGCGCAGGGCACTGCGGATAGCGCGCTGCCGGTGCCGCCGCCCGTCCGTTTCTTCACAATCAATGCCGTGCTCGCCAAGCATGACGGCCTGCGTCGCTCCGCCTCTGGACCCGTGGAAGTTGCATCGACCGATGCATCCGGGCGCGCCGGAGTCGTCAGCGACGCCCCGCAGGCACCAGCGGTCGCGATGCCAAGCGACGAGCCGTTCGGCCTGATGACGTTCCGTGCCCCCGAGGGCGTGCTGTGGGTGAAATGGCGCGGCATCCAGGGCGCGATGGCAAGCGAGCGGATCTCAGTCGAACGTTGCAACGGCGACGACGCACGCTGCTCGGCGTCGGAGCGGATCTTCGTCGCGCTGACGCGGTCGGCGGCTGCGGCTGGCGACGGCCGCGCGCGCGCGGAAATGATCAATCGCGGCGTCAACCAGGCGGTGCGCTACGTCAGCGACGACCAGCAACACGGCGTGCCGGACGTCTGGAGTTCGCCATTGCAGACCTTGCGCAGCGGCCTCGGCGACTGCGAGGATTACGCGATCGCCAAATACGCGCTGCTGCTGGCGGCGGGAACGCCCGAATCGGATCTCAAGCTGCTGCTGGTCCGCGACCTCGCCGTGCGGCAGGATCACGCCGTCGTCGCCGTGCGGCTCGACGGCAAATGGTCCATGCTCGACAACCGGCGGGCCGCGCTGATGGAAGGCCGCGATCTGCAGTCGTTCATGCCGCTGTTCGCCATCGATCACCGCGGCGTCAGCCTGTTCGCGGCGCCCTATGCCGAGCGTCCGCACCACGAGAGCGAGAGCGACGTCACGCCGGCGGCGGAAGCTGATATCGGCGGCGGCCGGGATCCGGGACGGCCGCTGCTGCTCTGAATGTCGCAGGCGGACGACTTGTAGCCGAAGTCGTTTGCGGTCTTAATGCGCGCAGGGAAGCTGGCGCGCAGGGGGCCGCATTGAATATCAAGCAAGTCATGGTTTGCGGGGCATTGGCCCTGTCGGCGATCGGTGGATTCATCGGCCACGCACAGGCTCACGCGGTGATGCTGCCGGGCGCTGCGTTTTCGATCGCCTGCGAGAATGGCGGCAGCTACATGCTGCGCTCACGCCCCGTGCTTGCGCCGGGCGAGATCGTCACCGCACAGCTCTACCTCCATCCCCACCGCGCGATTCCGGTTCGTCTCGTCCCGATGGGCGACGGCTATCGCTATGCGGGCCGCGGGGTGTGGCTCGATGGCATCGGTGACCAGGCTTTGTTGTATTTCCGCAAATACGAACCGGTGGCCTGCGTCGTCAGTCGCATCTGAGGCAATCTGCCGCGACTTCAATCCTCTTCAAGAATAATTCCTGCCTTTCGCAAATAATTCGCGAGAGGCCGGTTCCATTTCGGCCGTTTGATGGCGGCAAGCTCTTATTCCCAACAGCGTGCGTGTTGTTCCCCGAGTATTGCGCGATTGAATAACTGCGAATTGGCAGTAATTCTGCAGGCCTCGCCTACATTTATTCTTGTCGTTCAGGCAGCTCCGCCCCTTAGGCGGAAGCATAGGCACAGCCTTGTTTACCTTCGCAAATGCCGCTGCACTTGACTGCATTTACCCAAAGTCCCTAAAGTCTGATTAACAAGAACCGGTAATATTGACCCGTATTCTCGTTTAATAATAGTTTAACGATAGAAATGGGGCGCCACCAAAGCGCCCCATATTTGGAGGTTTTGGCGCATGAATGCTCCTGTCCTGCTGGCCCAGTTGACCGGCACGTCCACGCAGCCATCCAGCGCCTCGGCCAAGCACCTCAAGATCGGGAAGCCACAGGGCAACCAAGCCGTCACGGTCCATCTCGACGGCCCGAACCAGATCGATTTCAGCGACATTGCCAGCGAGCGGCTGACCTTCGTCAAGATCGGCAACCGCCTGATCATCCTGTTCGATAATCAGTCGACGGTCTCGATCGACCCGGTTTTCGACACCAACGGCGCCCCGCTGAAGGACGTCAGCTTCGAAGTCGGCCCCGATCGAATCATCAATGGCGATCAGTTTGCCGAACTGTTTCCGATCACCACCGACCAGTCGGTGCTGCCGGCCGCGGGGACGCCCGGAGCGCCGGGCGTGCCTGCCGGCGCGAACTTCGGAACGTTCAAGGTCGACCCGCTGACTGTCGGCACGCCGCTGGGGCTGCTGGGAGCCGAAGACATCGGCGCTCAATTCGGCGACAGGCCGGTCACGCCGAATCCGACGCCGATCGCCGGCGTTGCCGACAGCGTCGTGCTCAACGAGGACGGATTGTCCGAAGGCCGGCCCGGCGGCAGCGGCGATATCGGCGGCGTGGCGACGAGCTTCACCGGTTCGCTCAACGTCGATTTCGGCACCGACGTGATCGGCCGCGCCTTTGCGTTCGCGGCGTCGCAGCCCGGTCTCGCCGGACTGACCTCCGGCGGCCAGGAGGTGCATTTTGCGATCACCACCGTCAACGGCCAGCCTGAGCTGATCGGCTATATCGGCAGCGATCCATCGATTACCGCCAATCACGTCTTCACCGTCACGCTCGACGCCAACTCGACGATTGCTGGCACCTATACGGTCACGCTGCTGCTGCCGCTCGATCATCCGGTCTTCGGCACCGAAGACACGCTGAACCTCACCTTCAACGTCATCGCCATCGACGGCAGCGGCGACACCGCGCCGGTGACGATCGTGATCGGCATCAACGACGATTCGCCGGTCGCCGGCACCGTCGAGGCGATCAATGTCGCCGAGCACACCGGCGGCGGCAGTGAGGGCGGCGGGGAGAGCGAGCTCGGCGCCAAAATCGTGGGCGACGCCAAGCCCTCGGGCGGCGACGGCTTCGAGCCGACCACCGCGAGCGTGGACCTCCACATCGGCTGGGGCGCCGACAACGGCAACAGCAAGGTCGATGGCGGCTCCAACGGCACCGTGGTCGACGGCGACCGCTCGCTGGTGTTCGACGCGTCCGAGATCGCGACCCTGCAGGCGCTGGGCCTGACCTCGAACGGCGAGGCCATCTCCTACACGCTGTCCGCCAACGGCACCGAGATCATCGCGACCGCGGGCGAAGGTGACGGCACGCGCATCATCTTCAGCGTGTCGCTGTCCGACACCGGCTCCGGCAGCGCCACCTTCACGCTGTCCGACAATATCGACCACAACGGCGCCAATGACGCGTCGCTGCCGCTGACCTTCAAGGTGGTCGCGACCGACGCCGACGGCGACCCCGTCAACAGCGCCTTCACCGTCAATGTCGCGGATGACGGCCCGAGCTTCGGCGAGAAGCCGAGCTATTCGGTGGTCGACGAAGACGGCCTCGGCAATGCCGGTAACAGCTACGCCGACGGCCATGACGCCTATGGCGAGGACCTGACGGTCACCGATACCCTCGGAATCCGCTGGGGCTCCGACGACGCCAACAACAATGTCGACGGCGGCATCAGCGGAACGCCGGTCAACGGCGACCGCGCCGTCACCTTCGCCGCGAACGTGGTGGCCTCGCTCGAGGCGCAGGATCTCACCTCCGACGGCTTTGCCCTGCGCTATGACGTGTCGGCGAACGGCACCGTGCTGACCGCCTATCGCTACGATGCCGCGCACGAGACCTATGTCGACGCCAACGGCAAGCCGCTGGAAGGCGAGGGTCTGTCGGGCGCCGTGGTTTTCACGGTGTCGCTGTCAGACCAGGGCCATGGCTCCTACACCTTCGCGCTGTCGGGCAACCTGGATCAGCCGGTGCACGGCACCGAGGACGACATCACCCTCAACATCGGCTTCGTCGCGACCGATTCCGATGGCGATGCCATCACCGACACCTTCACGGTGAAGGTCAATGACGACGCACCGAGCTTCGGCGAGAAGCCGAGCTATTCGGTGGTCGACGAGGACGGCCTCGGCAACGCCGGCAACAGCTACAAGGACGACGGCGACGCCTATGGCGAAGACCTGACGGTCACCGATACGCTCGGCATCCGCTGGGGCGCCGACAGCGCCAACAGCCATGTCGACGGCGGCATCGATGGCACGCCGGTCAACGGCGACCGCGCCGTGACCTTCGCGGCCGACGTGGTCGCGACGCTCGACGCCCAGAATCTCACCTCGAACGGTTTCGGTCTCACCTATGTCGTGTCCGAGAACGGCACGCTGCTGACGGCCTATCGCTACGACGCCGAGCACGAGACCTATGTCGGCGCGGATGGCAAGGCGACGGATTCGGCCCATGCGACGGTGTTCACCGTGTCGCTGTCCGATCAGGACCACGGCTCCTACACCTTCGAGCTGAAAGGCAATCTCGATCACCCGGTGCACGGCACCGAGGACGACATCACGCTCAACATCGGCTTCGTCGCCACCGATTCCGACGGTGACGCGGTCACCGACAGCTTCACCCTGAAGGTCAACGACGACGCGCCGGTGTTCGGCGATGCGCCGAGTGCCGGCGTCGTCGACGAGGACGGCCTCGGCAATGCCGGCGACAGCTATCCGCACGGCAGCGACGTCGTGGGCGCCGATCTGACGGTGACCAGGTCGCTCGCGATCCTGTGGGGCGCCGATAGCGCCAACAGCCATGTCGACGGCGGCATCGATGGCGCCCCGGTCAAGGGTGATCGCGCCGTGACTTTCGCTGCCGACGCCGTGTCCTCGCTCGAGGAGCTGGGGCTGACGTCGAACGGAGCGGCGCTGAGCTATCAGGTTTCCGAGAACGGCACGCTGCTGACCGCCTATCGCTACGACGCCGCCCACGAGACCTATGTCGACGCGAACGGCAAGCCGACGGAGGACCTCGCCAGCGCCACGGTGTTCACCGTGTCGCTGTCGGACCAGGACAACGGCTCCTACACCTTCAACCTCACCGGCAATCTCGATCACGCGGTCCACGGCAGCGAGGATAATCAGGGGCTGAATTTCAGCTTCGTCGCCACCGATTCCGACGGCGATGCGATCCACGGCAGCTTCAATGTCGAGGTCAATGACGACGCCCCGGTGTTCGGCGAGCGCGTCAGCTACTCGGTGGTCGACGAGGACGGTCTTGGCAATCCCGGCAACTCCTATGCGGACGGCAAGGACGCTGCGGGCGCCAATCTGACGGTGACCGATTTCCTCGGCATCCGCTGGGGCGCCGACAGCGCCAACAGCCATGTCGACGGCGGCATCAACGGGGTGCCGGTGAACGGCGACCGCGCCGTGACCTTCGCCTCCGACGTGATCTCGACGCTCACCGCACAGCATCTGACGTCGAACGGCGTGGCGCTGAGCTACACCGTGTCAGCCGATGGCACGCTGCTGACGGCCTACCGCTACGATGAAGCGCATCACACCTATGTCGACGGCCAGGGCCATGCAACCGGCGATCCGGCCAAGGCCGCGGTGTTCACGGTGTCACTGTCCGACCAGGGGCAGGGGTCCTACAGCTTCACGCTGATCGACAACATCGATCATCCGGGCCACAATACCGAGGACGACGTCACGCTCACCCTCGGCTTCGTCGCCACGGATTCGGATGGCGATGCGGTCTCCGACACCTTCAAGATCAAGATCAACGACGACGCGCCGGTGCTGAACCGGGAGATTGCGACTGGCGTGGTCGATGAGGACGGGCTTGCCACCGGGCTCGCGGGCGGGCCTGGCGACGTTCCCGGCCAGAACACCGTCGCAACGGGTGCTCTCGGCATCTCCTGGGGCGCCGACAGCGCCAACAATCTCGGCAATGTCGGGATCACCGGTGCGTCACCGGTGAACGGCGACCGCGCCGTCACCTTCGCCTCCGACGCCACCACCACGCTGGCCGCGCAGCACCTGACGTCGAACGGCGTCGCGTTGTCCTACGGCCTCAGCGAAGGCGGCACGCTGATCACCGCCTACCGCTTCGACGGACAGCATTACATCGACGGCAACGGCAACTGGACCAGCAACAAGGCCAATGCCGCCGTGTTCACGGTGAAGCTGTCCGATCTCGATTCGGGCTCCTACACCTTCACGCTGCTCGACAATCTCGACCACCCGGTGCCCAACACCGAGGACAGCATTGCGCTGACTCTGAAATACGTCGCCACCGATTCCGACGGCGATCAGATCGGCGGCACGTTCAAGGTCAGCGTCAACGACGACAGCCCGGAGGCGCATACCGGGACGGCCAAGAGCATCAACGAAGCCGATCTCAACGCCGGCGGCGGCGATTGCGGCCCCGATTTCGGCGTTCATGATGGCGGCAGCCATGATCCCCAGGTGACCGGCGCGCTCAACATCAAATGGGGTGCCGACAACAACGACAACGGCGCAGCCGATCGCTCGGTCCGCTTCACCAACACGTCCAACGCCGCCGCCGACGTCCATGTGACCAACGGCAGCGATGTCGGTCTCAGCGGCCTGACGTCGGACGGTCAGCAGGTGAAATACGCCTTCGATCATGGCGTGCTGGTCGGTTACACCGGCAACAGCCTCAATTCCGGTCAGCGCGTGTTCGAGGTCTCGCTCGATGACGACGGCACCGGCACCTACACATTCAAGCTGCTCGGCAATCTCGATCATCCGGCGGGGCAGGGCAGCAACGTCGTCAAGCTGACCTTCGACTACACGGCGACCGATTCCGACGGCGATGCGAGCAGCAGCACCTTTACCGTCACCGTCGTCGACGACGTCCCGACGATCGGGCACGCCGAGAGCGAGACGGTCAGCGAATCCAACCTGCCGACCGATCTCTACGACGTCTTGTTCCCGGATTCGCCGTACTCGACCGTGCAGACCGGGCATCTCGCGATTTCCTGGGGCGCCGACGACAATGATTCCGGCGCGACCAACAACCGCTCGGTGGCGTTCTTCGACACGACCGCACCGGCAGGGCTGACGTCGAACGGCTATGCAATCAGCTATGTGGTCTCGTCCGACGGCACCACGTTGAGCGCGGTGACCACCGACCACCGCACCGTCTTCACTGTCACGCTGAGCGACGACGGCGACGGCAGCTACAAGTTCACGCTGCTCGACAACCTCGACCATGGCAAGTCGGGTGCCGACAGCCTGGCGCTGAGCTTCGGCTTCAAGGCCACCGATTCCGACGGCGACAGCGCCTCCAGCAGCTTCACGGTTGCGGTGACCGACGACGTGCCGACCGTCGGCTGCGCCGAGGACGAGACCGTCAGCGAGGCCAACCTGCCGACCGACGGTTACGACACCAGCCACCCGGATGCGTCGAACTCGACGGTCCAGACCGGCAGCCTCGCCATTTCCTGGGGCGCCGACGACAACAATACGGGTGTCGGGCACAACCGCGCGGTGGCCTTTACCACCGTCGCCGGCGCCACGGGCCTGACCTCCGACGGCTCGGCGATCAGCTACACGATCTCCGGCGACGGCACCTTGCTGACGGCGGTCACCGCGGATCACCGCACCGTCTTCACCATCCAGCTGTCCGACACTGGCGACGGCAGCTACAAGTTCACGCTGTACGACAACATCGACCACCCGGCGTCCGGCCAGAACGGCACCAGCCTGCCGCTGACCTTCGGCTTCAAGGCCACGGATTCCGACGGCGACAGCGTCAGCAGCAGCTTCAAGGTCAACGTGCTCGACACCGCGCCGGTGGCGGCGGCCGGCGATGCCAGGACCGTCGACGAGGACGATCTGCCGAGCGGCACCGATTCCTCCAAGGAGCCGACCTCAGTCAGCGGCGACCTCAACGTCAGCTGGGGCTCCGACGACAGCAACAAGACCTCGGGCGCCGGGCTCGGCGACCGATCGGTCACCTTCCGCTACGCGAGCGCGGGCGCGAATGTCGACGCCGAGGACAGCGCGGGCCACAATCTGACGCTGACGTCGGACGGCCAGACGGTGAAGTACAGCTTCGAGAACGGCGTGCTGGTCGGCTACACCGGCAGCGATCTCGCTCACGGCACCCGCGTGTTCGAAGTGTCGCTGAGCGACCAGAACGACGGCTCCTACAGCTTCAAGCTGCTCGGCACCCTGGATCACCCCGCCGGCAGCGGCGAGAACTTAGTCAAGCTGTCCTTCAGCTTCACGGCGACCGACGGCGACGGCGACACGTCCAGCAACAGCTTCACGGTCTCGGTCAAGGACGACGTGCCGGTGCTCGGTTCGGCGGCCGCCGCGACGCTGACCGAGAACACCACGGGATCAGCCGGGTCCGAGGTGTTCCAGACCCAGACCGCGGCCAATGTCGCGCTCAACATCAATTGGGGCGCCGACGACAACAATTCGGGCGCGGCCAATCGCAGCGTGGCGTTCGACAGCGCGATCCATACCGGCGATGTGGTCAAGACCACCGGCGCGGGCAGCCCGACCCTGACCTCGAACGGCACGGCGGTGCAGTTCATCCGCGTGTCGGACACCGAGATCTGGGGCGTCGCCAACGACAATGGCGGCCAGCTCACGACGAACGACCGCAAGGTGTTCCACATCACGCTGTCCGACGATGGCTCGGGCAGCTATACCTTCGAGCTCCTGGACAATGTCGATCACGTCGGCTCGGGCCAGACCAACGCGCTGTCGCTGAAGCTCGGCTTCACCGCGACCGACGCCGACGGCGACACCGCCTCGGGCGGCAACTTCACTGTCACCATCAATGACGACAACGGCCGGCCTGCGATCGGCACGGCTGACGCCGGGACCGTCGACGAGGATGGTCTTTCCGGCGGCAACACCGGAGCGGCGACTGGCGACGTCGCCGGCGCCAATGTCACGGCCAACGGCTCGCTGGCGATCTCCTGGGGCGCCGACGACAACAACAGCGGCAGCGTGAACCGCGCGGTCGCGTTCAGCGGCATCACCAACGGCCAGAACGTCACCTCGGACGCCGGTCTGCTGACGGTCGAGGGCGTCCAGGTCAAGCTCTGGGTCGTCGGCAATACGGTCTATGGCTACACCGGCAGCAATCCGACCAACGGCAATCCGCCATCGGCGGCCAACCAGGTGTTCAAGGTCTCGCTCGATGATTCCGGCGCGGGCAGCTACAGCTTCACGCTGCTGAAGCATGTCGATCATCCGGCCGGCCAGAACGAGAACGACGTCAAGCTGAGCTTCGGCTTCACCGCCACCGATGCGGATGGCGACAGCGCCAGCTCCTCGTTCGCGGTGACGATCGACGACGACACGCCTGTCGCGACCGCGGCGGTGCTGAGAGCCAGTGTCTACGAGAGCGAGCTGCCGAACGGCACGGTGGTGACCGCCACCGGTAACCATGGCGGCGACCTCAACGGGGACGGCAACGGCAACGACTCCTACTTCACAGGCAATCTGAGCTCGCTGGTGTCGTTCGGCGCCGACAAGCCCGGCACCTATACGGTCGAGAAGACCAACCTTGCGCCCGAGCTGCTGTCGCTGACGTCGAGCGGCGTAGCGCTGACCTACAGCATCGGCGTCGACAACACGCTGATCGCCAAGGCCGGCGGGGTTACGATCTTCGAGTTCCAGGTCGACCCCAACACCGGGCAGTATTCGTTCCGTCTGAAGGGCGCGCTGGACCACGTCGGCACCGGCCATGACAACGCGCTCACGCTCGATCTGTCGACCGCGGTGACCGCCACCGATTCGGACGGCGATTCCGTCGCGCTGCACGACCAGATCATCATCACCGTCAACGACGATGCCCCGCAGTCGCAGGATGTCGACATTGTCGCGGTCTCGGAGGCGGCCGGCAATGTCTCGACCGGCGCGGTCGATCTGCGCATCACCTACGGAGCCGACGGCGACAGCTCCGGTCCGTCGGTGACCTTCTTCGGCTCGTCGCCGGTCCGCGTCTACGATGCGGCCAATCACCAGCTCTCCGGGCTGACCTCGCTCGGCTTCGGCCTGACCTATGTGATGTCGGCGGATCATACGACGCTGACCGCCTATCGCATGAGCGGTGGCAGCTATATCGGGCAGAACGGCCAGGTGACGGGCAATGCCGCCGATGCGGCGGTGTTCACGGTGACGCTGTCGGAGGCCGGCACCGGCTCCTACAACTTCATTCTGCTGCAGCCGCTCGATCACCCCGCGCCGATCGGGACCCCGAGCGCGGCCGATCAGTATCTCGACCTCAACTTCGCGTTCGCGGTCGAGGATCGCGACCACGACGTCTTCACCAACAATTTCACCATCCGGGTCGATGCCGCAGGCACCGTGACGACGACGCGCTATGACGCGCCGAATTCGCCGGTGTTCGTCAATCTCGGCGACAGCTCGGCGACGGTCCTCGGCGAGACGGTCGGCGCCCACAGCGTGACCGACCGTGCCTCGGTGACCGACAAGGTCGTCGGCACCGACAAGCTGGGCGGCGTGACCGAGGCCCACGGTTCCGGCGGCGACGACATCCTGGTCGGCGGCAGCGGCGCCGATGCGCTGTATGGCGGTGCTGGCAACGATGTCATCAAGGGCGGGGCAGGCGACGACCGGCTGTTCGGCGGCGCCGGCAACGACACCTTCCTGTACACCGTTGGCGACGGCAGCGACGTCGTCGACGGCGGCTCGGAGTCCGGCGCGGCCTATCCGAACTACGACGTGCTCGCGATCACCGGCGATGCCAATGCCCGCAATTTCACCATCGGCAAGACCTCGACCGGCACCGAGATCAATCCGACGCTGAACGACCCCTCGGCCAGCAACGCCACCGACATTCTGGTGCGCTACGACGGTCCGAACGGCGCGACCATCCGCGCCGACGAGATCGAGCGCATCACCATCACCGGCGGCACCGCCAGCGACACGGTGACGATCACCGATATCAGCGGCACCGCGATCGCGCCGTCGACCATCGTGTTCAACGGCGGCTCCGGCAACGACACGCTGGATCTTGTCCGGTTTGCCGGCAACACCAGCGTCGTGTCCGACGGCGGCGCCGACAGCGACACCGTCAAGTTCGGCTTCAAGTTTGCCGACGCGACCTACACCAAGGTGTTCGCGACGGACGGCGTGACGCTGATCGGCGTGCAGGTCACCCACAACGGCCTGACCGACACGTTTACCAACTACGAGAGCTTTGCCTTCACCGACGGTACGCGCACGCTGACCGGCGTCTTCAACACGCCGCCGGTGGCGCACGACGATGTGGTGCAAGCGAGCGAAGACAGCCCGCTCACGGTCAACGCGCTGCTCAGCCTTCTCAACAACGACACCGACGTCGACAACAACACCTTGACCGTCACCGGCGTGTCGAACGCGACGCATGGCTCGGTGTCGCTGAGCAACGGCAACCCGGTGTTCACGGCGGACAAGAACTTCTCCGGCGTTGCCGGCTTCGACTACACGGTCAGCGACGGCGATGGCGGCACCGCGACCGCGCATGTCACGGTCGACGTCGCGCCGAAGGCCGACTCGCTGACGCTGAGCTTCATGGACCTCGGCCCGGCCTCGGGCGCCGAGGATCAGACGATCGACCTGAAGCTCATCAGCGCCGCCGTCACCGATACCGACGGCTCCGAAAGCGTGCGGCTGCTGATTTCGGGCTATCCGGCCGGGGCGACCTTCTCGGTCGGCCATGCGGGAACCGGCGCCGACGCCGGCAAATGGGTGATCGACGACGCTGCAGCGATTGCCGCGTTCGACAGCCATCCGCTGCAGGTCACGCCGCCCGCAAACTACAACGGCACGTTCTCATTGTCGGTCGTCGCCGAGGTCACCGACCACGCCACGTTGTCGGACGGCAACGTCCATACCGATGTCGCCAACACCGCGCTGCAGACGATCGACGTTACGGTGACCCCGGTCAACGACGCGCCGCAGATCCATGCGCCGGCGCAGGTGACGACGAACGAGGATACGCCATTCGCCTTCACCGGCGCGAACGCGTTCACCTTCTCCGATGCGGACGGCGACGTCGTCGAGTTCGTGCGGTTCGACATCTCCGGCGGTACGCTGTCCGTTCCGTCACTCGGCGTCATCGACGCCAGCCAGACGCTCACGATGAGCGGGTTCAAGATCAGCGATCTGAACACCTATCTGGCCTCCGCCGTGTTCACGCCGACCGCCGACAACGACACGACGGGATCGGTCACGATCACCATCAACGACAACGGCAATACCGGCAGCGGCGGCAATCTCAGCGCGACGCAGACGATCACGATCAACATCAATCCGATCGAAGATGCCCCCACGGCCGTGGATGACACAGCCAGCGTGAACGAGGACACGACGCTGACGGTGTCCAATCCGGTGCAGGGCGTTCTGCACAACGATCGCGACCCGGACACGGGCGACACGCTGAGCGTGGTGGCGGGCGACTTCACGACGGCCAAGGGCGGCACCATCCACTTCAATGCCGACGGCACCTATGTCTACAAGCCCAAGGCCGATTTCTACGGCGCGGATACCGTGGACTACACGGTGCGTGATGCGGCCGGACAGACGGACATCGGCAAGCTGACCATCAACGTGACGCCGGTGAACGATGCGCCCGAGGTCCACGCCCCGGCGCACGTGACCGCCAATGAGGGCGTCGCGTTCGCTTTCACCGGAGCCAACGCGATCACCTTCTCCGACGCGGACGGCGATGTCGTCGAGTTCGTGAAGTTCGACATTTCCGGCGGCACGCTATCCATTCCGTCACTCGGCGTCTTCGATGCCAGCCAGACGCTCACAATGAGCGGGTTCAAGATCAGCGATCTGAACACCTATCTGGCGTCCGCCGTCTTCACGCCGAACAGCGACCATCCGGGATCGGTCACGATCACCATCAACGACAACGGCAATGTCGGCGGCGGCGATCTGAGTGCCACGCAGACGGTCAGCGTCGATGTCATCCCCGCCAATCACCCGCCGGTGGCGAACTCCGACACCAACGCGGTGCTTGAGGATGGCACGCTCAACATCGCGGCTGCGAATGGCGTCGTCCGCGGTACGACCGGCGGCTCGGTCGCCGACAGCGACGTCGATAGCGGGACGTCCTCGCTGGTCGTCTCCGGTGTCGTTGCCGGCACCGGCAGCGTGACGCAGGGCACGGGCATCGGTACCTCGATCGAGGGCACCTACGGCCATCTGACGCTGAATTCGGACGGCTCCTACACCTACGTGGCCGACAAGGCCGACGCGCTGGCCGCAGGCGTCAACGCCGTCGACACCTTCACCTATACCGACAAGGATCCGTCGGGCGCGGTGTCGAACACCGCGACGCTGAAGATCACGGTCACCGGCGTCAACGACGCGGCCGTGATCAGCGGCGACGCCACCGGCACGATCGCCGAGGAGGGCGGCATCGCCAACAGCCAGAGCAGCCCGCTCTACGGCATCGCCCGCGGCGACCTCAACTCGACCGACGTCGACGGTCACAACGACGTGTGGCAGGCGGCCTCTTCGAACACGGCCAATGGCTACGGCTGGTTCGACATCGGCAGCGACGGCAAGTGGACCTACGGGCTCTACAACAACAATCCGACCGTCCAGGCGCTGAAGGAAAACCAGACCACGCTGACCGACAGTTTCACGGTCTATACCGAGGACGGCACCGCCAAGACGGTGACGATCCAGATCATCGGCAACAATGACGCGCCGACCTTGCAGAACGCGCTGGCCGACCGCAGCTCGGCGGAAGACCAGCCGTTCAGCTTCGCCATCCCGTCCAACACCTTCGCCGACGTCGATGGACGTTTCGACGGCAGCAATGGTCCGCTGACCTTGTCGGCGAACCTGAGCGACGGTAGCGCCCTGCCGGCGTGGCTGCATTTCGACGCGACGACGGGTACCTTCAGCGGTACACCGCCGGCAAATTTCGCCGGCGCGGTCAACGTCACTGTCTATGCCAGCGACGGCGAGTATGCCGCCTCTGACGCCTTCACGCTGACGATCACGCCGGTCAACGACGGCGCTGCGGCGGTGACCGTGTCGGGCACGGCGACGCAGGGCCAGACGCTGACCGCCAATCTCGGCAGCGATCCGGATGGTGCCGCGTCGAACGTCGTCTATCACTGGCTGCGGGACGGCGCCGTCATCAACGGCGCGACGGGCTCGACCTACACGCTGGGGTCCAACGACGTCGGCCACAAGATCTCGGCCAACGTCACCTACACCGACGGCCAGGGCTTTGCCGAGAACGTGACCAGCGGCCAGACCGGCTCGGTCACCGCGCCGAACCACGCGCCGACCTTCGGAGCGGGCACGACCACGGCGAGCGTCACCGAGGACGCCTCGTATGCGGCCCCGGCCGGCAACCTGATCCAGAACGGCTCGTTCGGCTACTACAACGGCAACTTCTATACGCTGGATGCGTGGACGGTCGGGGGCGCCCATGCCGTCACCGTCGTGGGCGGCCGCACCGACGGCGGCTCGGCCGATTTCTACGGCGCATCGAGCTCGATGAGCCAGACCATCAGCACCGTCGTCGGCATGACCTATACCGTCGACTTCTACGTGATGACCTACGGCACGGCCCTGACGTCGGGCGTCGACGGAACGACCGTTCTGACGACGAGCGCCTGGAACCTCGGCTGGACGGAGCAGACCTACCAGTTCACCGCGACCTCGACGACGACGACCATCAAGTTCGCGAGTGGGGGCGGCGCCGTCATCGACGACATCTCGGTGCAACCGAGCACGGCCCTGACGCCGGGCGTGGAGAAGGCGTCCGGTGCGATCGCCTTCAACGATGTGGACGGCGACGCCCAGACGGTGACCACCACGACCCCGGCGGGCAGCAACTATTACGGCTCGTTCAACGCCACGGTGGACAACGCCGGCCACAAGGTGAACTGGACGTTCACCGTCAACGATTCCGACATCCAGTCGCTGCGCGCCAGCGACCATATCGATCAGACCTACACGGTGAAGATCGACGACGGCCATGGCGGGACGACCACGCAGACCGTCACCGTCACGGTGAACGGCGTCAACGATGCGGCGTCGATCACCGGCACGGCAAGCGGGACGGTCAAGGAGGACGGCACGCTCACGGCCGGCGGCACCCTGACGGTTGCCGACGTCGACAGCGGCGAAGCCCAGTTCCAGACGCCGGCGTCGCTGGCAGGGACGTATGGCACCTTCACCTTCAATGCGGCGACCGGGGCCTGGGGCTATACGCTGAACAACTCGGCGGCCAACGTGCAGGCGCTCAACAATGGCGACGTCAAGCACGACACGCTGACGGTGAAGTCGGTCGACGGCACGGCCAGCCAGGTCATCGACGTGACCATCAACGGCACGAATGAGCCCGCGCCGCTGTCGGTTGTGGACACCACGAGTGCCGATGGACGCTATGCGCTGTCGAAGAACACCGACTCGCCGAACGTCATCAGCCTGGATGCGGCGACGCTGTTCTCAGGCGGAACGGGGACGGTCACCTACACCTACAGCCTCGTCTACAGCTCGACCGGCGACGACAGCTGGATCCACCGGACCGGCAATCAGTTCACCGGAGATCCGAACAACAACGACGCGGGCCTGTACGTCTACAAGGTCACGGCCACCGATTCGGTGTCGTCCGTGTCGACCTATCTGGCCTTCAACGCGCTCGACAATGGCGCCTTCAATCTCACCATCAACTCGCTGTCGGACAAGTCCTATGTGACCGGCTCGGCACCTTGGCTGTCCGGCTACAGCGCCAATGACGGCGACGCGATCACCGCCACGGTCGACAACCCGCTCGAGGCCAACGCCAACGGTGGCTACGACGTGATGATCGGGTCGAGCGGCGGCAACAACTTCAATGGCGGCGCCGACGATGACGGCATCTACGGCCTCGGCGGCAACGACACGCTGCTCGGCGGCGCCGGCAACGACTACATCAATGGCGGCGCCGGCAACGACTCGATCCGGGGCGGCAGCGGCAACGACGTCACGATCGGCGGCTCGGGCAACGACACCTTCTACTGGGGCGTCAATGACGGCGTCGACATCGTCGACGGCGGCACTGGCACTGATACGTTCGTCATCGAGGGGACGTCGTCGCAGGATCTGATCTACGTCACGTTGGCCGGCGGCGTCATCACCGACGTCAACGGAACCAAGCTCAGCAATATCGAGGCGGTGACCGCCGATCTCGGCGGCAGCAGCAGTGACACGCTGACCTATATCACCAGCGAGGACGTGACGGTCAATCTCGGAGCCGGCACCGCCACCGGCTTCAGCTCGATCGCCAACATCGAGCGCGTGACCGGTGGCTCGGGCGACGACATCCTGATCGGCAGCAGTGCTGCCAACACGATCAATGGCGGCGACGGCGACGACATCATCCGCGGCGGTGGCGGCAACGACACCATCGACGGCGGGGCAGGGATCGACCTGCTCGATTTCTCCGACGCGACGGCCGGCTTTACGTTGACGCTGACTCAGAGCTCGACCGCCACGAACGTGTCCATTCCCGGTCTCGGCACGGACAGCTACAAGAATATGGAAGGCGTGATCGGATCGAACTACAATGATACGATCATCGGGTCGGGCAGCGCTGACGTTCTCATCGGCGGCGCCGGCTCCGACCAGCTCACCGGCAACGGCGGTTCGGATACGTTCAAGTGGAACGCCGGTGACCTGGCCGGCGGCGGCCTCGACACCATCCTGGACTTCCAGACGGGCACCTCCGGCGACGTCATCGACCTCTCCGGCCTGCTGGCGAGCGTGTCCGGCAACCACGCCGACGCGGTGCGCTTCGTCGACGGCGGCGGGCACTCCAGCCTCGCCTCGGCCAATGGCAGCGGCGTGCTGAACAACGGCGACCTGACGCTGCAGGTCAATACCGGCTCCGGCTGGACCAATGTGGCGACCATCAAGGACACCGGCACCAACCTCACGGGCGGCGACGACGTCATCAAGATGATCCTCGACAACAGCCACGCCCAGACGCAGGTCCACGTCTGATCCCGGCCGGCGTCGGACGAGCAAAAGGGCCGCCGATGAGGCGGCCCTTTTTCATGGCTGGAGGCGGCTTCATCGCTGGAGGCGTCGTCGCGCCGTCGATGCGTTGCGGCTCAGATCTTCTGCCCCGCCGGCCCGACGCCGACGTTGATGATGATCCGCTGCACTTCGGTGCGGCCCTGCGGGAACTTGACCTCGAGCGTCACCGTGTCGGTGCCGGCGAAATCGGCCTTCGATTGGTAGAAGGCGATGAAGCCCGGCACTTCCAGGGCGAGGCATTGCTTGTAGTTGGTGGCACTGACCTTGCCGCGCTTGATCGTGACGGTGCCGTTGCCCGGCGGCGTCACCAGGCGGATGGCGGGAAGGGGCCCGGATGAGCAGTCGGACTGGACGTTGAGATAGATGCCGACCTGGATCGGCTTGCCGGCAACGCCCTTGGCGTTGCGCTCGACCGTGGTCTGAGCGGGAGCAGGCGCTGCGGCGCCGGGAGCCGGCGTCTCGGCTTGCGCCGAGGCTGCGGTGGTCGCCGCCAGCAGCGCCGCGACGGCTATTCCCGCGAACGCTGCCCGCCATTCTCTTCGCAACAGGTTCATCACCGCCCTCAGCCCCGCATTGTCCCTCAGCGCCGCCAGATTGCCGTATTCAAGCCGATCGTTCAACGGATTGCCGAACTTGCGGCCGAGTTCGGCAAACCCCCTTCACGTCCGCCACGCCGCCGCCGGCGCGGTGTCATCGGATGGGTCCGATGACGTCATGACTGTTTCCTGCTGTTGCCATCCGTGTCTGCGCAACTCGTCCGCCTCGAGGAATGCGCGGAGTGGACGACATTGGAACGCAGTCATCGGGCTGACATCGATGCCCTCCGGGCGATCGCCGTCGTCATCGTCATCCTCTTCCACCTGAGGATCACCGGCTTCGAGGCCGGCTATGCCGGCGTCGACATCTTCTTCGTCATCTCCGGCTATCTCATCACCGGGCAGATCCTGCGCGATGTCGGCGCCCGGCGCTTCTCGCTGTCGGAGTTCTATCTGCGGCGGGCAAGGCGCATCCTGCCGGCGCTGGTTGTAACCATTGCGGCCACGTTCGCGGTCGGCTGGCTGTTCCTGTCGCCGGAAGCCCTGCGCCAGCTCGCCAAGGAGGCGACGCATGGGCTGCTCTCCATCGCCAACATCCAGTATTGGCGCGAGGCCAGCGCCTATTTCGCGCCGAGCGCGGATCAGTTGCCGCTGCTGCACCTGTGGTCGCTGTCGGCGGAGGTCCAATTCTACGCGCTGGCGCCGCTGCTGCTGATGTGGCTCGGCACGCGCCGGCATGTGTTCCGCGCCATTGCCGCGATCGGGTTGTTGTCCCTTGCCGCGGCCGCACTCTGGTCATCGCGCGATCCGGACGCCGTGTTCTTCCTGACGCCATTCCGGGTGTTCGAATTCGCCATCGGCGCGCTCGCCATTCCGCTCGAGGCTCGCCTGGCAGCGTCGCCGCGCGCCCGCTCTCTCGCCGCCGCCTGCGGTGATGTTCTGTTGTTCGGCAGCCTTCTCCTCATCGGCTACTATCAGTCCCAGGCAGGCGTCGCCGCGCTGCTGCCCTGCATCGCCACGGCCGTCATCATTGCGGCCAATGCCCCGACGTCGCTGGTGATGGCTCGCCCGGTGCACGCCATCGGCGCCGCCTCCTATTCGCTCTATCTCGTGCACTGGCCGGTGATCTTCTTCGTCCGCTTCATCTTCGGCGATGCGGCGCAGACCGCGGCCGGACTGGCAGCGCAGCTCGCGCTGATGGCAGTGCTGACCACGCTGATGTTCGCCATCGTCGAGCGGCCGCTGCGGCGGCTGCCGTGGCCGCGCGTCGCGCAGGTGGCGAGCTTTGCGACGGTGCTTATCGTCGGTGCCGCGCTCACCCACGTCACTTTCCGCGCCAACGGCGTCGTGTCGCGGCTGCCCGACGATCAGCTCGCGCTGTTCCAGCTGCAGGGCTTCGGCCTCAACAAATGCGGCCGCGCCGTCGGCCGTCTGTGTGCGTTCGGCGATCTCGAGGGTACGCGCGGCGTCGAGCTGCTCGGCGATTCCTACGTTCAGCAATATGTCGCCGCGCTCGATGCGACGCTGAAGGCGCGCGGCATGATCGGGCACGTCTCCACCATGAGCGGATGTCCCACCCTCGCGGGGCTCACCGCCGAGGGACCTCGCGCCCAGGTCTGCGCCGAGCTGCGCGACAGCGAGCTGCCGCGGATCCGGCAGTCGCCGGCCGATTTCGTCGTGATCGGGCAGGCATGGCAGTATTATCTCGATCTCGGTGATGGGCCGGCAGCGCGGACCCGCAACGCCGCGGTCGCCGGTCATCTCGCCGAGACCATCCGTCTGCTCGATCGGCCCGGCCGGCATTTCCTCGTCGTCGGCGGCCAGGTCCGTCCGGTGAATTGCGCCTTCGATCAGTTGCGCATGCTGCCGGGGCCGCGCTGGCACGCGCCCGCCAAGCCGTGCGATGCCGTGCCGAAGAGCGAGGCAATCGCGACCAACCGCGTCATCGACGCCGTCCTGTCGGAGGCGATCAGGCCGCTCGACAAGGTGACGCTGCTCAGGCCCTCGGAGGTCTATTGCGACCAGGATTGCCCGGTCGTCGAGGATGGCGTGTGGCTGTTCCAGGATGCCGGCCATTTCACCGTGGCCGGGGCCCAGCGCATGGGCGAGCGCGCCGCGCCGGTGTTCGCGAGGTTCCTGTCGGACGACTAGTTGGCGCTGTTCGCCGTCAGTTGCGGCGCGCTTGCGGCCGCGGCCAATGCAGGCGACGCCGCGACGATCCGTGGCCCTGCGAGCTCCGAACCCTGCGCCGTGAGATGGCCACCGTCCCAGGCGAGCGGCGCGCCGTCTGGGGTCTGGAGCGCGCAATCTCCGGCCGGGCACAGCAGCGCGAGCAGCGAGACGTAGTCGGTCCGCGCTGAATCCTTCAGCAGAACACGCATGAAGCCGTCGACCTCGCCGAGACCATCCAGCATGTGCCCGTCGGTCGAGACGCCGAAGCGCTTCGCGGCAATCAGCAGATGCGGCAGTGGGCGGTCGAACTGCGGGCTCGGCCCGACCACCACCACCTTGCTGCCGTTGTCCGTGATCGCCTTGATCGTGGCGAGCAGGCTCGCCTGTGCGGCCGGCGTCATCGCGGTGCGCGTCCAATTGCCCGAGAGAACGACGATGTCGGGTGTGAGCTCGCGCACCAGAAGTGGCAGCCGGCGGTTGAAATCCGCACAGGCGGCGGACTGGCCTGCTTCGGCGTGAGGAACGCATTGCGCGAGGCTGGCGCGCAGCAGCGAGGCCTGGGGCAGGGCTCGCTTCAGGCCAGGGATGAGGTGAGCAGCGTGGCTGTCGCCCCACACCAGGATGCGCGGGCGCGGGCCTTTGGCAAGGCACGACGGCTGCAACGCCTCGAAGGTCTGGCCCGGATCGAGGAAGCAGGTGCCGCTCTCATAGGCGGACTTATGATCGTAGCTGATGAATTGCGCCAGCATCCGCTCCTGCGGCGAGAAGCGGGCGGGAAATCCGGCAAGCCCGATGATCGCGAGTGAGGCCAGCAGCACGACCGATGCGCTCGCGACCAGCGCGCGCGCCGTGACCGGCGACTGCGCCTGCCTCGCCGGCTGCTCGATCAGATAGAAGCTCGTCAGCGCCATCGCGGTGCAGGCGCCGAGCAGCGCCAGCTTGTGCTGAATCGAGCTCGGCGGACCCCAGACCGCCGTCGCCAGCGAGACGACGGGCCAGTGCCAGAGATAGAGCGAGTAGGACCACAGCCCGACCGCGATCATCGGTTTGACCGCGGTCAGCACGGCCTTGCTCGGGGACGGGTTGGCCCAGATCACGGCGGCGGCGCCGAGGCACGGCAGCAGCGCGGCCGTGCCGGGATAGGGCGTGTGCGGCGAGAACAGGTTGACGGCGGCGCCGAGCGCGATCCAACCCAGTGCGGCCAAAGTGATCCTGAGCCACTGGCTGTGCGGCGCCGGCGGGGCTTCCATGGCCAGCAGCGCGCCCAGCGCGAGCTCCCAGACCCGGGCCGGCAACAGAAAGAACGCGGCGGCGGGCTGCAGCCGGGTCTGGATCACGCAGAGCAGGAACGAGGTCGCGCAGATCCCGGCGAAGCTCGCAAGCATCAGCGGCCGCCGCAGCGCGAAGGCGGCGAGCGCCAGCATGGGAAACAGCAGATAGTACTGCTCCTCGACCCCGAGCGACCAGGTGTGCAGCAGCGGCTTGGTGATGGCGGCGGCGTCGAAATAGCCCTGCTGCGACCACAGCAGGACGTTGGAGCAGAAGACGAGCACGGCCAGCGCCTGCTGCGCCACCGCCACCGCGTCCCCAGGCAACAGGATCACGCTGGCGGCGAGCAGGGTCACGCACAGCATCGCCAGGGCCGCCGGCAGGATGCGCCGGGCGCGGCGCCGGTAGAACGCCGCGAACGAGAACGTTCCGGTCTGCACCTCCGCATGAATGATCCGCGTGATCAGGAAGCCCGAGATGACGAAGAAGATGTCGACGCCGACATAGCCGCTGCGAAACGGCGAGATGTCGTAGTGGAACGCGATCACCGAGATCACTGCGAAGCCGCGCAGGCAGTCGATGTCGGGACGATAGCCGGTTGCGCTCAAGGGTTCTGTCCGGACGCTCGCATCTGGCGGCGGCCGTCAATTCCCGACGGTCACTGCACGCAGGCGACCCTGGTAGGCTCCGATTGCAACCGCATTGAGGGATTCCTGCGGCACCGTTGGTCGTGCAAACAGGACACAATGCCATCGAATTGAGATCGCAGCGGGAATCCGCGGCTTGCCTTCACAGACTTGCCTCAATGGCGTGATGGCCTTGCCGGAGTTCATGCGTCGAGCGAGCGTGTCATGCGTACATTGGGGCAGAAGGCCGGCCGGGCCGGATTGTTGTGCGGCGTTGTTCTATTTCAGGTTGTGGTTGGCGTTTCGCTTGCGCGAAGCGCCGAGCCCGGCGGCTCCTCACCACCCGCAGGCGAGGTGGCCAAGGATCAGGGCAAGGAGAGCGGGCCGTTCGGCGGATGCGAGCCGATCGGGTTGACGGCATCGGGCGAGCTGGTGTTCCCGCTGGACTGCAAGAAGCTGATCAAGAAGCCGGTCGAGGCGCCCGTCGCCGAGGACAAGACCCCAGCCGACGACAAGACCGCGTCGGTCGATCCCGCGCCATCCGTTCCGAGCCAGGCGGCCAGCGCCGACATTCCGGCCGGTCCCGAGGTCAAGCCTGCCGCGGCTGCGGAAGCGGTTGCGACGACACCCGCCGCGTCGGCTGAGCCGAAGCAGGCCGCAGTTACGGACAAGCAGGATGCGGTTCAGAAGGCTGCCGCAGCAGAGCCAGTCGCCGGCAAGCCTTCCCTGACCAAGCCGTCCGTGAAATCGCCATCGATGGCGGCGCCAGCGACCAAGCCGCCCTCTGCCAAGTCGTCCTCTGCCAAGCCGTCCTCTCCCAGAACGGCCGCGGCCAATCCGCCCGCGACGACGCCATCCCCAGCCGGGGCATCATCGGCCAAGCCGTCATCCGGCAAAGCGGCCCAGGCGCAGGCCGTTGTGGTGGCCGCCAGGGATGCTGCGGTCAAGGATGCCGGCAGGACATCGCGGATGGTCGCCAGCCGGCCGATGATCGTGATGGCAAGGCCTGGCACCGCAACCCCGGCCTCGGCCCGGCTGCAGGCGGAGGGCAGGCCGCGACTGCGCACGGCGGGACTGCCGGCCTGCGTCCAATTCCGCAGCTACAATCCGGCGACGCACAGCTATCGCGGCTTCGATGGCCACACCTATGCCTGCCGGTGAGCGCTGACGCTCGAGGGCCGGTGGGTCTGGAGGCCGGCGGCGAGTGACGTGACAGCCTGCCGCCCAAGGGCGGCAGCGAAGTCGGGCGGTGCGGCGCCAGAGCTGCTATAGAACGTGAGCCTTCATCTCCGTTCCTCGCTGCAGTTGCTTCCGATTCGACATGACAGAGCCTCAGTCCGACCTGTTCGAGATGCGCCGGCTGGAATCGCTCTCCAACACCATCTTCGGTGTTGCGATGACGCTTCTCGCCTACGACCTGCCGAAGCCCAATTTCGCGCATATGCCCGGTTGGATCGACCTGGTGCACACCTATTCCGGGCGGCTCGCCGGGCTGGTCCTCAGCTTCATCATCGCCGGCGTGTTCTGGATCAGCCACCACCGGCGGCTGGCCCGGCAGCCGTTCGCGGGCCGGCCCGTGGTCATCCTGAATCTGTTCTTCCTGTTGTCGATCGTGCTGCTGCCGGTGACCAACGGGCTCTACGGCGGCTACAGGCTGAGCAGCGCGGTGGCCGTCCTCTATGGCCTGCATCTGACGATCATTGCGTCGCTGAACGCCGCGCTGTGGTGGCTCGCGCTTCCCGGTGGCCGCCATGCCGAAATCGCCGGCGCGATCTTTCCCGTGATCGTGTTCGTGCCGGGCATCGTCATCGCGGCGATTGCCCCGGAGTACGTGCAGTATTTCTGGATGCTCGGCTTCGGCGGCTTCCTGGCGCGGCGGTTCGTCCGCAGCCCGCCGGCGGCGCTGGCCGGCGAGCAGGCGGAACTGCCGTAAAAAACGCGGCGGGCCGTGAGACCCGCCGCGCTTCCGTTCTTGAACTCGCTGGTCCAGGGCCGAGACCGCCCCGTTGCCGAGCCGCGATGGCGCTGAAACGCTGACGAATCACGCGCTCACACGTCGCTCATGAAGAGCCGCTCAGCGGGCGATCCCAGCGAGGTGACAGCGCTTGGTGAAAGACACTGGATCACCTCCTTTCGTTGTTGATGGTGACCGGAATATAGGATGGTCCGGGCCGCGAGGGTAGGGGGGCCGATTACGGAACCCACCAGCCGCCGCCGTCGTGCTGCGCTGCGGCTCGGGTCGCGGATTCCGCTCGATTCCGGCCGTTCCAACCGCGGATCCCGATGCATCCGCCTCCAGACCCCGTGGCGAAGAGGTTGAGAGCCGCCGCGGACCATGTTAGGGAACGCCCCGATGCGGGTGTAGCTCAATGGTAGAGCAGCAGCCTTCCAAGCTGAATACGAGGGTTCGATTCCCTTCACCCGCTCCAAGGCTTCCGCGGCCACTCCGTCATCCGACCAGAAGCGATCCTCGTCATGGGGCGCTCACGCGATGTCGCAGTCCCAATCTTCTGGGGACGTCGGTTTCCCTGGTCGTCGGTGCAGACTCCCCAGCCGGTCCGGCCGATCAGTCGCAAGCGACGCGATTGCCCATCCGCCGGCACGTCCTGCCGTCGCTGAAATAGGTCGTGTTTCCGATCGTATGCGCCGACGTGCCATCGCTGTAGTAGGTGTGATTGCCGATCTGCTGCGAGCTGCTGCCGTCGTTGTTGTAGGTGAAGCGCCCGATCTGCTGCGACGAGGAGCCGTCGTTCCAATAGGTATTGTTGCCGATCCGCTGCCCCGACGTCCCGTCGTCGCACTGGATCTGGTTGCCGATGAGCTGGCAGGTCTCGGCCTGAGCTGCTGTCGCCGCCCACAGGCCGAAAGCGATCGCGAGAACGTGGCGCATGAGATCGACTCCCGAAATTGCAACATCCAATCTCAACCCCTGTGCCAGCGCAACCGGAAACGATCCGTGATGATCGGCGCGGATCAACGTCCGGCGCCGCGTGTCCTGGTCTTGCCGGCGGCTCCGCCGACCCGGAACGCCCGCATCTGGCCGCTGAGAAAGCGCAGCAGATGGCTGGCGGCATGCGGCAGCTCGCGGCCGCGCCGGGTGATGACGCAGGCTTCGCTCGACGACAGCAGGCGGTTGTCGACCGGCACCGCGGCGAGCGAGCCGTCGGCAAGATCGGCGGCGATCGCGAAGGCGGGCAGGAGCGTCAGGCCGAGGCCGCCCTTGACGAAGTGGCGGAGCACGTTGATCGAGCTGGTGGTGAGCTTCGGCGACAGGGCGACGCGTTCGGCGGCCTCCGCCATCGCCACGACCTGACGCGTGCCGTAGCTCGGATGCATCAGTCCGAGCGGGTGGTCGGCGAGTTCGCGCAGGCGCAAGGGACGGCCGAGCCGCGCCAGCGCGTGATCCGGCGGCATGATCGCGCAGAGCGGCTGCCGGCTCGCCGTGGCCACGCGGATGCGCGGATCTGCTGATGGGTTGAACACCAGGCCGATGTGATAGCGATCCTCGGCGACCGCAAGGACGACCTCATTGGTGCCGGCGAGGTCGAACGACATGGTAAGGGCGGGATGGCGCTGCCAGAACCGGCCGAGCGGGCCGGACATCAGGTCACTCACAAAGCCCTCGCCGAGCACGATGTCGACATGGCCGCGCTTGAGCCCCTGCAATTCGCGCAGCTTGGCGACGGTGTCGGCCTGGTCGGCCTGCCATTGCCGGAAGCGCTCGACCAGCAGCGCGCCGGCCGCGGTGGCGCGGATGCCGCGGCTGAGGCGCTCGAGCAAAGTGAGGCCGAGCTCGTTCTCCAGCAGCGCGATCTGCCGGCTGATCACCGACGCGTTGACGTCGAGCGCTTCGGCGGCGGCGCGCACCGAGCCGAGGCGGATCGTCTCGTGCAGATAGTGCAGGCGGTGGTGATCGAGCAGGGCGGACATGGCCTCGGACAGTGTTGACTAGAGGTCAACACTAGCGGTGGAGGGCGCTGATGTCTGCCCCGGAATCGCGCGGTTACGCTGGCGGGGCAAATCGGGCAGGAGGCTTCGTGACCGCCGTTGGCATCATCGGACTTGGCAAGATGGGGCGCGGCATGGCGCTGACGCTGAAGGGCGCCGGCTTTGCCGTCACCGGCTACGACACGCTCGCCGCGACGCGCGCGGCGCTGGCGGCCGAGGGCATCACTGTTGCCGACGGCATCGGCGGCGTGATCGCCGCAGCCGACATCGTGATCCTGTCGCTGCCGACCGCCGGGATCGTCGCCGATGCCGTGGAAGGCCCCGGCGGCATCCTCGCGCATGCCAGGGCCGGCGTCGTCATCGTCGATACCTCGACCTCGCATCCCGAGACCTCGCGCCGGCTTGCGGCCGTTCTCAAGGCGCGCGGCATGGGCTTCGTCGATGCGCCCGTCAGCGGTGGCCCAAAGGGGGCGGCGACGGGCACCATGACCATGGTGATCGGGGCCGATGAGGACGACCTCGCGCGTGTGCTGCCGGTGCTGGAGCGGATGAGCGCCAAGCGCGTCCATGTCGGCGGCGTCGGCGCCGGCAACGTTGCCAAGATCGTCAACAATCTGCTCTGCGCCGCCCATCTGCTGACCGCCGCGGAGGCGCTGCGCATCGCTGATGCGGCGGGTGTCGATGCCGGGCGGCTGCTCGAAGGCCTGAATGCCGGCTCCGGCCGCTCCGGCGTCACGCTCGTCAACGTGCCCAATTGGATTCTCAACGGCGCCTTCGATTCCGGCTTCACCATGCAGTTGATGCGCAAGGACGTCAGGCTGGCGGCGCAGTTCATCGGTGAACTTGGACTGTCGCTGCCGATCGCAAGCGATACCGCGCGCATCTGGGCGGACAGCGCCGCGAGCATCGCCGACGCCGATGATTTCAACCGCATCGTCGAGCTGCAGCTCGGCCCGATGCCGAAGCCGTGAGCGTACCGCCATGACCCATTTCATCGATCCCCGCCTGCGCGCCGCAGCGCTGCCGTTATGGCCGGATCTGAAAGCCGTCGGCTCCCATGTCGGCGGCGACGTCATCGTCGGCGAAGGCGCGACGGTCTCGGTCAACGATCCCGCCACCGGCCGATTGCTGTTCACCTATGCCGATGCCGGCGCCGACGTCGCGGCCAAGGCGGCTTCTGCTGCCGTGGCGGGGCAGGCGGAATGGGCGAAGCTGACCGCCGCGGGCCGCGGCCGGGTGATGCAGGCGGTGGCGCGGGCGATCCTCGTCGCAGCCGAGCCGCTGGCGCATCTGGAAGCGCTGTCCGCCGGCAAGCCGATCCGCGACACCAAAGGCGAAGTCGCCAAGGTCGCGGAGATGTTCGAGTATTATGCGGGCTGGGCGGACAAATTCCACGGCGACGTCATCCCGGTGCCGTCGAGCCATCTCAACTACACGCGCCGCGAGCCGATGGGCGTGGTGCTGCAGATCACGCCGTGGAACGCGCCAGTCTTCACCGCGGGATGGCAGATCGCACCAGCGATCAGCATGGGCAACGCCGTGCTGCTCAAACCCTCGGAGCTGACGCCGCTGACGTCGCTGGCGCTCGCAAGCATTGCCGAACGCGCGGGCCTGCCGAAGGGCGTCGTCAACGTGCTCGCCGGTTTCGGCCACACCACCGGGCAGGCGGCGCTCGGCCAGCCCGCCGTGAAGAAGGTCGTGTTCGTCGGCTCGGTGCCGACCGGGCGGCTGATCGGTGAGGCCGCGGCGCGCAGGCTGCTGCCGTCGGTGCTCGAGCTCGGCGGCAAGTCCGCCAACATCGTGTTCGCCGATGCCGATCTCGAACGCGCCGCCGTCGGCGCGCAGGCCGCGATCTTCGGCGGCGCCGGCCAGAGCTGCGTCGCGGGCTCCAGGCTGTTGGTGCAGGGCGCGGTCTATGACCGCTTCGTCGATCTGGTCGCGCAAGGCGCGGCGAAGATCAGATGCGGCGATCCGCTGTCGGCGGACACTGAGATCGGGCCGATCAACAACGCCAGGCAATATGACCATGTGCTGTCATTGATCGCCGAAGGCGCAGCCGAGGGCGCGGAGATCGTCGCTGGCGCAGATGGCGTGGCGCAGGACGGCGGATATTTCGTCAAGCCGACCGTGCTCAAGAACGTCACCAACGCCATGGGCATCGCGCGCAAGGAGGTGTTCGGCCCGGTCGTCGCCGCGATCCGTTTCGACACCGAAGAAGAGGCGATCGCGATCGCCAATGACAGCGAGTTCGGCCTCGCTGGCGCGGTGTGGACCAGGGACGTCGCGCGCGCGCATCGCGTCGCAGCGCAGGTCAAGGCCGGCACGTTCTGGATCAACGCCTACAAGACCATCAACGTCGCCTCGCCGTTCGGCGGCTATAACAACAGTGGCCATGGCCGCTCCTCCGGCAGCGAGGCGCTGTACGAATACACGCAGGTGAAGAGCGTGTGGGTCGAGACCGCGGCCGAGCCGGCGGTGGCGTTCGGCTACGCGCCGGGCTTGCGCGACTGAGCAAGCATGGCATGATCGGTGCAAGAGCTGCGCGCCACGGAACGACCACTTAGTTCCGAAATAAGGAACGGAAACATGCCGCGCTTCGTCAACGTCGCCATTGGTCAGCTCGGCCCGATTGCCAAGAGCGAAACACGGACCGCGGTGGTTGCGCGACTGATGGCGTTGATGCGGCAGGCGCACGCCAATGGCTGCGACCTGATCGTCTATCCCGAGCTCGCGCTGACGACGTTCTTCCCGCGCTGGTACATGGCCGATCAGGCCGAGATCGATCAATATTTCGAGCGCGAGATGCCGGGGCCGGAGACGCAAGTCTTGTTCGCGCTCGCGAAGGATCTGCGCATCGGCTTCTGCTTAGGCTATGCCGAGCTCGCGGTCGAGGACGGCATCGTGCACCGCTACAACACCGCCATTCTTGTCGACAAGACGGGCACCGTCGTCTCGAAATACCGCAAGGTGCATCTGCCGGGACATGCCGAGCACGAACCGTGGCGCAAGTTCCAGCATCTGGAAAAGCGCTATTTCGAACCGGGCAAGAGCTTTGGCGTCGCCAACGCCTTTGGCGGCGTCATCGGCATGGCGATCTGCAACGACCGCCGCTGGCCCGAGACCTATCGCGTGATGGGCCTGCAGGGCGTCGAGATGGTGCTGATCGGCTACAACACGCCGGTGCATAATCCGCCGGCGCCGGAGCATGACGACCTTTCGCTGTTTCACAACCGCCTCGTGATGCAGTCGGGTGCCTATCAGAACGGCACCTGGGTGATTGGCGTCGCCAAGGGCGGCGTCGAGGAGGGCATCGACCACATCGCCGGCAGCTGCATCATCGCCCCTTCAGGCGAGATCGTCGCGGCCTGCGCCACCAAGGGCGACGAGATCGCGCTGGCACGCTGTGACCTCGATTTGTGCAGATCCTACAAGCAGACGGTCTTCAACTTCGACGTCCATCGCCAGCCGCACGCTTACGGCATGATCGTCGAGCGCAAGGGCGAGACGCTGATGGCCGACGGCTCGCCGGTGCGGAAGGCATGATGCGTTCGGCAATCGCGCGCAAGTCCGTAGCCCGCATGAGCGCAGCGACATGCGGGTTCACACGAGGAGTCTCGGAGAACCCGGGGTCGCTGCGCTCGCCCGGGCTTCGATAGGCTTGCGCCCCATGCCTCATTTGCGTTCAAATGAACGCGCTCCACACGCGTGGCATGGGCCTTGCTTACAATTTCGGCAATTGAACTTGGGCATGTTGCATCAGGAGAGAACATGGATCGCAGAACGGTATTGAAGGGATTGGCGGGCGCGGGTGGTCTGGCGCTGACGGGATTTGCGGCGCCGGCGATCGCCCAAGGCGCTGCCGCACGCACCTTGCGTTTTGTGCCACAGGCCAATCTCGCCAATTTCGATCCGATCTGGGGCACCCAATATGTCGTGCGCAACGCAGCCGCGATGGTGTGGGATACGCTGTACGGCATCGACGATCAGTTCGTGCCGCAGCGCCAGATGGTGGAATCGGAGGAGGTGTCCTCCGACGGCCTGACCTGGACCTTCAAGCTGCGTCCCGGCCTCAAATTCCACGACGGCGAGCCGGTGCTCGCCAAGGACGTCGTCGCGAGCCTCACGCGCTGGTCGGCGCGCGACCCGATGGGCCTGATGCTCAAGGCGATCCAGGGCGAGCTCACCGCGGTCGACGACAAGACCTTCAAATGGGTGCTGAAGCAGCCTTATCCGAAGATGCTGTTCGCGCTCGGCAAGGGCAACGCGCCGTGCGCCTTCATCATGCCCGAGCGCATCGCGCAGACCGATCCGTTCAAGCAGATGTCCGAATATATCGGCTCCGGCCCGTTCAAGTTCGTCAAGGGCGAATGGGTGCCAGGCGCCAAGGCGGTGTTCGAGAAGTTCACCGACTACGTGCCGCGCCAGGAGAAGCCGGTGTGGCTCGCCGGCGGCAAGCAGGTGCTGGTCGATCGCGTCGAATGGGTGATCATGCCGGACCCCGCGACCGCGGCTGCGGCGCTGCAGAACGGCGAGGTCGACTGGTGGGAGAACCCGATCACCGATCTCGTGCCGGTGCTGAAGGGCAACAAGAACATCGGCGTCGACATCGGCGATCCCCTCGGCAATGTCGGTGCGTTCCGCATCAACCATCTGTATCCGCCGTTCAACAACGTGAAGGCGCGCCAGGCCATCCTGATGGCGATGAGCCAGGAGGACTACATGCGCGCGCTGGTCGGCGACGACAATGCGCTGTGGAAGCCGCTGCCGGGCGTGTTCACACCCGGCACGCCGCTCTATACCGAGGAAGGCGGCGATATCCTGAAGGGCAAGCGCGACCTGGCCAAAGCCAAGAAGCTGCTGGAGGAAGCCGGCTACAAGGGCGAGCCGATCACCTGCCTCGTCGCGCAGGATCAGCCGATCACCAAGGCGTTCGGCGACGTCACCGCGGATCTGCTGAAGAAGCTCGGCATGAACGTCGATTTCGTCGCGACCGACTGGGGCACGGTCGGTGCCCGCCGCGCCTTGAAAACGCCGCCGGCGCAGGGCGGCTGGCACATGTTCCACACTTGGCACGCCGGCGCCGACTGCATCAATCCGGCTGCCTACAACGCGCTGCGCGCCAATGGCGACAAGGCCTGGTTCGGCTGGCCGAACAGCGAGCCGGTGGAGAAGGAGATCACCAACTGGTTCAACGCCAAGTCGCTCGATGAGGAGAAGGTCGTGGCCGGCCGCATCAACAAGGCTGCGATCGACGACGTCGTGTTCGCGCCGACCGGCTTCTTCCTCGGCTACACTGCGTGGCGCAAGACCGTCTCCGGCGTGACCAAGGGGCCGATCCCGCTGTTCTGGGGCGTGTCGAAGACCGCATAGGCACTGACATCCATGCTCGCTTATGCGCTCCGACGCGTGCTGTCGACCTTGCCGGTGATGGCGATCGTCGCGCTGTTCGTCTTCAGCCTGCTCTACATCGCGCCGGGCGATCCGGCCGTGGTGATCGCGGGCGACCAGGCGAGCCCGGCCGATGTCGAGCGCATCCGCGCCAATCTCGGACTGGACCAGCCCTTCCTGGTCCAGTTCGGAAGCTGGGTGTGGCGCCTGCTGCACTTCGATCTGGGCACCTCGATCTTCACCAATCTCCCGGTGGCTTCGATGATCGCCCAGCGCATCGAGCCGACCTTGTCGCTGATGATGGTGACGCTGTGTCTCACCATCGTCATCGCCGTGCCGCTCGGCGTCATCGCGGCGTGGAAGGCCGGCACCTGGATCGACCGGATCATCATGGCGTTCGCCGTGTTCGGCTTCTCGGTGCCGGTGTTCGTGGTCGGCTACATCCTCGCCTACGTCTTCGCGCTGAAGTTCGATTGGCTGCCGGTGCAGGGCTACACGCCCCTCGCCCAGGGATTCTGGCCGTGGCTGCAGAACCTGATCCTGCCGGCGGTCGCGCTCGGCTGCGTCTACATCGCGCTGATCGCGCGCATCACCCGCGCCGCAATGCTCGAAGTGCTGCAGCAGGACTACATCCGCACCGCGCGCGCCAAGGGCCTGGGGCAGGGCGGCATCCTGTTCATCCACGCGCTGAAGAACGCCGCTGTGCCGATCGTCACCGTGGTCGGCATCGGCATCGCGCTCCTGATCGGCGGCGCCGTCGTCACCGAGAGCGTGTTCGCGATCCCGGGCCTCGGCCGCCTCACCATCGATGCCATCCTGCGCCGTGACTATCCGGTGATCCAGGGCATCGTGCTGTTGTTCAGCTTCGTCTACGTGCTCGTCAATCTCCTGATCGACATCACCTACACCCTGGTCGACCCGAGGATCCGCTATTGACCGCCACGACCGCAACCTCTCCGCCACCGGGCCTCGTCGTCGCGCCTCGCCTGCCGGACCTGATGGCGGCGCCAAAGATCCGGCGCGGCGCCATCGGCTTCCTGCGCAACCATCCGACGGTCGCGATCGGCGGCGCGCTGCTGTTGCTGCTCGTCATCATCGGCGTGTTCGCGCCGTTCCTGTTCACCGTCGATCCGACCGCGATCGCGCCGGCCAAGCGCACGCGGTTGCCGTCGGCGGATTTCTGGTTCGGCACCGATGCGCTGGGACGCGACGTCTATTCGCGCGTGCTCTATGGCACGCGCGTCTCGCTCACGGTCGGGCTGTCGGTGGCTCTGGCGGCATCGCTGATCGGGCTTGCGATCGGCCTCGTGGCCGGCTTCCTGCGCTGGGCCGACGGCGTGCTGATGCGCTGCATGGACGGGCTGATGTCGATCCCGCCGATCCTGCTCGCGGTGGCGCTGATGGCGCTCACGCGCGGCAGCGTCGGCAATGTCATCCTCGCCATCACCATCGCCGAGATTCCGCGCGTCGCACGACTCGTGCGCGGCGTCGTGCTGTCCCTGCGCGAGCAGCCCTATGTCGACGGCGCGGTCGCGTCGGGCACGCGCACGCCGATGGTCATCCTGCGCCACATCCTGCCCAACACCATGGCGCCGATGCTGGTGCAGGCGACCTACATCTGCGCCAGCGCCATGATCACCGAGGCGATCCTGTCCTTCATCGGCGCCGGCACGCCGCCGACGATTCCCTCCTGGGGCAACATCATGGCCGAGGGCCGCGCGCTGTGGCAGGTCAAGCCCTACATCGTGTTCTTCCCCGCGGCGTTCCTCTCGGTCACCGTGCTCGCGGTGAATCTCGTCGGCGACGGCCTCCGTGACGCGCTCGACCCGCGCATGGCGAAGAGCCCATGAGCGGAGTGATGAGAAGCATGTTCGCCTGCGCCATCGCAGCACCCGCGCCAACGCTGCCCATGGCTCGCTCCACTCTCTCCGCCCGCCATTCCGGGGCAGCCCGTGGGGCTGAGCCCGGAATCCATAGCCACAAGCAGGTGTTGCGGGACAAGATCCCACCACGAGTGTGCCTCACACGTCGTCCCGTGGCTATGGGTTCCCCGACGCGCAATTGCGCATCGTGGCTCGCGCTGACGCGCGCCCCGGAAAGACTTGAGGAGAGAGCGGGGTTCGCTACTGAATTACTGAGACCTAGCAAGTTCATTTGCGGCCACGCATCCGCCGGCCAGGAGCACCCCTAATGCCGCTGCTCGAGGTCGAGAACCTCCAGGTCCATTTCCGTACGCCGACCGGCATCAACCGTGCCGTCGACGGCGTCTCCTTCCACGTCAACCCGGGCGAGACGCTCGCCATCGTCGGCGAATCCGGCTGCGGCAAGTCCGTCACCTCGATGTCGATGATGCGGCTGATTCCGGAGCCGCCGGGCAAGATCGCGGGCTCGATTCTGCTCGAGGGCCGGGACATCCTGACGCTGTCCGACCGCGAGATGCGTCAGCTCCGCGGCAACGACATCTCGATGATCTTCCAGGAGCCGATGACCAGCCTCAACCCGGTGCTGACCGTCGGCCGCCAGATCGGCGAGACTCTGCGGCTGCACCAGGGGCTCGACCAGGCGCAGGCCGAGGCGCGCGCGGTGGAGATGCTGACGCTGGTCGGAATCCCTGAGCCGGCACGGCGCGTGCGCGAATATCCGCACCAGCTGTCCGGCGGCATGCGCCAGCGCGTGATGATCGCGATGGCGCTGGCCTGCAATCCAAAGCTCCTGATCGCGGATGAGCCGACCACCGCGCTCGACGTCACCATCCAGGCGCAGATCCTCAAGCTGATGCTGGAGCTGAAGCAGCGCGTCGGCGCAGCCATCATCCTGATCACCCATGATCTCGGCGTCGTCGCCGAGGTCGCCGAGCGCGTGATGGTGATGTATGCCGGGCGCAAGGTCGAGGAGGCGCCGGTGAAAGAGCTGTTCCGCACCCCCCGCCACCCCTACACGCAGGGCCTGCTCGGCGCGCTGCCCAAGCTCGGCTCGTCGCTGTCGGGCGAGACGAAACGCCTCGCCGAGATTCCTGGCCAAGTGCCGGATTTGAAGCAGCGCATCGAAGGCTGCGTGTTCGCCGGCCGCTGCGCGCTCGCGACCGACCTGTGCCGTCAATATGCGCCGGGGCTGGAGCAGAAGGCCGCGCACCACATCGCCGCCTGTCATTTCGCCGCCAAGGAGCAGGCCGCCGCATGACCATGCCGCTGCTCCAGGTCAACGACCTCAAGAAGCACTTCCCGATCTCCGGCGGGCTGTTCGGCCGCAGCAAGAGCAAGGTGCATGCGGTCGACGGCGTGTCATTCGAGATCGCGCGCGGCGAGACGCTCTCCCTGGTCGGCGAATCCGGCTGCGGCAAGTCGACGGTCGGCCGCGCCATCCTGCGGCTGTTCGACGTCACCGCCGGCCAGATCGTGCTTGACGGCCAGCGCATCGACGATCTTCCCCCGGGCAGCCTGCGCGAGATGCGCCGCCGCGTCCAGGTCGTGTTCCAGGATCCGTTCTCCAGCCTCAATCCGCGGATGCGGATCCGCGACATCCTGGCCGAGCCGATCAACAATTTCGGCCTCGCGAAGACCGCCGCGGAGCGCGACGCGCGCATCGCCGAGCTGATGGAGATCGTCCGGCTGCCGCGCGACGCCGTGAACCGCCGGCCGCACGAATTCTCCGGCGGCCAGCGCCAGCGCATCGGCATTGCACGGGCGCTCGCCGCCAAGCCCGATCTCATCGTCTGCGACGAGGCGGTGTCCGCGCTCGACGTCTCCGTCAAGGCGCAGATCGTCAACCTGCTGCAGGATCTGCAGCGCGAGTTCGGCCTGGCGCTGCTGTTCATCAGCCACGACCTCGCGATCGTCGAGCACATGACGCACCGCGTGGCGGTGATGTATCTCGGCAAGATCGTCGAGATGGCGCCAAGGCGGCAGATCTTTGCCACACCGGGTCATCCCTACACCAAGGCGCTGCTGTCAGCCGTGCCCATTCCCGAACCCGGCGCCGAGCGCACACCGATCATCCTCAAGGGCGACGTTCCGAGCCCGGTCAACCCGCCCAAAGGCTGCCGCTTCAACACCCGCTGCCCCCTGGCCTTCGACCGCTGCCGCGTAGAGGCTCCCGAGCTGCGGCTGAAAGGCGAGGACCAGTGGGTGGCGTGCCATTTGGAGAATGTGTAGTTACGTCCTTGCGCAGGATTGGCAAAGCGGCCGCCGAAGGCGGCGGCGTGCCCACTATGCAGGTGCAATGACAGCTTGATGCACGACCGCCGCGCCAATCACGGAGGAGAGACGGTGCGTTTCTCATGCGGATCTCGGTGCGGCGCGTAGCCCGCATGAGCGACAGCCGGCCCGTGGGACACGTCGGCGCCAGCCGACGTGCGGGGCCTCACGTGTCGTGTCGGTAAACCGGGATGTCGCTGCGCCCATCCGCGCTACGTAGCGACTGAACGAAACTTCGATGGCACGCAACATCGCTGCGCCGCGCGCCGTCGCTGCCCATCATGTTTTGAGGAACGGTATCGCAGCCGCGCCCGGTTGCGACCAGGCATCGGCTCACCGGGTACGGCTCTCGCCAGCTTTAGGCTGCAAGCGACCGATTGAATCTCGTCCAACAGAACGTCGCAAAGCGCGATCTGCGACAACAGGTCGGCCTCTAGGGACTGGCACGACGTCGGCCGATCGAGGCGCAGCTTTGCTGTGCGGATTCTACTTAGCGATTTCAATACTGCAGGATTGGACAGGTCGCCGCCTCGAATATTGGTCATCTTTGCACCACGACTACACCAGATCCGCCGCGGCAGGACCGATTTGGTTCGATGCAATCGGTATGCCGCGAATTGGGGCGGGAGCGGACGACGCAACCTTGCGGTACCCTCCGGCGTCTGCAAAGCAGCGGCCAGGGACATCAATTGGCGGTTTACAGTCGTTTCCGAATTTGGAAATTGGCACGGTGTATGCTGGCCTCTGTACGGGTGCTTTGTTGTTGAGTTGACTCGTTGCTTGCCAGATCGGCAACTTATCGCCTTTGGTCGAGCGATTGGCGATCTGCTGATAACGTATTGCAGTGGTGCCAGATTGGAAGATGGTCGCTGTGCCCGGCGAGGGGATGGCATGGTGTACTGCCACTGAACTGGTAATGCCTACAAGATAAGTGATAGAATGCAACGTGACCGTCTTGATAAGCATGACAGAACTCACTCCATACCGACTCATATCGACAGGCGTGTGGACGTTGCCAGGTTCGCGTTGTGACGAAGTCATAAGTCCATCGTCTCGGTGACCTGCTTCGCAAGATCGGGTATCTCAAGCGCCCAGCGTCGACGGTTGGGTGGCGCTTGTCTTGCTCTGCTGATCCCATTGCGCCTCAAAGCCGTCGAGCAGGTGGCGAGCGAGACCGGCTTGAGCTTGAGAGCCAATCATGAGGACTGTGTCCCATGGGAAGTGTGTCAGTGTTCCGAACATCATCGTCTCCCAAAAGTGCCGCGGTTCTCAGCTTGTTCGGGTCACGTGCACCCTTGGCTGCCGCTGCCAGGATGCGCGCAGCGAGCTTTGACTTCATGGTGGAGTTCTGCTCGGCCTTTGCCGCCACGTTCGCCTCCTCGCTTGCCGCCGCATTCTGGAGAGACGGCCGCCTTGCCCCTCTCAACGAGATTGAAGCGCGTCGCGCGGCGATTCTGAAGTCATTCTCAAGTCCAAACTCTGCAAACATCGCTCAGGATTTGCTGCATCATTAGCCAATTACCGCCTTCAAAATAACATGCGATAAATCGGGGACGTGATCGAACTGTTGCGCCCGGCCGCCAGCCGCCCGACGGGAGCTTTTCCGATGTTGACTTGGATCAGTCCGGAAGACTTGCGCTCCAGTATTTTGACACGAGCCTTATAAGCGAGGACTGATCCTTCGATGGACTTGGAGCGATCCGTGAGCCCGCTGAGCCGCGCTCCCGTCATTCGTACAGACGATCCGGAGGCGATGGAGCACGCGTTGCGGACGGTCTACGGGGCAACCGGATTCGCAGTCACCAACGCAGATGAATTCCAGGGGGTTGGCAACTATCTTCAGCTCGGGAGCATCGGTCTCGGCTTTTGTGCATATAGCGGGGCAGGGTCGCTCGTCGAGTTCCCGGAGAGCGACTTCGCGCGCCTGCAAATCGGCCTCAAAGGCAGCGCTTTGACCGTTCTAAATCGCACGGCGATCGCAATAAACGAGCGGCAGTCCTGCATAGTTGCGCCGGGCGAAGCCAACAAGATTATGTTCGAACCAGGTTATGAGCAGCTCATTCTTCGAATAAGCGCGAGGGCGTTGGAGCAGACATTGACGATGCTGCTCGGTGCAAAGCCAGCCGGTGTTCTCAAGTTTGATCCCATTGCCGCAGCGGTTCAGCCGAACGCTCTGGTCTTGCGCGATCTGGCGATGTTCCTCGCTCATCAGTTGGATGCGGCGGCGACAGAGCTGCCACGCACGGTGCTCGTCGAACTGGAGCAGGCTCTCATCGTTTCCTTCCTGTCGGCTCACCGCCACAATTTCAGCGAGCTGTTGAAGAGAGGCGAAAGAGATGTCACCCCGCGGATCGTTCGACTGGCCGAGGAATATATCGAGGCCTCTTGGGACCGCGCCATCACGATCGAGGAGCTGGCTTCGCAGACAGGCGTCAGCGTCCGCGCGCTCTATGCTGCGTTCAGGAAGAGCCGCGGATATTCGCCGATGGCGTTTGCGAAGACGGTGCGATTGCGTCGGGCAAAACAGATGCTCTCGGGGCCAAATCAGCGTACCTCCGTCTCTGCAGTCGCCTTCAATTGCGGTTTCGGAAATCTCGGACACTTCGCAAGAGACTATCGCGACGTGTTCGGTGAGCTTCCATCCGAAACTCTGTCGCGCGCGCGGCGCGCCGCCTAGCTCGCCTGACAGACGCGTCGGCCACACCATTCTCAAGAGCGCTGGGGCGGCCTCAAAAGCTATATCGGCTTTCACGAAGATCGAGCTGCGACACCGCGCCGCTGACCGGGTTTTTCCCAGGTTTGAGTTCGGTCAATCTGAGATACTATCTTTGGATGAACCTGGACCGATCCGTAAGCCTGCTGAGCCGCGCTCCCGTCATTCGTACAGACGATCCGGAGGCGATGGAGCACGCGTTGCGTACGGTCTATGGGGCAACTGGCTTCGCAGTCACCAACGCAAATGAATTCCAGGGGGTAGGAAACTACCTTCAGCTTGCGAATATCGGCCTTGGCTTCTGTGCATATGGCGGGGGAAGGTCGGTCGTAAAGTTCCCGGAGAGCGACTTCGCGCGCCTGCAAATCGGCCTCAAAGGCAGCGCTTTGACCGTTCTAAATCGCACGGCGGTCGCGATAACCGAGCGGCAGTCCTGCATAGTTGCGCCGGGCGAAGCCAACAGGATTGTGTTCGAGCCAGGTTATGAGCAGCTCATTCTTCGAATAAGCGCGAGGGCGTTGGAGCAGACACTGACGACGCTGCTCGGTGCAAAGCCGGCCGGTGTTCTCAAGTTTGATCCGATTGCCGCGGCGTTGCAGCCGAACGCTCTGGTCCTGCGCGATCTGGCGATGTTCCTCGCTCATCAGTTGGATGCGACGGCGACAGAGCTGCCACGCGCGGTCCTCGTCGAACTGGAGCAGGCTCTCATCGTTTCCTTCCTGTCGGCTCACCGCCACAATTTCAGCGAGCTGTTGGAGAGAGCCGAAAAGGACGTCGTGCCGCGGATCGTTCGGCTGGCCGAGGAATATATCGAGGCCTCTTGGGACCGCGCCATCACGATCGAGGGGCTGGCTTCGCAGACAGGCGTCAGCGTCCGCGCGCTCTATGCTGCGTTCAAGAAGAGCCGCGGATATTCGCCGATGGCGTTTGCGAAAACGGTGCGATTGCGACAGGCAAAGCAGATGCTCGAGGGGCCCAATCAGCGTACCTCCGTCTCTGCAGTCGCCTTCAATTGCGGCTTCGGAAATCTCGGACACTTCGCAAGAGACTATCGCGACATGTTCGGTGAGCTTCCATCCGAAACTCTGTCGCGCGGGCGGCGCGCCGCCTAGCTCGCCTGTCAGAAGCGCCGGCCAGGACCATCCCAAGAGCGCAAGAGCAGTGAGGCAGCAACGCGCGGTAGGCAGGTTGTGCCTGGCGACGGGTGCTGACGATGTCCGCTATTCGCGGACAGGCTAAGCCTCCGTGCTGCGTCTGGAGGCAAAAGCGAACGAACTGCGACATTACAGGTGACGTGTCAGGGTCATTGCGCTCGGCGGCGGGCATGCTGCAGGACGGGGAAACGCGCGCATGCGACGATGTGGCGGGTAGCAGCACGCCATGGCGATTCACGGAACTCCGCTCGGCGATGCAGAAAGCCGGTACCCCGCTTGCTCGCCAGAGATTGGAGGCTTCTCAGCCTGCGACCGGCCCGCCACACCAACGCAGCCAATCGTCCATATGCCGTGCCGTCGCCGGGCGGGTGCATTGTCAGGAGCCCGTATGGCCATTAAAGATTCCGGCCCAAACCGCGTCGGGATCGCAAGCCTTCCCGCGCGGTCCCGCGTTTGATGAGGCCGCCATGCATCTCTCCCACGATCCGACAGCACCGGCGGCAGCAGGGATCGGCTTTGACCAGTTCCTGGCCGTCGACATCCGCGTCGGCACCATCGTCGCGGCCGAGCCCTATCCGGAGGCGAAGAAGCCGTCGCTGAAGCTGACGATCGATTTCGGGCCCGGTATCGGCACGAAGCGCTCCAGCGCGCAGATCGCGGCGCTGTATGATCCGGCCACCCTGGTCGGCCGCCAGGTCGCCGGCGTCGTCAACTTCCCGCCGCGTCAGATCGGCAAGTTCATGTCCGAGGTCCTGACGCTCGGCTTTCCCGATGAGCAGGGCAACGTCGTGCTGTTCCAGCCCGACAAGGCCGTGCCGAACGGCGCGCGGCTGTTCTGAGCGGAGGGCCGGCCGTGGATATGCTGCTCGAACCTGTTACGCTGCCGCCGTTTCCCGAAGGCCTACGGATATCGCTCAGGCAGATGCATCTTCTCCAGGCTCCGATGGGTGGCACCCTGGTGACCGGCGGCGCCACCTTCCGCGTGTTCGCGCCGCATGCCAAGGCGGTCTACGTCTCCGGCCCGTTCAACGACTGGGCGCAGGATGCGAACTGTCGTCTCGCGCCGATCGGCAACGGCCATTGGGCGATCTTCGTGCCGTCGCTCAAGGACGGCGACGCCTACATGTATTTCGTCGAGGGTGAGGGCTCGTCCGGCTACAAGCGCGATCCGCATGCGCGGCTGCTCACCGTCGATCCGGCGTTTCCCCAGGCGCACTCGGTGCTGCGCAATCCCGGCGCGTTTCCCTGGCACGACACCGACTTCACGCCGCCGCCCAACAATGAGCTTGTGATCTATCAGCTTCACGTCGGCACGTTCGACATGAAGGCGGGCAATCCCGACGGCTGCTTCTTCGATGTCATCGAGCGCGTGCCGCATCTGAAAAAGCTCGGCGTCAACGCCATCGAGCTGCTGCCGGTGCAGGAATTCCCGACCATGTTCAGCATGGGCTACAACGGCACCGACCTGTTCAGCCCGGAGACCGAATATGGCGAGCACGAGCAGGCGCATCTCGCGGCCTACTTCAAGCGAACCAACGAGATCCTCTCGGCGGCGGGCGCCATGCCTTACGCCGATGTCAGCGTGGTCAGGCATTGCGACGACCAGCTGCGCGCGCTGGTCGACGTCTGCCATGTCCATGGCATCGCCGTGCTGTTCGATGTCGTCTACAACCACGCCGGCGGCGGGTTCGACGAGAGCAGCGTCTGGTTCTTCGACCGCCAGGCCTATGGCGATCCCAACCGCAGCCTGTATTTCACCGACCAGGGCTGGGCCGGCGGCCAGGTGTTTGCCTATTGGAACGCCGACGTGCGGCAGTACCTCGTCGACAACGCCATCATGATCTATCGCGAGTATCACGCCGACGGCCTGCGCTTCGACGAGGTCAGCGTGATGGACCGCTTCGGCGGCTGGGCGACCTGCCAGCAGCTCACCGAGGCGCTGCGCGCCGAGAAGCCGGATGCGATCCAGATCGCCGAATACTGGCCTGTCAACCCGTGGGTGGTGCGGGACATCGCGCAGGGCGGCGCCGGCTTCGACGCGACCTGGAGCGACGGCCTGCGGTTGTCGGTGCGCGGCGCCATCGCGAGCGCGGCCGGCGGCGCGGGCGCTGTCGTCCCGATGCAGCCGATCGCCGCGGCGATCGCCGATCTCAGCCTCGACAAGCGCTGGCGCGCGGTCAACTCGATCGAGAACCACGACATCGTCTATGCCGGCCGCGAGCCGCGCATTCCGCGCCTCGCTGATCCCGTCGACAGTCGCTGCTGGTATGCGCGCAGCCGCAGCCGCGTCGCCACCGGCCTGTTGCTGACCGCGCCGGGCATCCCGATGCTGTTCATGGGCCAGGAACTGTTCGAGGACAGACCATGGAGCGACACGCCGAGCCTGGACACCACGATCCAGTGGTCGCTGCTCGACGGCGAGGACAAGATCACCGCGGATGCGATGCGCTTCACGTCAGAGCTGATCGCGATCCGCCGCACCCATCCGGCGCTGACCGCGGAGGGCTGCGCCATCGTCCACGTCCATGACGGCAACCGCGTGCTCGCCTTCCACCGCTGGGACGGCCAGGGCGACGACGTCATGGTGATCGTGAGCCTGAGCGAGACGCCATGGCGCGACTACGCCATCGGTTTTCCGGCAGGCGGCACCTGGCTCGAGGTGTTCAACAGCGACGTCTACGACAACTGGGTCAACCCGGGCGTCGTCGGCAACAATGGCTCCGTCACCGCCGGCGGCCCGCCGCTGCACGGCCAGCCGAGCTCGGCTGATGTGACGATCCCGGCGAACGGCGTGCTCGTGTTCGCGAGGAAATGAGGATCGTAGGGTGGGCAAAGCGGCCGCGGAAGGCGGCGGCGTGCCCACCATCCAGCAGCGAACTGCAGCGGCGTTCGGTATCGGTTCACACGATCAGCCGTCCCTGCCGCTCCGCAATCCCGATCACCGCTTCCGTTCCGGCATTGAAATCGAGATTGTCCGCCTCGATGCCGTCGGAGAAGATCACGCCGTTCTCGGGCATCAGCGAGCGCAGGCGCAAGGTTTCGGCACCGTTCAGCCCGCCGCAGACCAGGGAGGTCTGCGACGTCCTGCTCGGAAACGGCTCGCGCACGGCGAAGCGCAAGCTCCGGGCGTCCCAGGGCAGGGCGGTGTAGTCGCCGTCGCCGTGGCCGCCGTAACGGCCGGCTATGGCCAGCGCGCCGGTGACGATGCTCTTGAACCAGGCGGTCGAGCCGAGCCCGGTGGCGACGATCAGTCCGCTCGACGACTGCCGTTCCCGACCGTCGCGCGTTGCGATCTCATAGCGGGCGGAAACGTGGGTACGCGCGCCGATGAAGAGGTCGTTGACCGCATGGAGCACCTGGCCGTCGGCGAGACTCGCGCGCGCCATGGTCACGGCCTTGGCGGCGCGCTTGTCGGCGGCGACCTCGGGCAGCAGGCTCGCGAGATCGGTCGGCGCGAACGGCAGCAGCACGCCGTCATGGCGCTGAGCGTCGGGGTTCAGTCCGAGCAGCGGCTGGCCGTCGAGATATTTCATGGTGTTGGCGACGAGCCCGTCGGGGCCGAGCGCCGCGACGATGTCGGCGGGGCCGAAGATGAAGTTCGGCAGGAAGCCGCGGTCGACGATCTGGTAGCGGCCCCAGCGCTCCAGCGTCTGCGTCGCCGTGGCGCGCGCGGCCTGATAGGCCGCGTGCTCGCGCTCGTAGTCGGAGAAATCGGCGCCGAGATGCTCGACATAGAAGCGGGCCTGGTCCGCGGTGAGGAACCTTGCGATCAGCTCCTCGAGCCGCGTTCTCCTGACGACCAAGACCACCTTGCGGTCATTGCCGGACACGGGGCGCCTCCGCGGGCTTCTGCATCAGGCTGTTCAGCAGCTCCGGCGAGACGTTGAGCTGCCCGATCTTCTCGGCCTTTTCGGCGAGGCCCGAGAACGCCTGCGCGATCAACTGGCCCGGCTGCATGCCGGTCGCGGCCAGCGCCTGGATCACGCGGGTGTCGACGCCCTCGAAGATCTTCATCAGCGCGCCGACGCGATAGGCTTCGGCATCCGCCAAAGTGCGGGTGTTCGCCGCATTCAGCGACACGAAATCCTTGCGCTTGGCCTCGAGCCCGATATCGGCGACCATGCCGGCCTCGCGCAGCTCGTTCTTTTTTGCGGCGACGCTGGCCTCGGCATCCATCTGCGTCTCGCGGATAGAGCGCTTCTTCTGCTCGACCGCGATCTCCGTGTCGAGCTCGCTCTCGCGGATCGCCCGCTCGCGCTCGACGGCGAAATTGCGCCGCGCGAAGATGGCTTCGTCAGCGGTCTTCAGGATCGCCTCGCGCGCTTCGGCCTCCAGCGCCTTGGCAGTCTCCGGCGTCGGCTTCACCGCGCGCACGGCGACGCCGAGGATGTCCAGGCCCAGCGCATCGATGTCGGCGCGGCGCTTCAATCCGGCCGCGATCGCCTCGGCGATGCGGTCGGAGGCGCGCAGCGCTTCCTTCAGGGTCATGTCCTTGACCGCCTGCTGCGCCAGCACCTCGACCGCGCCGAGCACGCGCTGCGGCAGCTCCTCCGGGTCATCGGACTCGTAGGTCTTGCCGTCGCGCTTGAGCGTGAAGTTCAGCATCGCGGCCGCCTTCCTCGGCTCGCCGATGCGGTAGGTCACCTGGCCCTGGATCGTCAGCGTCTGAAAGTCGCGGGCGATCTGCTGGAAGATGAAGGCGGCATCGCGGCTGCCGATCGGGATCGCGACCAGCGAGGTCGCGGGCCCATAATAGAAGGTGGAGAGCCCGGCGCCTTCCTCGACCACGCTGCCGGCGCGGTACTTGAGGAGATAGGTGGTGGGTTGGGCCTTGATGAAGCGTAAGCCGAACATGGCGGCCTCCTGACGTTGAATGGCATAAGTGTGTCACGCCAACTTAGTAAGTTGGACAGTACAACTAAGTATGCTAGTGTCAAGGGACGAATTCGGGGGCGGGCGGTATGGCAACACGGCAGGGGCAGGGCGGCGGAGCGGCCGCGAGAGCGGGCGGACTGGATTTTCCGCGGCCGCTGACCACGGTGGACATCGTCATCTTCACGATCCGGCTGGAGGCGCTGCACGTGCTGCTGGTGCGGCGCGGCCACGGCGAGGGGGAGCCGTTCCCGGACGCCTTTGCATTACCAGGCGGCTTCGTCGACGTGGCCAAGGACGATGATCTCGAAGCTTGCGCGGGGCGGAAGCTCGCCGAGAAGACCGGCGTCCTCAGTCCCTATCTGGAGCAGCTCGGCAGCTGGGGCAGCGCGCACCGTGACCCGCGCGGCTGGTCGGCGACGCACGCCTATTTCGCGCTGATCCCGGCGTCAGCAGCGGAGGCCGGGCTCGCGGCCGATGCGCAATGGTTTCCGCTCGCGGGCATGAGCGTGAAGCCGAAGCTCGCCTTCGATCATGCCGAGATCCTGCAGGCCGCCGTGCGGCGGCTGCGCAACAAGGTCGAGTACACCTCGCTGCCGGCCTATCTGATGCCGGAGGAGTTCACTCTGCCCGAGCTGCAGCGGACCTACGAGATCGTGCTCGATCGTCCGCTGGAGAAGAGCGCCTTCCGCACCCGCATGCTCTCGGCCGACCTGATCGAGCCGGTCGCCAAGATGCGCAAGGGACCGAACCGGCCGGCCCAGCTCTACCGCCTCAAGGCGGCGGCCGCGCCGGTGTATTTTGCGCGGACATTCAACGCGCCGGAGTGAAGCCCCGTAGCCCGCATGAGCGTAGCGACATGCGGGGCTCACGCGCTGGCTGGGAGAACCCGGCTGCCTCGCAATGACCAGGATGGGAAGACGGTGCGCCACGAGACCGTGCGGACTACGCGGCGCGTCTTCGTTCGGTCACGCCGAGAAGTCCACCACCAGCGACTTGCTGGTCGAGCTCGACGAACTGGTGCCGCTGGCGCCGTAGGACGAGGTCGTGCTGCTGTTCGAGCTCTGCAGCGCCTCGAGCAGCTTCTTCAGGAGCTCCTCGACCTGGGACGAGGACGATGACGACGACGAGGTGCTTGAGGTGGTGTCGCTGCTGCTGTCGTCGCTCGGCGGCGGACCGGGTGGCGGGCCACCGGCACCACCCGCGCCGCCCGGGCCGCCGGAGAAGGCGTTGGCGAACACGTTCTTCAGCTCGCTTGCCTGGTCCGACGTCAGCTTGCCGCTGTCGACCTCGCTCTGGATGAGATCGTCGATCTTCGACTGCATCTCCTTGGGCGAGGGCGGTGTGCTGGAGGTCGATGACGAGGACGAGCTGCTGCTGCCGCTCTTCAACGCGGAATCGATGTCGTCGAGCGCCGACGACAAGGCGGTCTGGTCGGTCGAGCTGACCTTGCCGGCCGAGACTTCCTTGGTGAGCTCCTGCTTGAGCAGGTCGAGCGGGGAAAAGCCGCTCATCGAGGAGGCAGAGATCGACGTCATGGCGTGCTCCAGAGGGTAAGACATCAAACCTGCCTCCAGCTGTGGCTGTAACGCTTAACGGCTCCTTGTTCCCTGTGTCCGGATGTGTCTGGACTCCGGTCGCACACAAAATGAAGCAAGAAAGTGGCCGGCCGTCGCGAATCCGGCAATGTCCGCGCCGGAGCGGCCGTCTTGGAGCGGCGACGAGTTTCCACCGCCCAGGATTTGGGTCGCCCGGGGCGCGGTGCTCGGGGTGACGTCCTGTGCCGGGCAAGGCGGCATGCCGCCAGCGCAGTGCTCCGAGTCGCGAAATGGTGTATCGGCGGGTGACGGGCGGGGCCCTCGCCAGGGCATGTCCGCGCCAAGGAATAAGAACTCCCGGAGGAACTCCATGTCGGCCCTGCCGCTTTCTGGCATCAAGATTCTCGATCTGACCCGCGTCCTGGCCGGACCGCTGTCGGCGCAGATGCTGGCCGATCTCGGCGCCGAGGTGATCAAGATCGAGCGGCCCGGCACCGGCGACGACGCGCGCGCGTTCGGTCCGCCCTACCTCAGGGACCCCGACGGCAAGGCCAACAACAACAATTCCTTCTACATCTGCGCCAACCGCAACAAGAAGTCCGTCACGGTCAACATCGCCTCGCCGGAGGGGCAGGAGATCATCCGCGCGCTCGCCAAGGACTGCGACGTGTTCATGGAGAACTACAAGGTCGGCGATCTCAAGCGCTACGGCCTCGACTACGAGGCCATCAAGGCGATCAATCCCGACGTGATCTACTGTTCGGTGACCGGCTTCGGCCAGACCGGGCCGTATTCACCGCGCGCCGGCTATGATGCGATCTTCCAGGCCATGGGCGGGCTGATGAGCGTGACCGGCCACATGGACGGCGAACCGGGGGCGGGGCCGATGAAGGTCGGTCCCTCGATCGTCGACTACATGACCGGCATGAACACCTCGATCGGCATCCTTTCGGCGCTGTATCACCGCGACGTCAATGGCGGCGGCGGCCAGCACATCGACGTCTGCCTGTTCGACACCGTGATCGCGTCGCTGTCGCACTACGCCCAGATCTTCCTGGTCAACGGCAAGTCGCCGCCGCGCCGCGGCACCTGGGGCAATGGCGGCATGCCGGCCGGCGTGTTCCGCTGCACCGACGGCGAATTGATGCTGGTGGTCGGCAACGACGCGCAATTCGCGCGCACCTGCGCCGTGCTCGGCTCGCCCCAGCTCGCCACCGATCCGAAATTCGTCAGGAACAACGACCGCGTCGTCAACGGCAAGGAGATCATGGCGATCTTCGCCGGCCTGTTCCTGAAGAACTCGGTGGCGCATTGGCTGGAGGAGCTGGAGAAGGCCGGCGTGCCATGCGGGCCGGTCAACGATTTTGCGCACGTGTTCGCCGATCCGCATGTCCGCTCGCGCGGCATGGAGGTGAAGGTCGAGCACCCGTTCGAGCCGCAGCTGTCCCTGATCCGCAACGCGCTGACCTTCTCCGGCACCCCGATCACCGAATATCGCGCGCCGCCGCTGCTCGGCGAGCATACGCAGGACGTGCTGTCGGGGCTCGGCTATGACGAGGCGAAGATCGCGGCGTTGAAGCAGCAGGGCGTCGTGTAGGGCACCGCTAGTCGCGTCATTCTCCGGTGTCGTCCCGGCGAACGCCGGGACCCATAACCACCGGCCGGCGTGCTGACTCTCGATATCTCTCCGCGTGCCTCAAGACGGATCATGCGGTATGGGTCCCGGCGTTCGCCGGGACGACCCGTGGAGAGAGTTTGCTCCTAATTGTGGCTGTGATGACGGTGCCGCTTCGCCTTGTGCCGCGGCGCATGATAGCGCGGCTCTACAACGTACCGGGCGGGCGGTGGCGCGCCAAGCTGCTGCCGCGATTCCTGCAGGCGGCGCTGATAGCCCGGCGAGTTCATGATGCTGGCGGCGGCGCCGCGGGCCAGCACCGGCTCGCTGGCGGTGACCATCACGAGCGTGGACGCGACGAAGGCGAGTAACAGGTGCGGTCGGTACGTCACGAGTGGACTCCATGGTGGATGGTGGGATCCCGGCTACGGGCTGCGCGCTGCAATCTTGACCTTCGACTTTGCCGCCTGATCGCGCGCGGTCAAGCCGAGCACGGCGCCGCGCACCACCCGCGCGATCACATCCTCGACATCGTCGAGGTCGCATTGACCGTCGGAGAGCTTGGTGAGGCGCTCACTCTCGCGGATGGTGTGATGCGCCATGGCGAGCGCAAAATGCAGGCCCCAGAACAGATCGACCTCGGAGCTGTCGGGCAGGGCGCGCTGCATTGCGCTTGCGAACTTCCGCAGATGGTCGATTTCCTTGGTCTTGATACGGCGAATTGGCGGCACCGATTCGATCGAGGCGCGGATCATGAACTGCGCCACCGCCGAGCGCTGGTTCTCAGGGCCGAGGCAGCCGCGCAGGATCGGGCCGACGAGGGCGCGCAGGATGTCGGAGATGTCGGCGCGGCCGCCGCCGGCATCCTCGGCTTCACGCAATTCGCGCAGGCGCTCGCGGTTGAGCGCGATCGAGCGCGTCACGAACAGTTCGGCGATCAGCTCGTCCTTGGAGCCGAAATGATAGTTCACCGCGGCGAGATTGACGTTCGCCTCCGCCACGATGTCGCGCAAGGTTACGTCGGAGAAGCCGCGTTCGGCATAGAGCCGCTCGGCGGCGATCAGGATCGCAGTCCGGGTCTGGTCGGTCGCCATGCTCGTCCTCCCGAACGATGAAGCGGGGAGTTGCGTTTCAAACAATTGTATGAAACTATTGTTTGAGACGGCCGCAATGTCAATCACGGTTCTTCCGTGGGGCGACATTTCGGCGCTGCAGCGACGGTTCGCGCGGTCGTGTCGCGCAAGATCACACTTGCACGGACGCCGTGGGCGGGCCGACACTGCGGCCAAAATTTCAGAGGAAACACCCAAGGAGAGTCCCATGGACTTCACGATGTCGGCGAAGCAGCAGGAATGGCTGGAGCGTGTGCGCAGCTTCATGACCAAGCATGTCCGCCCGGCGGTGCCGATCTACAAGCAGCAGGACGCCGAGGGCGACCGCTGGAAGGTGATCCCGATCCTGGAGGACCTCAAGGCGAAGGCCAAGGCGGAAGGCCTCTGGAACATGTTCATGCCGCCGTCGCCACATGAGGACGACGAGTTCCGCGGCGCCGGTCTGTCCAATCTCGAATATGCGCTGCTGTCGGAGGAGATGGGCCGCATTTCGTGGGCCTCCGAGGTGTTCAACTGCTCGGCGCCCGACACCGGCAACATGGAAGTGTTCATCCGCTACGGCACCAAGGAGCAGAAGCGCAAATGGCTGCGCCCGCTGATGGACGGCGAGATCCGCTCGGCCTTCCTGATGACCGAGCCGGCCGTGGCCTCGTCGGATGCCACCAACATCGAGACGCGGATCGTGCGTGACGGCGATCATTACGTCATCAACGGCCGCAAATGGTGGTCGTCGGGCGTCGGCGATCCCCGCTGCAAGATCGCGATCCTGATGGGAAAGACCGATCCGTCGGCCGCCAAGCATCAGCAGCAGTCGCAGATCCTGGTGCCGCTCGACACCCCCGGCATCAAGGTCGAGAAGATGCTGCCGGTGTTCGGCTTCGACGACGCGCCGCACGGCCACGCCCAGGTGCTGCTCGAGAACGTCCGCGTGCCCGCGGAGAACATCCTGCTCGGCGAGGGCCGCGGCTTCGAGATCGCGCAGGGCCGCCTCGGCCCCGGCCGCATCCATCACTGCATGCGCACCATCGGCAAGGCCGAGGAGTCGCTGGAGAAGATGGTGCGCCGGCTGATGACGCGCCAGGCCTTCGGCAAGAAGATCATCGAGCATTCGGTGTGGGAGCAGCGCATCGGCGAGGCCCGGACCAACATCGAGATGTGCCGGCTGTTGTGCCTCAAGGCGGCCGACATGATGGACAAGGTCGGCAACAAGACCGCCCAGGGCGAGATCGCGATGATCAAGGTCGCCGCCCCGAACATGGCGCTGAAGATCATCGACGACGCCATCCAGGCGTTCGGCGGCGCCGGCGTGTCGGATGATGCGGGTCTCGCCAAGGACTACGCCAACATCCGCACGCTCCGTCTTGCCGACGGCCCCGACGAGGTGCACAACCGCGCCATCGCCCGGCTCGAAATGAAGAAATACGCCAACGAGCCGCGGCACTGAACTCGTAGGGTGGGCAAGGCCTCCGGCTGTGCGCAAAGCGCGCAGTCGGAGGCGTGCCCACCATTGTCGAGCGCGAAGCAAGAGGGTGGGCACGCTTCGCTTTGCCCACCCTACGTAACTGAGCCCTCTCACGGGCATTGCAGGCGGCGCTCGCAATGACGAAAAAAAACGAGCGACGGCAATCGCCGCGGCTCGTAGGATGAGACGTAACACCAAGGGAGTTCGTCGTGGCCGACGGCGTCAAGAAGGACGAAGAATTCTCCGGCACCAAGCCGGTCGAGGAGCGGCATCGCTTCGACGAGGCCAAGCTCGCGGCCTGGATGGCCGAGCATGTCGAAGGCTATCAGGGCCCGCTGACCGTGCTCCAGTTCAAGGGCGGCCAGTCGAACCCGACCTATCGCCTGAACACGCCGGCGCGTTCCTACGTGCTCAGGCGAAAGCCGTTCGGCAAGCTGCTGCCGTCGGCGCATGCAGTCGATCGCGAATTCCGCGTCATCGCAGCACTCGGCAAGCAGGGCTTTCCGGTCGCCAAGGCCTATGCGCTGTGCAACGACGACAGCGTCATCGGCGCGGCCTTCTACATCATGTCGATGGAGGAGGGCCGGGTGTTCTGGGATCCGACCCTGCCGCATGTCGCAGCGCCCGAGCGGCGCGCGATCTTCACCAGCAAGATCGAGACCTTGGCGAAGCTGCACAGCTATGATCCGGCGGCGATCGGCCTCGGCGAGTTCGGCAAGCCGGGCAACTACTTCGCCCGCCAGGTCGATCGCTGGACCAAGCAATATCGCGCCTCCGAGACCGAGCACCTGCCGGAAATGGAGAAGCTGATCGAGTGGTTGCCGCGCACCTTGCCGGTGCAGCAGCGCGTCTCGATCGTGCATGGCGACTACCGGCTCGACAACATGATCTTCCACGCATCAGAGCCGCGCGTCATCGCGGTGCTCGACTGGGAACTGTCGACGCTCGGCGATCCCATGGCCGATTTCACCTATCTCTTGATGCAGTGGATCATGCCGGGCCTCGACGGGGTCGACCTGAAGGCGCTGAACATCCCGACCATGGAGGAGGCGGCCGCGATCTATTGCGGCGTCACCGGCACCGAGCTGCCGGACCTCAACTGGTACTTCGCCTACAATCTGTTCCGGCTCGCCGGCATTTTGCAGGGCATCATCGGCCGCATCCGCGACGGCACCGCCGCCAACGACAAGGCCATCGAGTCCGTCAAGCGCATGGTGCCGATGACCAAGCAGGCCTGGGCCTACGCGCAAAAGGCCGGAGCGGCGTAGCTTGGCAGTCCGGATGAGCGGAAGCGACATCCGGGTTCTTCACCGGCAGAAGTGCTGAACCCGGATGTCGCTTCGCTCATCCGGGCTCCTCATCAGGCCCGCGTTGGCGCGGGCTCAGCGCCCACCGCCGCCGCCACCACCACCTCCGCCGCCACCACCGGCCGCGGTCAGCGCGTTGCTGTAGCGCGGATCGGTCTGCTTCATGTAGATCGGCGAGGTATCGCGGCTCTGGCGGCGCTGCGATTGCTGCACCTGTGCGTCGGTGCCGCAGGCCGTCCAGGAGACCAGCTCACAGCCCGGCCATTGGGTCTCGCGCGCGCTCGCGCTCGTCATGGCCGCGCCGGCCGCCAGGGCGCCCAAGGTGAGCAGGGCTAGTTTTGACAATCTCGACATCTGATCCATCCTTCGGTTTCGGCGAGGCCGGAATGGTCCGCTTGCGAAGTTCGACGGAGGCTCGAAGCAGGCGGTTCGAAGACGTGGGCTGAAAAAATCGCAGCGAGCGCCGATGCCTGCGCTTGAACCGGACCGCTGTCCGCTGCGACACGACGCGGTCGCGCCGGCAAAGAAAGTTTGCGAGCGTGATCAAGGTGATCGCCTCGTTCAGCCTGGGCAGGCGAAAGATTTTACTTTCGCTTTTTCGGAATTTGTGATTTGATGGCCGCCATCCCGCCTCACTCGGAAGGGGCGTTGCGCGCGATCGTCACGACACGCGAGGCGGGGAGCGATGGCCGCGATGGAGCCGCAGCGTGTCCTTCAAGGATGCGCGGACGAACGGCTCGGCGCGGACGTGAAGTCGCAGCGTGCTGACACCCCGACGCTGGTGTTACGTTCGCGACGGCGCTGACGCGCCGCGCGGATCATGGTGGCCAACAAGCCCGGCGCACCAGGCAGACTGCGTATAAGCGTGAAGACCGTCGCGCAGGGAAGGCCGGGTGTTCTCGGCTGCACCTGTGGTACCTGCCGCCTGCATTTTTTCGCAGGCGGGCCGCAGGCGTCAGCCGACGCCTGGCCTTCCCTGCGCCCTCTGTTTGAGGGCGGTGAATTTCGGGATCACTCGGGCGCGGATGCGTCGCGGGAATGAACGCGCATGTTTGGATATCGTCATTGCGGCCAAGCATCGACAGCGTGAACGCGCTGGCGGTGCGCAGAGCCGGGATCCATACGCCGCAGCAGATGTGTTGGGCCAAAAGCCAACCGTCAGCCTGCCTCAAACCGCTCCCTGGGGGTATGGGTCCCCGCGTTCGCGGGGACGACAGCGGTGGGGATGGCGGGCAATCGTGGTTTAGGGGCCGCAGTCGTGCGGCAACAACAGGTGTCGTCCCCGCGAACGCGGGGACCCATACCGCGTGATCCATCGAGGGATGTCGCTGTCAGTTACCTGCCTCACTCCGGCCGGTGGTTATGGGTCCCGGCGTTCGCCGGGACGACAGCGGAGAGCGAGGCAGCCATTCAATTAGATCGGCTTGCCCGCATACGGCATCGACGCGGTCAGCCCACCGTCCACCGGAAAGGCCTGGCCGTTGACGTAGGAGGCCTCGTCGCTGGCGAGGAACAGGGCCATGGCGGCGATCTCATGCGGCTGGCCGGCGCGCTTCAACGGATTGAGCTGGCCGATCTTGCCTTCGGTGCCGCGCTCCTTGGCGCCGTCGAAGATCGGCTTGGTCATGCCGGTCTCGATCAGGCCGGGACAGACCGCATTGATGCGCACGCCGGTGCCGGACAGCGAGTAGGCCGTGGTCTGCACCAGGCTGATGACGCCCGCCTTGCTCGCCGCATAGGGATGGCCCGAGGCGCCGGACTTCAGGCCCGCAACGGAGGCCGTGCAGACGATGGCGCCGCGCTGCTGCCGAACCATGTGCGGCATCGCGTATTTCACCGCGAGGAACGGGCCGATCAGATTGATGCGCAGGATCTCCTGCCAGTGCTCGACGGTCTGTTCGGCGATCGGGATCAAGCCGCCGGAGATGCCGGCATTGGCCCAGATGACGTCGAGCTTGCCGTAGGTCGCAACGGCGCGATCGATGAAGCCGCTCACGTCGGCTTCCGAACCGGCGTCGGCCATCACGGCCTCCGCGATGCCGCCCTGCTGCTTGACGAGTTCGACCGTCTCCTTGACGCCTTCGCTGCGATCGACCGCGATCAGCCGCGCGCCTTCCCTGGTGAACATCAGCGATGCGGCGCGGCCGATGCCGCTGCCGGCGCCGGTGATGATGACGGATTTGCCTTCGAGGCGGCCCATGTTTCCTCCTGCTTCAATTGTGGTCAGTTGCGTGCCGCGCAACGGAATTCAAACGCCGTTTCAAACGTGCTGAGATCGCCAAGCGGCTTGAGACGATCTGGGCCTTCACGTACAGCGAGAGACGAGCGGAGGGAAGGGTTGAGCGATGTTGGTTGATGGAACGAAACCTTCTGTCGTCATCACGCGCTGGTGGTGGGTGCGTCACGCGCCGGTGCGCAGCGACGGCGGCAATATCTACGGCCAGTCCGACATCGCCTGCGATATCTCCGATCGCGAGGTGTTCGAGGCGGTCGCAAAAATCCTACCGCGCAGTGCGGCGTGGTATGCGAGCAATCTGATGCGCACGCATCAGACCGCCGAGGCGATCTGGGCCGCCGGCTTCCCGCGTCCCGCAGCGATGGTCAGGGAGGCCGCTTTTGCCGAGCAGCATCTCGGACAATGGCAGGGCATGAACCGCGCCGCGTTCCTGGCCAGCCGTCCCGCGGGCAGCCACTGGTTCGCCGCCATCGATGAGCCGGCGCCGGGCGGCGAGAGCTACATGGATCTGTACACCCGCGTCACCGCGGCGATTGCTCGTATCACCGTTTCGGAAGCCGGCCGCGACGTCATCGCCGTCGGCCATGGCGGCACCATCAAGGCTGCGGTGGGCCTCGCGCTCGGCGGCCTGGTCGAGAAGGGGCTGGCTTTCGACATCGACAACTGCTCGGTGACCCGGCTCGACCACATCGTGGCTGGCGACATCAGCACTTGGCGGTTGCCGATGGTCAACCAGCAGCCATGGATCGCCGATGCCGCGCACCGCGCGATGCACCAGCCGGCCGGGCCGGAGGTGACGACGAGCAAGCTGGCGTAGTGAACTTCGTAGCCCGGACGAGCGCAGCGACATCCGGGTTCACCGTTGCAGCGCGTGAGACCCCGGATGTCGCTGCGCTCATCCGGGCTACGCGACCGAGCTCGCGGCTGCCATTCCGCAACTCATAACAACTCAACCCAGGAGGACTCCCCATGACCCTGTTCGACATGACCGGCAAGGTCGCCGTCATCACCGGATCGACCCGCGGCATCGGGCTCGCCATTGCCGAGCGCATGGCCGAGCATGGCGCCAAGGTGGTGATCTCGTCGCGCAAGGCCGATGTCTGCGATGCCGTCGCCAAGGAGCTCAATGACCGCTTCGGTGCAGGCACGGCGGCGGCCGTCGCCGCCAATATCTCCAGCAAGGAGAACCTGCAGAACCTGGTCGACGAGGCCAACCGCATCTACGGCAAGATCGACGTGCTGGTCTGCAACGCCGCCTCCAATCCCTATTACGGGCCGCTCGCCGGCATCTCCGACGATCAGTTCCGGAAGATCCTCGACAACAACATCGTCGCCAACAACTGGCTGATCAGCATGGTCGTGCCGCAGATGATCGCGCGCAAGGACGGCTCGATCATCATCGTGTCGTCGATCGGCGGCCTGAAGGGCTCGACCATCCTCGGCGCCTACGCGATCTCCAAGGCTGCCGACATGCAGCTCGCGCGCAACCTCGCCTGCGAATACGGCCCGCACAATGTGCGCGTGAACTGCATCGCGCCCGGCCTGATCAAGACCGATTTCGCCAAAGCCTTGTGGGACAATCCGGACAACCTCAAGGCCTCCACCGCGCGCTCGCCGCTGCTGCGCATCGGCATCCCCGACGAGATCGCCGGCGCGGCGGTTTTCCTCGGCTCCGCCGCCGGAAATTTCATGACGGGCCAGACCATGGTGATCGACGGCGGCGCGACGATCAGTTGAGGGGAACTATTCGCGTGGCCGGCGTTGCGGCCTCACCCAACAGTGTCGTCCCGGCGAACGCCGGGACCCACAACCACCGGCCGTCATGAGGCAGGCAACTGGCAGTGACATCCCACGACAGATCACACGGTATGGGTCCCGGCGTTCGCCGGGACGACAGTTGTGATTGTCGCTGCATCCGGGCAAACGTCATAGGCCCCGTAGCCCGCATGAGCGGAAGCGACATGCGGGTTCACACGAAGAGTACGGGAGATCCCGGATGTCGCTGCGCTCATCCGGGCTACAAACGCCCCCTCACTCCACCGCGGCATACACCACGTCGCGCACCAGCGTGCGCAGGTAGTCGCGCTGTCCGGGAGCCTGGGCCATGAACACGCAGAACAGCTCCTCCTTCGGATCGATCCAGAAGAACGTGCCGGCGATGCCGCTCCAGAAGAAGGTGCCGGGCGAGCCGGGGAAGGGGGCGATGCCGGCCTCGCGGCGCACGGCGAAGCCGAGGCCGAAACCGTGACCGGGCGACAGCAGGGTGCCCTGCGTCTTCACATGAGGCCCGAGATGGTCGGAGGCCATCAGCTCCAGCGTCTTTCGGCCGACCAGCCTGATGCCATCGAGGCTGCCGCGGTTGAGCAGCATGGCGCAGAACCGCGCGTAGTCCATGGTGGTCGCGACAAGGCCGCCGCCGCCGGATTCCATCAGAGGCTGCTCGGTCATCTTGAACAGGTTGACCGCCTCGCCGGTCCACGGGTCCTTGGCGAACGGCTCGGCGAGCCGGCCGGCATTGACCTCCGCGGTGAAGAAGGCGGTCTCGTTCATGCCGAGCGGCTTGAGGATGCGCGCGGCGAGGAAGGCGCCGAGCGATTGGCCCGAGACGACCTCGATGATGCGCCCGAGAATGTCGGTCGAGCGGCTGTAGTTGAACTCGGCGCCCGGCTGGCAGATCAGCGGCAGGCCGGCGACGATTGTCGCGTGCTCGGCATTGGTGATCTTGCGGCTGCGCACCCGCGACTGCTGGTAGAGCTGGTGCACCGGCCCGGTGCCGGTGTGCTCATAAGCGAGGCCCGAGGTGTGGCGCAGCAGGTCCTGGACCGTCATCGGCTGGGCGACCGGCACCAGCTCCAGCTGGCCGCCGGTCTCGACGCCCACTTTCTGCTCGCCGAATTCCGGGATGAACTTGGCGACCGGATCGGACAGCAACAACTCGCCGTCCTCGACCAGCATCATGATCCCGAGCGAGACGATCGGCTTGGTCATCGAGAAGATGCGGAAGATCGAATCCGGCCGCATCGGCGTGTCGGCGTCGGGCGTTTGCCGGCCGATGGCGTCGAACCAGCCGATCCGGCCGCGGCGGCCGACCAGCAGGGTGGCGCCGGGGATGGTTCCCTTGTCGGCCTCGCGCTTGAATGCATCGGAGGCCCGCTGCAGCCGAGCCTGGGACAGGCCCAGCGCCTCGGGGCGGTCATCCGGCAGCGGCGGCGTCAGCGAGCGGAGCGCGGAAAGGGGCACGCTGGATGCGGCAGTCGGCGGGGTCATGGGCTCTCCCTGAAGTCCTGTTGTCGGTTTGCATCAAGTCTGGCGCGGAAGTTGTGGTCTGACCAGTCGATTTGCCCCATTGCACCCTTGCATTCGGGGGGAGGTCTATGCTTCAAAGCGCGCGAACCGGCGACACTGTCCCGGCTCGCTAGGAGTGTAGCTCAATTGGTAGAGCACCGGTCTCCAAAACCGGGGGTTGGGAGTTCGAGCCTCTCCACTCCTGCCAGCGAGATCAAGCACTTAAGCCAAAAATCGACGAGACAGGTGAGGCCGGGGCCCGCGATGCGCGAGCCCCGAATGCGTTTCGGCGACCTCTTATTGCTTCACATAGGGACAGTTGCCGTCCTTCAGCGGCCGGAACACCTGGTCGCCGGGCACCTCCGCCAGCACCTTGTAATAGTCCCACGGGCCCTTCGATTCCTCCGGCTTCTTCACCTCGAACAGGAACATCGAGTGCACCATGCGGCCGTCCTCGCGCAGCACGCCGTTGTCCGTGAAGGCGTCGCGCACCGGAGTCTCGCGCATCTTCGCGAGCACCGGCCTGGTGTCGCGGGTGCCGGCGGCCTTCACGGCATTGAGATAGTGCAGGGTGGCGCTGTAGGTCGCGGCCTGGTTCATGGTCGGCATCCGCTTCATCCTGTCGAAGAACTTCTTGCCGAAGGCGCGGGTGCGGTCGTTGAGGTCCCAGTAATAGGCCTCCGTGATGATCAATCCCTGTGCGAGCTTCAGGCCGAGGCTGTGGATGTCGGAGATGAACATCACGATGCCGGCGAGGTTCTGGCCGCCAGCGACGATGCCGAACTCGGCGGCCTGCTTGATGGTGTTGATGGTGTCGCCACCGCCATTGGCCATGCCGATGATCTTGGCCTTGGAGGCCTGGGCCTGCAGCAGGAAGGACGAAAAGTCCTGGTTGTTGAGGGGATGGCGGGCGCTGCCGACCACCGTGCCGCCGGCGGCGCGCACGACGTCGCCGGTGTCGCGCTCGATCGAATGGCCGAACAGATAGTCGGCGGTGATGAAGAACCAGGTGTTGCCGCCGTTCTTGACGATGGCGCTGCCGACCGTGTGCGCATTGCCGTAGGTGTCGTAGGTCCAGTGCACGGTGTAGGGCGAGCAGGACTTGCCGGTGATGTCGGAGCTCGCGGCATCCGTCACGATCATCAGCTTCTCGAACTGCTTCGACATCTCCATGCCGGCGAGCGCGGTGGCCGAGGTCGGCATGTCGATGACCATGTCGACGGCCTCGTTCTCATACCATTTGCGCACGATCGCGGCGGCGATGTCGGCCTTGTTCTGCGGATCGGCGCTGATCACCTCGATCGGCTTGCCGAACATCGTGCCGCCGAATTCCTCGATGGCGAGCTTGGTCGCCTCGAGATTGCCCTGGCCGCCAATGTCCGAATAGACCGACGAGAAGTCGCTGAGCACGCCGATCTTGAGCGGCGCCTGGGCGCGGGCGGGGACGGCGGTGAGGACGAGAGTGGCAAGGCCGATGGCCGCAAGGCTCATTACGCCCTTCCGCGGGGCAGACATCATGGATTTCCTCCGGATCATTGTTCTTATGGGCTGCAGCATGCGGGCCCGAATCATCATGAGCAAGCGCGGGCTGCGCATGAACCACGGCATTTCGTCGCGGTGCTCCGCCGTTCTCCCATCGCGCGGAAAGACAGGGTCGGCAGCGGTAATCCGTGGCTAGTCTTCGAGGCCCGCGCGGCCGTTGAGCGAATGCTCGATGTCGGTCGGGCAGGCGCTGTTTTTTCCGTGCCGCGAACCCGGCAACACGGTAGGCTGCCGTTCAACCCTGCATTGAAGGCGCGAAAGAGGTTGGGAGCATGAGGAGTTTTGCTGCGCTGGCGGTCGGGAGCGGCATCGCACTGGCGCTCGGCTTGTTGTCGGTGCTGGCCTCACCCGCGATAGCGCAGACCAAGCCCGCGCAGGAGATCAAGCTGTCGTATTCCCCATGGGCGAAGGCCTGTACGCGCGAAGCAGATGTTGACGGCAAGCAGATCTGTTTCACCACCAAGACAGCGCGGTCCGCCGAGAACGAGCGAGTTGTCGTGGCCGTGCTCGTCGAGAGAGACGGGGAGGCCCGTAAGGTCTTAAGGGTGGTTCTCCCGCTCGGTCTGCAAACCGTTCACGGAACGCGGATCATCGTCGACGCGGAGAAGCCGATCCAGAGCACCTATTTGTTCTGCGGCGCAGACGGCTGCGTCTCGGACTACAATGCGACGCCTGAGCTGATCGAAATGCTGAAGAACGGCAAGAGCCTGGTCGTTCAAGCCATCAATGCGAATGGCGCACCGCTGTCGCTTCCGCTTCCGCTCGCCGATTTGGCCCAGGCGCTCGGTGCCAAGGCAGGCAACTGGAATGCTGTCGACGAGCAGCAAAGAAAGATGTTCGTGGCTCTGTTCAAGATCAGGAACAACAAGAGCCTCCCGATTTTGAAACCGAATCTCTCTGTCATGGCGCCCTGGACCAAGTTCTGCCTGAAGGGCAAGGACGCCGATGCCAAGTTGGTCTGCTTCACGGGCAAGGACGGCCGGATCGAAACGGGCCAACCCTTGCTCGCGGCCGTGGTCATCGAGCCCGAAGCCGACCCGAAGAGGCTGCTGCGGATCACGCTGCCGTTGGGCATGGATTTCGCCGAAGGCACCCGGTTGATGATCGACAGCGAGCGGAGTCTGCAGAAGCCGTTCATCATCTGCTTCAAGAACGGTTGTATGTCGGACTACGAGCTCACCCCGGAACTGTTGGGCAGCCTGCGCCGCGGTCAGACCATCAACGTTCAGGCCACGATGAATACCGGGCAGGTGGTTTCGATGAGCCTGCCCTTGCGTGACTTCAACAAGGCCTATGACGGGCCTCCGACGGACCCAAAAGCGTTCGAAGCCCAGCAGAAGAAGCTGCAGCAGGAGCTGGCGCAGCGCGCGAAGGGATCCAAGACGGGGCAGCAGGCCAACATCGCCGACGCCATCGGCGCCGACGCTGCGCCGCCCGCCCAGACCAAGCCGGCTGCCCTCGGTGCCGTTCTTGCTTCCGGCCACTCACCCGGCAAACGGATCGCTCTGGTGATCGGCAATTCGGCCTATCAGAACGTTCCGACGCTCCCCAATCCTGGCCGGGACGCCGCTCTGGTGGCGGACGCGCTACGCCGGGCGAATTTTCAGACCGTGATGCTGGAGAACGACCTGGGCAGAGATCAACTCGTCGGTGCGCTGCGCGAGTTTGCACGGCAGGCCGAGTCCGCCGACTGGGCCGTCGTCTATTACGCCGGACATGGCATGGAGGTCGCAGGAGTCAACTATCTCATCCCGGTCGATGCCAGGATCGCAAGCGATCGCGACATCAGCCTCGAAGCGGTCTCGATCGATCAGGTGCTCAACTCTGCGGAGCGGGCCAAGCAACTGCGCCTGGTGCTGCTGGATGCATGTCGCGACAATCCCTTCGCCAGTCAGATGAAGCGAACCATGACGGTGGCGTCCAGGTCCGTCAGCCGCGGTCTGGCGCAGATGGAGCCCGATCCCGGGACGCTGGTCGTGTTCGCCGCAAAGCATGGCGAGACCGCTCTCGACGGCGATACAGCGAACTCGCCGTTCGCCACGGCCTTCGTCAAGAACATGCAGGTTCCGGGTCTCGAGGTTCGCCGCCTGTTCGACAACGTGCGCGACGACGTGATGGACATGACCGAACGCCGGCAGCAGCCGTATACCTATGGCTCGGTGCCGGGGCGGGTCGACTTCTATTTTGCGACGCCGAAGTGAAACGCGTCGGCCGCACGCGCCTGGGGCAGATCCACCAACCGACCGGGCCGGAGGGCCGTAGGAGCGTCGTTCACCTCGGTACCTTGACCTTCGGCCGGGTCGACAGTAGATATCGAGGACCTGCAGCCGGCCCGCTACACGCGGATATCCGGCGCGGCTTTTCACTCCCCGAACAAGCGAGCCCGTGGATTCGGCTCATCTCTCCGACAAGAGGGTGGGCCACGGTCGGCTGTTCGGTTTTCCCAGTCAACTCTTCAATCGTCCGATGACGGACGAGGACCCCTGACGATGGCTACCAGCCCGTTCAAATTCCTGCAGGAAGTGCGCTCGGAGACCGCCAAGGTCTCGTGGCCGAGCCGTCGCGAGGTCACCATCACCACGATCATGGTGTTCGTGATGGTGGCGCTGGCCTCGATCTTCTTCTTCGCCGCCGATCAGATCATCCGTTATCTCATCACCCTCGTGCTGGGCATCCACTGATGGCAATCGCAACGCAAAGCTCCGACAAGCGCTGGTACATCGTCCACGCCTATTCGAACTTCGAGAAGAAGGTCGCGGAGTCGATCCGCGAGCAGGCCAAGCAGCGCAATCTCGAGGATCTGTTCGAGCAGGTGCTGGTGCCGATCGAGAACGTCACCGAGGTGCGCCGCGGCCGAAAGATCAACGCCGAGCGCAAGTTCTTCCCCGGCTACGTGCTGGTGAAGATGAAGCTGACCGACGAGGCGTTCCACCTGATCAAGAACACGCCCAAGGTGACCGGCTTCCTCGGTGCCGAGAACAAGCCGATGCCGATTTCCGAAGGCGAGGCGATGCGCATCCTGAACCAGATGCAGGAAGGCGTGGAGCGGCCGAAATCGTCGGTGTCGTTCGAGATCGGCGAGAACGTCCGCGTCGCCGACGGCCCGTTCGCCTCGTTCTCCGGCGTGGTCGAGGAAATCGATGAGGCCCGCTCGCGCCTCAAGGTCGCGGTGTCGATCTTCGGCCGCGCCACCCCGGTCGAACTCGAGTTCAACCAGGTCGAGAAGGTCGTCGGCTGAGGCCGGCGATCCACGCTTTCTCCGCCGTCAGAGCTGAGCCCGGAATCCATAGCCTCGATCGGGAATGGGACGGCGAAGTGCCAGCTCCAGCGTGCCTCACGCGGCACCCTGTGGCTATGGAGTCCGGGCTCGCCCTGCGGGCGCCCCGGAATGACGGGAGGAGGGAGCTTTGCCCTCAACCCTTTCCTTTTCGTCCGATCTCGTGTATCGGGCGCGCTTCGCTCCCCGGACGGGGGCGATTTCGTTCGTGGGAGGCGTGACCGGCTTTGCCAGCCGGGCCAAGCGCGCCGGACCACGGTCCCAAACCTCGCCTGACGGGTTTTGTCGCCCCAAGGCGTTGCGTTCGCATCAGGCAAGGTCGCGAGCGCATTGGAGAATCCCAATGGCAAAGAAAGTAACCGGCTACCTGAAGCTTCAGGTGCCGGCCGGCGCGGCCAACCCGTCGCCGCCAATCGGCCCGGCGCTCGGTCAGCGCGGTCTCAACATCATGGAGTTCTGCAAGGCGTTCAACGCGCAGACCCAGAAGGAAGAGAAGAACACCCCGATCCCGGTGGTCATCACCATCTACGCGGACCGGTCCTTCACCTTCGAGATGAAGACCCCCCCGATGTCCTACTTCCTCAAGCAGGCCGCCAAGATCCAGTCGGGCTCCAAGGCCCCGGGTCGCGACAAGGCCGGCAAGGTGACCAAGGCGCAGGTGCGCGAGATTGCCGAGAAGAAGATGAAGGACCTGAATTGCGACTCGATCGAGTCGGCCATGAAGATGGTCGAGGGCTCCGCCCGCTCGATGGGTCTGGAAGTTGCGGGGTAAGCGGCCATGGCACTCGGAAAGCGTTTGAAGAAGGCCCGCGAGGGTATCGACCGCACCAAGCTCTACCCGCTTGCTGACGCGATCAAGATGATCAAGGAGCGGGCCGTGTCGAAGTTCGACGAGACCATCGAGGTCTCGATCAACCTCGGCGTCGATCCGCGCCACGCCGACCAGATGGTCCGCGGCGTCGTCATGCTGCCGAACGGCACCGGCCGTACGCTGCGCGTGGGCGTGTTCGCCCGCGGCGCCAAGGCCGAGGAAGCCAAGGCCGCCGGTGCCGACGTGGTCGGCGCGGAGGACCTGGTCGAGAAGGTGCAGAACGGCAACATCGACTTCGACCGCTGTATCGCCACCCCCGACATGATGCCGCTGGTCGGCCGTCTCGGTAAGGTGCTCGGTCCGCGCGGCATGATGCCGAACCCGAAGATCGGCACCGTGACCATGGATGTCGCCGGTGCCGTCAAGGGCGCCAAGGGCGGCTCGGTCGAGTTCCGCGTCGAGAAGGCCGGCATCATCCAGGCTGGCGTCGGCAAGGCCTCGTTCGCCGAGGACAAGCTGGTCGAGAACATCAAGGCGCTGGCGGATGCGGTGGTGAAGGCCAAGCCGGCCGGCGCCAAGGGCACCTACGTCCAGCGCGTCGCGGTGTCCTCGACGATGGGCCCCGGCGTCAAGGTCGAGCCGGGCACCGTGCTCGCGTAAGCGGCCGGGCATAGGTTAGTTAGAAGGGCGGGATCGTTCATCGATCCCGCCCTTCGCATTTGGAGTGCCTGCCGCCATGCCCGACAAGGTCCTGATCTATTCCCGCCTGCCGAAGTCGCTGACCCAGCGCTTTGCCGACCGCTTCGAACTGCTCGACAGCGGCGGCAAGCCGGCGCACGAGGTTTTTCCGGCGGACGAGGTCGCGCGGATCCGGGCGCTGATCACGGCCGGCGGCACGCCGCTCGGCGCAGCCGACATGGACAGGCTCCCGGCGCTCGGAGCGATCGTCTGCTATGGCACCGGCTATGACGGGGTCGACCTGAAGGCGGCCGCGGCCCGTAACATCGCCGTCGCACATAGCCCGGGCGCCAATGCCGCGGCGGTCGCGGACGTCGCTGTGATGCTGATGCTGGCGAGCACGCGGCGGCTGATGGTGGCAGACGCTTACGTCCGCGACGGGGGCTGGGCGTCCGCAAAACCATCGCCGCTGATGAAGCCGCCGCCGAGCCTCGCCGGCTGCAAGGTCGGCGTCTACGGCATGGGCGAGATCGGCCGCAAGATCGCGGCCCGGGTCGTGGCGTTCGAGACCGAAATCGGCTATTTCAGCCGCACGCGCTACGACGACCTGCCGTATCAATATTTTCCGAGCCTCGAGGCGCTCGCCGAATGGTGCACCGTGCTGATGATCGCGGTCCGTGCCAGCGCCGAGACCACTCACGTCGTCAACGCCGGGCTCCTGAAGCGGCTGGGGCCCGACGGCCATGTCGTCAACATCTCGCGCGGCTCCGTCATCGACGAGCGCGCGCTGCTGGCGGCGCTACAGGACGGCACCATCGCCGGCGCCGGCCTCGACGTGTTCGAAACCGAGCCGCATGCGCCGGATGAGCTGACCATGCTGCCGAACGTGGTGGTGACCCCGCATATCGGCGGCAACACCAGGGAGGCGCACGTCGCCATGCAGGCCTGCGTGGTCGCCAATCTTACCGCGTTCTTTGCGGGCGAGACGTTGCCTCATCAGGTGAAGTAGCTGTCTAGCCTTGCGGACTGCGGCAGCGTCTTCGGAGCGATTCAACATCAGCCAGAGATCGTTCCGTCCTCGCGCAGAAATATTTTGATGCACTGCACGGCTCTGTGAATTGCGAGCCATTCTCGAATGCATCTAACTCGCGTTGTCGAACGAAAGACAGCGAGGGCGGCAATGGCGGCGTTCACATTGAAGATCAACGGGCGCGAGCATCAGGTCGATGTCGATCCCGGAACTCCCTTGCTCTGGGCCATCCGCGACAATGTCGGGTTGACCGGCACGAAGTATGGCTGTGGCGTCGCGCAGTGCGGCGCCTGCACCGTCTATGTCGATGGCCAGACCGTCCGCTCCTGCTCGTTGCCCGTCTCGGCGGTCGGAAAAAGCGAGGTGACCACGATCGAGGGGCTGACCTCCACTGAAGCCGTCGCCGTGCAGAAGGCCTGGGCCGCGCACGATGTGCCGCAATGCGGCTACTGCCAATCGGGGCAGGTCATGAGCGCGGCCGCGCTGCTCGGCCTCAATCCCAAGCCCACCGACCAGGACATCGACCTGGCGATGAACGGCAACATCTGCCGCTGCGCGACCTATGTCCGCATCCGCGCCGCGATCCATTCCGCCGCCAAGTCGCTGGAGGGCTGACGATGAATGCATATGTGAAGCCCGCTGCCTCAACCGCATTGTCCCGGCGTTCGCTCCTGAAAGCCGGCGCAGGCCTGGTGCTCGCCACCTATGTCGCCCGCAACGGTGTGGCTTACGCGCAGGATGGCGCCGCGGCCAAGTCCGTCAACATCGCGCCGAACACGTTTCTGGTGATCGGCCAGGACGACACCGTCACCGTTCTCTGCAAGCACATCGAGTTCGGACAGGGCCCGTTCACCGGCATGGCCACCCTGGTGGCCGAGGAGCTCGATGCCGATTGGTCGCAGATGCGCGCCGATCACGCGCCCTCGAATCCGGTGCTCTACAAGAATCTCTTGTTCGGGGTGCAGGGCACTGGTGGCTCGAGCGCGATCGCCAATTCCTACGAGCAGATGCGCAAGGTCGGCGCCGCCGCGCGCGCGATGCTGGTGGCTGCGGCCGCCGACGAATGGAAGGTGCCGGCTGAGGAGATCACGGTCGATAAAGGCATCGTCCGACATTCCTCCGGCAAGCAGAGCGGTTTCGGCGCGTTGGCCGCCAAGGCGATGCAGCAGCCGGTGCCGTCGGACCCGCAGCTCAAGGATCCCTCCGCCTTCAAGCTGATCGGCAAGGAAGGCGCCGTGACCCGGCTCGACAGCGTGGCGAAGTCGAACGGCTCGGCCGAGTATACGCTCGACATCAAGGATCCGGGGACCTTGACCGTGCTGGTGGCGCGCTCGCCGCGCTTCGGCGGCAAGGTGGCCTCGTTCGACGCATCAGCAGCGAAGGCCGTGCCTGGCGTCGTCGACGTCAAGGAGGTGCCAAATGGTGTCGCCGTCTATGCCGAGGGCTTCTGGCCGGCCAAGACCGCGCGCGACCTGCTCGAGATCTCCTGGGACGACAGCAAGGCGGAGACGCGCGGGACGGCGCAACTGCTGGAGGAGTTTCGCGCGCGCGCAAAGAAGCAGGGCGCGCTGGTGAAGCAGGAGGGCGACGTTGACGCCGAGATCGCCAGGGGCGGCAGGCTGATCGAGACCGAGTTCGTCTTCCCGTATCTGGCCCATGCGCCGATGGAGCCGATCAACGCCTTCATCCACTGGAAAGGCGACACCGCCTCGGCGCGCTATGGCAGCCAGTTTCCGACGCCTGATCACGCCGTGATCGCGCAGGTGCTTGGGCTCGACATCGCCAAGGTCGATCTCAAGACGATTCTCGCTGGTGGCAGCTTCGGCCGGCGGGCGCAGCAGTCGACCCACGTCGCCACAGAGCTGGCGCAGGTCGCCAAGGCGATCGGGCCGGGACGTCCGGTCAAGCTGGTGTGGACCCGCGAGGATGATATGCGCGGCGGCTACTACCGACCGTTCAGCCTGCACCGGATGCGTGGTGTGGTCCGCGACGGCAAGATCGTGGCGTGGTCGGATACGATCGTCGGGCAGTCGATCATGAAGGGCTCTCCGTTTGAGGCGATGACCATGAAGAACGGCCTCGATTCGACGGCCTATGAGGGCTCCAACGAGATCCCTTACCAGGTGCCGAATTTCCGCTGCGACCTGCATCAGGTCGATGTCGGCGTGCCCGTGCTGTGGTGGCGCTCGGTCGGCCACACCCATACCGGCTACGCCGTCGAGGCGTTTGTCGATCAGTTGCTCGAAGCCGCCGGCCAGGATCCTGTGGAGGGACGACTGGCGATGATGGCCGACAAGCCGCGTCACGCCGGTGTGCTCAAGGCGGTCGCCGAGCTCGCGGACTGGAAGGGAGCCAAGCTCGAAGCGGGCCGCGCCCGCGGCGTGGCCGTGGTCGAGAGCTTCAACACCTACGTCGCCCAGGTGGTCGAGCTGTCGATGGGCGCCGACGGACCGGTCGTGCATAAGGTCTGGTGCGCTGTCGACTGTGGCGTCGCAGTCAATCCCGACATCATCCGCGCCCAGATGGAGGGCGGCATCGGCTTTGCGCTAGGCCACATCCTCTATGCGCAGCAGCCGCTCGACGAGGGACGACCGGTGTCGGGCAATTTCGACACCTACCGCTCGCTGCGCATCCACGAGATGCCGCAGATCGAGGTTGCGATCGTGCCGTCGACCGAGAAACCCTCGGGAGTCGGCGAGCCCGGCGTGCCACCGCTGGGACCTGCCGTCGCCAACGCCATGGCCAGGCTAGGTCTGCCGCGGCCGACCCAACTGCCGATCCGGCCGGGAGACACCGCATGAGCCTGTTCAGAACGGCGACGATGGCGCTGCTCGCTGGCAGCCTGGCTGCGGTTGCGATCGTAGCCCTGCCGGCACTGCGGCGCGCCGATGCGGCGCCCGAGGCGACGCGCGTCGCCGGCGGGCTCAAGCCGGTGGCGGACTTCGCCAGGATCAAGAGCAAGGACGAGCGCGCCGTGGCGCTGTTCGAAGAGGCCGGAAAGGTGCTGCAGTCGCCGCGATGCATGAACTGCCATCCGGCCGGCGACCGGCCGACCCAGACCGACAGGATGATTCCGCATCAGCCGCTGGTGGTCCGCGGCGAGGCCGGCATGGGTGCGCCCGGCGGGCTCGCCTGCACGACCTGCCACCACGAGGCCAATTTCGACGCGGCGCGCGTGCCGGGTAATCCCAAATGGCAGCTGGCTCCGATCGAGATGGCTTGGCAGGGCAAGTCGCTCGGCCAGATCTGCGCACAGATCAAGGATCCAAATCGCAACGGCGGCAAGACCATGGCGCAGCTGATTCACCATATGGCTGAGGATGAGCTGGTCGGCTGGGGCTGGAATCCGGGAGCAGGGCGGACCCCGGCCCCGGGAACCCAGAAGCAGTTCGGCGAGCTGATCAAGGCCTGGGCCGACGCCGGAGCGGCCTGTCCGAAGGGCTGAGGCGGGATTGCGCCCTGCGCGCGCAATGCCCGGTGGCCCTGATGAGCGCAGCGACATCCGGGTTCTCCGGCAGGGCACGTGAGACCCCGCATGTCGCTATCGCCGAACGCGCGTCCCGCGCGCCGGCTGTCGCTCATCCGGGCGACGGGGCTCCTACCCTGCTCCACGGCATGGCCCAACTGGTGCGATTTTTGCTCTTGGGGTCTTGGCAAGTCGCGATCGAGCGGTTAAAGAACCGGCTTCCAGGCGGGCCGGCTGTTGCTGGCGCGCCTGTGCGCGCATTCCGAAAGTTGAGAGGAGCCAGCATTCCTTTTGAGGATATCCGTTTGGATTTCTCGGAAGGAAGAAGGATCTTTCTGCTCTCGAAAATGCCGCAGGGGAGGTCGGTCCGCCGATCACCCCGATCCTGTCCGAGACTGCAGGCGCCGGCGTGGAATCCAATTTCCTCAATGGCTTAATCATCCAGCCTGCATAGACGGGTGAAGACCGGATTTCGGCATGTCCACTGCCTTCGTCGTGGTGGCATGCAGGTTTGGTTCGAACCTCGACACTCCGCGAGCCTCCTAGGGATCCCTGGGGCTTTCGGAAGGGCAGGCTATTCATCGCCGTTTTGCCTTGCGTGTCCTCGGGTTCTTCCGTCCGGAGGTCAGGTTTGGTGGGACGGCGGGTGCAACCCGGCGGTCCCGCTTTCGGGCGAAGGCCGCCAACCGGAGAGAGCTTGCTGTGGAACGAGCGGCAAAAAAAGAGGCGGTCGAGCAGCTGCACGAGGTCTTCAAGACCACGGGCGTTGCCGTCGTCGCTCACTATTCCGGCCTCACCGTGGCCCAGATGCAGAAGCTGCGCATGCAGATGAAGCAGGCTGGCGCGTCGGTGAAGGTCTCGAAGAACCGTCTCGCCAAAATTGCTCTTGAAGGCACGGACGTCGTCGGCATCGGTTCCCTGTTGAAGGGGCCGACCGTGATCGCAACTTCGAACGATCCTGTCGCGGCGCCCAAGGTTGCCATCGAATTCGCCAAGGCGAACGAAAAGTTCGTCATCCTCGGCGGCTCGATGGGCTCAACCGTCCTGAATGTCGACAGCGTCAAGGCTCTGGCCTCGCTGCCGTCGCTGGACGAACTGCGCGGCAAGCTCGTCGGCCTGATCCAGGCTCCGGCGACCAAGCTCGCCCAGCTCGCCAATGCACCCGCGGCCAAGGTCGCGCGCGTCATTCAGGCTCATGCCTCAAAGGGCGAAGCGGCCTGACGCCCTTCGCAAACACTCACAACCTGGTTTCGAACCGAACCAAATCAAGGAACTACTTCAATGGCTGACCTGCAGAAGATCGTCGACGACCTCTCGGCCCTCACCGTTCTCGAGGCCGCTGAGCTCGCCAAGCTCCTGGAAGAGAAGTGGGGCGTGTCCGCCGCGGCCGCCGTGGCCGTCGCTGCTCCGGGTGCCGGTGGCGCCGCTGCCGCTCCGGCGGAAGAGAAGACCGAGTTCACCGTTGTCCTGGCTTCGGCCGGCGACAAGAAGATCGAGGTCATCAAGGAAGTCCGCGCCATCACCGGCCTGGGCCTGAAGGAAGCCAAGGACCTCGTCGAGGGCGCTCCGAAGCCGGTCAAGGAAGGCGTCAACAAGGACGAGGCCGAGAAGATCAAGGCTCAGCTCGAGAAGGCTGGCGCCAAGATCGAGCTCAAGTAATCGCTTCGATTACGAGAACGAAGTCCCCGGGCTGCCATGGGCAGTTCCGGGGCTTTCGAGAGATTATGATGGCCGGGTGGTAACATCGCCCGGTCATCATGTGGACAAGGAGTTTTGCAGGGGTATTGGGCGCGGCTCGGAATCACTGCAAAAGGCGTGCAACGGAACCGTCTGTTGTGGGCTGAACACGGAAAAGTGTGGAGATTTGGGGGCTTCGCTCTCGAATCTCGATTATTGTCAACCCATATTGGGTCGGCAGCACGAAAAGCCGGTTGATCGGTGGAGTGGCGTCTCCGTCCGTAAGCCGCTGGGAGATAGGCAATTTCGGGCTTTTGCAGTCCGTGACGAGATGGTTGTGACGAGCGGGTGCGTCCTCGCGCCTCGCGCGTCGTTTTGCGTTTTGCTGGTCTGAAGAACAGATCTGGGACGTTTCCGTTCCGGTTTTGAGCCTCAGATCCTCGAAATGGATCGAAATTCAACCCGAAGGGGCGGTGGCAGCCGCTGTTTCGGAAGGTTCGCCCCTCCGGGCGACGAAATGAGAGGCCACGATGGCGCAGCAGACATTCACCGGTCGCAAACGCGTTCGCAAGTTCTTTGGACACATCAAGGAAGTCGCGGAGATGCCGAACCTCATCGAGGTTCAGAAGGCGTCCTACGACCAGTTCCTGATGGTGGACGAGCCCACGGGCGGGCGGCCGGATGAGGGCCTGCAGGCGGTGTTCCGCTCGGTGTTCCCGATCTCCGACTTTTCCGGCACCTCGATGCTGGAGTTCGTCCGCTACGAATTCGAGCCGCCGAAATATGACGTCGACGAGTGCCGTCAGCGTGGCATGACCTTCGCTGCGCCGCTCAAGGTGACCTTGCGCCTCATCGTGTTCGATATCGACGAGGAGACCGGCGCGAAGTCGGTCAAGGACATCAAGGAGCAGGACGTGTACATGGGCGACATCCCGCTCATGACCATGAACGGCACCTTCATCGTGAACGGCACCGAGCGCGTCATCGTCTCGCAGATGCACCGTTCGCCGGGCGTGTTCTTCGACCACGACAAGGGCAAGACCCATTCGTCGGGCAAGCTGCTGTTCGCCGCCCGCGTCATCCCGTATCGCGGCTCCTGGCTCGACATCGAGTTCGACGCCAAGGACATCGTGTTCGCGCGCATCGACCGTCGCCGCAAGCTGCCGGTGACGTCGCTGATGTTCGCGCTCGGCCTCGACGGCGAGACCATCCTGTCGACCTTCTACAAGAAGCTGATCTACAAGCGCATCAAGGAAGGCTGGCGCGTTCCGTTCGACGCCAACCGCTTCCGCGGCTATTCGACCGTCAACGACCTGATCGACGCCGACACCGGCAAGGTCGTGCTCGAAGCCGGCAAGAAGCTCACCGTCCGCGCCGCCCGCCAGCTCCAGGAGAAGGGGCTGAAGGCGCTGCGCATGTCGGACGAGGAGCTGCTCGGCAACTACATCGCCGAGGATCTCGTCAACCCGAAGACCGGCGAAATCTACGCCGAGGCGGGCGAGGAGATCACCGACAAGCTGTTCAAGGTGCTGAACGAGCAGGGCTACAAGGACCTGCCGCTGCTCGACATCGACCACGTCAATGTCGGGCCCTACATCCGCAACACGCTGTCGGCGGACAAGAACATGACGCGTGAGGACGCGCTGTTCGACATCTACCGCGTGATGCGTCCGGGTGAGCCGCCGACGCTCGATTCCGCGCAGGCGATGTTCCAGTCGCTGTTCTTCGATGCCGAGCGCTACGACCTCTCCGCGGTCGGCCGCGTCAAGATGAACATGCGCCTCGAGCTCGATGCGCCGGACACCCAGCGCACGCTGCGCAAGGAAGACATCCTGGCGGTCATCAAGACCCTGGTCGACCTGCGCGACGGCAAGGGCGAGATCGACGACATCGACCATCTCGGCAACCGCCGCGTCCGCTCGGTCGGCGAGCTGATGGAGAACCAGTACCGCATCGGTCTCTTGCGCATGGAGCGCGCCATCAAGGAGCGCATGTCGAGCGTCGACATCGACACCGTGATGCCGCAGGACCTGATCAACGCCAAGCCGGCCGCGGCCGCGGTGCGCGAGTTCTTCGGATCGTCGCAGCTGTCGCAGTTCATGGACCAGACCAATCCGCTGTCGGAGATCACCCACAAGCGCCGCCTGTCGGCGCTTGGACCGGGCGGTCTGACCCGCGAGCGCGCCGGCTTCGAGGTGCGCGACGTGCATCCGACGCATTACGGCCGCATCTGCCCGATCGAGACGCCGGAAGGTCCGAACATCGGCCTGATCAACTCGCTGGCGACATTCGCCCGCGTCAACAAGTATGGCTTCGTCGAGACGCCGTACCGCAAGGTCAAGGACGGCCGCGTTACCGACGAGGTGGTGTATCTGTCCGCCATGGAGGAAGGGCGCTACCGCGTCGCGCAGGCCAACGTGCCGCTCGATGCCAAGGGCCGCTTCACCGAGGACCTCGTGGTCTGCCGTCATGCCGGCGAAGTCGTGCCGATGACGCCCGACAAGGTCGACTACATGGACGTGTCGCCGAAGCAGCTCGTTTCGGTGGCCGCGGCGCTGATCCCGTTCCTCGAGAACGACGACGCCAACCGCGCGCTGATGGGCTCGAACATGCAGCGCCAGGCGGTGCCGCTGGTTCGCGCCGAGGCGCCGTTCGTCGGCACTGGCATGGAAGGCGTGGTCGCCCGTGACTCGGGCGCCGCCATCGCGGCGCGCCGCTCGGGCGTGATCGACCAGATCGACGCCACCCGCGTCGTCATCCGCGCCACCGAGGATCTCGATCCGACCAAGTCGGGCGTCGATATCTATCGGCTGATGAAGTATCAGCGCTCGAACCAGTCGACCTGCATCAACCAGCGCCCGCTGGTGAAGGTGGGCGACATCGTCAAGAAGGGCGACATCATCGCTGACGGTCCGTCGACCGATCTCGGCGAGCTCGCGCTCGGCCGCAACGTGCTGGTCGCGTTCATGCCGTGGAACGGCTACAACTTCGAGGACTCCATCCTGCTCTCCGAGCGGATCGTGAAGGAGGACGTCTTCACCTCGATCCACATCGAGGAATTCGAGGTGATGGCCCGCGACACCAAGCTGGGTCCGGAGGAAATCACGCGCGACATTCCGAACGTGTCGGAGGAGGCGCTGAAGAACCTCGACGAAGCCGGCATCGTCTACATCGGCGCGGAAGTGCGCGCCGGCGACATCCTGGTCGGCAAGATCACGCCGAAGGGCGAGAGCCCGATGACGCCGGAAGAGAAGCTGCTGCGCGCCATCTTCGGCGAAAAGGCCTCGGACGTCCGCGACACGTCGCTGCGGGTGCCGCCGGGCGTGCAGGGCACGATCGTCGAAGTCCGCGTGTTCAACCGCCACGGCGTCGACAAGGACGAGCGTGCGCTGGCGATCGAGCGGGAAGAGATCGAGCGTCTGGCCAAGGACCGCGACGACGAGCAGGCGATCCTGGACCGCAACGTCTACAGCCGTCTCGCCGACATGCTGGATGGCCGCCAGGGCATTTCCGGTCCGAAGGGCTTCAAGAAGGACACCAAGATCACCCGCGCGGTGCTCGACGAGTATCCGAAGTCGCAGTGGTGGCTGTTCGCATCGCCGAACGACAAGCTGATGGCCGAGATCGAGGCCATGCGGAAGCAGTACGACGAGTCGAAGAAGGGGCTGGAACAGCGCTTCCTCGACAAGGTCGAGAAGCTGCAGCGTGGCGACGAGCTGCCGCCCGGCGTGATGAAGATGGTCAAGGTCTTCGTCGCCGTGAAGCGCAAGATCCAGCCGGGCGACAAGATGGCCGGCCGTCACGGCAACAAGGGCGTCGTGTCCAAGATCGTGCCGATCGAGGACATGCCGTTCCTCGAGGACGGCACCCATGCGGACATCGTGCTGAACCCGCTGGGCGTGCCCTCGCGCATGAACGTCGGGCAGATCCTCGAGACCCATCTGGGCTGGGCTTGCGCCGGCCTCGGTAAGCGTATCGCCCAGACGGTCGATGCCTACCTGTCGAAGCAGGACGTCAAGCCGCTGAAGGAGACCTTGAAGCGGATCTACGGCGACGACGAGACCATCAAGTCGCTCAACGACAACGAGTTGATCGAGCTTGGTCACAATCTGAGCCGCGGCGTGCCGATCGCCACGCCGGTGTTCGACGGCGCCAAGGAGGCCGACATCGAGGAGATGTTGAAGCTCGCCGGCCTCGACGCATCCGGTCAGTCGACGGTCTATGACGGCCGCACCGGCGATGCATTCGATCGCAAGGTGACGGTCGGCTACATCTACATGCTGAAGCTGCACCATCTCGTCGACGACAAGATCCATGCGCGCTCGATCGGCCCGTACTCGCTGGTCACCCAGCAGCCGCTGGGCGGCAAGGCCCAGTTCGGCGGCCAGCGTTTCGGCGAAATGGAGGTGTGGGCGCTCGAAGCCTACGGCGCGGCCTACACGCTGCAGGAGATGCTGACGGTGAAGTCGGACGACGTCGCCGGCCGCACCAAGGTCTACGAGGCGATCGTGCGCGGCGACGACACGTTCGAGGCCGGTATTCCGGAATCGTTCAACGTGCTGGTCAAGGAAATGCGCTCGCTCGGCCTCAACGTCGACCTGCACAACTCCAAGCTCGGACCGGCGCCGACGTCGGAAGCTGCCGAGTAGGTCAAGAGGTCAGGCCCGGCCGTCTCGGACGGCCGGGTGCCGGCGCCTTCCCCCGCGGGTCAGGACAAGGCGCCCGTTGAGAGATTTTCGAATTTGCGGCCGACCCCCGATCGGCCCGCGAGGAGAATACGATGAACCAAGAAATTATGAATCTCTTCAATCCGACGACGCCGGCTCAGGTCTTCGACCAGATCCGGATCTCGATTGCGTCTCCGGAGAAGATTCTGTCCTGGTCCTACGGCGAGATCAAGAAGCCGGAAACGATCAACTACCGTACCTTCAAGCCCGAGCGCGACGGCCTGTTCTGCGCCCGCATCTTCGGGCCGATCAAGGACTACGAGTGCTTGTGCGGCAAGTACAAGCGGATGAAGTACAAGGGCATCATCTGCGAGAAGTGCTCGGTCGAGGTGACCTTGTCGCGTGTCCGGCGCGAGCGCATGGGCCATATCGAGCTCGCCGCTCCGGTCGCGCACATCTGGTTCCTGAAGTCGCTGCCGTCGCGCATCGGCCTGCTGCTCGACATGACGCTGAAGGATCTCGAGCGGATCCTGTACTTCGAATACTACGTCGTCCTCGAGCCGGGTCTGACCGCGCTCAAGGACCGTCAGCTGCTGTCGGAGGACGAGTACCTCAAGGCGCAGGACGAATACGGCCAGGACAGCTTCACCGCCATGATCGGCGCCGAGGCCATCCGTGAGCTGCTGCGCGGCCTCGAGCTTGAGAAGCTCGAGCAGACGCTGCGGGCCGAGATGCAGGAGACCGACTCCGACATCAAGCACAAGAAGTTGGCCAAGCGCCTGAAGATCGTCGAGGCGTTCCGCCACTCCGGCAACAAGCCGGAATGGATGATCATGACCGTCGTTCCGGTGATCCCGCCGGATCTGCGGCCGCTGGTGCCGCTCGACGGCGGCCGCTTCGCGACCTCGGACCTCAACGACCTCTACCGTCGCGTCATCAACCGCAACAACCGCCTGAAGCGGCTGATGGAGCTGCGCGCGCCGGACATCATCATCCGCAACGAGAAGCGCATGCTTCAGGAGGCGGTGGATGCGCTGTTCGACAACGGCCGCCGCGGCCGCGTCATCACTGGCGCTAACAAGCGTCCGCTGAAGTCGCTCGCCGACATGCTGAAGGGCAAGCAGGGCCGCTTCCGTCAGAACCTGCTCGGCAAGCGCGTCGACTATTCCGGCCGCTCGGTCATCGTGGTCGGTCCCGAGCTGCGCCTGCATCAGTGCGGCCTGCCGAAGAAGATGGCGCTCGAGCTGTTCAAGCCGTTCATCTACTCGCGGCTCGACGCCAAGGGCCTCTCGACGACCGTCAAGCAGGCCAAGAAGCTGGTCGAGAAGGAGCGCCCCGAGGTCTGGGACATCCTGGACGAGGTCATCCGCGAGCATCCGGTGCTGCTGAACCGCGCCCCGACCCTGCATCGTCTCGGCATCCAGGCGTTCGAGCCGGTGCTGATCGAGGGCAAGGCGATCCAGCTGCATCCGCTGGTCTGCTCGGCGTTCAACGCCGACTTCGACGGCGACCAGATGGCCGTGCACGTTCCGCTGTCGCTCGAAGCGCAGCTGGAAGCGCGCGTCCTGATGATGTCGACCAACAACATCCTGCATCCGGCCAATGGTCAGCCGATCATCGTGCCGTCGCAGGACATCGTGCTCGGTCTCTACTACGTCTCGATCATGCGCGAAGGCATGCCCGGCCAGGGCATGGCGTTCGGCAACATGGCCGAGCTCGAGCATGCGCTGCACGCCAAGGCCATCCATCTCCACAGCAAGATCAAGTACCGCTGGGAGGGGATGAACGAGGAAGGCAAGATCGCCAAGCGCTGGATCGAGACCACTGCGGGCCGCGTGATGCTCGGCAACCTGCTGCCGAAGCATCCGCGCGTGACGTTCGAGGTCATCAACAAGCTGATGACCAAGCGCGAGATCTCGGGCGTGATCGATCAGGTCTATCGTCACTGCGGCCAGAAGGAGACGGTGATCTTCTGCGACCGCATCATGGCGCTCGGCTTCTACAACGCCTTCAAGGCGGGCATCTCGTTCGGCAAGGACGACATGGTCGTGCCGGCGGGCAAGTGGAAGATCGTCGACACCACCCGTACGCTGGCGAAGGATTTCGAGCAGCAGTACAATGACGGTCTGATCACCCATGGCGAGAAGTACAACAAGGTCGTCGACGCCTGGTCGAAGGCCTCGGAAGAGATCGCCAAGGAGATGATGAAGGAGATCTCCGTCACCAAGAAGACGGCGACGGGGGCGGATGCCGACATCAACTCGATCTACATGATGTCGCATTCCGGTGCCCGCGGTTCGCCGGCCCAGATGCGTCAGCTCGCCGGCATGCGCGGCCTGATGGCCAAGCCGTCGGGTGAGATCATCGAGACGCCGATCATCTCGAACTTCAAGGAAGGTCTCTCGGTTCTCGAGTACTTCAACTCAACCCACGGCGCCCGCAAGGGCCTCGCGGACACCGCGTTGAAGACCGCGAACTCGGGCTACCTGACCCGCCGTCTGGTCGACGTGGCGCAGGACTGCATCATCACGCAGGACGATTGCGGCACCCATCTCGGCATCAAGATGCGCGCCATCGTTGATGCCGGCACGGTCGTGGCCTCGCTCGGCTCGCGCATCCTGGGCCGCGTGCCCTGCGACGACGTGCGCGATCCCGCGACCAACGCGGTGCTGGTCAAGGCCGGCACCTTGATGGAGGAAAGCCACATCGACGCCATCCAGCAGGCTGGCGTGCAGGAGGTGAAGATCCGCTCGGCGCTGACCTGCGAGCTGGTCAACGGCATCTGCAAGATGTGCTACGGCCGCGATCTGGCGCGCGGCACGCCGGTCAACCACGGTGAGGCCGTCGGCGTCATCGCCGCGCAGTCGATCGGTGAGCCCGGCACCCAGCTGACGATGCGCACTTTCCACATCGGTGGTGCGGCGCAGCTGAACGAGCAGTCCTTCGTGGAATCGAACTTCGAAGGCAAGGTGGTCATCAAGAACAAGGCGATCGCCCGCAACAGCGAGGGTCACCTGATCGCGATGGTCCGCAACATGGTCGTGACGATCGTCGACCCCGACGGCACCGAGCGTGCGACGCACCGCATCCAGTACGGCGCGCGCATGCATGTCGACGACGGCGACATGATCAAGCGCGGCCAGCGCATCGCCGAGTGGGATCCTTATACCCGTCCGATCCTCACGGAAGCCGAGGGTACGATCGGGTTCGAGGATCTGACCGAGGGTCTGTCGATCTCGGAAACGCTCGACGAATCCACCGGTATCGCCAAGCGCGTGGTCATCGACTGGCGTGGAACGCGCGGTGGTGCGGATCTGCGTCCGGCGATCGTGATCAAGGGCAAGGACGGCAAGGTGCTCAAGCTCGCCCGCGGCGGCGATGCCCGCTACATGCTGTCGGTCGACGCGATTCTGTCGGTCGACGTCGGTTCGACGGTGAAGCCGGGCGACATCCTCGCGCGTATCTCCACGGAAAGCGCCAAGACGCGCGACATCACCGGCGGTCTGCCGCGGGTGGCGGAGCTGTTCGAAGCGCGCAAGCCGAAGGATGCCGCGATCATCGCCGAGATCGCCGGCACCATCCGGTTCGGTCGCGACTACAAGAACAAGCGTCGCATCTCGATCGAGCCGGTCGACAAGACCGAGGAGCCGCGCGAGTACCTGATCCCGAAGGGTAAGCACATCCATCTGCAGGATGGCGACATCGTCGAGAAGGGCGACTTCATCGTCGAAGGCAACCCGGCGCCGCACGACATCCTGGCGATCAAGGGCATCGAGGAGCTCGCGGCCTATCTGGTCAACGAGATCCAGGAGGTCTACCGGCTGCAGGGCGTGCTCATCAACGACAAGCACATCGAGGTGATTGTCCGTCAGATGCTGCAGAAGGTGGAGATCACCGACCAGGGCGATACCGACATGATCTCGGGCGAACAGGTCGACAAGATCGAGTTCGACCTGCTCAACGCGAAGGCCGTGGAGGAGGCGAAGAAGCCGGCCACGGGAACTCCGGTTCTGCTCGGCATCACCAAGGCGAGCCTGCAGACCCGGTCGTTCTTCTCGGCGGCCTCGTTCCAGGAGACCACCCGCGTCCTCACCGAGGCGGCGGTCAACGGCAAGATCGATCCGCTCGAGGGTCTCAAGGAGAACGTCATCGTCGGCCGTCTGATCCCGGCCGGTACCGGCGCCTCGATGGCCCGCATCCGCGAGGTCGCTCTCAAGCGCGACAAGCTGATTCTCGACGAGCGCGAGAAGCAGGCGGCGATCGTGCCGGCGCAGCCCGAGCCTCAGCCGCTGGCGCTGCCGCCGGCAGAGTAACGGACGGTTGCGGCATGACCCTGACGGTGTCGGGGTCTGCCGTGCGTTCATCACGCGTAGAAAAGGCCGGCGTTTGCCGGCCTTTTTTTGACATTTTCTTCTCCTGTTGCCGCGCTGCTGCCCCGTTGTTCATCTTCCCTTCAGGGACAGAGGCGCTTTTGGAAGCATCAGATCCGCTGAGCTGATTTCCGTCGACTCCCGTGGCGATGCGCCGATTTGCTCCGGCGCAAACCTTCTGCGGGCCGGGTAGGCTATGGCCGATCGAGCCCCGAGGGTGGCAGGACCCCTGATATGGACGACCGGCAACGTCGCTGACAGCCGGAGATGGCGGAACTTCGATGCTTGACCTTGCGATTGTTGGTGGCGGTCCGGGTGGCCTGATGAGCGCCTGGTATCTGAGGCGCAAACTCGGCGATCTCTGCAAGGTGACGATCTACGAGGCATCCGACCGGCTCGGCGGCAAGATCGTGACGCGCAAGTTCGATACCGCTCCGGCGATGTACGAGGCTGGTGTCGCAGAAATCTACGACTACTCGATGACCGGCCCTGATCCGCTGCGCGAGCTGATCCAGCATTTCGGGCTGCAGACGATTCCGATGGATGCGCTGCAGGTCCAGCTCGACGGCGAGCTGCTCGACGACGTGCCGGGGCTGCGCCGCAAATACGGGCCGAAGACGGCTGCCGCGGTCGAGGCGTTCCGCAAGCGCTGCACCGACGTGATGTCGCCGGTCGAATATTACGAGGGCGTCGGCGCCCACGACAACGAGCACCCCTGGGCCTACAAGACCTGCGAGGAGCTGCTCGATGAGGAGGTCGAGGATCCCACCGCCAAGCGCTTCTTCAAGGTGATGTCGCGCTCCGACCTCGCGACCGAGGCCCACAACACCAACGGCCTCAATGCGCTCAAGAACTTCGTGATGGATATCGACGACTATATCGGCCTGTACTCGATTCAGAACGGCAACGAGCAACTGATCGAGTGCCTGCGCTCCGAGGTCGATGCCGACATCCAGCTCAATCACCGCGTGCTCCGCATCGGCAAGACGGAGGCGGGCCGCTACCGGCTCAACATGATGAACGGCAAGGGGCCGGAGACGCGCGAGTTCGATCTCGTGCTGGTGTGCCTGCCGCATTCCTGGCTGTCGACGGTCGGCTGGGAGGGCGAGAAGCTGCGCCAGTCGATGATCAAGCACATCGCCTATTTCGATCGTCCCGCGCACTACCTGCGCGTCTCGATCCTGTTCGACGAGCCGTTCTGGGGCGAGAAGATTCCGGGCTCCTGGTTCATGTCTGAGGCGTTCGGCGGCTGCTGCATCTACAACGAGGGCTCGCGCCACGATGTCGGCAAGCACGGCGTGCTCAACTGGCTGATCGCAGGCTCGGATGCGCTCGCCTTCGCCAACCTGTCGGACCAGGAACTGATCGATGCCGCGCTGAAGTCGCTCCCGGCGGCGCTCGGCGACGCGCGCGCGCACTTCATGGAAGGCAAGATCCATCGCTGGCTGTCGTCCGTCAACGCGCTGCCCGGCGGTCTGCCGGTACGCGACGTCATGACCAATCACCGGCCTGAGCCGAAAGAGCACCCCGGCATCGTCGTGGTCGGTGACTACCTGTTCGATTCGACCTTGAACGGACTGCTCGATTCCTCGGACGCCGCCACCGACATCATCCTGACCGAAATGATGCGGCTGCGCCGCGTCCGCTCGCAGGCCGAGATGCCGCTGTCGGACAAGATCGACCGGGACTATTTCGACAATTATCGCGGGCAGGGGCCGTACAGCGAAGCGTGGTCGCAGTTCACCGATCCGGACTATCTGACCAGCCTGATCAAGATCGTCTGGAACCGGGCCGGCAAGGGCAAAGGCTACAAGCTCCTGGTCGCCGGCTCCGCGAGCGGTGAACTGGTGGGAGCGCTCCGCGAGCGCGGCATCGATGCCTGGGGCATCGAAAACAACCGCTACATCCACGGCAAGACGCCGAAGGCGCTCAAGAAGTACAACAAGCTCGGCTCGATCACGGACATGCCGTTCAAGACCGGCGAGTTCGATTTCGTGTTCGAGACCAGCCTCTGCCACCTCGGTGACAAGCAGGTTGCGCGCGCGATTCGCGAACTGAACCGCGTCGTCAAGACCGGCCTCGTGTTCGGCTCGATCACCTCGGACATGGCTCCGGCGCTCGTCGACCGCTACGACCTGCTGCGCGGGGTCAAGAAGCTCGGCACCTGGTGGGAGTGGTCGGAGCTGTTCTTCGGCAACGGCTTCGATCTTGCCATGCATCGCCGCGACTGCACCGACGAGGTGTGGGCCGCGACGCTCGCGGCCAACAAAGGCCCGGGCCAATGGTACGCCGACGCGGACAGCCTGCGTTACTCGTTCTTCGACAAGGTCGAGGACGAAGACTGAGGACGCTGGCCGCGGCGCCGTGCAGATGTTAAAGGCCTGACGCGCAAGGCTGGCGCGTCGTCGGCCACGCTGCTTCGGTTGGTTGCATGGCGCCCAAGAAACCAGAGTCCAAGTCAGGGTCGGGTCCGGCCTCCAAATCAGGCTCGAAGCGAGGCTCGAAATCCGGTTCGGCCTCGGCTGCGCCCGGTCAGACCGAAGACGATCGGATCGCTGGCGAACGAATTGCGGCTGCCGCCGGCGCCGCTGCCGAGATCGCAAAGCGGCTTTCCGGAACCGCCGCGACGCCAACGACACCCGAATCGCCGCCGGCAACTCAAGCACCGGCCGCCGCCCTGCCGCCGACCACCGAAGCGCTGCAGCCCTCCGAGCCGTTACTGGCCGGCACGCCGCCGGAGGCGACCAAGCCGGCACAGCCGCCAGAGCCGGCGCCGCCTTCAAAGCCGGCGCAGCCCTCAAAGCCGCCACAAGCCAGCAAGCCTGCGCCGCCGCCTTCCGACGATGATGACGACGAGGACGGCGAGGACGAGGACGACGATCTCGACGACGACGATGACGACGAAGACCTCGTCGTCTACACCGCGCGCGAGGCCGCCGGCGCGCTCGCCACCATCTACGGCTTCGTCTCGCCGCTGCTCGCGAAATACAAGAAGATGCTGGCCTTCGTTTCGATCGGCGTTCTGATCGAGACCCTGTTCAACGTCATCATGCCGCTCAGCCTCAAGTTCCTGATCGACGATGCGCTCGGCGAAGAGGATTTCGAGGCGCTCTATCGCATCCTCGGCGTGCTGGCGGTTGCAGGCATCGTCACCTCGATCATTGCCGTGCTCTACGAGCGCTGGGATGCGCGGCTGGCGGCTTGCGTCATCTCGGATGTCCGCACCCGGCTGTTCGACCACGTGCAGAACCTGCCGGCGGCCTATTTCCAGCGCACCAAGCGCGGCGAGATCCTGTCGCGCTTCTCGGTCGACATGTCGGCGTTCGAGAACGTCGTGAAGAGCTTCGCCAACAGCGCCGTGCTGCCGTTCCTCGAGCTGATTGCGGGCATCATTCTGATGCTGTTCCTGAACTGGCAGCTCGCTGCGATCGCGCTGCTGGTGTTTCCGATCACCCTGATCGGCCCGCGCATCCTGACGCCGAAGGCGGTTCAGGCCAATTACGAGCAGAAACTGAACGAAGCGTCGCTGCTCGGCGTGATCCAGGAGAACATCGCGGCGCAAGCCGTCATCAAGGCCTTCAGCCTGCACCGCAAGGTGTTCGGCTGGTTCAGCTTCCGCAACGACGCGGCGCGGCGCAAGATGGCCGATGCGATGTTCCTGTCGACCATGGTCGAGCGCACCGTCACGATCTCGGTGCTGCTGCTGCATCTCGTCGTGCTCGCTCTCGGCGCCTATCTCGCCACCAAGGGCCAGATCACGATCGGCACCTTCGTTACCTTCGAAAGCGCATTCTGGGAGGTGTCCTACAACATCGCCCATGTGATGCACTTCGTGCCGGTGTCGATCTCGTCGGCGGCCGCGATCCGGCACATGCAGGAGCTGCTGGACGAGCCGACCCGCGGTGCCGACCGGCCCGGCGCGCCGGATCTGCCCCGCATCAGCCACGACATCACCTTCGAGCGCGTGACCTTCCAGTACGAGGGTAGCCAGACGCCGGTGCTCGACAATCTGAGCCTCAAGCTCGACGTCGGCAAGCGGATCGCGATCGTCGGTCCGTCGGGCTCGGGCAAGAGCACGCTGCTCAACCTGATCCTGAGGCTCTATGTGCCCGATGAAGGCCGCGTCACCATCGACGGCGTCGACATCCGCAAGGTGACGCGCGATTCGCTGCGCGGCAGCATGGCCGTGGTGTTCCAGGAGAACATGCTGTTCAACATGTCGCTGCGGGAAAACATCCGGCTCGGCAAGGAGGGCGCCACCGACGCGGAGGTGGAGGAGGCGGCCAAGAAGGCCGAGATCCACCGCTACATCATGAGCCTGCCGCAGAAATACGACACCATCGTCGGTGAGCGCGGCGACACGCTGTCCGGTGGCCAGCGCCAGCGCATCGCGATCGCCCGCGCCATCATCCGCAACCCGTCCGTGCTGCTGCTCGACGAGGCGACCTCGGCGCTGGACCAGACCACGGAAGCCGCGATCAACCGCACCCTGCTCAAGGTGGCCAAGGGCCGCACCATGATCTGGTCGACCCACCGGCTGACCTCGGTGGTCGAGATGGACGAGATCATCGTCATCTCCGGCGGCCGGGCGATCGAGCGCGGTAGCCACGCCGAGCTCCTGGCGAAGAACGGGACCTATCGCAAGCTCTGGGACGACCAGGGCCATCAGCCGAGCCGGCTCGATCAGGCCGACGACGACAGCGATGATGAGGAGGATGACGATGACGAGGAATAGACGTTGAGCGGCGCATTGGTCTTCGTCAGCCGCTGCTGAATCCCGCGGCCGAGCGAGACCGCAAAGCGCGCCCAGCGTTGTGCCTGCCAATAGGGGCTGGCCCCGATCGAGACCGATCGGAAATTCCAGGCCTTGTCGAGCGACCACGCATCGCAGGCGATCTTGACCGGGTCGGCATAGAAGGCCGCGATCTTGGCCTCGCCCATGCCGTCAGTCGCCAGCCAGCGCGGAATGTGGACGTTGCAGAGGCGCTCGACGTCGGTGAACACCTTGTCGGAGCCGGTGCCGGTGACGGGGCAGGTGGTGCAGAAGGCATCGCCGACGAGCACGACGCCCGGCATGCGGTATCCAGTGTTGATGGTGAGGTCGGCGGGGCGGACCTTCACTTCCCCCCTCACGGCGTACGGGCCGGTGATCCGCCGCAGGCCGGGCAGGGCGGCAATCAGCGTTTCGACCGGGGCGCGCCGGATCGCCCGCAGCCAGGGGTCGTCCACCTCGCGATAGGCGAACAGGTTCGCCCGCATGCGCTCGCCGATCGGGAACAGGGTGATGTAGGGCACCCGCGCGTCGGCCCGCTCCTGGAAGTAGGTCATGGCCGGGAACGGGAAGGCGGCGCGGCCGGCCGGCGTCAGGTCGAACCCGATCGAGATCGAATGGGCGGGGCTGGTGATCTTGCGGGTGATTCCCAGCATGTGCCGCAGCCCAACGTTCAGCCCGTTGGCGAGCACGACGAGACGGGCGGAGATCGTCTGCCCGTTGGACAGCACGACCGACTGGCGATCCTCGCCTGGCGTGATCGCCACGGCCTTGGCGACGATTCGCGTCACGCGGCCGCGGATCTCGTCGCGCACGGCCGTCACCAGCGTGTCGTAAAGGATGCCGTATTGCGGGACCGGGGCCCGTTCGAGCACGTAGCCGAATCGGGCGATCCAGTTCTCCGGGGTCAGGGTGGCTTGGGTTAACGCCTTGTCGGCGATCCCGGTGCGACGGAATCGGCCGATCTGCCCGGCACCGGAGATCTTCTCGATTCGAAAGTCGGGCGGGGAGATCGCGTGGGGATCGACCAGAATCGCCGGGATGCCGGCACGCCCGAGCATGGCGGCCGTGATCGAGCCGGCCAAGCCGCCGCCAATGATCGCAATATCGGTATAGTCTGTCACGGGGCGCCTCGTCGTGGGCGCCATCCTTGTCGGCCAAAGCCAAAAAAAGCCTTATCTTCAATGTCTCTGGATATGTCCCTGGGTTGGAGAGGGGCTGGGCCGGCGCGGGCAGGGCTCTGCGGTCTACAGATACCTTAGGATGTAGGGGCGCGGTCGGAGCGGAAACTGCAGCGGCCAGAAGCGCTTCTTTGCGCGTCCTGCGGCGTCGTTTTGCTTGACTTGGATATTTACCGCTTATAAAAGGCCGGCACTCAACGACAGGCGGTGAGCTTCGCCAGCGTCGGTACGGATCACCCAGACCACCCGGAACAGGGCGGGACGGGCACCACCCTCGACGAATGCCGCTCAAACGCTGTCGATCATAGCTAGGCAATGCCAAAACGATATTAGATCTCTCGAGCTCGTTCTCTGGAGACCAATTTCGGATGCATGACCTCGGTAGGCCGCCCGCCAGCGCAAGCTGACTGGTGGTGATTGCGGTCCTCTGTGGCGTCAAGCGCTTTCCGTTCAGCGATGAACGGTTGGCGCGATTTCGTTTTGCGCGGGTTTTGATCGCGCGAAACGGCCCGGTGAGGCGGGGAACCTCGAACAGAATTTGCGGAAGCCGGTCGCGGTCTCCGTGCGAACGTTGAGAAGGGTGAAGGCCAAGATGCCGACGATCAACCAGCTGATCGCAAATCCGCGCGAAGTGCAGAAGTCGCGCAAGAAGGTGCCGGCGCTGCAGCAGTCGCCGCAGAAGCGTGGCGTTTGCACGCGCGTCTACACCACGACCCCGAAGAAGCCGAACTCGGCGCTTCGTAAGGTCGCCAAGGTGCGCCTGACCAACGGCTTCGAGGTGATCGGCTACATCCCGGGTGAAGGCCATAACCTGCAGGAGCACTCGGTGGTCATGATCCGTGGCGGCCGCGTCAAGGACTTGCCGGGCGTGCGCTACCACATCCTCCGCGGCGTGCTGGATACCCAGGGCGTCAAGAACCGTAAGCAGCGCCGTTCGAAGTACGGCGCGAAGCGTCCGAAGTAAGACGTTCGAGAGAAGCGGGAACAAGATCACATGTCGCGTCGCCATTCAGCCGAAAAGCGTGAAGTGCTTCCGGATCCGAAGTTCGGGAACATCATCGTCACCAAGTTCATGAACTCGGTGATGTACGCCGGCAAGAAGTCGGTCGCCGAAGGTATCGTCTACGGCGCGTTCGGCATCATCGAGGCCAAGACCAAGCAGAGCCCGCTGACGGTGTTCGAGCAGGCCCTCGAAAACGTCATGCCGACCATCGAGGTCCGCTCCCGCCGCGTCGGCGGCGCGACCTACCAGGTGCCGGTCGAGGTTCGTTCGACCCGCCGGCAGGCGCTGGGCATCCGCTGGCTGATCTCGGCCGCGCGCGACCGCAACGAGAAGACGATGACCGAGCGGCTTTCGGCGGAGCTGCTCGACGCCTCGAACAATCGGGGTAACGCCGTGAAGAAGCGTGAAGACGTGCACCGGATGGCGGAAGCCAACCGCGCCTTCTCGCACTACCGCTGGTAACAGCGGCCCGAACGGAAATCAGGGAACACCTTCATGCCCCGCCAACATGCCATCGAGGACTACCGTAACTTCGGTATCATGGCGCATATCGACGCCGGTAAGACCACGACGACCGAGCGCATCCTCTATTACACCGGCAAGAGCCACAAGATCGGCGAAGTGCACGAAGGTGCCGCGACGATGGACTGGATGGAGCAGGAGCAGGAGCGTGGCATCACGATTACCTCGGCTGCCACCACCGCGTTCTGGAACGGCAAGCGCCTGAACATCATCGACACCCCTGGCCACGTCGACTTCACCATCGAGGTCGAGCGTTCGCTTCGCGTGCTCGACGGCGCCGTGTGCGTGCTCGACTCCAACCAGGGCGTCGAGCCGCAGACCGAGACCGTCTGGCGCCAGGGCGACAAGTACAAGGTGCCGCGCATCGTCTTCGCCAACAAGATGGACAAGACCGGCGCCGACTTCTTCAAGTGCTTGGCCGACATCGTCGACCGCCTGGGCGCGAAGCCGGTTGCGATCCAGCTGCCGATCGGTGCTGAGAACAACTTCAAGGGCTGCATCGACCTCGTGACCATGAAGGCGATCGTCTGGAACGACGAGGCGCTCGGCGCGAAGTTCGACTACGCCGAGATCCCGGCTGATCTGGCCGATCAGGCCAAGGAATATCGCGAGAAGCTGGTGGAAGCCGCCGTCGAGCTCGATGACGACGCGCTCACCGCGTTCCTGGACGGCAAGGAGCCGGACGAGGCGACCCTGAAGCGCCTGATCCGCAAGGCCGTGCTGACCGGTGCGTTCTATCCGGTGCTGTGTGGCTCGGCCTTCAAGAACAAGGGCGTGCAGCCCCTGCTCGACGCCGTTGTCGACTATCTGCCGTCGCCGCTCGACGTGCCCGCGATCAAGGGCACCGACGACAAGGGCAACGAGGTCGTGCGCAAGGCGGACGACAAGGAGCCGCTGGCGCTGCTCGCGTTCAAGATCATGGACGACCCGTTCGTCGGCACCATCACCTTCTGCCGCATCTATTCGGGCATCCTGACCTCGGGTACCGGCGTCGTGAACTCGACCCGCGAGAAGAAGGAGCGCATCGGCCGCATGCTGCTGATGCATGCGAACAATCGCGAGGACATCAAGGAAGCCTATGCCGGCGACATCGTCGCCCTCGCAGGCCTCAAGGAAGCCCGCACCGGTGACACGCTGTGCGATCCGTCCAACCAGGTGATCCTGGAAAAGATGGAATTCCCGGAGCCGGTCATCGAGATCGCGATCGAGCCGAAGTCGAAGGCCGACCAGGAGAAGCTCGGCGTCGCCTTGGCGAAGCTGGCCGCGGAAGATCCGTCCTTCCGCGTCTCGACCGATCACGAGTCGGGCCAGACCATCCTCAAGGGCATGGGCGAGCTCCATCTCGACATCAAGGTCGACATTCTGAAGCGTACCTACAAGGTCGATGCGAACATCGGCGCGCCGCAGGTGGCGTTCCGTGAGCGCATCACCAAGCCGGCCAATGTGGACTACACCCACAAGAAGCAGACCGGCGGCACCGGCCAGTTCGCGGCCGTGAGCCTCGTGGTCGAGCCGAACGAGCCGGGTGGCGGCTACGTGTTCGAGTCCAAGATCGTCGGCGGTGCGGTTCCGAAGGAATACATCCCGGGCGTCGAGAAGGGCATCGAGAGCGTGCTCGGCGCGGGCGTGGTCGCCGGCTTCCCGGTGGTCGACGTCAAGGTGGCGCTGGTCGACGGCAAGTATCACGACGTCGACTCGTCGGCGCTGGCCTTCGAAATCGCCTCTCGCGCGGCTTTCCGCGAGGCGCTGCAGAAGGGCAAGTCGGTTCTGCTCGAGCCGATCATGAAGGTCGAGGTGGTGACCCCGGAAGACTACACCGGCTCGGTCATCGGCGACCTGAACTCGCGTCGTGGCCAGATCCAGGGCCAGGACATGCGCGGCAATGCCAACGTCATCAACGCGATGGTGCCGCTCATGAACATGTTCGGTTACGTGAACAACCTGCGCTCCATGAGCCAGGGCCGCGCGACCTTCACGATGCAGTTCTCGCACTACGCTGAAGCGCCGGCCAACGTGTCGGCCGAAGTCCAGAAGAAGTTTGCCTGATTGTCGTTAGCTCAAGTTAGCGACTGAACGGAGAGTCAAATGGCCAAAGCTAAGTTTGAACGTAACAAGCCCCACTGCAACATCGGCACCATCGGTCACGTCGACCACGGCAAGACCTCGCTGACGGCTGCAATCACCAAGATCCTGGCCGAGACGGGCGGTGCGACGTTCACTGCCTACGACCAGATCGACAAGGCGCCGGAAGAGAAGGCTCGCGGCATCACCATCTCGACCGCTCACGTCGAGTACGAGACCAAGAACCGCCACTACGCGCACGTCGACTGCCCCGGCCACGCCGACTACGTGAAGAACATGATCACCGGCGCCGCGCAGATGGACGGCGCGATCCTGGTCGTGTCGGCCGCTGACGGCCCGATGCCGCAGACCCGCGAGCACATCCTGCTCGCCCGCCAGGTCGGCGTGCCGGCGCTGGTCGTGTTCCTCAACAAGTGCGACATGGTCGACGATCCGGAGCTGCTCGAGCTCGTCGAGCTCGAGGTCCGCGAGCTGCTCTCGAAGTACGAGTTCCCGGGCGACAAGATCCCGATCATCAAGGGCTCGGCGCTCGCCGCTCTGGAAGATTCGGACAAGAAGCTCGGCCACGACGCCATCCTCGAGCTGATGCGCAATGTCGACGAGTACATTCCGCAGCCGGAGCGTCCGATCGATCAGCCCTTCCTGATGCCGGTCGAAGACGTGTTCTCGATCTCGGGCCGCGGCACCGTCGTGACCGGCCGTGTCGAGCGCGGCATCATCAAGGTCGGTGAGGAAATCGAGATCGTCGGCATCCGTCCGACCCAGAAGACCACCGTCACCGGCGTTGAAATGTTCCGCAAGCTGCTCGATCAGGGCCAGGCGGGCGACAACATCGGTGCGCTGCTCCGCGGCACCAAGCGCGAGGACGTCGAGCGCGGCCAGGTGCTGTGCAAGCCGGGTTCGGTCAAGCCGCACACCAAGTTCAAGGCTGAGGCGTACATCCTCACCAAGGAGGAGGGTGGCCGTCACACGCCGTTCTTCACCAACTATCGTCCGCAGTTCTACTTCCGCACGACCGACGTGACCGGCGTCGTTCACCTGCCGGAAGGCACCGAGATGGTGATGCCGGGCGACAACATCGCGATGGAAGTGCACCTGATCGTGCCGATCGCGATGGAGGAGAAGCTGCGCTTCGCCATCCGCGAGGGCGGCCGCACCGTCGGCGCCGGCGTCGTCGCCTCGATCATCGAGTAACAACAGCGAATAGGGAATGGCGGGTGGCGAATGGAGATTATCCATTCGCCGTTCGCTACTCGCCACTCACTACTCACAGAAAGATACGGCAATGAACGGCCAAAATATCCGCATCCGTCTCAAGGCGTTTGACCATCGTATCCTCGATACGTCGACGCGCGAGATCGTCAACACGGCGAAACGGACCGGCGCGCAGGTTCGCGGACCCATTCCGCTGCCGACCCGCATCGAGAAGTTCACCGTGAACCGTTCGCCGCACGTCGACAAGAAGAGCCGCGAGCAGTTCGAGATGCGCACCCACAAGCGCCTGCTCGACATCGTCGATCCGACCCCGCAGACCGTCGATGCTCTCATGAAGCTCGACCTGGCCGCCGGCGTCGACGTCGAGATCAAGCTCTAAGTTTTTGGATTCACGTTCGCCCCATCGCGGACATAGAGAAGAACAGGAAGCACGCCGATGCGCTCCGGAGTGATCGCACAAAAGGTCGGGATGACGCGGGTCTTCACGGAGACCGGCGAACATATCCCCGTGACCGTGCTGAAGCTCGGCAATTGCCAGGTGGTCGGTCACCGCACCACCGAGAAGAACGGCTACGTCGCGCTGCAGCTCGGCAGCGGCAGCCGCAAGACGGTCTACATGCCGAAGGCGGAGCGCGGCCAGTTCGCGGTCGCCAAGGTCGAGCCGAAGCGCAAGCTCGCCGAATTCCGTGTCAGCGAGGATTCGCTGATCCCGGTCGGCGCGGAGATCCAGGCCGACCACTTCGTCGTCGGCCAGTTCGTCGACGTCACCGGCACCTCGGTCGGTAAGGGCTTCGCCGGCGGCATGAAGCGCTGGAATTTCGGCGGTCTGCGCGCCACGCACGGTGTGTCGATCTCGCACCGTTCGATCGGTTCGACCGGTGGCCGTCAGGACCCCGGCAAGACCTGGAAGAACAAGAAGATGCCCGGTCACATGGGTGTCGATCGCATCACCACGCTGAACCTGCGTGTGGTGCAGACGGATGTCGAGCGCGGCCTGATCCTGGTGGAAGGCGCGGTGCCCGGCTCCAAGGGTGGCTGGATCTCGGTGCGCGACGCCGTCAAGAAGCCGCTGCCGAAGGAAGCGCCGAAGCCCGGCAAGTTCAAGGTCGCGGGTGAGCAGGCTGCCGAAGCGCCGGCCGTGCAGGAGGGCGCATAAATGGAACTGAAAGTCACCACGCTCGAGGGCAAGGAAGCCGGCTCCGTCCAGCTGTCCGACGCCATCTTTGGTCTGGAGCCGCGCGCCGACATCATTCAGCGCTGCGTCCAGTGGCAGCTGAACAAGCGCCAGGCCGGCACGCACAAGGCCAAGGGCCGCGCCGAGATCTGGCGCACCGGCAAGAAGATGTACAAGCAGAAGGGCACCGGCGGTGCTCGTCACGGCTCGGCCCGCGTGCCGCAGTTCCGTGGCGGCGGTCGCGCCTTCGGTCCGGTCGTGCGCTCGCATGCGACCGACCTGCCGAAGAAGGTCCGTGCGCTGGCGCTGAAGCATGCGCTGTCGGCCAAGGCCAAGGACGGTGATCTGGTCGTCCTGGAGAACGCCACCCTCGAGGCAGCGAAGACCAAGGCGTTGATCGGTCATTTCTCCGGTCTCGGCCTGACCAACGCGCTGATCATCGACGGCGCCGAGCTGCATAACGGCTTCGCCGCTGCGGCCCGCAACATCCCGAACCTGGACGTGCTGCCGATCCAGGGCATCAACGTCTACGACATCCTGCGCCGTCAGAAGCTCGTGCTGACCAAGGCGGCGATCGATGCGCTGGAGGCGCGCTTCAAATGAAGACCATCGATCCGCGCCACTACGACATCATCATCGCGCCGGTCGTGACCGAGAAGGCGACGTTTGCCTCCGAGCACAACAAGGTTCTGTTCAAGGTGGCCGCAAAGGCGACCAAGCCGCAGATCAAGGAAGCGATCGAGAAGCTGTTCGACGTCAAGGTCAAGAGCGTGAACACGCTCGTCCGCAAGGGCAAGACCAAGGTGTTCCGCGGCAATTTCGGTTCGCAATCGGACAGCAAGCGCGCGATCGTGACCCTCGAAGAGGGCCACCGCATCGACGTGACCACCGGACTGTAAGGCTGAGCTGCCATGGCACTGAAGACATTCAATCCCACGACGCCCGGCCAGCGCCAGCTGGTGATGGTCGATCGTTCGGCCCTCTACAAGGGCAAGCCGGTCAAGGCGCTGACCGAAGGCAAGCAGTCGAGCGGCGGTCGCAACAACACCGGCCGCATCACGGTTCGCTTCCTCGGCGGCGGCCACAAGCAGTCGTACCGCACGGTCGACTTCAAGCGCGACAAGGTCGACGTTCCCGCGACCGTCGAGCGCCTGGAGTATGATCCGAACCGGACCGCCTTCATCGCCCTGGTCAAGTATCAGGACGGCGAGCTCGCCTACATCCTGGCGCCGCAGCGCCTGGCGGTCGGCGACACCATCGTCGCCGGCAACTATGTCGACGTGAAGCCGGGCAACGTCATGCCGCTGGGCAACATGCCGGTCGGCACGATCGTGCACAACATCGAGGTCAAGATCGGGAAGGGCGGCCAGCTCGCACGTTCGGCCGGCACCTACGCCCAGATCGTCGGCCGCGACCAGGACTACGTGATTGTCCGCCTGAACTCGGGCGAGCAGCGTCTGGTGCATGGCCGCTGCCGCGGCACCATCGGTGCGGTGTCGAACCCGGACCACATGAACACCTCGATCGGCAAGGCCGGCCGCAAGCGTTGGATGGGCCGTAGGCCTCACAACCGCGGCGTCGCGATGAACCCGATCGACCATCCGCACGGCGGCGGCGAAGGCCGTACCTCGGGCGGTCGTCACCCGGTCACTCCGTGGGGCAAGCCTACCAAGGGCAAGAAGACCCGCACCAACAAGTCGACCGATAAATTCATTCTCTTGAGCCGCCACAAGCGGAAGAAGTAAGGAACGACGGACATGGTTCGTTCAGTCTGGAAAGGCCCGTTCGTCGAAGCCTCGCTGCTCAAGAAGGCAGATGCGGCGCGCGCGTCCGGCCGTCACGACGTCATCAAGATCTGGAGCCGCCGCTCGACCATCCTGCCGCAGTTCGTCGGCCTGACGTTCGGCGTCTACAACGGCCAGAAGCACGTGCCGGTGGCGATCAACGAAGAGATGGTCGGCCACAAGTTCGGTGAGTTTTCGCCGACCCGCACCTTCCACGGCCATTCGGGCGATAAGAAAGCCAAGAAGGCTTGAGGATTAAGCGATGAGCAAACCAAAGCGCGAACGGAGCCTCCCCGAAAACGAGGCCAAGGCTGTGGCCCGGATGCTTCGGGTGAGCCCGCAGAAGCTGAACCTGGTGGCGCAGATGATCCGCGGCCGCAAGGCGTCGGCCGCCCTCGCCGACCTGCAGTTCTCGCGCAAGCGGATTGCGGTCGACGTCAAGAAGTGCCTGGAATCGGCGATCGCCAATGCCGAGAACAATCACGAGCTCGAGGTCGACGATCTCGTCGTCTCGCAGGCTTTCGTCGGCAAGGGAATCGTGATGAAGCGTTTCTCGCCGCGCGGCCGTGGCCGTTCGGGCCGAGTTTTCAAACCGTTTTCGCAGCTGACGATCATTGTGCGTCAGGTCGAGGCGAGCGCTTAAAGCAGGCGCTGGGAGAATACGATGGGTCAAAAGATCAATCCGATCGGTCTGCGTCTCGGCATCAACCGGACCTGGGATTCGCGCTGGTTCGCCGGCAAGGCCGAGTACGGCAAGCTGCTGCATGAAGACGTCAAGATCCGCGAGATCCTGCACAAGGAGCTCAAGCAGGCGGCCGTCGCCCGCATCGTGATCGAGCGTCCGCACAAGAAGTGCCGCGTCACGATCCACTCGGCGCGTCCGGGCGTCGTGATCGGCAAGAAGGGCGCCGACATCGACAAGCTGCGCAAGCGCGTCGCCGACATCACCTCGTCGGACGTCGTCATCAACATCGTCGAGATCCGCAAGCCGGAGCTCGATGCCACGCTGGTCGCCGAATCGATCGCGCAGCAGCTCGAGCGTCGCGTTGCGTTCCGCCGCGCCATGAAGCGCGCCGTGCAGTCGGCGATGCGTCTCGGCGCCGAGGGCATCCGCATCAACTGCTCGGGTCGTCTGGGCGGCGCGGAAATCGCCCGCATGGAGTGGTATCGTGAGGGCCGGGTGCCGCTGCACACGCTGCGCGCCGACATCGACTACGGTGTGGCCACCGCGTTCACCACCTTCGGCACCTGCGGCGTGAAGGTCTGGATCTTCAAGGGCGAGATCCTCGAGCACGATCCGATGGCACAGGACAAGCGGATGAACGAAGGCGGCGGCGAGAGCTCGCAGCCCCGGTCGCGCCGCGACGCGGCCTGATCGATCAGCCGCGACAAGACAGGTTTGAGGGCTCAAAGCCATGATGCAACCAAAGAAGACCAAGTTCCGAAAGGCGCATAAGGGCCGTATCCACGGCGTTGCGTCCTCGGGCGCGACGCTGGCCTTCGGCCAGTTCGGGCTGAAGGCGATGGAGCCGGATCGCGTCACCGCGCGCCAGATCGAGGCCGCTCGTCGTGCCTTGACCCGTCACATGAAGCGCGCCGGCCGCGTCTGGATTCGCGTGTTCCCGGATCTTCCGGTGTCGAAGAAGCCGGCCGAGGTCCGCATGGGCTCCGGCAAGGGCTCGCCGGAATTGTGGGTGGCCCGCGTCAAGCCGGGCCGGGTGATGTTCGAGATCGACGGCGTGAGCAACCAGATCGCGCGCGAGGCGCTGCTGCTGGCGGCCGCCAAGCTGCCGATCAAGACGCGCTTCGTCGAACGCATTGCGGAGTAATGGTCATGGCCGAGATGAAGATTGCCGACATTCGCGCGATGAGCCCCGACCAGATGGACGATGCGATCGTCAATCTGAAGAAGGAGCGCTTCAACCTGCGCTTCCAGCGTGCCACCGGGCAGCTGGAGAATACCGCGCGGCTGCGTGAGGCGCGCCGCGACATCGCCCGTATCAAGACCATCGCCGCGCAGCAGCGCGCCAAGACGAAGTAAGAGGCTCGACATGCCGAAACGGACCCTTCAGGGCGTCGTCGTCAGCGACAAGCAGGCCAAGACGATCGTTGTGCGCGTCGACCGGCGCTTCACCCACCCGATCTACAAGAAGACCATCCGCCGCTCGAAGAACTACCACGCGCACGACGAGAACAACGAGTTCAAGCCGGGCGACATGGTGTGGATCGAGGAGAGCAAGCCGATCTCGAAGCTCAAGCGCTGGACCGTGATCCGGGGCGAGCACAAGAAAACCGCCTGAGGCGCGAGACGCGGCCCTGTCAAAGGGGCCGGTTTCGCTTTCGGGATCAAACAAGGCGCAGCTTTCCTGCGCAGCAGATGAAGAGGACGAGGTGCATCAATGATTCAGATGCAGACCAACCTCGACGTGGCCGATAATTCCGGCGCACGCCGTGTCATGTGTATCAAGGTGCTGGGTGGCTCGAAGCGCCGCTACGCCACCGTCGGCGACATCATCGTGGTGTCGATCAAGGAAGCCATTCCGCGTGGCAAGGTGAAGAAGGGCGACGTCATGAAGGCCGTCGTGGTGCGCGTCCGCAAGGACATCCGCCGCGCCGACGGCTCGGTGATCCGCTTCGACCGCAACGCGGCCGTTCTGATCAACAACCAGTCGGAGCCGGTCGGCACCCGTATCTTCGGGCCGGTGCCGCGCGAGCTGCGCGCCAAGAACCACATGAAGATCATTTCGCTCGCGCCGGAGGTGCTGTGATGGCTGCCAAGATCCGCAAGGGCGACAAGGTGATCGTCCTGACCGGTCGCGACAAGGGTCGCACCGGCGAGGTGTTCGAGGTGCGTCCCGACGCCGGCACGGCGTTGGTGCGCGGCATCAACCTGGTGAAGCGTCACCAGAAGCAGACGCAGAACCAGGAGGGCGGCATCATCTCCAAGGAGGCGCCGATCAACCTGTCTAACGTCGCGTATGTCGGCAAGGACGGCAAGCCGACGCGCGTTGGATTCAAGATTCAGGCGGACGGCAAGAAGGTCCGCGTTGCCAAGAGCTCGGGAGTTGAGATCGATGGCTGAGACCGCTTACACCCCGCGCCTGCGCGAGGAATATGATCGCAAGATCAAGAGCCAGCTGACCGAGAAGTTCGGCTACGCCAACGTCATGCAGGTGCCGCGGCTCGACAAGGTCGTGCTGAACATGGGCATCGGCGAGGCGGTTAACGACCGCAAGAAGGCGGAGACGGCGGCGGCCGACCTGTCGCTGATCGCCGGCCAGAAGGCGGTCGTGACCTATTCGCGCGTCGCCATCGCGACCTTCAAGCTGCGTGAGAACCAGCCGATCGGCTGCAAGGTCACCTTGCGCAAGACCAAGATGTACGAGTTCATCGACCGCCTGATCAACGTCGCGCTGCCGCGCGTCCGCGACTTCCGCGGCCTGAACCCGAAGAGCTTCGACGGCCGGGGCAACTATTCGCTGGGCATCAAGGAGCACATCATTTTCCCCGAGATCGACTTCGACAAGGCCGGGGAGAGCTGGGGCATGGACATCACGGTGTGCACCACCGCGACGACCGACGACGAGGCTCGTGCCCTTCTGACCGCATTCAATTTCCCGTTCCGGCAGTGAGACGCTGAACAGCCTCTCAAACGCGGATACCCAGGAGCCAAGCATGGCAAAGAAGAGTTCAGTCGAGAAGAACAACCGGCGCAAGCGGATGGCGAAGAACGCCGCCCCGAAGCGCGCCCGGTTGAAGGCGATCATCGCCGACAAGTCCAAGCCGATGGAGGAGCGCTTTGCCGCGACCCTGAAGCTGGCCGAGATGCCGCGCAACTCGTCGGCCACCCGCATCCGCAACCGGTGCGAGCTGACCGGCCGTCCGCGGTCGAACTATCGCAAGAACAAGCTGAGCCGCATCGCATTGCGCGAGCTCGGGTCGAAGGGCCTGGTTCCGGGCCTCGTGAAGTCGAGCTGGTAAGGAGGATCGCACCATGTCAACGCACGATCCCATCAGCGATCTGATCACCCGCATCCGCAACGCGCAGATGCGCTCGAAGTCGAAGGTCTCGACTCCCGGCTCCAAGATGCGCGCCAGCGTGCTCGAGGTGCTGAAGTCCGAAGGCTACATCCGCGGCTATGCCACGCTGGAGCATCCGTCGGGCCGCAGCGAGATCGAGATCGAGCTGAAATATTTCGACGGCGAGCCCGTGATCCGCGAGATCGAGCGCGTCTCCAAGCCCGGCCGCCGCGTCTACACCTCGGTGAAGAACCTGCCGCGCGTGAACAACGGGCTCGGAATTTCTGTTTTGTCGACGCCGAAGGGAATCATGGCCGACCATAGCGCGCGTGACGCGAATGTCGGCGGTGAAGTTCTCTTCACGGTGTTCTAAGAGGGATTGAGCCATGTCACGTATTGGCAAGAAGCCTGTGGCGGTGCCGTCCGGAGTGACGGCCTCCGTCGACGGACAGACCGTCAAGATGAAGGGGCCGAAGGGTCAGCTTCAGTTCATCGTCCATGACGACGTGGACGTGAAGTTCGAGAACGGCCAGGTCAAGGTCGCTCCGCGTTCCGAGACCAAGCGCGCTCGGTCGCTGTACGGCACCGCGCGCGCCCAGATCGCCAACCTGGTCGAAGGCGTGACCAAGGGCTTCGAGAAGAAGCTCGAGATCACCGGCGTCGGCTACCGCGCCGCGATGCAGGGCAAGAACCTGCAGCTCGCGCTCGGCTACAGCCACGATGTCGTCTACCAGATCCCGGAGGGCATCACGATCGCGGTGCCGAAGCCGACCGAGATCACGGTCACGGGCATCGACCCGCAGCGCGTCGGCCAGGTGGCCGCCGAGATCCGCGCCTACCGGCCGCCGGAGCCCTACAAGGGCAAGGGCGTGAAGTACGCGGGTGAATTCATCTTCCGCAAGGAAGGCAAGAAGAAGTAACGGAGCCGGACATGTCGAGAGCAAAGGTTACGAATGCCCGGCGCAAGCAGCGCGTGAGGCTGTCGCTGCGCCGCTCCGCCGGCGGCCGTCCACGCCTGTCGGTGTTCCGTTCGTCGAAGCACATCTACGCTCAGGTCATCGACGATCAGAAGGGCGAGACGCTCGCCTCCGCGTCGTCGATGGAGAAGGAGATGCGCTCGGCCGGCAACACCGGTGCCGACATCGATGCGGCGAAGGCGGTGGGCAAGCTGCTCGCCGAGCGCGCGGTGAAGGCGGGGATCAAGGAAGTCGTGTTCGATCGCGGCGGCTATCTCTATCACGGTCGTGTCAAGGCCCTGGCCGACGCGGCGCGCGAGAGCGGGCTGAGCTTCTAACATCAATGGATATGGGCGCGAGAGCCCCTCAGAAGATTGGATAGCACCATGGCAGGTGAACGGGAACGAGGCGGTCGCGATCGCAAGGAGCGCGAGGAGCGCGACAGCGAGTTCGTCGACAAGCTCGTCCACATCAACCGAGTCGCGAAGGTCGTGAAGGGCGGTAAGCGCTTCGGCTTTGCGGCGCTCGTCGTGATCGGCGATCAGAAGGGCCGGGTCGGCTTCGGCCACGGCAAGGCGCGCGAAGTGCCGGAGGCGATCCGCAAGGCGACGGACTCCGCCAAGCGCAACCTGACCCGCGTCGCGCTGCGCGAGGGCCGGACCCTGCACCACGACATCTTCGGTCGTCACGGTGCGGGCCGCGTCTATCTGCGTGCGGCTCCGGCCGGCACCGGCATCATCGCCGGCGGCCCGATGCGCGCCGTGTTCGAGACGCTGGGCATCCAGGACGTGGTGGCGAAGTCGATCGGCTCGTCCAACCCGTACAACATGGTGCGCGCGACCTTCAACGCGCTGAAGCACCAGGATTCACCGCGCTCGGTTGCCGCGCGCCGCAACATCAAGGTGTCGACCCTGCAGGCCCGCCGCGTCGGTGGCGATGCTGAGGCAGCTGCCGACTAACGAACGCGCGCCGCCTCTGGCCGGCGCATCTCGGAGTGAAGACCATGGCTAGCGCCAAGACGATCAAGATCGAGCAGATCGGCAGCCCGATCCGCCGGCATCACTCGCAGCGCGAGACGCTGATCGGGTTGAAGCTCAACAAGATCGGCCGCGTGACCGAACTGCCGGATACGCCGGCGGTCCGCGGCATGATCACCAAGGTTCATCATCTCGTCCGCATCGTCGACGAGAAGTAAGGAGAAGGGCGATGAAGCTCAGCGATATCGCCGACAACGCCGGCGCGCGCAAGAAGCGCATGCGCGTCGGCCGCGGCATCGGCTCCGGCAAGGGCAAGACCTCGGGCCGTGGCGGCAAGGGCCAGACCGCGCGCTCCGGCGTGCGCATCAAGGGCTTCGAAGGCGGTCAGATGCCGATGCATCGCCGTCTGCCGAAGCGCGGCTTCAACAACATCTTCGCGCTCGATTTCGTCGAGATCAATCTCGACCGGATCCAGCAGGCGATCGATGCCAAGAAGCTCGATGCCGGCAGCGTGATCAACGCCGAGTCCCTCGTGAAGTCCGGTGCGCTGCGCCGCGCCAAGGACGGCGTGCGTCTGCTCGGCCGCGGCGAGCTCAAGGCCAAGATCAACATCGAGGTGCATGGTGCCTCGAAGTCGGCGATCGCGGCGGTCGAGAAGGCCGGCGGCACCGTCAAGCTCCTGGCGCCAGCCAAGGACGAAGGCGAGGCGGCGTAACATCTGCGTCATTGCCCTGCTGCCGGCTTGTGCTGGAGAGGGCAGGGCAATGGACAGAACGCGCTCGCGTACCAGATAATATCCGACGTCTGCCCAAGCCTCGCGAGCCCTCGCGGGGCTGATGCGGTCAAGAAGGGCGGCGGGAGAAAGCTAGACATGGCCTCAGCAGCGGAACAACTGGCGGCAAACCTCAATTTCGGCGCGCTCGCGAAGGCCGATGAGCTGAAGAAGCGCATCTGGTTCACCCTCGGCGCGCTGCTGGTCTACCGCCTCGGCACCTACATTCCGCTGCCCGGCATCGACCCGAACATCTGGGACTCGGTGTTCCGCACCCAGGCCGGCGGCATTCTCGGCATGTTCAACATGTTCGCCGGCGGCGGCATCCACCGCATGGCGATCTTCGCGCTGAACATCATGCCGTACATCTCGGCATCGATCATCATTCAGCTGCTCACTACCGTCTCGCCCCAGCTCGAAGCCCTCAAGAAAGAGGGTGAGGCTGGCCGCAAGATGCTGAACCAGTACACCCGCTATCTGACGGTGATCCTGGCTGCCGTGCAGTCCTACGGCATCGCCGTCGGCCTCGAAGGCGCCGGCAACGTCGTCGCCGATCCCGGCCTGTTCTTCCGCCTCTCGACCGCGATCACGCTGACCGGCGGCACCATGTTCCTGATGTGGCTCGGCGAGCAGATCACCTCGCGCGGCATCGGCAACGGCATCTCGCTGATCATCCTGTCCGGCATCGTCGCGGAGCTGCCCTCTGCACTCGCCAACATGCTGGAACTCGGCCGCCAGGGCGCGCTGTCGACCGGCCTGATCCTGATCGTCATCGTGATGGCGGTTGCCGTGATCGCCTTCATCGTGTTCGTGGAGCGCGCCCAGCGCCGGCTCCTGATCCAGTATCCGAAGCGCCAGGTCGGCAACAAGATGTTCGAGGGCCAGTCCTCGCATCTGCCGCTGAAGCTGAACACATCGGGCGTGATCCCGCCGATCTTCGCCTCGTCGCTGCTGCTGCTGCCGACCACGGTCGCCAATTTCAACGCCGGCAAGGGACCCGAGTGGTTCCAGTGGATCACCACCCAGCTCGGCCACGGCCGGCCGCTGTTCCTGGTGCTGTATCTGGCGCTGATTCTGTTCTTCGCCTTCTTCTACACCGCGATCGTGTTCAACCCGACCGAGACCGCCGACAATCTGAAGAAGCATGGCGGCTTCATCCCGGGCATCAGGCCGGGCGAGCGCACCGCGGAATATATCGATTACGTGCTGTCGCGGATCACCGTGCTCGGCGCCATCTATCTGGCGATCGTGTGTCTGATCCCGGAAATTCTGATTTCCTACGCTTCCGTCCCGTTCTACTTTGGTGGCACTTCGCTTCTGATCGTGGTCAGCGTTACGATGGATACCGTGGCGCAGGTTCAGGGTTATCTGCTCGCCCATCAGTATGAGGGGCTGATCAGGAAGTCGAAGTTGCGGGGGCGCCGCCGCGGATAGCGGCGGATCGCGGCCCGGGAACTACCAAGCCAAGAACAAGGTGTGCGGGAGGGTCGCTCACCGTGTGCCGGGGGGCGAAATTCGATGAGACTCATTCTTCTGGGGCCGCCCGGTTCGGGCAAGGGGACGCAGGCGCAGCGCCTGGTCCAGCAATACGGCATCGTTCAGCTGTCGACCGGCGACATGCTGCGCGCCGCGGTCGCCGCTCAGACGCCGATCGGGCTCAAGGCCAAGGACATCATGGCGGCGGGCGGTCTGGTGCCTGACGAGGTCGTGGTCGGCATTATCGCGGACCGGATCGAGCAGCCGGACGCTGCCAATGGCTTCATCCTTGACGGCTTCCCGCGCACGGTGCCGCAGGCGGAGGCGCTGGATGCGCTGCTGAAGCAGAAGCAGATGAAGCTCGACGCGGTGATCGAGCTCCGCGTCAACGAGGGCGTTCTGCTCGAGCGCGTCGAGCGCCGGGCCGCCGAGACCCGCGCGCGCGGCGAGGCCGTGCGGGCCGACGATACGCCGGAGGTCCTCACCAAGCGCCTCGCCAGCTACCGCGACCAGACCGAGCCTCTGATCCACTATTATTCGGACCACCGGATGCTGGCGACCGTCGACGGCATGATGCCGATCGAGCAGGTCACCGAGGAGATCGGACGGATCCTGGCCGCCGTCGGTAACACCGGCGGCAGCCGGGCGGCGAAGAAGGCGAGCCCGGCCAAGCGCAGTGCCAAGGCTGCGGGGAAGACCGCGCCGGCCAAATCGGCCAAGAAGGTCGCTAAAAAGGCTCCGAAGGCGCCTGCGCCGACGAAAAAGGCCGCAAAGACAGCCAAAAAGGGAGCAAAGGCGGCCCCCAAGAAAGCCTCCAAGGCCTCGAAGAAGGCTCCCAAGCTCGCTGCCAAGGCGGCCAAGGGAACCCGGAAAACCTCTGCAAAGGCTGCAAAAAAGCGCGCCAAGAGGTGATCGAATCTTGTAGGGGCGGTTGACGACCGCCGTGTGAATCCATTAATAAGCCCGCATCCAAGTCGGATGGTTTTCCAAAGATGCCGGGCCCCACGAATCGAGGGGTGGGCGTCTTGTTCGCGTTTGCGGACGCCTGCCCGAGATAGCGAGAACGAAGGCCGGTCCATCCTGGGATCGGTGACAGGAGAGAAGTCCGTGGCCCGTATTGCCGGTGTCAACATCCCGACCAACAAGCGCGTTCTGATCGCGCTCCAGTATATCCATGGCATCGGCCCGAAGATCGCGGGCGAGATCATTGACAAGGTCAAGATCGCCGAGGATCGTCGCGTCAACCAGCTGAGCGACCAGGAAGTCCTGCAGATCCGCGAAATCATCGACCGCGACTACGTCGTCGAGGGCGACCTGCGGCGCGAGACCGGCATCAACATCAAGCGTCTGATGGACCTCGGCTGCTATCGCGGCCTGCGCCATCGCCGCGGTCTGCCGGTGCGCGGCCAGCGCACCCACACCAATGCGCGCACGCGCAAGGGACCGGCCAAGGCGATTGCCGGCAAGAAGAAGTAATCTGGCGAACTGCTGATGGCGGGTGGCGGATAGGGGCGATCCCTATTCGCTACTCGCTATTCACCATTCGCCTTTCTGGTGTAGCCGCTGGCACTACGGCGGCGTTGAGATCTCGAGAAAGGTACTTATATGGCCAAGGAAGCCGCACGCGTCCGCCGTCGTGAGCGCAAGAACATCGCCTCCGGCGTCGCCCACGTGAATTCGTCGTTCAACAACACCACCATCACCATCACCGATGCGCAGGGCAACACCATTGCCTGGTCGTCGGCCGGCACGATGGGGTTCAAGGGATCGCGCAAGTCGACCCCGTATGCCGCGCAGGTCGCGGCGGAGGACGTGTCCAAGAAGGCTCAGGAACACGGCATGCGCACCCTCGAGGTCGAGGTTGCCGGCCCTGGCTCCGGCCGTGAATCGGCGCTCCGTGCGCTGCAGGCTGCGGGTTTCACCGTCACCTCGATCCGCGACGTGACGACGATCCCGCACAATGGTTGCCGCCCGCGCAAGCGTCGGCGCGTCTAATCTGAAAGAGGCGGACAGCATGTCCGCCTCGTCGTGCTTTTGAGACATTTCGACTGCCGCGATCTGAAGCGCGGTTCTCCAACGCCAGTCAGTCAGATCCCATGACTGGCCCATGGGTGAAACAGTGACGATCCAGAAGAATTGGCAAGAATTGATTCGGCCGAACAAGCTCCAGGTCACGCCGGGCTCCGACGCGACCCGTTTCGCCACCGTGGTTGCCGAGCCGCTGGAGCGCGGTTTCGGCCAGACGCTCGGCAATGCGCTGCGCCGCATCCTGCTGTCGTCGCTGCAGGGCGCCGCTGTGCAGTCGGTGCACATCGACGGCGTGCTGCACGAGTTCTCCTCGATCGCCGGTGTCCGCGAGGACGTCACCGACATCGTGCTGAACATCAAGGACATCGCGATCAAGATGCAGGGCGAAGGCCCGAAGCGGATGGTCGTGAAGAAGCAGGGTCCGGGCGCGGTCACCGCCGGCGACATCCAGACCGTCGGCGATATCGTCGTTCTGAACCCCGACCTGCAGCTCTGCACTCTGGACGAGGGCGCCGAGATCCGCATGGAGTTCACGGTCGCGACCGGCAAGGGCTATGTCGCCGCCGATCGTAACCGTCCCGAGGACGCGCCGATCGGCCTGATCCCGGTCGACAGCCTGTTCTCTCCGGTCCGCAAGGTCTCCTACAAGGTCGAGAACACCCGCGAGGGCCAGATCCTCGACTACGACAAGCTGACCATGACGATCGAGACCAACGGCGCGATCTCGCCGGAGGACGCGGTGGCCTATGCCGCGCGCATCCTGCAGGATCAGCTCAACGTGTTCGTCAACTTCGAAGAGCCGCGCAAGGAAGTCGCTCAGGAGATCATCCCGGACCTCGCCTTCAACCCGGCCTTCCTCAAGAAGGTGGACGAGCTCGAGCTGTCGGTGCGTTCGGCGAACTGCCTGAAGAACGACAACATCGTCTATATCGGCGACCTCGTGCAGAAGTCGGAAGCGGAAATGCTGCGCACCCCGAACTTCGGCCGCAAATCGCTGAACGAGATCAAGGAAGTGCTGGCCCAGATGGGTCTGCATCTCGGCATGGAAGTGCCCGGCTGGCCGCCGGAGAACATCGACGAGCTGGCCAAGCGCTTCGAGGATCACTACTGAGCGGAGGGCGGGTAGGGTCCTACCCGCCACCGTAACCACCCGGGCGAACGCAGGCAGCCCACCTGAGCAACATGTCCGACGAACCGTCGCGGCAGATTGAAATGAAGGACTAACACTATGCGTCACGGCAAGGTTCATCGGAAGCTCAACCGCACCGCCGAGCACCGCAAGGCGATGTTCGCTAACATGTGCGCCGCGCTGATCAAGCACGAGCAGATCGTCACCACGCTGCCGAAGGCCAAGGAGCTGCGGCCGATCGTCGAGAAGCTCGTCACCCTCGGCAAGAAGGGCGGACTCGCGCTGCGCCGTCAGGCGATCGCCGAGATGCGCGACGTCGACCAGGTCAAGAAGCTGTTCGACGTGCTGGCGCCCCGCTACAAGGACCGCAACGGCGGCTACACCCGCATCATCAAGGCCGGCTTCCGCTACGGCGACAACGCCGCGATGGCCGTGATCGAGTTCGTCGACCGCGACGTCGATGCCAAGGGGCAGGATTCCGGCCCGGTGCAGGAAACCTCGGAAGCCGCGTAAGCGGCGATCCGACCGGAGTTTTCAGAACGGCGCCTTCGGGCGCCGTTTTCGTTTGAGGGTGGTCGCTTCTAGGGTGGGCAAAGACGGGTCGACGCCGTCGCCTCGCACGTGCTCTTGGCGGCGCCGCGCCCGCCATCTCACCGAGAATTCGTCGATCGATGGTGGGCCCGCCGCCGCCTTCGGCGGCCGCTTTGCTCACCCTACGGAGGCCGCCGGCGGCATCTGCGCGCGCCATTCACCGTTCTTCTCGAGGATCAGCTCTGCGTTGCGTTGGCGCGACGACGCCCCACATCCGTTGCTTCAGCACAACGGAGAGCTGCTCATGCACATCGACCTCTCGGGAAAGACCGCCCTCGTCACGGGTTCGACCGCCGGCATCGGTTTTGCCATCGCCAAGGGGCTTGCCGCTGCAGGCGCGGAGGTCGTCGTCAATGGTCGCAGCCAAGCCCGTGTCGATGAGGCGGTCGCGAAGCTCAAGCAGCTTGTCCCGGCCGCCCGGCTGCGCGGCGTCGCCGGCGACGTCGCTCGGATCGACGGCTGCAACGCCATCGTCACCGCGCTCCCCGAGGTCGACATCCTCGTCAACAATGCCGGCATCTTCGAGCCCAAGGACTTCTTCGACATTCCCGACGAGGATTGGAGCCGCTTCTTCGAGACCAACGTGATGTCCGGCGTGCGCATGGCACGCGCCTACATGCAGGGCATGCTGAAGCGCAACTGGGGCCGCATCATCTTCATTTCCTCGGAGTCCGGGGTGAGCATTCCGACCGAGATGATCCACTACGGCACGACCAAGACCGCCCAACTCGCGATCTCGCGCGGGCTTGCCAAGCTGACCCGCGGCACCGGCGTCACAGTCAATGCCGTGCTTCCGGGTCCGACGATGTCGGAGGGCGTCGAGACCTTTGTGAGGGATCTCGCCCGCCAGAACGGCCAGTCGGAGGAGGAGGCGGCCTCGTCCTTCGTCAAGCAGCACCGGCCAGCCTCGCTGCTGCAGCGCTTCGCCAGCGTCGACGAGATCGCCAGCATGGTCGTCTATGCCGCCTCGCAGCAGGCCTCCGCCACCAACGGAGCCGCGCTACGCGCCGAGGGCGGCATCCTCGACACCATCGCCTGAGGCCGGCCATGGCGGCTTACGTCATCTCCGAGGCTGAGGTTCGCGACGCCCAAGCGATGGAGCGCTACCGCATGCTCGCGGCGCGCTCGATCGCGCAGTATGGCGGGCGCTATCTGGTCCGCGGCGGGATCTCCGAGACGGTCGAAGGCGGTCCGCCGGCCAAGACCCTCATCATCGTCGAGTTCCCGTCGATGGCCCGGCTGCGCGAATGGTATGCGTCGGCCGAATACGCCGACGCCCTGGGCGAGCGCGGGAAGGCGCTGGACCGCCGGCTGATTTTCGTCGAGGGTGCTGCACCTGCGTAGAGAACGGACTCCGTTGCGCCCATGCTGACCATCACCCCCCGCCGCAAGCGTTGGCTCAAGCTGACCTCGGCGCGCTGGCAGCGGCGGGTGCTGTTCGTGGCTGGCGGCCTGGTGGTGGGCGCGGCGGCCGTGGCCCTGGCGGAGCTCGCCGACCTGGCCCAGCTCGCCTTCAACTGGCTGCTGTCGAAATCACGCTACGCCTCACTGATCGTGACGCCCGCCGGCTTCGCGCTGTCGGTCTACCTGACCCAGCGCTTCTTCCCGAACGCGCAAGGCAGCGGCATCCCTCAGGCGATCGCCGCTCGGCACCTGACCGACACGAGCGCGCGCAGCCCGCTGGTGTCGATCCGCATCGCCATCGGCAAGGTGCTCTTGACCCTGCTGGGGCTGCTGTGCGGCGGCTCGGTCGGCCGCGAGGGCCCGACAGTGCAGGTCGGCGCCTCCATCATGTTCGCGCTCGGCCGGCTATCGCCGCGGCGGCAGCCGGGCTTGATCCTGGCCGGCGCCGCCGCGGGGGTCGCGGCCGCCTTCAACACACCGCTCGCCGGCATCGTGTTCGGCATCGAGGAGATGAGTCGTGCCTTCGAGACGCGGACCTCGAGCCTCATCATCGCCACCGTGATCGCCGCGGGCCTGACCTCGCTGGCCCTGATGGGCAATTACGCCTATTTCGGCACGACGCCGATCGCGCTCGGCAAGGGCATCGACTGGCTGGCGGTGCCCGTCTGCGGGGTCCTGGGCGGCGCCGCCGGCGGCCTGTTCAGCCGCATCCTGATCACCATGGCGCGCGGACTGCCCGGCGCCGGCGGCCACCTCATCAAACGCCACCCGCTGCCGTTCGCGCTCGCCTGCGGCTTTGCCGTCGCGCTGTGCGGGCTGGCCTCGGGCGATACGGTCTACGGCACCGGCTATGCGCAGGTGAAAGGCGCGCTGGAGACCGGAACGCCGCTGCCGAGCGATTTCGGCGTGCTGAAATTCCTCGCCACCACCTTTGCCGCGATCAGCGGCATTCCCGGCGGCATCTTCGCGCCGTCGCTCGCAGTCGGGGCGGGCATCGGCGCCAACGTCGCCAGCCTGTTCCAGCAGTCGCCGCTGGCGCCGATCATGCTGCTCGGCATGGTCGCCTATTTCGCCGGCGTGGTGCAGGCGCCGATCACCGCCTTCGTCATCGTCACCGAGATGACCGACAACCACGCCATGGTGGTGCCGCTGATGATGGCGTCGCTGATCGCCTACGGCACCTCGCGCCTGATCTGCGAGGAGGGGCTCTATCACGCCCTCGCCAAGGGCTTCGTCGCCAGAGCTGAGACGAAGGCTGAGGCAGCGCAGGAGCCGAAGCAGGTTGCCGCGCCATCCTGATCCCAGCGCTCAAGCAGCGGTTCGGAGCGCGCCGATAACCGGCGTCGGTTCAATCGCTTGATGGCAGATCCTGAGATCTGCCATCGGCTCGAAACGGCAGCGGCCCCGTTGCCGGCACCGCTGCGCAAGCGTCGTCGATCTACTTCCTGAACGGATCCGGCCGCATCAGGAGCCGGCCGGAGATCGAGTTCGGCACTTCGTAGGGCGAGCCGATCGACAGCACGTGGCTGAGCGCGATCAGCCGGTTCGGCAGCTTGGCCGGCGGCGGCGTCTGGAACGAATAGGACGTCGGGTTGTGGCACAGGAAGCAGTTCAGCACGTTCTTGATCGGCGTGTTGTCGGCGTTCTGCACGAAGGTCTCGGCGGTGGCGTTGGCGAGATTGACCGAACCGACCGCATTGGTCTGGTTGCTGTTCAGATTGTACGAGTTGGGGAGCATCCAGACGGTGCCGTCGAGGGCGTAGTTCGCGAACGTCGATTGCGGGCCCTTCAGGCCGGAGAGAAAGCCCTGGGCTTGCGCCGTGATCGCGAAGATGTTGCCGACGCCGTTGGGCTGGTTCTCGCCGCCGGTCTGGTTTTCGAGCACGACGTTGGTCACCGGCGTCAGCTTCTGGGTCGCCGGATCGAGCCGCAGTTGCGGCCGGTTGGCACCGGGCTGCGCCGCGATGTTGACCTGCGAGAACGGCGTGCTGCCCTTGTAGAGCGTATAGTTCTTCGGATCCGAGCGGCTTGCCGAGGGCGCGAAGGTGTTGTCCGGCGTCTGCGGCGAGTTGTTCTTCAACTCGAACGTGCCCCACAGGAATTCAGGGTGGTTCTCGGTGTAGCCGACGACGTGCAGGCCGACCAGCGCCACCGTCACCGTGACGAATTTGCCGGGCGCCGGCCGTATCGTGATCAGGCCGGGGGTGACGTTGTTCTCCAGCACCGGCACCTGTGCCTGGGTCGTATAGGCGCCCGCGGGCGGCGCCTGGCCTGGGTCGAGCCGCAGCCACGTCGCCTTGAACACCGCATCGCCCACGGCGAAGGAGGAATCTGCCGGCTGGCTCTGGTAGCCGCCGGTCGCGATCAGGTTCTTGCGCGCGGTGTTGAAATAGCTCTGGTTCATGTGAACCGAGGCGTAGACGGGATAGCCGTTCTGCGCGACCAGCATGTTGCCGTCGGCCTCGACGATGGCGCCGGCGCCTTCGGTGAAGCCGGCCATGCCGTGGAAGACCTGGGCACGGGCCGCCAAGGTCAGCGGGCGCGGCCGTGGGGCGCCGGCATTCTCGGCGTTGTTGAGCAACTCGTCGGGCGTCGCCAAGGTCATGAACCGCGGCACGGCGGCGCCGGAGCCCGAATCCTTCACCAGAGCCGTCGCCCAGACGAAGGCCTCCCACGACCATTGATGGAAATTGCAGTCCGGCGTCGGGATGGTCTTGGTGTCGGAGGTGGGGAAGGCGGCGTCCGGCTTGAGATAACTGCCAAGTCCCTCCGACCAGCCGAAGGCCGGGCAGTTCTTCGCCGGCGGAGGCGGGGCGGCGCTCGCAGGGCTGAGGGCGCCGGCAAGGCCGCTTGCGGTGACGGTCGTCGCGAAAGTGAGCATGAGCCACTGAATCATCTTCATGGCCGGTCTCCATTGATGTGCGCGCTGGGATAGGCCGAGCCGAGGGGCTCGCCGCCATGCGTCGCAAATGATTGTTAAAAATGATTCATTCAAAAGTAGTACCGCGAGAACATGCACCCAAAGGTGAGATTTGCAAGACCGGTAGCTCACGCAAGCCGCATTTTTTTCGGAAGGCGCCTTACGGCGTGACATGCGGCTCTGCCCGACCGTCGCTCGCGGCGGCATTCGTCTTCATCGGTTGACAGGCGCTGCAGTGTGAGCGCGGGCACGGTCGACACCGCCGATCGCGCGCATCCTGGCGGCCGTTCGCTGGAGAGGTGCGGACAATGACGTCTTCACGCCAGTGGACGACAACCACAGGAGAGTGAAATGAAGTCCATCATGGCCGGTGCGTTGCTGCTCGTGCTGACATCGGGGGCAAGCTTGGCGGGCACGCCGCTGATCGATGCGCGTCAGCACAGCCAGTCACATCGCATCTACAACGGCATCGCGAGCGGACGACTGACCTATCCGGAGGCCCAGCAGCTCGTCCGCGGTCAGATCCACGTCCAGAAGCTGGAAAACAAGGCCAAGGCCGACGGCGTGGTGACGCCGTTCGAGCGTGCCCGCATCAACGTCGCGCAATCCGTGCAGGGCGCGCGCATCTTCTGGAAGAAGCATAACTAGCCGCGCGCGGCAGCTCGCTGGGGCAGAGCGCTGCCGCGGCGGCGCTCTGACACCCTGTGATGCGGCGTCGCCGCCGCTCACACCAGCGCGGCGGCGACGCCGGCTATGGCGCTGAACGTGACCACGACGAGCGGCGGCGCGCGCCAGGTCACCAGGAGGACGAAACCGACCAGCGCGATGCCAAAATCCGCGGCGTTGTGGACGGTGGTCGTCCAGACCGGGTCGTACAGGGCCGCTCCCAGCACACCGACGACCGCGGCGTTGACACCCCGCATCATGGCCTGGGCGCCGGCGCGTTTGCGGAACGAGTCCCAGAACGGCAGCACGGCGAGCAGGACAAGCATGCCCGGAAGGAAGATGCCGAGGAGACCGAGCGTGGCGCCGATCATCTTATGCGGCTCCGGCGCCGCCACGATGCCGAGATAGGCGGCGAAGGTGAAGAGTGGGCCCGGGACGGCCTGCGCGGCGCCGTAGCCGGCGAGAAAAGCGTCGTCGCTCAGCCAGCCGGGTCCGACGAAGGCCTCGCGCAGCAGCGGCAGCACGACATGTCCGCCGCCGAACACCAGTGCGCCGGAGCGATAGAAGGCGTCGAACAAGGCGACGCCGGTCGATCCCGTCGCGCCGCGCAGCAGCAGGAGTCCCGCCAACAGGATGACGAACAGCACGAGCGCGGCCAGTCCTAAATTGCGTGACACCGGGATCGCGACGTGTCCAGACGGTGCCGTCTCGCCGCGGCACAGCCAGAGGCCGGCGAGTCCGCCGAGCACGATGGCCCCGATCTGCGCGGCCGAGGCCGAACTGAGCAGAATGATCAACGTTGCGGCGACCGCGATCGAGGCGCGCGTGCGATCGGGACAGAGCGTGCGCGCCATGCCCCAGACCGCCTGTGCGACGATGGCGACTGCGGTCAGCTTCAGCCCGTGCAGCAGGCCGCTGCCGATCGGTCCACTCAATCGGCCCGCACCATAGGCGAACAGGATGAGCACGGCGGCCGACGGCAAAGTGAAGCCGGTCCAGGCCGCGAGCGCACCGAGATAGCCGGCGCGCATCAGCCCGATGGAGAAGCCGACCTGGCTGCTGGCGGGACCGGGCAGGAACTGGCACAGCCCGACCAGATCGGCATAGGCATGCTCGTCGATCCATTTTCGCCTGACGACGAACTCGTCGCGGAAATAGCCGATATGGGCAATCGGCCCGCCGAAGCAGGTGAGGCCGAGCTTGAGGAAGATGCTGAGGACCTCGAGCGGCGATCCGCTGCGCGGGCCGTGATCGGCGGACGAATGGGTCTCTTGCTCGAGGCTGCTCACGGACGCCGTTCCAGATGCGAATGTCACGCTTCGTTAAAGGAGATCGGCCCGGCCGGCCAGTCCTCGCCCATCATGGCCTCGCGGCCCTCCGAATTATCGAATGCAGGGCGAATATGCAGCCCCTACATGCCGCGCTATGATCCATGATCAAGATCTGCCTGGAGGTTTCTTGTTTCCGGACCCTTCCATCAAATGGCGTCCTTACCCCTCGATGATCGACGGCATCGAACGACCGCCTGCGGTCTTCGATCAAGGTCTCTGGCGCGGCGTGCTCCACCTGATCGTCGTGGCATCGCCGCCCGGTTTGCGCGCCTACGGCATCGAGATCGCGTGCCAGATCTATGCCGGGTTCGAAGAGGTCGCTTACGCGGTGTCGGCGCATGGTGCCGACACCGTCGTGTACGACGGCGGCGTCTATATCAAGGAGGCCGGGCAATCGGCCTTGTTGAATGCCTATGAGGCGATCGATCCGGTCGGCCGTCGACCCCGGCATTTCAGTTTCGTCGGCAGTGAGTACTGCTACGAGGCGCTCGGCTTTTCCGAGCCGGTGATCAGGGCGTTCAGCACTCCCGATGAGGCCTACGCTTGGGGACCAGCGCGGCAATGAGCGACCGGACGCCGTTGCCGCTTCGCTCTCAATGACGGAAAGCTATGAAGCGCGGGCTTGTTAGTTGAGGGTGGCGGTGCCGTAGGGTGGGCAAAGCAGCCGCCGTCAGGCGGCAGCGTGCCACCGTCCGTCAGCGAGCGCACCGGCGAGATGGTGGGCACGGCGCCACCGCGACCTCGAACGTGAAGAGACCAGAGCCCTGCCTTTGCCCACCCGACGAGCTGATTGTTATCAGTCCCACCCCTCCAGCACGATCTTGCCGCGCGATGTGTTGCTCTCGATCAGCGCATGGGCGCGCTTGAGGTTGGCGGCGTTGATGGTGCCGTAGTTGTCGCCGAGGGTGGTGCGGATCACGCCCTTGTCGATGAGATCAGAGACATCGTTGAGCAGGTTGTGCTGCGCAATGATATCGGGCGTCGTGAACGAGGAGCGCGTGAACATCGATTCCCAGTGGATCGAGATCGCCTTGCCCTTGAGGGCTGCGAGTGAGAACTCGGCGGGATCGTCGATCAGGCCGAACTTGCCCTGCGGCGCCATGAAGTCGGCGATCGCCTTGTAGTGCTGGTCGGTGTGGGTGAGGCTCGCGATGAGCGCGACCGGCGGCAGCTTCAGCGCATCGATCTGCGCCTTCATCGGCTTGCCATGGTCGATCACGGCATGGGCGCCGAGCTTCAGGCACCAGTCGCGCGACTCGGGCCGGGTGGCGGTAGCGAGCACGGTCAGGCCGGTGAGGCGGCGCGACAGCTGGATCAGGATCGAGCCGACGCCGCCGGCGGCGCCCGTGATCAGCAAGGTGCGGTCATCGAGGCTCTTACCGGGGATGGCGCCGAGCCGGTCGAACAGCAGCTCCCACGCGGTGATCGAGGTCAGGGGCAGGGCGGCGGCCTCGGCGAACGACAGGCTCTTCGGCTTGCGGCCGACGATGCGCTCGTCGACCAGATGGAATTCGGCATTGGTGCCCTGGCGCAGGATCGAGCCGGCGTAGAACACCTCGTCACCGGGCTTGAACAGGCTCACGTCCGGGCCGACAGCCTCGACCACGCCAGCGGCGTCATAGCCCAGGATCTTGGTTTCGCCGGCGGGCGGTGCGGCGCGCTTGCGCACCTTGGTGTCGACCGGATTGACCGATACCGCCTTCACTGCGACGCGGATGTCGCGTCCCTTCGGCTCTGGTTTGGCGGTCTCGAAGTCGAACAGCGCGCGGTCCTCGGTGATGGGGAGCGACTGCTGGTATCCGACGGCCTTCATGAACAACCTCCTGGTTGGCTTGGCGATAGGATCTGTTTGTCCTTCTGGCGTCATTTCAGCAAGTACTGTAAAAATGGGGAACTAGTCCCCGTTTGGATACTATTGGGCCAAAACGCGATGAAACGGAAGAATTTCACCCGCCGTCCGGGCTGCGCGGTCGAAGCCACGCTCGATCTGATCGACGGCAAGTGGAAGGGCGTGATCCTCTACCACCTGCAGGGCGGCAGCCAGCGCTTCGGCGAGCTGCGCCGCCTGATGCCCGGCATCACCCAGCGCATGCTGACCAAGCAGCTGCGGGCGCTCGAGGACGACGGGCTGGTGGTTCGCAAGGTCTATGCCGAGGTGCCGCCGCGGGTGGACTATACCCTGTCCGAGGTCGGCGAGAGCCTGCGGCCGGTGATCGAGGTCCTCAGGAGCTGGGGCGAGCGGCACCAGGAACGGCTGTCCTGCGGCCCCGTTGCAGAGACCATCAAAACGCCGCATCAGGCCGCCTGAGCTTGGCCGCGGCGGCCGTTCCGCCTATATCCAAGCCGTCATTTTCCCAGGATTGTTCGCATGACGTTGATTCGCTCCACACTGGTCCTGCTGCTGTCTCTGCTGGCCGCCACTCCGCTCGCGGCGCAGGACCGGCGCGTGCCGCAGTCCGCGGCCGAGCTGCGGCTGTCCTATGCGCCGATCGTGCAGCGCGTGCAGCCGGCGGTCGTCAACGTCTATGCCGCCAAGGTGGTGCAGAACCGCAATCCCTTTCTCGACGATCCGATCTTCCGCCGCTTCTTCGGCCTGCAGGGCGGGCCGCAGGAGCAGATGCAGCGCTCGCTCGGCTCGGGCGTGATGATCGATGCGTCCGGTCTCGTCGTCACCAACGTGCACGTGATCGAGGGCGCCGACGAGGTGAAGGTCTCGCTCGCCGACAAGCGCGAGTTCGAGGCCGAGATCGTGCTGAAGGACAGCCGCACTGATTTGGCCGTGCTCAAGCTGAAGGGCACCAAGGAGCAGTTTCCGACGCTCGACCTCGCCAACTCCGATGATCTCCTGGTCGGCGATGTCGTGCTGGCGATCGGCAATCCCTTCGGCGTCGGCCAGACCGTGACCCACGGCATCGTGTCGGCGCTGGCGCGCACGCAGGTCGGGATCACCGACTATCAGTTCTTCATCCAGACCGATGCCGCCATCAATCCCGGCAATTCCGGCGGCGCGCTGGTCGACATGACCGGACGTCTCGTCGGCATCAACACCGCGATCTATTCCAAGTCCGGCGGCTCGCAGGGCATCGGCTTCGCAATCCCTGCCAACATGGTGCGCGTGGTCGTGGCTTCGGCGAAGAGCGGCGGCAAGGCGGTGAAGCGCCCGTGGCTCGGCGCGCGGCTGCAGGCGGTGACGCCTGAGATCGCCGAGAGCCTCGGCCTGCGCTCGCCGACCGGCGCGCTGGTCGCCTCCGTGGTTGCGAACAGCCCGGCGGCGAAGGCGGGCATCAAGTCGTCCGACCTGATCGTGTCGATCGACGGCCAGACCGTCGATGATCCCAACGCGTTCGACTATCGCTTCGCGACCCGGCCGCTCGGCGGCACGGCGCAGATCGAGCTGCAGCGCGGCGGCAAGCCGGTGAAGGTCGCGGTCGCGCTGGAGACCGCGCCGGACACCGGACGCAACGAGATGGTGATCAACGGCCGCTCGCCGTTCCAGGGCGCCAAGGTCGCCAACATCTCGCCGGCGGTCGCCGATGAGCTGCATCTCGATGCCGACACCGAGGGCGTGGTCGTGCTCGAGCCGGGCGACGGCACCACCGCGGCCAATGTCGGCTTCCAGAAGGGCGACGTCATCATGGCCGTGAACAACCAGAAGATCGCCAAGACCGCCGACCTCGACAAGGCGTCGCGCGAGGCCGCGCGCATCTGGCGCATCACCGTGCTGCGCGGCGGCCAGCAGATCAACGTCACGCTCGGCGGATGAGCCCGAAGCGTCCCCAGCAGGGAGGCCCGAGCCTCTTCGCCGCGGCGGGGATGGAGCACGATGCGCCGCGGCCGCTGCCGGAGCGGCTGCGCCCGCACAAATTGTCCGACGTCGTCGGGCAGGACCACATCCTCGGTCCCGACGGCGCGCTGACGCGCATGCTGGAGACGCGCACGCTGGGCTCGCTGATCTTCTGGGGCCCTCCTGGCACCGGCAAGACCACGGTGGCGCGGCTGCTGGCCGATGCAACCGAGCTGCATTTCGAGCAGATCTCGGCGGTGTTCTCCGGCGTCGCCGACCTGAAGAAAGTCTTCGACGCCGCGCGCGCGCGACGCGAGACCGGGCAGGGCACGCTGCTGTTCGTCGACGAGGTGCATCGCTTCAACCGCGCGCAGCAGGACTCTTTCCTGCCGGTGATGGAGGACGGCACCGTCGTGCTGGTCGGCGCCACCACCGAGAATCCGTCGTTCGAGCTCAACGCCGCTCTGCTGTCGCGTTCGCGCGTGCTGGTGTTCCACTCGCTCGATGCCGCCGCGATCGAGAAGCTCTACAGCAACGCGGAAGCCGTCGAGGGCCGCAAGCTGCCGCTCGACGACGAGGCGCGCGCCGTGCTGATCCGCATGGCCGACGGCGACGGCCGCGCCGCGCTGACGCTCGCCGAAGAGGTCTGGCGCTCGGCGCGCAAGGACGAGATCTTCAACGCGGTGCAGTTGCAGGACATCCTGCAGCGCCGTGCGCCGATCTACGACAAATCGGCCGACGGCCACTACAACCTGATCTCGGCCCTGCACAAATCGGTGCGCGGCTCCGATCCGGATGCGGCGCTGTACTACTTCGCCCGCATGCTCGACGCCGGCGAGGATCCGCTGTTCCTTGCTCGCCGCATCGTGCGCATGGCGGTGGAGGACATTGGCCTCGCCGATCCCCAGGCGCTGGTGATCGCCAACGCCGCCAAGGACGCGTATGATTTCCTAGGCTCTCCCGAGGGCGAGCTCGCGATCGCGCAGGCCGTGATCTACGTCGCGACCGCGCCAAAATCGAACGCCGCCTACAAGGCGTTCGGCGCCGCCAAGCGCGTGGCGAAGGAGGGCGGCTCGCTGCTGCCGCCAAAGCACATCTTGAACGCGCCGACCAAGCTGATGCAGGGCGAAGGCTACGGCGCGGGCTATCAGTACGACCACGATGCGCCGGACGCGTTTTCGGGCCAGGACTACTTCCCCGACGCCCTCGGCCGCCAGCAGTTCTACGATCCCCCCGAGCGCGGCTTCGAGCGCGAGATCAGGAAGCGGCTGGATTATTGGGCCAAGCTGCGGAAGGAGCGGGGTGGGTAGGAGCCCCGACGCCGCTCGTTCTGTCACCGCGTGTCGCGCTGCTTATGTTGCGTCATGCTCTCTCCACGTCATTGCGAGCGCAGTGTTTAGCCCGGAGACATAGCTTACACCTGTTCGGGGACATGGTTGACACTTTTGGGGTCACGCAAATCGATCGCTG
>NZ_JBNPUD010000007.1:0-370045 GCF_051167995.1 Bradyrhizobium sp. HKCCYLRH3073
CCGCAGAAGAATCCACGCCATGCACCATGTCCAGTCTGTCTGAACCGGACAGCCGTGGGACAAGCCCGGCCATGACGGAGCAACAAATGAGCAGGCGTTCCTGCGGCTATGGCTCGGTGTCTTCAGATGCAATGAGCATGCACCTGTGCCCGACAGGGCGGTCAGCTCGCCGCCGCATCCGCCGGCGGCCGCTGGCGCAGCAGCGCGGCGCAGGCGAAGCCGAGCGCGACCATCAGGACAGCGGCGGCGAGCAGCGTCGGCTGCTTGCCGCCATGGACCACGCCAAAACCGTAGGCGATGGGGCCGACGGTCTGGCCGAGGAAGAAGAAGAACGAGTGCAGCGACATCGCGGTGGCGCGGGCGCCGATCGACAGCTCGCTGGCGAACACCTGCAGGCAGCCATGGATCATGTAGAAGCCCCAGCCCATCATCAGCATGCAGGCGAATTGCAGCTTCCAGCCGGGACCGAAGGCGAGCGCGGCGAGCTGCAGGGCCACCAGGGCGGCGCCGACGATCATCATGCCCTTGACGCCGAGCCGCGGCAGGAAGCTCGAGACCGTGAAGGTGTAGAACAGGCCGCCGACGGCAAAGCCTGCGATGACGATGCCGGCGATCGACAGCGAGGTCTCGCCGAGATCGAACAGGAACGAGGCGATGAACGGAAACAGCCCGAACACGCAGCAGCCTTCGACGAACACCGCCGGAAAGCAGAAGCGCGCATTCGGGTTGGTGAAGATGGTGCGGTAGCCCTTCCTCAGCGCGGCGAGATCCGTGGTCGGCACGTGGGTGACCTTGGCGCCGCGGAAACCGGCCGCCACCGCGAGCGAGGCGATCAGTCCGAGCGCGCCGAGGATCGCGAGCACGCCGCGCCAGCCGATGAAGTCGCCGATGATACCGGATGCCGTGGCGCCGAGCAGGTTGCCGGCCATCGATCCCGCCAGCGTCCGGCCGATCGCAACCTGGCGCTTGTCGGGCGCGACGAGATCGCTGGTCAATCCGAGCGCGACCGGGAACACGCCGCCCGAGGCAACGCCAGCGAGAATGCGCGAGGCGAACAGCAGCGGAAACGAGGTCGCGAGCGCGCCAAGGATGCTGGCGACGCCGAGCAGCGCGAGGCACAGCGTCATCAGGCGCGCCTTGCCGAACAGATCGGCGGCGGCGCCGATCGCCGGCTGGATCAGCGCATAGATCAGCGCATAGCCGGCGGCGATGCCGGCCGCCGTCGCAATGCTGATCGAAAAATCCTCGGCGACATGCGGCAGCACCGGATCGAGCGCCCGCGTCGACAGCGCCGCCGAGAAGCCCGCCAGCGCGATGATGTTCACGGCTGGCGGAAACTTGTTGTCTGCGGGCTTGGCGACGGGCTGGTGCATCAGCTGATGGCGTCTGCCGTCTGCGCCTTGGCGAGCCGGTCGAAGTCCATCAGCGTCTTCAACAAGGCCTCGAACTGTGCGAGCGGCACCATGTTCGGTCCATCGGAGGGCGCATGATCCGGATCGGGATGGGTCTCGATGAACACGCCGGCGACGCCGACCGCGACGGCCGCGCGTGCCAGCACCGGGACGAATTCGCGCTGGCCGCCCGAGGAGGTGCCCTGCCCGCCCGGCTGCTGCACCGAATGCGTCGCGTCGAAGATGACCGGCGCCCCGGTCGTGCGCGCCATGATCGGCAGCGACCGCATGTCCGAGACCAGCGTGTTGTAGCCGAACGAGACGCCGCGCTCGGTCGCCAGCACGTTCGGATTGCCGGCGCCGGTGATCTTGGCAACGACGTTCGCCATATCCCACGGTGCCAGGAACTGGCCCTTCTTGACGTTGATCACCTTGCCGGTCGCGGCGGCCGCGAGCAGCAGGTCGGTCTGGCGGCACAGGAAGGCGGGGATCTGCAGGATGTCGACGGCCTGCGCCACCTCGGCGCACTGGCTCGCGTCATGGACATCGGTCAGCACGGGAAGGCCGAGCGAGGCGCGGATCTCCGCGAAGATCGGCAGCGACTGCTGGAGGCCAAGCCCGCGCGCGGCGGAGCCAGAGGTGCGGTTGGCCTTGTCGAACGAGGTCTTGTAGACGAGGCCGATGTTCAGGCGCGTCGCGATCTCCTTCAGCGCCGAGGCGACCTCGAGCGCGTGCGCGCGGCTCTCGAGCTGGCACGGCCCGGCGATGACCGCGAGCGGCAGATGATTGCCAAACTTGACGGAGCCGAGGCTGACGACCGGCGCGGCGGAGATCGGAGCGTTCACAACTTCATCCTCTTCGTGCGCGCGACCATGACCCGGCGCAGGCCGCCGGATCAACCCGGCGCGGCCCCGCGAATAGCAGGGTTGCGGGGATCGGTCATCCCCGCCCCTCCCCGGCCTCTACTTCAGCGCCGAGAACGCGGTCGGCACCAGGAACTGGCTGGTGATGTTGGCGACGATCTGGCCGTCCTCCTCGCTCTTGGCGCGCGCCGCGATCCAGTCCGGATTGGTCATGAACGCGGTCCATTTGGTCTCGCGCTCGGCGAGCGACTCCCAGGCGAGGAAATAGGTCAGGTCCTGGTTGGACTCGCCGATCAGGGTGGTGAAGAAGCCGACCGGGCGGATGCCGTGCTTTTCCCACAGCTTCAGCGTCGTGTTTTCGAAACGCTTGAGCAGCGCCGGCAGGCGGCCGGGAATGCAGCGATAGATGCGGCTCTCATAGATCATGTGATCCTCCCTGATCTGTTCTTGCTTCGCGTGAACAGGGAGCGTTGTCGCAACAATCACTGCTGCCGTCAAAGGCGGAGTGACCGCTGTGGCCGCAGGGTTGGAGATGGCTCAACGCGTCTCCTGCCGCTGCGCTTTGGCGACGGGCCGTTTGCTCGTGGAGAGAGATTTGCGCCACTTGGAACGTTGTTCGACCCTCACCCTGAGGAGACCGCCGCAGGCGGTCGTCTCGAAGGGCGAGGCCCGGACCTTGGCCTCATGGTTCGAGACGCGTCGCAAAGGCGACGCTCCTCACCATGAGGGTCCGGCTCCGAAATCGGCGCTGCACATTGGCCATGAGCAGCGTGCTCATGGAGAGGCGTGATCGCTCGCCCCTCGCGTCTGGCTCAGACCAGCCGGCTTTGCACCACCGCGGCCTGGATGAAGGACGCGAACAGCGGATGCGGCTCGAACGGGCGCGACTTCAGCTCGGGGTGGAACTGGACGCCGATGAACCACGGATGGTCCTCGTACTCGACGATCTCCGGCAGCACGCCGTCCGGCGACAGGCCGGAGAACTTCAGGCCATGCTGCTCGAGCCGGTCCTTGTAGGCGGTGTTGACCTCGTAGCGGTGGCGATGGCGCTCGGAGATCTCGGTCGCGCCGCCATAGACCTCGGAGACGCGGCTGCCGCGCTTGAGCGCCGCGGGATAGGCGCCGAGCCGCATCGTGCCGCCGAGATCGCCGCTCTTGGAGCGCTTCTCCAGCTCGTTGCCGCGCAGCCACTCGGTCATCAGACCGACCAGCGGCTCCTTCGTCGGACCGAACTCGGTCGAGTTGGCCTCGGCGATCCCGACGAGATTGCGCGCGGCCTCGATCACCGCCATCTGCATGCCGAAGCAGATGCCGAAATACGGCACGTCGCGCTCCCGCGCGAACTGCGCCGCCCGGATCTTGCCCTCGGCGCCGCGCTGGCCGAAGCCGCCGGGCACCAGGATGCCGTTGACGTGCTCGAGGAACGGCGCCGGGTCCTCGTTCTCGAACACCTCGCTCTCGATCCAGTCGAGCTTGACGCGGACCTTGTTGGCGATGCCGCCATGCGACAGCGCCTCGATCAGCGACTTGTAGGCATCCTTCATGCCCGTGTACTTGCCGACGATCGCGATCGTCACGTCGCCTTCCGGGTTGCGGACGCGCTCGTTGATCGTGTGCCAGCTCGACAGCGCCGGCGGCACCCGCGGCTCGATGCCGAACGCGGCCAGCACCTCGTCGTCGAGACCCGCGGCGTGATACGCCTCGGGCACGGCATAGATGTTGTCGACGTCGCGCGCCTCGATGACGGCGCTTTCGCGCACGTTGCAGAACAGGCCGAGCTTGCGCCGTTCCTCCTTCGGGATCGGGCGGTCGGTGCGGCACAGCAGGATGTCCGGCTGGATGCCGATCGAGCGCAGCTCCTTGACCGAATGCTGCGTCGGCTTGGTCTTCAACTCGCCGGCGCTCGGGATGTACGGGAGCAGCGTGAGATGGATGTAGATCGCGTGATGGCGCGGCAGCTCATTGCCGAGCTGGCGGATCGCTTCGAAGAACGGCAGGCCCTCGATGTCGCCGACGGTGCCGCCGATCTCGACCAGCACGAAATCGTACTCGTCATTCCCGGACAGGACGAAATCCTTGATCGCGTTCGTCACGTGCGGGACGACCTGGATGGTCGCGCCGAGATAGTCGCCACGGCGCTCCTTGGTCAGGATGTCCTGGTAGATCCGCCCTGTGGTGATGTTGTCGGCCTTGGTCGCGGGCCGCCCGGTGAAGCGTTCGTAATGGCCGAGATCGAGATCGGTCTCGGCGCCGTCGTCGGTCACGAACACTTCGCCGTGCTGATACGGCGACATCGTGCCTGGATCGAGGTTGAGATAGGGGTCGAGCTTGCGAAGCCGGACCTTGTAGCCGCGGGCCTGCAGCAGCGCGCCTAACGCGGCTGAAGCCAGACCCTTTCCGAGCGAGGAAACCACGCCGCCGGTGATGAAGATGTACCGCGCCATGGGACCCTACCTTTAATGCCGCTGATGCGATTCGCCAAAACGAATCGTGGTCGGCCCGCAACGTCGTCGCGGGCCTGTGGGTGACGTCAAAATATGAATGGCCTCAGGGACTTGAGACCGCTTTATGATGCAGGACGCCAACTGCGTTCCTGCATGGCTTGCCCGCTTTATTGCGACTGCGGGGCCTGCGGCGCGCTCGGTGCCGCGGGGGCCTGCTGCTCGTCGGCCTTCTTGAGCTGGTCGAGCACGCCGCCGCTGGTCGGCGCCACCGGGGTCGCCCCGCCCGATTGGGTCTGCCCAGGCACGGTGCCGAGGATCGAGGCCGGCTTGCGATCGTATCCTGCCAGCCAGGTCAGGGCCAGGCTGGTGAGGAAGAAGCCGACCGCCAGGATCGCCGTGGTGCGCGTCAGCAGGTTCGCCGTGCCGCGGCTCGACATGAAGCCGGCGCCGCCGCCCATGCCGAGGCCGCCGCCTTCGGACTTCTGCAACAGCACCGCGCCGATCAGGACGGCGACGATCATGAGGTGAATGACGATCAAGACAGTCTGCATGGTGACCTTCCGTCACAAGCCCTCGCAGGCCCCGGCCGGAGGCCGGGATCGCGAGAGCTTCGCGGGCTATTCGGAAATTTGCGCGGTGTTACACGATCGTGTCGCGCAACGCCACCCCGCAGATAATCGCAAGCACGCTTCACACAAGCGCCGATGTAGCCCTCGGGGTCGCCCCTTGCCGTCCGCCTCGATATCCATTATCAGAGACGAATGGATCAAATAATGGACGATTTCAGCCGACGGCTCGCGCGCCGCCTGCTGCTGGAACGCGACGCCCGCGGGTGGTCGCTGGCCGACCTCGCCGAACGCTCCGGCGTGTCGAAGGCAACCATCAGCAAGATCGAGCGTGCCGAGGTCAGCCCGACCGCGGTCATCCTGGTGAAGCTCGCAAGCGCGTTCGACCTCACGCTGGCCGGCCTGATGCTCCGCGCCGAAGCCCAGTCGGAGCGCCTGTCCAAGGCGGCCGAGCAGCCGGTCTGGCGCGATCCGGAGACGGGCTATGTCAGGCGCCAGGTCTTTCTCAGGCCGGATCATCCGATCGAGCTGGTGACGGTCGAGATGCCGGCGCACCGCAGCGTGACCTTGCCGGCCTCTTCATACATCCACATCCGCCAGCTTCTCTGGGTGCAGAGCGGACAATTGACCATCACGGAAGGCGCGGACCGCCACGTCCTCGGCCCCGGCGACTGCCTCGGCTTCGGCCCACCGATCGACACCACCTTTGCCAACGAATCGGACGCACCCTGCGTCTATGTCGTGGCGCTTGCCCGGAGTTGAGCATGTTACCGCGAATCGCAGCCTTGTCCGACACGCCGGCCATTCGCGCGGCGCTGAGCGCGATGCTGATCGAAACAGTGGCCCATGGCGGGTCCGTCAGCTTCATGCACCCGCTCAGCTCCGGCGATGCCGATGCTTTCTGGCAGGACTCGCTCGCGGCCGCGGAGCGCGGCGAACGAATCGTGCTGGGGGCCTTTGACGGGCAGGACCTGATCGGGACGGTGACGCTGCAGCTGAAGCTGCCGCCGAACCAGCCACATCGCGCCGAGATCGCCAAGATGATGACCCGCGTGAGCCATCGTAAGCGCGGCGTCGCACGTGCTCTGCTGGATGCGGCAGAAACCCTCGCGCGCGGGCACGGCCGCACGATGCTCGTGCTCGACACCGCCGAAGATGGCGGCGCCTCATCACTCTATGAAGGCGTCGGCTTCCAGCTGAGCGGCATCATTCCAGACTATGCCGTGAAGCCGCATGGCGGCCTCACCGGCACGATGATCTATTGGAAGCGGATTGGAGAAGCGGCATGAGGCGCAGGGTATCAGAGCGCCCGGCTCACCTCGGCTCTCAACAGCCCTTCGCAATTGCGAGAAAATCAGCCGCTTTCAGGCTAGCGCCGCCGACCAGCGCACCGTTGACATTCGCGACCGCCATCAGCTCGGCCGCATTGGAGGGCTTGACCGAGCCACCATAGAGGATACGCATGCGCGCCCCCTGCTCCTTGAAGCGGTCGATCAGCAATTGCCGAATAAAGGCATGAATCTGCTCGACATCCTTGGCGGTCGGCGTGAGGCCGGTGCCGATCGCCCAAACCGGCTCATAGGCCACGACCAGGTTGTCGGCCCGTGAGTCCTGCGGCAGGCTGAGGTTGAGCTGGCCGCGCAGGATGTCGAGCGTCTGTCCGGCATCGCGCTGCTGCTGGGTTTCGCCCACGCAAACGATCGCGACCAGCCCGGCGCGCCACACCGCCTCGGTCTTCTGGTGCACCACAACATCGCTTTCGCCATGATCGGCACGCCGCTCGGAATGGCCGACGATGATGGCGCTGGCGCCAGCATCGGCCAGCATCTCCGCCGAAATGTCCCCGGTATGGGCTCCTGAGGCCTTAGGGTGGCAGTCCTGCGCGCCGATCGCGATCGCGTGGGTGCCGCGCGCCCGCTCGGCGAAGCCTGCCACCAGGGTGGCGGGAGGACAGACCAGCAGGTCGGCCTTGCCGGTGACCTCGGCGGCTCCGGCCAGCATGGCGTCGAACTCGGTGGTCGAGGCCTTCAGGCCGTTCATTTTCCAGTTGCCGGCGATCAGCGGCCGGATGCGGTCGGTCATGGCGGGATTCCAGCAAATGTTGTGACGGACATCGGCTAGCAGAGCCCTTCGAGGAGCACCAGAGCGGGAGCCGTCTTCTCACCGCTTCAATCGGCCTCAGGGCCGAGGTTGCGACCGGGCGGCTGCCTCTTTATAAGCCGTTTCAACTCGGCGACGGCCTTTCGCGGAATCTGCTTTAAGGCGCGGCCTCTTCATCCTTTTTCCTGCAGACAGACTGGACCCATGCTTCGAGGATTACGCAAGGCCTCATCAAACTGGCTCGGCAAGACCATCATGGCGGTGGTCATGGGCGTTTTGATCGTCAGTTTCGGCATCTGGGGCATCGCCGACATCTTCCGCGGCTTCGGGCAGTCGACGGCTGCAACCGTGGGACGCACGGAGATCTCGATCAACGAGTTCCGGCAGATCTATACCGACCGGCTGCAGCAGATCGGCCGCCAGCTCGGCCGTCCGCTGACCACCGAGCAGGCCCACATGTTCGGGCTCGACCGCTCCGTTCTGCAGCAGACGATCGCGGAAGCCGCCCTCGACGAGCAGGCTCGCCGTCTCGGTCTCGCCCAGTCCGATGCGGAGACCATGCGGGTGATCCTCAGCGATCCCAACTTCAAGGGCCCGAACGGGGCATTCGACCCGCAGCGTTTCCAGGCCATCATCCGCAATTTCGGCTTCACCGAGCAGCGCTATCTGGCTGACCAGCGACGACAGTCGCTGCGGCGGCAGATCACCGGCACGATCGCGGCCGGGCTGGAGCCGTCCAACACGATGCTCGAGGCGCTGAGCCGCTTCCAGAACGAGCAGCGCTCGATCGATTACATCAAGCTCGACGCGGCGCAGGCCGGCACCATCGATGCGCCCTCGCCCGAGGTTCTCGCGTCCTATTTCGATGAGCACAAAGCCCAGTTCAAGGCGCCGGAATATCGCAAGATCTCGTTCGTCGTGGTGACACCCGAAGAGATCGGCAAGTCGACCGACGTTTCTGACGAGGACGCCAGGAAGCTGTTCGACCAGCGCAAGGCGCTGATGGGCACGCCGGAGAAGCGCCAGGTCCAGCAGATGACCTTCCCCACCATGGAGGAGGCACAGGCGGCGCGCGCCCGGATCGCCGCGGGTGAAGTCACGTTCGACGAGCTCGCCAAGGAGCGCAACCTCAACCCGGCCGATCTCGATCTCGGTCTGGTGACGAAATCGGCGATTCTCGACCCTGTCGTTGCCGATACCGCCTTCTCGCTGCCGACCGGCGAGGTCAGCCAGCCGGTCAAGGGCGCGTTCAACGTGGCGCTGGTCAAGGTCAGCGCGATTCAGCCGGGCCAGCAGCCCGAATATGAGAGCGTCGCTGCCGAGATCAAGAAAGAGATCGCAGCCGACCGCGCCAAGTCGCAAGTCGCCAATCTTCGCGACAAGATGGAAGATGAGCGCGGCGGCGGCGCCAGCGTGGCCGAGGCCGCCAAGAAGCTCGGTCTCAATGCCGTTACGCTCGAAGCGGTCGACAGGTCCGGCAAGCAACCCAACGGCCAGCCCGTTTCGAACATCCCGCTTGGCCTTGATGTCGTTGCGCAGGCCTTCACCAGCGACGTCGGTGTCGACAACGAGCCGATCTCGTTCCGCGGCGGCTATGTCTGGTTCGAGGTTCTCGGCATCACCCCGCCGCGCGATCGCGCCCTCGACGAGGTCAAGGATCAGGTCGCCGCGCGCTGGCGCGACGACGAGGTCGCAGCGAAGCTGCGCGCCAAAGCCACCGAGCTGGTCAAGAAGCTCAACGAGGGGGGCAAGCTCGCCGATGAGGCGACATCGCTGGGCGTGAAGATCGAGACGGCCAGCGCGTTCAAGCGCGACGCCTCGGTGCCCGGCGTCCCCACCGGAGCGATCACCGCCGCGTTCCGCACCGCCAAGGACGGCGTCGGCCAGACCGAGGCTGATGGCGGCCGGCAGTGGATCGTGTTCCGAGTCACCGACATCATCGATCCGAAGGTCGACCTTGCGTCCGAGGACACCAAGAAGCTGAAGGACCAGTTGCAGCGCGCGCTCGCCGACGAGCAAGGCACGGCCTATGTCATGAAGCTCGAGAAGGACATCGGGACGACGATCAACGAGGCCGCCGTGGCCCAGGTGGTCGGCGGCAACAATCAGTGACGGTTTGCTAGGGGCACGCGTGATGGACGATCTCAAGTCGATCATTGGCAAGGTCGCGACCGGCGCGCCGCTGTCCCGCGAGGAGGCGGCGTCCGCCTTCGACAGCATGATGTCGGGCGAGGCGACGCCGTCGCAGATGGGCGCGCTGCTGATGGCGCTGCGCGTGCGCGGCGAGACGGTCGAGGAGATCACCGGCGCCGTCAGCGTGATGCGGGCGAAGATGCTGCGCGTCGATGCGCCGGCGAGCGCGGTCGACATCGTCGGCACTGGCGGTGACGGCTCCGGCTCGGTCAACGTCTCGACCTGCGCCTCCTTCATCGTGGCCGGCGCCGGCGTGCCGGTCGCCAAGCACGGCAACCGCGCACTGTCGTCGCGGTCCGGCGCCGCCGACGTGCTCGCCGCGCTCGGCGTCAAGATCGACCTGAAGCCGGACCAGGTCGGACGATGCGTGCACGAGGCCGGCATCGGCTTCATGTTCGCGCCCGCGCATCATCCGGCGATGAAGAACGTCGGACCGACCCGGGTCGAGCTCGCCACCCGCACGATCTTCAATCTGCTCGGTCCCCTGTCCAATCCGGCCGGCGTCAGGCGCCAGATGGTCGGCGTGTTCTCGCGGCAATGGGTCGAGCCATTGGCCCACGTGTTGAAGAATCTCGGCTCGGAGGCCGCCTGGGTCGTGCACGGCTCCGACGGGCTCGACGAGATCACCTTGACTGGCCCGACCTTCGTCGCCGCGCTGGAGAACGGCCATATCCGCACCTTCGAGGTCTCGCCCGAGGAGGCCGGGCTTGGCCTGTGCGGCAGCGACGGTCTGAAGGGCGGCGACGCTGCGGCCAATGCGGTGGCGCTGCAGAGCGTGCTGGACGGCCTGCCGAGCCCCTATCGCGACGTCGCTCTGCTGAACGCTGCGGCGGCGCTGGTCGTCTCCGGCCGTGCCAAGACGCTGAAGGACGGGGTCGCAATCGGCCGCGATTCGCTCGACAGCGGCGCCGCGGCGGCGCGGCTGAAGCAGCTGATCGAGGTCTCCAACAGCTGATCCACCGGAGCGTGCCATGTCGGACATCCTGACCAAGATCGAAGCGTATAAGCGCGAGGAGATCGCGGCAGCCAAGCGGGCATGCGCGCTGCCCGAACTCGAGGCCCGCGCGCGCGTCGCTTCGCCGCCGCGTGGCTTCGTGGCGGCGATCCGAGCCAAGCACGTAAACGGCGACTACGCGCTGATCGCCGAGGTGAAGAAGGCCTCGCCGTCCAAGGGACTGATCCGCGCCGATTTCGATCCGCCGGTGCTCGCAAAGGCCTACGAGGCCGGCGGCGCGGCCTGCCTGTCGGTGCTGACCGACACGCCATCGTTCCAGGGCCATCTCGACTTCATGGTCGCCGCGCGGGCCGCGACCGCCCTGCCCGTGCTGCGCAAGGACTTCATGTTCGACACCTACCAGGTGATCGAAGCGCGTGCTCACGGCGCCGACTGCATCCTCATCATCATGGCCGCGCTGGACGATGCCGCCGCTGCGGACATCGAGGCTGCCGCGCTCGCCCACGGCATGGATGTGCTGATCGAAATCCATGATCGCGCCGAGCTCGATCGCGCGCTGAAGCTGCGCTCGCCGATGATCGGCATCAACAACCGCAACCTGCGCACCTTCGAGACCACGCTGGCGACCTCCGAGGCGCTGGCGCCGCTGGTGCCGAAGGAGCGCCTGCTGGTCGGCGAGAGCGGCATCTTCACGCCCGCAGACCTCGCGCGCTTGGCGCGCGTCGGCATCCAGACCTTCCTGGTCGGCGAGAGCCTGATGCGGCAGGCGGACGTCACGGCGGCGACGCGCGCGCTGCTCGCGCGCAATGCCGCCTCCGCCAGCGCGGCTGAGTGACCATGTCCGACAAGTCGCCCGACGCTCCCGCCCTCACCCACATCGACGCCCGCGGCGAAGCCCGCATGGTCGACGTGTCGGACAAGGCCGCGACCGAGCGAACCGCGACCGCCGAGGGCCGCGTCGTCATGAGCCCGGCGACGCTCGAGCTCATTTTGTCAGGCAACGCCAAGAAGGGCGACGTGCTCGGCACTGCCCGCATCGCGGGCATCATGGCCGCCAAGCGGACCTCCGAGCTGATTCCCCTGTGCCACCCGCTGGCGCTGTCCAAGGTCACCGTCGACATCACGCCCGATGCCGCGCTACCCGGCTGCATCGTCAGCGCCACCGTCAAGGTGACCGGGCCGACCGGCGTGGAAATGGAAGCCCTAACGGCCGTGTCCGTCGCCTGCCTGACCATTTACGACATGATCAAGGCGGCCGAGCGCGGCGTACGCATCGAAGGTATCCACTTGACCGAGAAGATCGGCGGCAAGTCCGGGCACTATCGCGCCTGAAGAGATTACCAAGTCAAATACAACTTCGAATTAATTGTTCGCTAACTCAACTTCCTAACCTCACTTCCATAGCGGGCCTATAGCAATGGTTGTGGGAGGGACGTCGTAGCGGTCCATCCCGAAGCGCCTATCGCAAGCGTATTCAGGGGCCGATGACGACCAACGCCAGTCCACGGAATGCCCTCAGAGCTTCGACCGACCGCGGTGGACCGATCCGCTGGCTGGTCGGCGGAGGCCTCGTGCTGATTGCAGCCATCGCGATCGGCACGACCATCATGGCCGACAGTTTCCGGGAACGCGCGCTGAACAGCGCGACGCGCGAGCTGGAGAACACCGTCCTTCTGCTGGCGCGTCATTTCGATCAGCAGATGGAGGATCTCGGCGCGATCCAGCGCGATCTCGCCAACTACGTCCGACAGAACCACATCGACACCGGCGCCCGCTTCAAGGAGCAGATGGGAAGTGCCGCCGTCAATGCCATGCTGAAGGACAAGCTGAGCGCGGTGACCTATGTCGGCGGTTTGAACATCTTCGACGCCGAGGGCAACCTGATCAACTCCGGAGCGGCTTGGCCGGTGCCGCCCGTCAACATTGCCGATCGCACATTTTTCAAGCGGCTGAAATCCGATCCGACTGCGCCGCAACTGCTGATCGAACCGGTCGTGGGCCGGATCACCGGCACCTATGTCGCGGTCATCGCCCTGAAACTGACCAGTCCCAGCGGCGAGTTCCTGGGCATCATCAGCCGCAGTCTCGAACCCATCAATGTCGAGCGGTTCTTCGCCTCCGTTGCGCTCGGGCCCGACGCAGCGATCTCGATGATGCATCGCGACGGAACCCTTCTGGCCCGCCATCCACGCCATGAGGGCATGCAGAACCAGAACTACAAGAACGCGCCGATCTTCCGCCAGATCCTGGCCGGCGATGGCAACACCACGGGCATTTTCAGCAGCCCCGTCGACGGCGAGCACCGCATCGGCGCATCGCACCGGCTGACGAGCTATCCCTTGATCGTGACCGCGACGACGACGGTCTCGGCGGCGCTCGCTGACTGGCGCGAGCAGATGCGCTTCCTGATCGCCGTCGGCGTGACATCGGTGCTGCTGATCGCCGGCATGCTCTACGTCGTGGTGCGCCGGCTGATCAGCGACCACGACATTTCGAGCCGCCGCTTGACGCTGGAGAAGGAACGGCTCGACAAGGCCGTCAACAACATGACCCAGGGCCTCCTGCTGTTCGACGCATCGGAGCGCCTGGTCATCAGCAACCAGCGCTACGTCGACATGTACGGCCTGTCGGCCGACGTCGTGAAACCAGGCTGCACGTTCCGCGAGCTGATCGCGCACCGCAAGGCGACCGGCTCGCTCGCGGGCGACGACGGCGAATATGCCGATGCGGTGCTGCGCGACATCGGCCGCAAGACCTCGCAGATCATCGAGACCACGGACGGTCGCTGGATCCAGATCGTCAACGAGCCGATCGCGGGCGGCGGCTGGCTCGCCACCCACGAGGACATTACCGAGCGCAAACGGTCCGAGGAGCAGATCACGCATCTGGCGCACTACGACGCCCTGACGGATCTGCCGAACCGCACCCTGTTCCACGAGCGCCTCGAGGAGGAGCTGACCGGCGTCCCCCAAGGCCGGCGCCTCGCGCTGCATTACATCGACATCGACGAGTTCAAGGGCGTCAACGATTCGCTCGGCCATCTCGTCGGCGACGAGCTGTTGAAGTCCGTCGCGGCGAGCCTGAGCGCCTGTGTCGGCACCACGGGATTCGTCGCCCGCCTCGGCGGCGACGAGTTCGCCGTGGTTCAGACGGCGATCCGCAACCGCGAGGACGTCGAACAGCTGATCGAGGACATTCTCGGCGCGATCCGCGCGCCGCGCGACTGCCTCGGCCATCAGCTCACCGCCGACGCCTCGATCGGCGTGGCGCTGATCCCCGAGCACGGCACCGATCTCGACCAGATCATGAAGAACGCCGATCTGGCAATGTACGCCGCCAAGGGCGCGGGACGGCGCACCTGGCGCTTCTTCGAGCCCGAGATGGACGCCCAGGTCAAGGCGCGCCACCAGCTCGAGGTCGACCTGCGCCAAGCCATCGCCGACGATCGGCTCGAGGTCTACTACCAGCCCTGCCTGAGCCTGCAGGACGACCGCATCGTCGGCTGCGAGGCACTGGTGCGCTGGAAGCATCCGGTGCGCGGCACCGTCTCGCCGGCCGAGTTCATTCCGATCGCCGAGGACACGGGCCTCATCAACCTGCTCGGCGAACGCGTCCTCCAGGTCGCCTGCACCGAGGCGGTGAGCTGGCCGGACGAGATCCGGCTCGCCGTCAACGTCTCGCCGGTGCAGTTCAAGAGCGGCACCCTGGCGCTCAAGGTCGCCAACGCACTTGCGACCTCCGGCCTGCCGCCGCATCGGCTGGAGCTCGAGATCACCGAAGCGGTGCTGATCCGCGACGACGACGCGCTCGACACCCTGCACCAGTTGCGCGCGCTCGGCGTCCGCATCGCGCTCGACGATTTCGGCACCGGCTATTCGAGCCTCAGCTATCTGCAGCGCATTCCGTTCGACAAGATCAAAATCGACCGCTGCTTCGTCCAGGACATCACCGAGAGCGAGGGCTCCGCGGCGATCGTGCAGGCCGTGGTCAACATTGCCGCCATCCGCAAGATGTCGACGACCGCCGAGGGCGTCGAGACCGAGGCGCAGCGCCAGGTGCTGAAACGGCTCGGCTGCTCGGAGATGCAGGGCTATCTCTTCAGCCCTCCGAAGCCGGCGGCCGACGTGCGGCAATTGTTCGCCGCGCAGCGCACCAATCGCTCATCCGGCCGCCGTTCGCGCTCGGACGCCGCCTGAGCCGGTTCCGAACCGATAAATACCGTTGCAATTTGAGGCGTTTCCGCAAGCCAGATTCAAACCCTGCCGACCAGTCGTCCCGTTCGCCGCTTGAAGTCCACAGCTCCGCCATGATCTATCGGACACAGACGGACATGCTCCGTGTCCGCCAGTACACGCTGGTCGAAAACCACGGCGGGACGGCCTCAGGGCCGCCCCGTCGGGTGTGAGCATCGAGCGTCGCAAGCCGCGCACCCGCCCACTTCGCAGATCAGTTCGGCACCGCCGCCTTGGCGCGGACATCGGCGTTCACCGTGACGCCCCGCAGCACGTTGAATGCGGCGTGCAGCGCCTTGTCGTCCTTCTCGTCCGGCGGAACGTAGGACTGCGACCCGGTCTGCTCGGTGCCGTCGGCGGCCGAGAGATGGCCGCGCATGCCGGCCTCCCCCTTGAGATCGCCGCGATCCTTGAATTCGTCCGGCACGTCCTGCTTGACCTCGATGTCCGGCGCGATGCCCTGCGCCTGGATCGAGCGGCCCGACGGCGTGTAGTAGCGCGCCGTGGTCAGCGCCAGCGCGCCATTGCCGGCGCCGAGCGGAATGATGGTCTGCACCGAGCCCTTGCCGAACGAGCGCGTGCCGACCAGCGTCGCACGCTTGTGATCGTGCAGCGCGCCGGCCACGATCTCCGAGGCCGAGGCCGAGCCGCCATTGATCAACACCACGAGCGGCTTGCCCTTGGTGAGATCGCCGCCGCGGGCGGTGAAGCGCTGCGTCTCTTCCGGATTGCGGCCGCGGGTGGAAACCACCTCGCCGCGCGGCAGGAACGTGCTGGAGACCGACACCGCCTGGTCGAGCAGGCCGCCCGGATTGTTGCGCAGGTCGACCACGTAGCCGGCGAGCTTCTCCTGCGGGATCTCCTTGGAGATGGTGGCGACGGCCTTGCGCAGGCTCTCGGTGGTCTGCTCGTTGAAGGATGTGATGCGGATATAGCCGATGTCGCCGCCTTCGGTGTGATAGCGTACCGGGCGCACCTTGATGATCTCGCGCGTCAGCGTGACGTCGAGCGGCGACTCCTTGCCCTTGCGCATGATCGTGAGCTTGGTCTTGGTGTTGACGCCGCCCTTCATCTTGGCGACGGCCTGCTCGAGCGTCAGTCCCTGCACGGCTTCGCCGTCGATCTTGGCGATGAGATCGCCGGAGAGAATGCCGGCCTTGGACGCGGGCGTGTCATCGATCGGCGCGACGACCTTGACCAGGCCCTCTTCCATGGTGACCTCGAGACCGAGTCCGCCGAACTCACCGGACGTCGTCTCCTGCATGTCGCGCCAGGACTTGTCATTCATGTAGCGCGAGTGCGGATCGAGCGACGACACCATGCCGTTGATGGCGCCTTCGATCAGCGCGGGATCGCTGGGCTTCTCGACATAGTCGGCGCGGACACGCTCGAACACCGCACCGAACAAATTGAGCTGCGAATAGGTGTCGGCCATGCCGGCCGCGGCCTTGGCCTTCGCCACGAGTTGCGCGCCGTCGGGACCCGTCACCATCAGGGTCAGACCGACGCCGGTCATCGTGCCCGCCAAGAACAGCCAGTTTTTCCGCATTGTTTGCTTCCCGAGCGTTTGTTGGATGGCCGGTCGATCACAGGGTCCGCACGCGTCGCCGGCGCGATTTGTGTTGCGAACTCACACCACATTTCCGGTTTCTTCAAGGCCGATATTGCGCCGCCGTACCGGAGCCCGACCGCCGGCGCCCGCATCCGAAATGGACGTTCGCAGGCTGAAATCAAGATCAGGGCTGCGCCTGTCCTCCAGGGACCGACTGCACATATCCGGTCTTTCACGGGCACCCCTCATCACATTTCGACGAGCCGCGGAAGATGACGCAATTTGACCGCCGGCGGCTGCGGCGACCGCCTTTGCACGCCCGGCGAACTCCAGTTCGGAATGGCTTGCACCCGGACCGCACGATGGGCGATGCTCCGCGGCAAAACCGGGAAACATGACAGTCGCTGGGAGGCAACCATGAACCAACAGTCCCCGATCGAGGCCGGGTGGCGGAACGTCGAGCTCGGCTCGAGCGACGAGAAGTTCCAGAACCTGCACGAGTTCATCCGCAAGGCCCGCGCCCAGCTCAACCAGAATGCCTGGGACTACATCATCGGCGGCGCCGAAACCGAGACCACGCTGCGCCGGAACCGGATGGCGCTCGACGAGATCGCGTTCCGTCCGCGCGTGCTGCGCGACGTCTCCAGGGTCGATGCCTCGGTCGAAACCTTCGGCCGCAGGCTGCGCCTGCCGGTGGTTCTGGCCCCGGTCGGCGCGCTCGAAATCTTCGATCCGGCAGGGGCCGCCAGCGTCGCTCGGGGCGCCGGACGATTCGGGGCCGCGCATATGCTGAGCTCGGTGTCCGAGCCCGGGCTGGAGAAGACCGCCGAGGCCGCTCCCGACGCGCTGCGCATCTTCCAGCTCTATGTCCGCGGCGACGACGCCTTCGTCGAGGACTATGTGAGCCGCGCCGTCGCCAACAGCTACACGGCGTTCTGCCTCACCGTCGACACCGCCCACTACAGCCGGCGCGAGCGCGACATCGCCAAGCGCTATGTGCGCGAAAGCCGGCTGCGCGCGACCGGCGGCGATCATCAGAAGGCGCTGAGCTGGCACACCGTCAGGCTGATCAAGGACAAGTTCAAGCTGCCGCTGATCATCAAGGGCATCGCGACCGCCGAGGACGCGCAGATCGCGGTCGATCACGGCGTCGACTGGATCTACGTCTCCAACCATGGCGGCCGCCAGCTCGATCATGGCCGCGGCGCGATGCACGTGCTGCCGGAGATCGTCGCGGCGGTGAAGGGCCGGGCCAGGATCATGGTCGACGGCGGCTTCTGCCGCGGCACCGACATCGTCAAGGCGATCGCCTCCGGCGCCGATCTCGTCGGCATTGGCCGGCTGCAATGCTGGGCGCTGGCGGCCGCCGGCGAGGACGGCATCCTGCGCATGCTCGAGCTGCTGGAGGACGAGGTCATCCGCGCGCTCGGCCTGCTCGGCGTCACCTCGTTCGCGGAGCTGAACGCATCCTATCTGCATCCGGCGACCGCCACCAACCTGCCGAGCGTGGTCAGCGCGTTTCCGCTGGTCGACATCGAGCCCTATCGCTATTAAGGAAGCGCTCCGTCGCTTCCACACCAGGCACCGCCGCCGCTGTCCATGCCCTCCTCCGCTCTCCACCCCGGCGCGGCCGATGCGCTGCTGTTCGATCTCGGCCGCGTCGTCATCGACATCGATTTCGTCCAGGTGGTCTCGCGCTGGGCGGCGCATGCCGGCTGTCCGCCCGAGCAGATCGCGGCGCGCTTCGTGCGCGACGAGATCTATCACGGCCATGAGCGTGGCACCGTTTCCGACGCCGCGTTCTTCGCCAACCTGCGCCAGCAGCTCGGCATCGACATCACCGACGCGCAGTTTCTTGATGGCTGGAACGCGATCTTCGTCGGCGCGATGCCGGGCATCGCCGCGCTGCTCGCACGCGCGGCGGAAAAGCTGCCGCTCTACGCCTTCTCCAACACCAACCAGCCGCACATCGATCACTTCTCGCCTGTTTACGCCGATCTGCTCGGTCACTTTCGCGAGATCTTCCTGTCGTCGTCGATCGGCCTGCGCAAGCCGGATGCCGAGGCGTATGATCACGTGGTGCGAGCGATCGGCGTGCCCGCCAAGCGGATCGTGTTCTTCGACGATCTCGCCGAAAACGTCGAGGGCGCGCAGGCCAGCGGGCTGAATGCGGTGCTGGTGCGCTCGACAGCCGATGTCGCCGCGGCGCTGGAGGCGCTGGGGATCTAGGCGTTTGTCGGAAGGACGCGTCATGGCCGGCGGCGGCGTATCAACGAGGCTCGGGCCCGCAACTCCGCCACAACCTCCGCTGTCGCCCCTGCGAACGCAGGGGCCCATAGCCACCGGCAGCCATGATCTGGCAAGACTCGTTCGATATCGTGCGCAAAACATCTCCCTGTGGCTATGGATCCCGGGTCGGCGCCCCGCCGCCGCTGGCGCGGCGTCGTGACTTGCCCGGGACGACAGCGGAGGGCGGCGCTGGATCGAAGCTCATACAGGCTTGAGGCGGTGAGAGAGGCACGAGGAATTCGCAAAGACGAAAACTCCGCTTCTCGATCACCGCGCAAAAACGGAGTCCCACCGCGGAAAAATTCTGAGTTGCTGCGCTCGCAATCACGACGTCCACTCATGCGAAATTGTTCTCGCGGCACGGTGAGCCCGAGTGATGCTGCTGTCGTTCACCCTCGAAGTCGGAGGGCGCAGGGAATGCCGGGCTGCAGGCCGCAACCCATGGCCCGCCTGCAGAAAAAAAGCAGGCGGCAGTCACCACAGGTCCAGCCGACATCCGGCATTCCCTGCGCGATGGTCTTCACGCTTACTTCGCGCTCTCCCCGGTGCTCCGGCTTGTTGGCCACCGTCGCCGTCGGGCTCATCATCACCCGCCGGCTTGGCATCAGCGTCGGGATGCCAGGACCACGCGACTTCACGTCCGCGCCATGCCGTCCGTCCACATGCCGAAGCACGCTGCGACACGTCGCGGCCACCGCATCCCGCGCTCCACGTCCGTGACGATCGCGAAGCGCCCCTCCTGTCGAGCACGGGACCAAATCAGCATAGCAGACTTTTCCGAAAAAGCGAATCCTAAATTCGGCCGCCGGCAACGGCGCCGTCCGGCCCGCCTCCCGGCGCGTCCGCTGGCCGCGGACGGCCCGACCGCCTAAGCTGTCCGCTCCTGCACGCCCGCCGCCCGGAAGAACCGAATGCCCCTCGACATCATCTGTTTGCGTGACCGGCCCGACCCGATCCCGCGCGTGTTCTCGCCCGAGCTCGATGGTCTTTGGCCCCCCTTCATGCGTCAGGACCGGACCGCAATGTTGTACTTCGACCCGCCCGTGTTCGACCACTATTTGGACTGCGCCTATGCGGCGCTGGCCGGTGACGAGGTGGTCGGACGCGGCTTCGCCATTCCCTTCGCCTTTGGCATCGAGGGCCGCCGGACGCTGCCGGATGCGGGCTGGGACGAGGTGATCCGCTGGGGTCACGAGGATCGCCTGCTGGGGCGGCAGCCGACGACGATGAGCGCGCTCGAGATCGCGCTGCTGCCGAAGGCGCGCGTGCCCGGCAGCTCGCTCGCCATGCTGGCGGCGCTGAAGGACGGCGCGCGCGCAAAAGGCTTTGCCGAGCTGTACGCGCCGGTGCGGCCGAACCAGAAGCATCTGGTGCCGCGGACGCCGATGCGCGCTTATCTCGATCAGCGGCGCGAAGACGGCCAGCTCGCGGATTCCTGGCTGCGCACGCACATCCGCATCGGCGGCGAGATCGTCAAGATCGCGCCGTGCTCGATGACCATCGTCGGCACGCTCGCCGAGTGGTCGCAATGGACCGGCGTGACCTTCGATCGATCGGGTGAGATCGAGATCCCCTGTGCTCTCGTGCCTGTGCTCGCGTCGGTCGCGCACGACCATGCCGCCTATGTCGAGCCGAATGTCTGGATTCGACATCCGCTCTAACAGACCGCACGAAAGCCGTCCGCCCGTTGCAGATCGTCCGCGCCATGATCAACGCGCCGGCACGGCGCGTTCGTCGAGAAATCCGATCACTGCATCGAACGCCTGCTGTCGATTCCGCTCCATCAGGACCATGTGCGTGCCCTGGCCGATCTCGACCAGGCGCTTGTACGGCGCGCTCGCGAGTCGAACGAACAGGTCGTGCGCCATCTCGAAGCTGACATCCACATCCCATTCCGCCGAGAGCAGGAGAACCGGGCAGTTGATGCTGCCGGGATCATAGGTCGGCCTGGCCGCGGTCCAATGCGCGCGGACGTCCTGTACCGCGCCCGAGGGCGCGCGGATCGCGTCGGGGTACGGCGAGTCCGGATCGGTCGCGAGCGTCGCCTGCGCCCAGGTCTCGAACCAGCCGTCCGGAATCAGCTTGTCCCGCGCGTGCTCCGGAGCGGCGCCGCGCCATGCCGCCTCGAACGCGCGCGGGGTGACGATCCGATAGGCGCCGAGCGGTCCGCCGGCGTCGATGCGCAGCGGCTCGCTCGACAGCCAGAGCGGCGTCACCAGGATCAGCTTCTCGAGCTTCGCGTTCGCCGCGCTCGCGAACATGCCGGCGATCGTGGCGCCCCAGGACATGCCGAGCACATTGACGCGCGGGATATCGCGATGCCGGCGGATGAAATCCACTGCGGCAGAGAAATCGTCCACGGCGGTCCACGCATTGGCCAATGGAGAACCTTCCTCTGGCGCGCGCGACATCTCCGGCGGCCGGCTGGAGCCGCCGTAGCCGCGCGCGTCGACGGCCCAGACGTCGTAGCCGGCCTGCGCCAGCACATCCATGAAGGAGGCACCATCGACCGCGACGTCGAACAGGCTCGCGGACGAAAAGGTGGCGCCGTGCATCATCACCAGCGTGCGCTCGGCCGAGAAGCGTTGCAGGTCGTGCCGGCGCTTGTTGATGAGCTGAAGCTGGACGTCGGACACCGGACCTTCGATCAGGCGGCGCTCGGAAACGATGCGCGAGGAGAACGTTGCATTATCGATCATGGCCATCTCGGATCAGGCGAAGTGCCAGGCAAACCGGTCGCCGTCGCGGCTGACGCGCCCGGCCGAGGACTCGGCGAAATGGGTGGTGAACACGAGGGAGCCGGTCTCCGCGGCATGGTTCATCGCCCATAGCCGTGAGGTCCGCGCCGCCTCCGGGAATTCGCAATAGACCGAATTCCAGTCCGGATGCGCGACCTGCATCGGATGATGCAGCACATCGCCCCAGAACAGCGCGCGCTCGCCACGCGAGCTGAAGCTGATGCAGGCGTGATCGATGCTGTGACCGGGGCTCGGCACAAAACGGAAGCCGTCGACGACCTCGCTGCCATCGACCGTGATCTCGCGCGCGAGGCCGGCCTCGACGATCGGCAGCACGCTGTCTTCGTAGACCCCCGGCATCGGTGGATGCAGCATGGGTCCGAGCCCGGCCGCGTCCCTGATCGCGGCGTCCGAGCCGTCGCCGGCCGAGAGGGCGGCGACATAGGCGCGCTCTCGGCCCGAGAAAACGTGCTGGGCGTTCGGAAACACCGGCGTCCAGCGGCCATCGGCAAGCTGCGTATTCCAGCCCACGTGATCCGCATGCAAATGCGTCATCAGGACGAGGTCGACATCGTCGGGGGCGACGCCGGCCGCCCGCAATCGGTCGAGGAACGGCTCGTTCAGGCGATGCAGAACGGCCGCGCCGGGCCGCTCCTTGTCGTTGCCGGTGGCCGTGTCGATCAGCACCACCCGCTCCGGCGTCCGCACCAGCCAGCTATGGATGCTCAGGCGCAGCGATCCCGTGCGCGGATCGACCGATCCCGGCCCGAAACGGCCGCGTTCGCGGGCAATGCTGGCGGCGTCCACGCCTGGAAACAGAAACTCGCCCTCGACCGCATCGAGACCGATCTCGAAAATCCTGCTGATGGTGGCGTCCCCGACGCGATAGGTCGTGATGTCCTGCATGTTTGGCGGCCTCGATCCGAACGGTGATCTTGTCTGGGCCGAGATCTACGATTAGGTCATGCATTCCTCAAATCGATCCAACTCATGCAGTCCATCGATCATTTCGATCTTCGCTCCTTCGACCTCAATCTGCTGGTCGCGTTCGACGCGCTGATGCAGGAGCGCAGCGTGACACGCGCGGCGGCGCGCCTGAAGGTGGGGCAGCCGGCGATGAGCCATTCGCTGTCGACGCTTCGCGTGCTGCTGCAGGATGAGCTGTTCGTCCGCGTCGGCACGATCATGCAGCCGACCCCCAAGGCTGCGGTGCTGGCCGGACCGGTTCGGGCGGCGTTGGCCCAGATGCAGGCTGCGTTGCACGCCGCACCGGAGTTCGACCCAGCGACCGAGCAGCGCACCATCCGCTTGGGATTCTCGAGCGAGGTCGAGCTGCTGCTGATCCCCGAACTCACGGCGGAGCTGCGTCGAACGGCGCCCGGCGTGCGGCTTCTCAGCCGTCCGACCGAACGCAACGAGGTGCATCGTCTGCTCGACGAGGGCGCCTTGGATGTCGGCGTCGGCTGCTTCGAGGCGGTGGCGCTGCGGCACCGATCCCAGTTCCTGTTCGAGCAGGCGCTGAGCTGCGTCTACAATCCAAAGCGCATCGCGATGAAAACACCGATCGGCCTGGATGCCTATCTGTCGCTTCCGCACGCACTGGTGACGCTGACCAACAGCCTGCAGGGCTGCCTGGAGGCGGCGCTGGATGAGATCGGCACCGAGCTCAACGTGGTCTCGGCCTCCTCGGATTTCCTCAGCGTGCTGGCGACGGTGGCCGCGTCACCGGTGATCACCACGATCCCGACCCGGATGGCAAGGCTCTACGGACCCCGGTTTGGGCTGGCGCTCTGTCCGGCGCCGTTGAAGTTGCGGCTGCCGGCGGTCTCGATGGTCTGGCCGCTGCAGCTCGACCGCGATGCCGCATCGGTCTGGCTGCGGAACATGGTGGCAAACATCCTGCACACCACCGAGCGCGCCGCCTGTCGCGCGGCTGCCGGATAGCTCCGTCTGGACTCCGTGTGCACGTGAGCAGATCGCGACTGCCCCCCCCCGGCATGATTGCAGAGTTTCTCGCGCGATCGTGAGGCGGCGGGCCACGCGACGCACCTTCAGACGATCGGAAAGCCGGGAGCGGCTTAGGCTCTTGGCCACCCCGTGCGCGTTCGGTTAGAAGGCGATTCAGTCGATCTGCCCGTCTTCGTCCGAAGGTAATCCCATGGCCCTGATGCCGGTCTCCGATGCGTTGTCCGCGGTGCTCGCCGGCACCGAGCCGCTGGCTGAGGAAATGGTCGGGCTGGACGAGGCCTATCACCGCATCCTGGCCCGCGACCTCGCGGCGCTGCGGACGCAGCCGCCCGAGGCGATGTCGGCGATGGATGGCTATGCGGTGCGCGCGGCCGACGCAGCCAAGGCCAAGGCGCGGCTGAAGGTGATCGGCGAGGTCGCGGCGGGACGGCCGTTCGATCGCGTGGTCGGGCCCGGCGAGGCGGCGCGGATCTTCACCGGCGGCGTTGTCCCCGCAGGCGCCGACGCGGTGGTGATCCAGGAGGACACGATCGCCGAGGACGGCCATGTCGTGATCACCGAGGCCGCGATCACAGGCCGGCACATCCGGCCGGCCGGCGTCGACTTCCACCAGGGCATGGTGCTGCTGAAGGCCGGGCGCCGGCTCAGCGACCGCGACCTGTCCCTGGCGGCCAGCATGAATCATCCGGCGCTGCCGGTGCGGCGGCGGCCGAAGGTGGCGCTGCTCGCCACCGGCGACGAGCTGGTGATGCCGGGCTCGACGCCCGGCCCGGGGCAGATCGTCTATTCCAACGGCTACGCGCTGCGGGCGCTGGTGCGCAGCGAGGGCGCGACGCCGATCGATCTCGGCATCGCCGCGGATACGATGGCGGCGACGGTCGCTGGAATCCGGCGCGCCCGCGCGGCAGAGGCCGACGTCCTGATCACGACCGGCGGCGCCTCGGTCGGCGATCACGACCTGGTCAAGCAGGCGCTGGAGGCCGAGGGCGTCGAAATGGCGTTCTGGAAGATCGCGATGCGGCCGGGCAAGCCGATGATGCACGGACGGCTCGGCGACATCAGGGTGATCGGACTGCCCGGCAATCCGGTGTCGTCCTATGTCTGCGCCATCCTGTTCATGGTGCCGCTGATTCGGCGCCTGCTCGGCCGCGACGAGGCCGTGATGCCGCGCGAGACCGCCCTGCTCGGCCGCGAGTTGGGGGCGAACGATTCGCGCGAGGACTATCTGCGGGCGCAGCTCGAGGAGCGCGCCGACGGCACGCTGGTAGCCACCCCAGTGAGCCAGCAGGATTCGTCGCTGCTCGGGAACCTCGCGCTGTCGCAGGCGCTGGTGATCCGGCCGGCGTTTGCGCCGAAGGCGCCTGCCGGCAGCCCGTGCGAGATCCTGCGCCTGCCGAACTGAGCCGCTTCCCCGGTAAAGCCCGGTCCGTTCATCATATTTTTAGGATTGCGGAACACACATCGAACATATAGTGTCCGTTCATGATTTGTTTTTAGTATGTTGCGGGCGACGCGATGACGGTCCGACTCCAGGGCGCTCTCAGCCGGCTTGTGCTCAAGGCGCAGCTCCTGGACTCGGACAACAACAAACCGGGGACCAGGTCGAAATGCTGACGCGCAAACAGTACGAACTTCTGCGGTTCATCAACGAGCGGCTCAAGGAAGCCGGCGTGCCGCCGTCCTTCGACGAGATGAAGGATGCGCTCGATCTGCGTTCGAAGTCCGGCATTCATCGCCTGATCACGGCGCTCGAGGAGCGTGGCTTCATCCGCCGGCTGCCGAATCGCGCCCGCGCGATCGAGGTGATCAAGCTGCCCGAGCTGTCGCAGGCCGCGGGCAACCGTCGCGGCTTCACGCCGTCGGTGATCGAAGGCAATCTCGGCAAGGTGCGCACCAGCACTCCCGCGCTAGACGATGGCGAGCGCCCTGTCGCGGTGCCGGTGATGGGCCGCATCGCCGCCGGTACCCCGATCGAGGCGCTGCAGACGCGCAGCCACACCATCAGCGTGCCTGCCGACATGCTCGGCAACGGCGATCACTATGCGCTCGAGGTGCGCGGCGACTCGATGGTCGATGCCGGCATCCTCGACGGTGACATGGCGCTGATCCAGCGCAACGAGACCGCCGACACCGGCGACATCGTGGTGGCGCTGATCGACGATGAGGAAGCGACCTTGAAGCGCTTCCGCCGCCGCGGCGCATCGATCGCGCTCGAGCCGGCCAACACCGCCTACGAGGTGCGCATCCTGCCGCCGAACCGGGTGAAGATCCAAGGCAAGCTGGTCGGGCTGTACCGCAAGTACTGATCGCGAATGGGATCGGTCGATCGGCGGCGGGCGCACGCGCTGTCGCCGCCGAGCGAGAAGCCAGCCAAGCTGGAAGCAGCCAGCAAAATACGCCACACGCGAATGCACTTCATGATGTGCAGCGCGGCATGCTCAAACGCTTGTGATCGGCCGCGGGCACACGCGATGCAGATCAGCGCAGAATTGCCGCGAAGCGCGCGCTAACATCACCATCGATGTCCACTCTGATAGAGGCCTGCGCCTGTCCGGGGGGAGCGTGGGTCGGCTATCTCTCAACGAGGAGCGATCCGATGTGTGACTACAGCCTCCATGCGGTTGCGTCCCGTCCCGCCAAGGTCGGCGAGACGTTGATCTCGATGACCTTCCGTGGCACCGCCACCCGCGGCTTCGCCCTGGAGAGCGAGCCGACCGTCGCAGTCTGCATGATGCCCGGCACCGAGTTGGCCTTCGCCGAGGACGTCCGCTACGACAGCCGCTGGCTCTGGACCCGGACGATCCGCGAGCGCGTCGCAAAGTTCAACAGCATCGAGACCCACATTCCCGATCGCCATCACGACGCGATCGAGTTCGCCGACGGCCGCCACGTGCTGGTGACCCAGCTCTGCGAGGGCCAGCGCGTCACCGTGCTGCAATTGCCGGTCAGCAAGCAGCCGGCAGAGCGTCGCCCGGACATCGGCGAGGACGTGCCGACGTCGCATGCCACACCGATTCGCCGCATCAGCATCACCTGAGGGCCTGCGCGTCGGCATTTCTGTCGGTCGTGAGCGCGCTTTCGACGGTGGGAGACTTGGTCAACTTGGGTTCTGCAAGCGCAAAGTCCTCTCGGGCGAACGTCCGGCATCGCATCGGATAGGAACGACATCCCTCGGCCGGCATTGTTTGCCGGGGGAGCTTGCCGCCGTGGTCAACAAGATCGATTGGAACAAGGCCGGACGGATCACCGAGCCCGGCCGCTACATGCTTGCGTTCGGATGGCTGACGGTCACGGCTGATGACGTCGCCATCTGGCAACGCTATCCGGGCGCCGCGTTCACGCTGGTCGAAGGTCCATCGCTGTTCGATGGACCAGACGACACCGAGTATCATCTCGGCACGTTCGAGCTGCCCGGCACTCAATCCTGCTCGCTCTGCTCGGTCTCCGGCGGCGTCGCGTCCTGAAGCGGCGCGGCCGGCGCACGCGGCGTCAGCGTCGTGTCGAACGCGCCGGCCTCGGCGGGTGCCGGCCACCATGGGCGGTCGGTGCCGCCGGCACGCGCCGGCGTCACGGCGAAGCCTATGCCCTGCTGCACCAGCAACAAGGCGCCCTGCTGCCGCAGCCGCTCGCGATCGATCACGGCCGCCGCGCAGGATGACGGCGCGGCGCGCGCGGTGACGATCAGCGCGACACGGGCGCAATCGTCGGCGAGCGCCTCAGCGCGCAAGGTCATGGCGGCGAAGCGGCCGTCGGCCATCGCGACCACGCAGCCCGCCTCGTCGCAGGAGACGCCATCGGCGAGCGAGGCGTCCGCCGGCAGCCGGGCATCGGCGTCGGCCGCGAGCCACTCCTTGGTGGCGAACACATCCTTGCCGGCGCGCATCACATGCAGGCGTCCGTCACGGCCGCGCACCGCCACCGCGCGCCCATCGCCGGCGACCAGGACGTCGGGCAGCGGCGTCGCGGCCGCCCAGGCGGTGGCGGCCAAAAGCCCCATGGCGCCCAACCAGCGCAGCGGTGTGCGCAGCAGGCCGATCAGGATGACGCCCAGGCTGGCCAGGATCAGCGGGCCGATGCCGAAGGCCGGGATGCGCCCGACCGCGCCCGGCAGCGCCGCCACCCAGCGCGTCACCGCGATCATCCAGTCGATGCCGAGGCCCATCAGCGACCACCAGACGCCATCCAGGCCGAACGGCGCCGCCAGCAAGCCCATCAGGCCGGCCGGCATCACCAGCGCCGAGACCACCGGCATCGCCGCGAGATTGGCGAGCACGCCATAGGGCGTCACGCGATGGAAATGGAAGGCGGCATAGGGCGTGGTCGCGAGCCCCGCGATCAGCGAGGCCAGCAGCAGCATCGCAAGCTCGCGCCCGCCCCACAGCGCGACGCGCTGCGTCGTGGAGCTGTCCGGCGTCGCGAACAGCCTGGGCAGGCCGAACTGCACCAGCGCGACCAGGCCGAGCGTTGCCGCGAACGACATCTGGAAGCTCGGATGCACCAGCGCCTCGGGGGCTGCGATCAGCACGATCATCGCCGCGACCGCGAGCGTGCGGAAAGTGACGGCGCGGCGGTCGACCATGACCGCGATCAGCACCACGGCCGTCATGAAGAACGACCTCTGGGTCGCGACCTCCGCGCCTGAGAGCAACAGATAGAACGCCGCCGCGACCAGCGCCGCGGCCGCCGCCCATTTCTTGATCGGGAGGCTGACGGTAAGGCCGGGGATCAGCGCCAGCAGCGCGCGCACGGCGAAGAACACGACGCCGGCGACGACCGCCATGTGATAGCCGGAGATCGACAGCACATGGCCGAGGCCGGAGATGAACATCGCGTCGTTGACATCGGGCGTGATGGCGTCGCGCCGGCCGGTCAGCAGCGCGGTGGCAATCGCCCGCTCGTCACCCGACAGCCGGCCGCGGATGCGCGCATCGATCGCATCGCGCAGGCCCTGCATGGCCGCCGCATAGCCCAGGCCGAAGCCGGCGGCCTGCGGCGGCGGCGCCGTCGTGATCGCGCCCATCACGAAGCCGGAGGCGCCGATGCCCTGGAAGAACATGTCGCGCGCGAAGTCGTAGGATCCCGGCCGCACCGGGGCCATCGGCGGCAGCAGCCGCGCCTTGAGCTGCACGAAGCTGCCGACCTCGGGCGCCGTGCCCTTGCGCACCGCGAGCCGCACCCGCGCCAGCGTGATCGCGTTGCGCGGGCTCTCCATCGCGGTGACGCGCAGCACGATGCGGTCGCTGCGCTCGCGGATGTCGCGCGCCTCGACGAAGCCGGACAGCGCCACCGAATACAGCGGCCGCGCCAGCACCGGATGCGCCACCCGCGCGGTCTTGAGGGTCGCGGTGGCAAAGCCGCACGCCGCCGCCGCGATCATCACGGCCGCCGGAAACAGCCGATGCCGCCGCATCATGATGGCGACGAGGCAGAGCAGCGCCGCCGTGATGGCGGCGATCCAGAGCACAGGCTCGTGATCGGCGGTGAAATACAGCGCGATGCCGGCCCCGAATGCCACCGGCACCCAGGGCAGCAGCCGCCCCGCGCCGGCCTCCTCGGCCGCCCAGATCTTGAGGCGCGCGGCGAACGCCGATGACGCGCCGGGCCGGATCGCGGGCCAGCCGCCGGCCAGCGCGCCCCGCGGCGGCCAGACGTCGGCCATCACGCCCGCGATCCCGCGCCGCCCTCCTGGACGTCCTGCTGGCGGCCTGACCGGCTCCGCCATTGCCAACACCACCCGTGACCCGACCGGGCGGGAAGGCTATCGGAAGCTGCGCGAGGCCGCCTAGCAGAACGAAACGGGAATCCTGGCTTTCTGCACGCGCACCTGGCTTGGAACTTTTCGCATCGCACGCGCTTATTGGGGTATGGACGCTAAAGGTATTGACGACCCCTTCGCCGATCTCGCGCTCGAGAGGGCGATCCACCTCCGCTGGACTCTCCGGGACATCAAGGCCCACCGGCTCACGCTGTCCCCAGTCGCCGAGGAAGACCTCTCGCTCCTCGCCGAGCGCGGGCTCGTCGAGCTCACCGACGGTGTACCGACCCTGACGAACGCCGGCCAGGACGCGATCAGCTGAGCTGCAAGCGTCCCGCGGCTTCCGCTCGCCTCAGCCCTTGGCGACCTCCTTCGCAAACGTGTCGCGCAGGCCGATGGTACGATTGAACACGAGCTTGTCGGGCGTCGAGTCCGGATCGCGCACAAAGTAGCCCTGGCGCTCGAACTGCATCGGCGCATCCGAATTGCTCGCCGCGATCGCCGGCTCGATGCGCGCGTCGGTCAGGACCTCCAGCGAGTTCGGATTGAGATCGGCGGTGAAGTCGGCGGCGTTCGGACTCGGATTGGCGAACAGCTGATTGTAGAGGCGGATTTCGGCTTTCAGCGACTGCGCGGCCGGCAGCCAGTGCATCGTCGCCTTGACCTTGCGCCCGTCCGGCGCGTTGCCGCCCTTGGTCGCGGGATCGTAGGTGCAGCGCAGCTCGACGATCTCGCCGGCATCGTCCTTGATGACCTCGCGGCACTTGATGAAATAGGCGTAGCGCAGCCGCACCTCGTTGCCGGGCGACAGGCGGAAGAACTTCTTCGGCGGGTTCTCCATGAAGTCGTCCTGCTCGATATAGAGCTCGCGGCCGAAGGAGATCTTGCGCGTGCCGGCTGCGGGATCGTCGGGATGGTTGATCGCCTCCAGCTCCTCGACCTGGCCTTCCGGATAGTTCTCGATCACCACCTTCAAGGGCCGCAGCACCGCCATGCGCCGCTGTGCCGTGCGGTTTAGCTCCTCGCGGATGCAGAATTCGAGCATGCCGACATCGACGATGCTGTTGGCCTTGGCGATGCCGATGCGCTTGATGAACTCACGCACCGCAGCCGGCGGCACGCCGCGCCGCTTGAGGCCCGCCACCGTCGGCATGCGCGGATCGTTCCAGCCGGAGACGTGGCCGTCCTGCACCAGCCGCGTCAGCACGCGCTTGGACAGCAGCGTGTAGGTGAGGTTGAGGCGCGCGAACTCGTACTGGTGCGGATGCGACGGCACCGGCAGCTTGTCGAGGAACCAGTCGTAGAGCGGTCGGTGATCCTCGAATTCGAGCGTGCAGATCGAGTGCGTCACGCCCTCGATCGCGTCAGACTGGCCGTGCGCGTAATCATAGCTCGGATAGATCTTCCAGGCGTCGCCGGTGCGCGGGTGATGGGCGTGCAGGATCCGGTACAGCACGGGGTCGCGCAGGTTGATGTTGCCGGCGGCCATGTCGATCTTGGCGCGCAGCACGCGCGCGCCGTTTGGGAATTCGCCGGCCTTCATGCGCCGGAACAGGTCGAGATTCTCCTCGACCGAGCGGTCGCGGAACGGGCTGTTCCTGCCGGGCTCGGTGAGCGTGCCGCGCGACAGCCGGATCTCCTCCTGCGTCTGGTCGTCGACATAAGCGAGCCCGGCCTTGATCAGGCCCTCGGCCCAGTCGTAGAGCCGCTCGAAATAGTCCGAGGCGAAGAACAGGTTGTCGCCCCAGTCATAGCCGAGCCAGCGCACGTCAGCCTGGATGGAATCGATGTATTCCTGCTCTTCCTTGGTCGGATTGGTGTCGTCGAAGCGCAGATTGCAGCGGCCGCCGAACTCCTGGGCAATGCCGAAGTTGAGACCGATCGACTTGGCATGGCCGATATGCAGATAGCCGTTCGGCTCCGGGGGGAACCGGGTGACGACCGTCTTGTGCCTGCCGCTGTCGAGATCGGCCTGGACGATGTCGCGGATGAAGTCGCGCCCTGCCTCTGCCGTCGCCGCCGTGTCTGTCGTCGTGGTCATCAAGAATATCCTGCTCCGGAATTTGGCAGCCTATCTGCCAAATCCGCCTCCCCCAAGGAAGGCTTTAGTTATGCGATAGGCCTGCTATACACCCCCCGCCCTTCATAGCCCCTGCCTGGATTTCGTGCTGCCGCCCATGACCTCCCCGATCGTCACACGCTTTGCCCCCTCTCCGACCGGCTTTCTCCACATCGGAGGTGCCCGGACGGCCCTGTTCAACTGGCTGTATGCGCGGGGCCGCGGCGGCAAGATGCTGCTCAGAATCGAGGACACCGACCGCGAGCGCTCGACGACGGCGGCGATCGACGCCATCCTCGACGGGCTGAAATGGCTCGAGCTCGGTTGGGACGGCGAGGTCATCTACCAATATAGCCGCGCCGCGCGCCATCGCGAGGTCGCCGAGCAACTGCTCGCCAGCGGCATGGCGTATCGCTGCTATGCCACCGCCGAGGAGCTGACGGCAATGCGCGAGAAGGCGCGCGCGGAAGGGCGCACCCGGCTCTATGACGGGCTGTGGCGCGACCGCGATCCGAAGGAGGCGCCCGAAGGCGTCAAGCCGACGATCCGGCTGCGGGCGCCCCTGACCGGCGAGACCGTGATCGAGGATCAGGTGCAGGGCCGCGTGGTCTGGCAGAACGAGAACCTCGACGACCTCGTGCTGCTGCGAGGCGATGGCAATCCGACCTACATGCTGGCGGTGGTCGTCGACGACCACGACATGGGCGTCACCCACATCATCCGCGGCGACGACCATCTGATCAACGCCGCGCGCCAGAAGCAGATCTACGATGCGCTCGGCTGGACGGTGCCGTCGATGTCGCACATCCCGCTGATTCACGGGCCCGACGGCTCGAAGCTGTCGAAGCGCCACGGCGCGCTCGGCGTCGACGCTTACCGCGCGATGGGATATCTGCCGTCGGCGCTGCGCAATTACCTGGTACGGCTCGGCTGGAGCCATGGCGACCAGGAGATCTTCTCCACCGAGGAGATGATCGAAGCTTTCGACCTGCCGGCGATCGGCCGCTCGGCAGCGCGCTTCGATTTCGCCAAGCTCGAGAACCTCAACGGCCACTACATCCGTCACAGCGACGATGCGGCGCTGGTGCGGCAATTCGAGGACGTACTGAACTATGTGCCGAACGGCGCGGCGCTGAAGACGAAGCTCAACGACGCCACGCGGGCGCAGCTCACTTTGGCGATGCCGAGCCTCAAGGAGCGCGCCAAGACCTTGCTGGAGCTGATCGACGGCGCCGCCTTCATCTTTGCCGACCGGCCGCTTCCGATCGACGCCAAGGCCGCCGCCCTGCTGACGCCGGACAGCCGCGCCTTGATCGGCCGGCTGCATGAGGCGCTGGCCGCTGTCGAGTCCTGGAGCGGACCGGCCACGGAAGCCGCGCTGCGTGCGTTTGCCGAGGCCAACAATCTCAAGCTGGGCGCGGTGGCGCAGCCGCTGCGCGCGGCGCTGACCGGCCGAACCACCTCACCCGGCATTTTCGACGTTCTGGCGATCCTGGGGCGTGATGAATCCTTGGGCCGCCTGGAGGACCAGACCACCTCATAAGGTCTCATGGACCCCCATCTTGCAGCGCACAGGGCAATACGATACGCATTTGCGCGGCACCCACTGGTTTTCCCGGCTCGGACATTCTTCACACGTTGCGGCGGGCTCGTTGAGCGATGTTTGGGCCGAAGGACACTAGTAAGCATAAGATTCCAGTACGGTTTCGGATTTGACCTTCTTAAGCTGTTGGCAGCGACAGTGACGCGAATGTCAAAGCCGCCGCACTAGATAAAGTCCACCCGCCCTGCCATCTCTCACAAAGAACAAGGGCCAAGCCTAACGATCTCATCGGGGACAAACGATGGACGCAAAATCCGCAAGCAAGACCGCGACGCTCACCGTCGGCAACAAGAATTTCGATCTTCCGATCCTGAGCGGCACCGTGGGTCCCGACGTCATCGACATCGGCAAGCTCTACGCCCAGACCGGGATGTTCACCTATGACCCCGGCTTCACCTCGACCGGCAGCTGCCAGTCCAAGATCACCTATATCGACGGCGACGCCGGCGTCCTCGAATACCGCGGATATCCGATCGAGCAGCTCGCCGAGAAGGGCGACTTCCTGGAGACCTGCTATCTGCTGCTGTACGGGGAGCTCCCCACCAAGGCCCAGAAGCAGGATTTCGACTATCGCGTGACCCACCACACGATGGTGCACGAGCAGATGTCGCGCTTCTTCCACGGCTTCCGCCGCGACGCGCATCCGATGGCGGTCATGGTCGCTTCGGTCGGCGCGCTCGCCGCGTTCTACCACGACTCCACCGACATCAACGATCCGAAGCAGCGCATGATCGCGTCGATGCGGATGATCGCGAAGATCCCGACGCTGGCGGCGATGGCCTACAAATACACCATCGGCCAGCCCTTCGTTTATCCGAAGAACTCGCTGTCCTTCGCCGAGAACTTCCTGAACATGTGCTTCGCCGTGCCGTGCGAGGAGTACAAGCCGAACCCGGTGCTCGCCGACGCGCTCGACAAGATCTTCATCCTGCACGCCGATCACGAGCAGAACGCCTCGACCTCCACGGTGCGCATCGCCGGCTCGTCGGGCGCCAACCCGTTCGCCTGCATCGCCGCCGGCATCGCCTGCCTGTGGGGCCCGGCGCATGGCGGCGCCAACGAGGCTGCGCTGAACATGCTGGCCGAGATCGGCACCGTCGACAAGATTCCGGAATTCATCGCCAAGGTGAAGGACAAGAACAGCGACGTGCGCCTGATGGGCTTCGGCCATCGCGTCTACAAGAACTACGATCCGCGCGCCAAGATCATGCAGAAGATGTGTCACGCGGTGCTCAAGGAGACGGGCCACGCCGACGATCAGATGCTCAAGGTCGCGCTGGAGCTGGAGAAGATCGCGCTCAGCGATCAGTACTTCATCGACCGCAAGCTGTACCCGAACGTCGATTTCTACTCGGGCATCACGCTGAAGGCGATGGGCTTCCCGGTCTCCATGTTCACCGTGCTGTTCGCGGTCGCCCGCACCGTCGGCTGGATCAGCCAGTGGAGCGAGATGATCGAGGATCCGCAACAGAAGATCGGCCGTCCGCGCCAGCTCTACACCGGCGTGACCACGCGCAGCTACGTCGAGATGGACAAGCGCGGCTGATCGCGCCCGCCGCGAGACATCAAATCACCAAAGGCCCGTCCAGCACGCTGGATGGGCCTTTTTCGTTACGGCTGGATGCTCTTGCGCCGAAGCTTGGGATGCGTCGCAAAGATCGGCAACGCGGCAGTCCCAACCGTCGATCGGCGAACCGATCAGCAAGACGGGGGGACGGCGCCACGGCGTAGCCTCTCGACGAGGACCGTCTCGGGCTGATGCCGGAGACATGATCATGTGGGGACCGGGCATACGACGACGCCGCGGGCGGCAGGGTTAACCAAAATCGCATGTTCTGCTTGCTGCCGATTGACGCAGTCTGCGAGTGATGGCTGTCCCGCAGTTATATTTAGACTTGGCTAAGGAGATGACTGGCAATTTGGATCAGGACCTGTTGCTTGGAATAAACGCGCTCGCCGGAACGCATGCCGGTCTCTATGAGCTTGCGACCAATTCCCTGTTCAGAGGAATTCCGATATTCGGCTCGCTTGTCGCGCTGTGGTTCGTGGACGATTGTGCAAAGCGCCGGAGTCGTATGCTGGCAGGACTGTTCGGAGTCTGCTTGGCGACGATGCTGTCTGTCTGGCTCCAGTTTCACGTCTTTGTCCACACGCGTCCTCTCCTGGACCCGGCGCTTCATGTGAACTCCGTCGCCGTACCCTGGAGCTGGGACCGCCAGAGTTCGTTTCCCAGCGACACCGCGACGTTGTTCTTCGGCCTCGCGACGGTGGTGTTCATCGAGAACAGATGGGCTGGATGGCTTTGCTTTCTTTGGGCGACCGTCGTCGTTGCGCTATCCAGGGTCGCCTTTGCGTTTCACTATCCAAGCGACGTGATCGGCTCGCTGGTCCTTGGCGTAGCATTCGTCGTGCTTTTCACCAGGCCTTCATATCCGCGCGTCGTCATCGAACGTATGCTCGTTACGCTCGGCAACCGCATGTATCTGGTGCATGCATTCCTTTTCGTTTTTTTGGCCGAAGCCTCAAATTTGTTTCTGAGCTTGGAACAGCTCGGAAAAGACCTCGTGCGAATGGTGCACTCTTAGAGCTTCGAGCCGCGGAACAAAGGCCGACTGCCGATTGAGCCGCGACAGCCCGTTAAAAGTGTCCAAGGCAACGGACGCGCTCACACGAACGACCAGCTTTCTTGTGGAGCAGTTGAAGTGAGCGACTCGGCAAGCCGCCGTAGGTGGGCAAAGCGGTCGCCGCAAGGCGGCAGCAGGCCCACCGTCGCGCGGCGCGTTCTGTCGGCGAGTCGCTGGACTCATCGCCTATCCGTCGGCGGCACGCCAATCGTCGGTCGCCAACCTTGTGGACGTCGGGCTGCGTCGCTCTGATCCCGCGGCGTAACGCGGCATACCTCGCACGGCTGCGTCGAAGGCCACACGGATGTCAGTTTGGCTGAAATTCCGGTCCCATAGCTCTGTCATCAAGGTGCCGATGATCTCGTTCAGCGGCGCAGGCAAACTGTGAGGGTTTCGCGCAGATAATTCCGCGCATCGCAATGCGAACGTGTACGCGGCATCGGCGCATTGTCCCTCCCAGGGGAGATCGTCTTGGTCGACCATCGTTTTACACCTCTCGCGGCGCTTAGACTGTAGCTCGGACTCGACCTGATTAGTTCCCTGGCCGTCCCCCGCGCATCGTCTCCAGCACGATGTCGGCGGCGCGCATGCTCGGTGACGATGCGCCGGTCGACATGATGGCGTCGAGGCGATTGAACGCCTCGACCTGACGCGCGCGGATCGGGCCGTTGCTCAGCAGATCCGCCAGCACGGGCGCGAGATTGTCGGCGGTGCAGGCTTCCTGCAGGAATTCCGGGATGACGTTGTCGCCGAGCACGAGATTGGCGAGGATGACGGATTGGACCTTGATGAGACGTCGCAAGATGAAGGCTTCGACCTCGCCGACGCGATAGGCCGTGACCATCGGCACTCCGGAGATCGCGAGCTCCAGCGTGACCGTGCCGGATTTGGCGAGCGCCGCATGGGCGCTCCTGAAAGCGGCCCGCTTCTCGGCCTCGGCGGTGACGATCTGCGGCGCGACCTCCCAGTTCGCCACCCCTGCCCTGACCGCGGCTTCGAGATGTGGCGTGGTCGGCACCACGGCCTCGAACGCGACGTCCTGCGCGCGCAACCGCGCGAGCGTCTCACCGAACACGGCGATGTGACGGGCGACCTCGCTGCGCCGGCTCCCGGGCAGCACGAGAAGAACCGGCGGCTTGCCGTCGCGACGTTGCTGCTCAGCCGCATTCGGCCGGAGCGTTGCAAGCTGCTCGATCAAGGGATGGCCGACATAGGTGCAAGGCGGGCCGCCGAGCCTGCGGAACGCCTCCGGCTCGAACGGCAGCAGCCCCAGCACATGGTCGACATAGCCGCGCATCGCCCTGGCACGGCCCGGCCGCCACGCCCACACGGTGGGGGCGACGTAGTTCACGATCGGAATCGTGGCGTCGCGGGCATGAACCTTCTTCGCCACCCGCTGGGTGAAATCCGGGCTGTCGATGATGACGAGCACGTCGGGCTGAGCTGCAACGATCGCGTCCACCGTGCCGCGGATCAGGCGCAGGATCTTCGGCAGCTGCTTCAGCACCGCCGCGAAACCGACGATCGAGAGCTCCTCGATCGGAAACAGCGAGGCGAGCCCCTCGCGTGTCATGCCGCGACCGCCGACGCCGGAGAACTCGACGCCGTCGCCGAGCCGCTGGCGCAGCACCTTCATCAGGCTGGCGCCGAGGCGATCACCGGACTCTTCGGTCGCGACCAGGCAGATCCTGCGCATCGCCGGGCCTGCCGGAGGCCGGAACGTCACGCCGTGACACCCGTGATGAACACGCCTGCCCGGTCGGCGGCAGCCACCGTCTCCTGGGGATCGGCGAGCAGGGTATAGGCGGCAGCCACGGCGACTCCGGCGAGACCCGCGGCTGAAAGCCCCTCGACGGTGCGCGGTCCGATGGTCGGCAGGTCGTAGCGGAGATCCTGGCCGGCCTTGGGCGCCTTCACCAGCACGCCGCGCCCGGCGGCAGCACGAATGCGGCGATCGGCACGCAGCCGCGCCACGCGGGCCAGCAGCCCGTCGGTGCCCTCGATATCCTCGAGCGCAACGACGTGGCCGTCGATCACGACCACCGCCTGCCCGACATCGAACGGCGCCATGGCGCGGAGCACGGACATTCCTTTGGCGATGTCTCCGGTCACCAGATCGGTGGGCCCGCTCCGGGTCAGCCGCCCTTCGGGCACGAGCAGATTGGGGGCGACGTCCTTGACGCCGATCATGTGAAAGCCGTGGCGCTCGAAGATGCGGCCGACGCCGGACAGCAGATGATCGTCACCGCCGCGAAAGGCGGACCAGATGTAGGGCAGCTCGCGCAGCGTGCCCCAGTCGAAGCGGATCTCCGACACGGCCGGACGAACGAGATTGCCGATGAACATGAGATCGCGGACGCCCTCGGCCTTCAGCAGCTTCAGGGCATTGCCGAGCTGCCCGAGGCCGATCCAGTGATGCCGGAAGCGCGCCAGCGGCTTTGGATCGCAGATGCCCTTCAGGGCGAACAGCACCGGCGTCTGGCCGCGCGCGACGATGGCGTCGGCGACCGCGAAAGGCAGCACCCCGCCCGCGGCGATCATGCCGATCGGCGGAGAGGTGTCGGCGGCGGGCGCCATGGCGCTACGGCTCGATGGCCGGCCTGCCGATCTCGGGCAGGCACAAGGCGCGATGTCGGCCGCCATCGATGAAGGCGAGGATCTCGGCGATGGCGGGATCCTCGCCGGCCATTGGCCGCACGGCCGCCAGCCGCTCGGCGAACACGCCGGGGCCGTGGAACAGTTTCTGATAGAACGCCCGCACCGTGGCGAGGCGCTCACGGGTGAACTTGCGGCGCTTCATGCCAATGACGTTGAGACCTTCGAGCGCGGCATACTGGCCGTTGGCGAGGCCATACGGAATGATATCGCCGCGTACGCCGCAGACGCCACCGACCATCACGCCGTGGCCGATGCGGGTGAACTGATGCACCGCGGACAGGCCGCCGATGTAGACGGAATCGCCGACCTCGACATGGCCGCCAAGTGTGGCCGAGGTTGCGAAGATGACGTTGTCGCCGACCACGCAATCGTGGGCGACATGGGCGTTGTTCATGAAGAAGCCGGCATTGCCGACCTTGGTGAGACCGCCGCCCTTGGTGGTGCCGATGTTCATCGTCACGCCTTCGCGGAAGGTGCAGCCGGAGCCGATCTCGAGCCGATGCGGCTCGCCGCGATAGCTGAGATCCTGCGGCGCGCCGCCGAGCACAACAAAGGGCGAGATCACGTTGTCATCGCCGAGCGTGGTGTGGCCCATGATCTGGACGTGGCTGATCAGCTTGCAGTTGGCCCCGATCACGACGTTGGGGCCGACGATGCAGTAAGGACCGATCACGGTGCCCTCACCGATGACGGCGCCATCCTCGACGCGTGCGGTGGGATCAATCTTGCTCATTTCGACGCAATCAACTTTCTACCAGTCCGTCAGTCGGTCAGCATCGCGCCGACATCGGCCTCGGCGACGACGACGCCGTCGACCTTGGCATCGCCGTGGAACCACCACATCGTCTTGCGCCGGCCAATCGAGCGCATGTGGTACTCGATGGTCTGGCCGGGCAGCACGGGCTTCCGGAACTTGCACTTGTCGATGGTGAGGAAATACACCGCGCGCGGCTTTTCCGTGCCCTCGACCGACTTGATGCCGATCACGCCCGCCGTCTGCGCCATGCCCTCGATCATCAGCACGCCCGGATAGACCGGCCGTTCCGGGAAATGGCCCTGGAAGCACGGCTCGTTGAACGAGACGTTCTTGACGCCGATGCCGCTGTAGTCGGCCCGGATGTTCTTCACGCGGTCGATCAGGAGAAACGGGTTACGGTGCGGCAGCGTCTTCAGAATCTCGTTGATATCGATGTCCGCAAACCTGATGGGTGACTCGTCCATCACTCCCGCCCCTCGTCCCTGTTCGCCGCCGTCTGATCGCGCACCAGCCGTTCCACGGCGACGATCTCGCGGAACCACTGCTTGGTCGGCTTGGCGAAGAAGCCGCCCCACCGGCCGTTCGGCGGAATGTCGTCCTTGACGCCGCTCATCGCGGTCACTTGGGCACCATCGCCGATCGTCAGGTGATTGTTGATACCGACTTTCGCTCCAAGCGCGACGTTGTCGCCGATCGTGAGGCTGCCTGCCAGCCCGATCTGGGCCGCCAGCAGGCAATGCCGCCCGATTGTGACATTGTGGCCAATCTGCACCTGGTTGTCGATCTTGGTGCCCTCGCCGATGACCGTGTCGCGCAGGCTGCCACGATCGATCGTCGTGCCGGCGCCGACCTCGACGTGGTTCTGGATCAGCACCCGCCCGGTCTGCGGCACCTTGGTGTGCCCATCCGCGCCGAAGAAGATGAAGCCGTAGCCGTCCTGGCCGATGCTGCAGCCGGGATGGATCAGGACGTCATTGCCGATCAGCGCACACTGAATGACGGTGCGGGCGCCGACATTGCAGTCGCGACCGATCTTGACGTGGGGGCCGATCACCGCACCCGCACCAACGATCGTGCCCGAGCCGATCTCGACATGGGCGCCGATCACCGCCAGCGGCTCGACGACGACGCCGTCCTCCAGCCGCGCAGTGGGATCGATGATGGCTTGGGGCGAGAGTCCATCGTCGCCGAACCAGGGTTGCGGCCGCAGTGCGTCGGCATGGAACTCGCGCGCAAGCTGCACGAAGGCGCGGAACGGCTGATTGGCCCTGACCACAGCGACATGGGACGGCACGCGCGCCTCGAATCGCGGACTGACCAGGCAGGCGCCCGCTTTGGTCCCGGCGAGCTGGTCGGCGTATTTGAGGTTGTCGAAGAACGCCAGATGCATCGGGCCGGCCTCGTCGAGCGACGCCAGTCCCTTGATCACCTGCTCGCCGCGGGATGGGTCGACCAGGGTGGCCTTGGCGGCGGCTGCGATCGCCGCCAGCGTCGTGGGCGGCGGCGAGTGGAAGAAGGTCGGCTGGGCCATTCCGTCGTACTCTCGGGACAAGTCGTACTCTCAGGACAAAAAGTCAGAGCCCGGCTCCGGTGTCCCGGAACCGAGCTCCCATCTCTTACACCGGCGGGGTTGGTCGACGCCAACCCGGATTCGATCGGCCCAGGCTCAGAACGAGGTACCGCCGCCGAACCGGAATTCCTGCGTCCGGTCGAACTGGCCCTTGGTGAGCGGGATCGCGTAGTCGAAGCGCAGCGGACCGAACGGCGACGCCCACACCAGACCCACACCGACCGAGGTCCGGACCGTATTCTGGTCGTTGAACTGCAGGCCGAGGCAGGTGCCGGCATTGTTCGGATTACGCTTAGGCGGGGTGCAGCCAGCCTGGTTGGTTTCACCTGTCAGCGCCCAGCCCGTCGTCCCCTGATACCCCCACAGACCGCCCGCATCGGCGTAAACAGCGCCCTTCAGGCCCGTCTCCTTGGGCAGGAACCAGAACGGCATCTGCAATTCGAGCGAAGCGCCCCAGTACTTGGTGCCGCCCAGCGCATCCTGGGTACCGAACGGATTGATGTCACGCGGACCGATGCCGTTCGGAGCGAAACCACGAACCAGGTTCGGACCCATCTGGAAGTGATCGAGCATGCGCAACTGCGTGTTGCCGACCTTGTTCAGGATGCCGCCCTGGAGATGGACGATGCTGACGATGTCCGACACCAGCGGGGTGAAGTACTTCGCATCGAACGCGGTCTTCAGGTACGACACGTCGCCGCCAACGCCCGCGAAGTCCTGCTTGAAGTCGACCAGCAGGCCGTCGGTCGGGTTCTTGGTATTGTCGAGCGTGTTGTAGTTCAGCGTGTAGCCGAGCGCCGAGGTCAGCGTTGCCCCCCCCGCCAGCTCCTGGCGAACCGGCAGCGAAGCTTCGCCGTCGGAGAAGCACCCGAGACCACCGGTTGCCGCAGAAATCGCTTGCGCTTGTGCATTACCCGGATTGGCGTTGATGAACGCCGGCGTCGGATTGAAGGGCAATGGGCTGCCGCCACCGCCGTTGTTACAGTTCGAGAGCGTCTGCGGCAGCGTGATCTCCTGGCGGTAGATCGAGTAGCGCAGCTGCAGCGACAGGTCTTCACGCAGCTGGAAGCCGAGGCGCGGGCTGAAGCCGAGCGTCTTGGTGCCGTAGGAGATGAAGTTGTTGGCGAGCTGCTGGCGCTGATACAGGTCCAGGCCCAGCGCAACCCGGTAGTCGAGCAGATAGGGCTCGACGAACGACAGCGAGTAGCCGCGGGCGAACTGGCCGTAGGTCACCGACGCCTTGGCGAACAGGCCGCGGCCGAGGAAGTTGCGCTCGGAGATCGAGACCTCGGCCAGCGCGCCGTCCGTGGTCGAATAGCCGCCGGAGATCGAGAAGTCGCCGGTCGACTTCTCCTCGAGGTTGACGTTCAGGACCACCCGGTCGCTCGACGAGCCCGGCTCGGTGACGATCTTTACGTCCTTGAAGAAGTCGAGGTTCTTCAGGCGGCGCTCGGCACGGTCCACCAGGGCGCGGTTGTAGGCGTCGCCCTCGGAGATGTCGAACTCGCGGCGAATGACGTAGTCGCGGGTGCGGGTGTTGCCGCGAATGTTGATGCGCTCGATATAGGTGCGCGGGCCCTCGTCGATGGCGAACACGACGGACACGGTGTGGGCCTCGAAGTTGCGATCACCGCGCGGGCGGACCACCGCGAACGCGTAGCCGCGCCGCGAGGCCTCGATCTGCATCTCCTCGACCGATTTCTCGATGTTCTCGACATTATAGAGCGAGCCGACGCTGACGCGCGAATAGCCGCGCAGCGTGTTGCCGTCGAGCGTCGCGATCGACGACTGGAAGTCGACCGAACCGACCCGGTACTGCTGGCCTTCCTCGATCTTGAAGGTCACGAGGAAGCCCTTGCGCTCCGGATCGTACTCGCTGAGCGCGGCCACGACCTGCACGTCGGCATAACCGTTCTTCAGGTAGAAGCGGCGAATCAGGTCGCGATCGGCCTCGACACGGTCCGGATCGTAGACGTCGCCCGAGCCCAGGAAGCTCAGGAGGTTGGTCTCGCGGGTCTTGATGACGTCCTTGAGGCGATAGGACGAGAAGGCGTTGTTGCCGACGAACTCGATCGACTTCACGCCGGTCTTGGCGCCTTCCTCGATCGTGAAGATCAGGTCGACGCGGTTGTTCGGCTGCTCGATCATCTCCGGCGTGACGCGCACGTCGTAACGGCCCGAACGGCGGTAGATCTCCGCAATGCGCTGGGCGTCGGACTGCACCATCGGGCGCGAGAGCGTGCCGCGCGGCTTCGACTGCACTTCCGCCTGGAGCTGCTCGTCCTTGACCTTCTTGTTGCCTTCGAAGGCGACGCGGCCGATCACCGGGTTCTCGACGACGGTCACGATCAGCCGCCCACCCTGGCGGTTGATCTTCACGTCCGAGAACAGGCCGGTCTCGATCAGCGCCTTGAGGCCGTCATCGACCCGGCCGGCGTCGAGCGTCCCGCCGGGGCCCGGCTTGAAGTACGAGCGGATGGTCTCCAGCTCGACACGGCGGTTGCCGACCACTTCGATCGAGTTGACCGTCTGCGCCGCAGCTGGCGACGAAAGAACCACGCTCGCCAGCGGCAAAGCCACCGGTCCGGCGAACATGATAAAGGCGGCCGCCAAGCCCCCCCGCACCCGCAATCCGAACTTCATGCGCTACGCGCCCTTATATTCCGTTGCCGGTTCCGTACCCCTACGAACCCGACAGATTCCCATTTGTCGTTCGCTTGTAGCCAATTTGGACCCGACGGCAAACGCCGGATCTCTCTGAATTTTCAAATTCGTTTCAAAACGTTGCCTAACGGCCACGTCGTAAAAAAGCCGCGCTCAGGACCCGGCGAGGTGAAGGATATCGTTATAGGTTGCAAAGACCATGAGCATGAGGACCAGCCCGAGGCCGATTCGGAACCCCATCTCCTGCGCCCGCTCCGACAGCGGCCGGCCGCGGACGGCCTCGACCCCGTAGAACAACAGGTGTCCGCCATCGAGCAGCGGAACCGGGAACAGGTTCAGCAGCCCGATCGAGACCGACAGCGTCGCGCACAGTTGCACAACGAACTGGAAGCCGAGGCTGGCCGCCTGTCCCGAGAGTTGAGCGATTCGGATCGGACCGCCGACGTCGCCGGCACTCCCGGCACCCGCGAACAGCGAGGCGATGAACTTGAAGGTCGTGGAGATGATGAACCAGACCTGCTCGAAGCCGATCTTGATCGATTCGAGGAACCCGACCGGGATCGACCGCGATTCGTCCGGCTTGGCGTTGTACTGGATGCCGAGCACGCCGATCCGGTGGCTGTTGCCGAACAGGTCCTTGACCTCCTTGAGCGCTGGCGTCGCCTTGAGGGTGAGTTCCGTGCCGTCCCGCTTGACCAGGAAGGACAATTCCGTGCCGGCGCTGACCGAGACGACGCGCTGCATGTCGGCGAAGGTCTCGATCGCCCGGCCGTCGATGGCGGCAATGACGTCACCGTCCTTGAAGCCGGCGGCGGCCGCGACGCTGTCCGGCTGCACCGCATCGACCCGCGGGGTCGTGTTCGGCTTGCCGAAATACAGCGCCATGCCGGCGAAGATGATGACCGCCAGGATGAAGTTGGCGATCGGGCCGGCCGCGACGATCGCGGCGCGCTGGCCGACGGTCTTGTGGTGGAAGCTGTCGGCGCGCTCCTCGGCCGTCATCTTCGCAAGCGCCTCGGCCGACGGCGTCGAGGCCTCGGATTCGTCGCCGAAGAACTTCACGTAGCCGCCGAGCGGGATCGCCGAGATCTTCCAGCGGGTGTTGTGTCGGTCGTTGAAACCGATCAGTTCTGGGCCAAATCCGAGCGAAAACGTCAACACCTTCACGCCGGCCCAGCGCGCGATCAGGAAATGGCCGAGCTCGTGGAAAAACACCACGATCGTCAGCACGAACAGGAACGGGACGATGTAGCCGAGAAGGCCGTGGCTCAAGGTATTGAAGATATGGTGGAAAAATTCGGACATCGATGACCTTCCCGACGGGCCAGCGGCCCATCCAACCCGTTAAGATGCTTTTGCGGCGATTTGAGGCAAGAGGCCGGCGGCCCTTTTTCGCGCATCATGGTCAATGGCGATGGCGTCGTCCGCGGACGTCAGAGGTGCCAAATTACCTGAACGCGTCCAGCTCTCGAGGGTCGCCTCGACCAGGCGGGCGATCGCACCAAAGCGGATGTGGCCGCCGATGAAGGCCGCGACGGCGACCTCGTTGGCGGCATTGAACACCGTCGTCGCGCCGCGCCCGGTGCGCAGCGAATCATAGGCCAGCCGCAGACCGGGGAACCGCTCGAAGTCCGGGGCCTCGAAGGTCAGCGTGCCGATCTTGGCGAGATCGAGTCGGGCCGACGGACCCTTGATGCGCTCCGGCCAGCCGAGGCAATGGGCGATCGGGATCCGCATGTCCGGCGCGCCGAGCTGCGCCACCACTGACCGGTCCGAGAACTCGACCATGCCGTGGACGATCGACTGTGGATGCACCAGCACGTCGATCTCGTCTGGCGCCAGCGCGAACAGGTAGGACGCCTCGATCACCTCGAGGCCCTTGTTCATCATCGAGGCCGAATCGATCGTGATCTTCTGGCCCATGCTCCAGTTCGGATGCTTCAGCGCCTGGGCCAAGGTCGCCTGCTCGATATCGGCCGGCGCCCAGGTGCGGAACGGGCCGCCGGAGGCGGTGATGATCACCCGCACCAGCTCCTCGCGATTGCCCGAGGACAGCGCCTGGAACAGCGCGTTGTGCTCCGAATCGGCCGGCAGGATGCAAGCGCCGGCCCGGGCGGCCCGCTCCATGAAGAAATCGCCGGCACAGACCAGGCATTCCTTGTTGGCGAGCGCCACGGTCGCGCCGCGGTCCACTGCGGCGAGCGCCGGCTTGAGGCCGGCGGCGCCGGAGACGGCGGCCATGACCCAGTCGGCGGGACGGGCTGCCGCCTCGATGATGGCGCTCTCCCCTGCTCCGCATGCGATCCCGGTGCCGGCCAGCGCGTCGCGCAGCTCGTCGAGGCCCGCCGGATCGGCCACCGCCACGAAGCGCGGGTTGAACTCTCGGGCCAGCTTCACCAGGCCCTGGACGTTGCTGTTGCCGGTCAGCGCCTCGACGCGGTAGCGCTCCGGCGCGCCGCGCACGAGGTCCATGGTCGAATCGCCGATCGAGCCGGTGGCGCCGAGCACGGTGACGCTGCGCATCTCCGCGACACCGGCCTTGTTGTTCCGCAATGGCACTGCGCTCATGTTCTCACCAAACATTATCGACCGGTCGGCTGCGCCGACGGTCACCAAACCAGAAGACCGCGGCCGACCCCATCGAGGCCGCCGCGCAGCAAACCGAGCAATGCGGCGACGACGATGGCCGCGACATAGCCGTCCAGGCGATCCAACAGGCCGCCATGGCCGGGAATGATGTGACTGGAGTCCTTGACCCCGAAGTGCCGCTTCACCGCAGATTCGGCGAGGTCGCCGAGCTGCGAGACCACCGACAGCGTCGCGGCCAGCATGAGCGTCGTCACCAGTCCGCCGGCGCCGGCCATCGACCAGGCGGCCGCGGCGACGAGGCTGGCGACGAAGCCGCCGACTGCGCCGGCCCAGGTCTTGTTCGGGCTGATCCGCGGCGCGAGCTTCGGCCCGCCGATGCTGCGGCCGGCAACATAGCCGCCGATATCGCTGGCCCAGACGACGAGAAACACCAGCACCAGCGCGTGCCATCCCTCGGCGGCATCGAAGCGCACCAGCACCGAGCCGAGCTCGGCCGCCGACGCATAGGCGAAGCCGGCGGCCACCCAGGTGCGACGCCCCGCAGCAAGCGCCGTAGCGGCGACCAGACCGAGCCCGAGCACGACGACGGCGAAGTCGATCAAGCCATAGGCGCAGCAGACGCCGGCAATGCCGATGGCCAGGGCCCCGGCCGTGCCGACGCTGGCGGTGCGGATCTCGCCTACCACCATCAACCATTCGAGATACAGGCCGACCGCGACCACCGTGACCAGTGCGGTCCAGAACATGCCGCCGGCATAGGCGGCGCCAAGCGCCAGCGGCACCAGCACCAGCGCTGCCGCCACCCGCATCACTAGATTGCTGGCCGCAGCCTTTGTGGGTTGCGCACCCTCGTTGCGCTGCGCGGCGTTGGCGGCGTCTCCCACGGCTGCGGTATCCGGTTTGGTCACGAGGCGGTTTTCGCCGCGAGGCCGCCGAAGCGGCGTTCACGCCGGCCGAACTCGGCGATCGCACCCTCAAGCGCCGCCTTATCGAAGTCGGGCCAATGGATCGGCACGAACACCAGCTCGCTATAGGCGGCCTGCCACATCAGGAAGTTCGACAGCCGCTGCTCGCCGCTGGTGCGGATGATGAGGTCGGGATCGGGAATGTCGGGCGCATCGAGATGGGCGCCAATGGCATCGGCATCGATCGACGCCGGATCGCGCCGACCCTCGGCGACCTCGCGCGCCAGCCGCTGCGCCGCGCGCGCGATCTCCTGGCGCGAGCCGTAGTTGAAGGCAACCACCAGCGTCAGCTTGGTGTTGCCCCGGGTGAGATCCTCGGCTTCGCTGAGAAGCGCGCAGATGTCGGGCTCGAGCCCGTCGCGCTCGCCGATCACCCTGACACGCACGCCGTCGCGATGCAGGGTCGCGAGATCGTTGCGGATGAAGCGGCGCAACAGGCCGAACAGGTCGCCGATCTCGCTGGCCGGACGCGACCAGTTCTCGGACGAGAACGAGAAGATGGTGAGATAGCGGATGCCGAGCTCATGCGAGGCACGCACCACGCGGCGCAACGCCTCGACGCCGCGGCGATGCCCTTCCGCGCGCGGCAGCCCGCGGGCCGCAGCCCAGCGGCCATTGCCATCCATGATGATGGCAACATGGGCCGGTGCGTCGGACCGGTCCGGCGCCTCCGTCACCGGGGCCGCGGCTTTCGACATCAAGCGCATCCTTCAGACGGTGAGGATTTCCTTTTCCTTCGCCGCCAGCAACTGGTCGATCTCGGAGATCACGCTGTCGGTCGCCTTCTGCACGTCGCCGGCGAAGCGCTCCTGATCGTCCTCGGACATCTCGTGATTCTTCTCGAGCTTCTTCAGCGTATCGAGACCGTCGCGGCGCACGTGACGCACGGCGACACGGGCAGCTTCCGCATATTTGTGCGCGACCTTGACCAGCTCCTTGCGCCGCTCCTGGTTGAGCTCGGGAATGCGCAGCCGGATCACCTGGCCTTCGGTCGCGGGCGACAGGCCGAGGTTGGAATCGACGATCGCCTTCTCGACGGCCTTGACCATGGAGCGGTCCCAGACCTGCACCGAGAGCAGCCGCGGCTCGGGCACGGAGACGGTCGCGAGCTGGTTGAGCGGCATGTGCGAGCCGTAGGCCTCGACCTGGACCGGCTCCACCATCGATGCCGAGGCGCGGCCGGTGCGCAGGCCGCCGAGCTCGTGCTTCAGCGCCTGGGTCGCGCCCTGCATGCGGCGCTTCAGTTCGTTGAGGTCGAAATTGCCCATGCTCATCACGCTTTCCTTTCTGCAATCCGGGGGGCCTGCGGCCGGCTCTGCCGGGCCTCGAAAGGCCTGCGGTCGGACTTGGGCGACTCCCGGACGAATTCCTGTCTCGCTTACGCTTCTACCGCAGGCTCGAAGCCGGTCCAACACCGGCCGCCAGCGGCGCCGCGGCTCACCCCGCGACGATGGTACCGCGCCCTTCGCCCCGCAACATCGCGCCGATCGAGCCCGGTTCGGCAATGGAGAACACAATGATAGGCAGCGATGTTTCCCGGGCAAGGGCGAATGCGGTCGCGTCCATGACCTTGTAGCCGCCTTCGATGGCCTGCGAATGCGTCAGCCGGTCGAAGCGCTTGGCGGCCGGATCCTTCTTGGGATCGGCGCTGTAGACGCCGTCGACGTTCGTAGCCTTCAGCACGGCCTGGGCGCCGATCTCGGCGGCCCGCAAGACCGCCGTGGTGTCAGTCGTGAAATAGGGATTGCCGGTGCCGCCCCCGAGCACGACGATACGTCCCTCGGCCAGCGACTTGTGCGCCGCAGCGCGCGTGAACAGCTCGCACACTTCCGGCATGACGAACGCCGAGAGCGCCTGCGCCGGGGTGCCCTTGCGCTGGATGGCGGCTTCCAGCGCCAGGCAGTTCATGACGGTGGCGAGCATGCCCATGGTGTCGCCGGTCGGACGCGACACGCCCTGCGACGACACCTCGACGCCGCGCACCATGTTGCCGCCGCCGACCACGACGGCGATCTCGATGCCGAGCTTCTGCGCTGCGATGAGGTCGTCGGCGATCCGATCGACGGTCGGCTGGTCGATGCCGAAGGAATGAGGGCCCGCGAGATACTCGCCGGACAGCTTCACCACGACGCGACGATAGACCGGCTCAGCCATGTGCCAATGCTCTCCTATCCCGCGCGTTGATATCCGGCGCGAACGCCGCGCCGGATCGTGACTGTGCCCAGTCGTTACTTCTTGCCGCTCGCAGCGGCGACTTCGGCCGCGAAGTCGGTCTCTTCCTTCTCGATGCCCTCACCGAGGGCATAGCGGACGAAACCGGCGACCTTGATCGGACCGCCGACCTTGCCTTCGGCTTCCTTCAGCGCCTGCGCGACCGACTTGCCGCTGTCGTGGATGAAGGCCTGCTCGAGCAGGGTGACTTCCTTGTAGTAGGTCTTCAGGCCGGACTCGACGATCTTCTCGATCACGTTCTCCGGCTTGCCCTGCTGACGATACTTGTCGGCGAGCACGTCCTTCTCGCGCTTGACGAGCTCGGGATCGAGACCCGCCGCATCGATCGCCTGCGGGTTGGCCGCGGCGACATGCATCGCGAGCTGACGGCCGAGCACGGCGAGCTCGTCGGTCTTGCCGGGCGACTCCAGCGCGACGATGACGCCGAGCTTGCCGGCGCCTTCGATGACGGCGCCATGGACGTAGCTCGACACGACGCCTTCGCTCACTTCGAGCGAGGCCGCGCGGCGCAGCGTCTGGTTCTCACCGATGGTTGCGATCGAATCGGCAATCGCGGCCTCGACCGTGATGCTGCCGACCTTGGCGGCCTTGATCTTCTCCACGTCGGCGCCGACGTCGAGCGCGACCTGGGCGATCATCTTGACCAGGCCCTGGAAGTGCTCGTTGCGCGCGACGAAGTCGGTCTCGGAGTTGACCTCCACGACCACGCCCTTCTTGCCCGAGGTCAGCGCGCCGATCAGGCCTTCAGCCGCAACGCGGCCGGCCTTCTTGGCGGCCTTCGACAGGCCCTTCTTGCGCAGCCAATCCTGCGCGGCCTGCATGTCGCCGCCGTTCTCGGTGAGCGCGGCCTTGCAGTCCATCATGCCCGCGCCGGTCGACTCGCGCAGGTCCTTCACCATCGCTGCGGTGATATTCGCCATTGTTGAACGTCCTTTTGCCTGTCCAAAGCGCGACGCAGCGGATGGCTCGCCGCCGCCCGCTGCCAGGAAAACCTATCTCAGTCGCGATGGCCGGCGTGCGACGCCGGCCAGAATGGTGTTGTGTCGTCTTACGCGTCGGCGAGCGACTTGGCCTGCGCGACCCAGGCATCGGCCCGGCTCGGAAGACCGACCTCTTCGCCGATCTGGTGCGCGGTGTCGTGGTTGAGCTCGGCGAGCTGCCAGTAGTGGAAGATGCCGAGGTCGTTGAGCTTCTTCTCGATCGCACCGGACACGCCGGTGAGCTTCTTGAGGTCGTCGGCCGTGCCGCGCGGACCAGGCAACCCCTGGAACGTCGAAGCGGACGCAGCCGGAAGATCCTCCTCGAGCGGAGCCGCCGAGGCGCCGACATCGATCCCGAGCTCGCCCTGCGCGCGCGAGATGCCGTCAATGGCGGCGCGCGCGATCAGGTCGCAGTACAGCGAAATGGCGCGGCCGGCGTCGTCATTGCCGGGCACGACATAGGTGATGCCCTTCGGGTCGCAATTGGTGTCGACGATCGCGGCCACCGGGATCTTGAGGCGCTGGGCCTCCTGGATCGCGATGTCTTCCTTGTTGGTGTCGATCACGAAGATCATGTCGGGCAGACCGCCCATGTCCTTGATGCCGCCGAGCGAGCGGTCGAGCTTGTCGCGCTCGCGCTGCAGGGTCAGGCGCTCCTTCTTGGTGTAGGAGTTGGCTTCGCCCGAGGACAGCACCTCGTCGAGATGGCGCAGGCGCTTGATCGAGGCCGAGATCGTCTTCCAGTTGGTCAGCGTGCCGCCGAGCCAGCGCGAATTGACGAAGTACTGGGCGCAGCGCTTGGCTGCGTCGGCCACGTTGTCCTGTGCCTGACGCTTGGTGCCGACGAACAGGATGCGGCCGCCCTTGGCGACGGTGTCGCTGACGGCCTGCAGCGCCGTGTGCAGCATCGGCACGGTCTGGGCGAGGTCGATGATGTGGATGTTGTTGCGGGCTCCGAAAATGAAATCGGCCATTTTCGGATTCCAGCGGTGAGACTGGTGACCAAAGTGAACGCCAGCTTCGAGCAGCTGGCGCATCGTGAATTCAGGCAGCGCCATTGGATATTCTCCGGTTGATTCCTCCGGAAACGCGTGAGCAAAAACGGGCCGTCAAGGCCCGGCTTGCCACCGGACGCCCTCTAAGAGAGCCAAGTTTCCGTGTGAGATGGCGCGCTATATAGCCGGATTTTGGCGCAACGCAAGGAAAATGGGCTCATTCCGCCTGCAGAAGCTCGGCCATCACCATCCGGGCCTGGCCCTCCTGGAGCGGAACGAAGTCGACCGGGCCCTTGTTGTCGGCGCCGGACGAGGCCGCGGCCATCACGCCCATGCCGAGCAGACCGAACGCCATGCCGCCGCCCTGCATCGCCCTGGACCGGTCGCTGGGCCTGATCGAGAAGAAATAGGTCCGCCCCGGTTCGGTGTTGAAATCGAGCACCGAGTCGCCCGGGAACAGGGTCTGGGTGGCGACGAGGTGGTGCGGACCGGCCGGCCGGTCGATGTAGACATAGGTCCCGGGGATCAGGCGGCTCAGCGCGACGCCGTCGACCTTGGCGTCGCACGTGGTCCTGTCCAGCCAGGCATCCTTCAAGCTCATGATGATGATGCGGGACTGCCCGGGACGCGGCGCCCCGATCTTCTGTGACACCACGGCGTATTCGGTGCCTTCCTTGCCTGTCAGGCATCCTGATACCAGAAATGCCGCTCCCAGTCCCAGCAGCGCTCGCCTGTTCATCGCCCCCTCCCCGTAGAAACCCGGGCTTCAAGGCTATGACGGGAACCAGGGAACTTTCAATCTCGGGGAGCAAAGACAATGGAACTGTGATCAGCGCTCCACACCGGCCGGCGCCAGCGCGGCGCGGTCCGCATCGAGCTTCGCCCTCAGCCGCGCGGCGTCTTCGAAGAAGGTCTGCTCGTCCTGCACCGGAACCAGGCGCAGGGACGGCGGCATCAGCACGTGGCTCACATTGGGACGGCCGGAATTCGCCAGCGCCTCCGACCGCTGCACGGTCTGGATCGCGATCGCGACCACCAGCAGAAGGCCGACCACCACGCCCTTGGCGAGCATATGGCTGCGTCCGACCTCACGCAGATGCAGCAAGCAGGTCGCGGCGAGAACGATCCACGAGACGAGGTAGCCGTAGGTGAAGACAGCGGTCCAGGTCAGGGCGAACGAGGCAATCTGGGCGAACTCGCTGTAGACCCAGAACGCGATCAGACCCGCCTGCGCGATCAGGAGGTGGCGCAGAAAATGCGAGCGGCCGGAAAACAACCGCGCCAGCAGCGCCCAGACGCCAACCCATGCGACGACCACCCCGATCATCGTGACGGTCGGCACGAGATAATCGGACAGATGCGCCTCGGAGGTCTGCGCAAACCAGGTCATCACCGCGTTGATTGCGAGCAGGACGACGCCGAGGGCGATCGCGGCGATGATCGGCAGCGCCCCGCGTTCGGAGCCCGCGAGCCGCTCCGGCTCGACGGCATGGCCGGCGTCGCGGATCCGAAGCAGCGTCTGGCCGATCCGGATCGGCTTGGTGCCGTCGAGAACGAGCTGCGGCTTCCGGCTCTTGCCGCGATCGAGAAAGAGGCCGTTGGCGCTGCCGAGATCCTCGGCGACCAGGCGCCCCTCGCCGTCGCGGAAAATTCGCACATGGCGCGCGGCGACATAGGGATCGTCGAGAATGACGTGATTGTCGTAGCCGCGGCCGATGCTGATCTCGGCGGCATCGACACGGAAGCGGCCGGCGACGTCGCGATGCTTGGAGAGGATCTCGATCCAGATCATCGTGCGACCTGCAGGCGTTCGAGGAAGCTCTTGCCGAGGCGCAAGGCGTCGTCATAAGCGATCGCCTGCAGGTTCAGCCGCGACACCAGCGCCTCGTCGGCATGATCCTGCGTCACCGCGACCAGCACGACATCATAGAGGCCGTCGAACTCGCGATAGCCCTGCGCGCACCACAGCACGCGCAGCGGCGGATGAGCGGCCGCCGGCGTCACGCCGACGAAATCGGCATGGCAATGCTGCGGCGTGTACCATTTGCGGAACGAGCCGCCCTGGGTGAGTCGTGGCTGCGCGAGCTGCGTCAGCACGGTCGCGAACTGGAATTGATTGAGGTCGATCGATTTCGCGTAGGAGTGGCTGACCTCGACCACGCCGGTGTTGAGGTCGGAGGCGACATAGACGCTGGCCTCGGCCTTGCAACTGGTCGAATTGATGCTGGCGCGCGGCTTCGGCGACGCGCTGGCATTGGTGCTCGCCCAGCATTCGAACCACCCCGCGCGCGTCTCCGGCGCCTGATAGGACCCGAACACGCGGTCGCGGAAGCCCTCCTCGCCCAGCGACTTGTAGAGCGCTCCACGCCAGCTCGTAAGCTGCGCGATCACGTCCTTGCGCAGATCGGCCGCCGCCGGCCTGGCATCCTGGCCGCGCGCCAGCAGCGCGGCCGCAAAGCGCGCGGGCACCAGGAAGCTGATGAGCTGGCCGCCGCGGCGCGTGGCGACGTTGACGCCGACCACCTGGCCTTGCGCATTGACCGCCGGACCGCCGCTCATGCCGGGATTGAGCGCGCCGGTGAAATGGATGTGATCGTTGTAGCTGTGCTCGACGAGGCCGTTATAGGTGCCCTCGATGATGGTGAAGCCGAGGTCGAGCGGGTTGCCGAGCGAATACAGCCGCTCGCCTTTCGGCAGGCTGCCGTCGAGCGCGGCCTTGTCGAACGAGAAGAACGGCGCGTTCTGCTTGTCGACGCGAACGAGCGCGAGATCGTTGGGCAGGTCGACGGCAAGCAACGTGACGCCGCCCTGCGTGCCATCCGCTCCGGTATATTCGAGCCGGTACGTCTTCGGCTCGAGCGCTGCATCCGAGACGACGTGATAGTTCGTGACCGCGAGCCCGTCGGCCGAGACCAGAAAGCCGGATCCTGTCGAGGTCTGGCGGCCGGCATCGGCCACGAGCGTGCGGATCTGGAGCAGGCGCGGCGGCGCCGAGGCATAGACGGCTTCGGCGCCCGGCAGCCCCTGCGCATCGCTTGGCGAAGGCAGGCCGGCGATACCGACGCTGCAAAGGGCGGCCATGATTGAGCTTCGCCAAATTGAGCTTCGCCAAGACAGCGTGCGCAAGGTCCCGACAAACGCTGATTTCACTGAAGCCCCCGCAACACGTCGTCGGCCGTCGACGTCTTGCGCCCACGATCGATCAGTCCGGCGGTCCGCCCATATCGAAAACAGGCCGATGTTGCAACCGCGCCGGCGTCAGGCCAACGCGCGGCGGCTCAGCAATGCGGAACGTTCGGCGGACATCTCTTGCCCGGCGGCGGCGGGGCCGCCGGACGTGGCGGCGGCGCCGCGGGCCGTGCCATCGGCGGCGGTGGCGGCGCCGGCCGGGCCACGGCGGCCATCGGCGGCGGACTGGGACGCGCCATCTGCGGCGGAGGCGCAGGGCGCGCCATCGGTGGCGGAGCGGACGGACGCATGACTTGCGGCGGCGGTGGCGCCGGCCGAGGTGGCGGAGCCGCCCGAACCATCGGTGCAACCGGCGGTCGTGGCGGCGCCGGCGGCGGACTCAGACGCGCCGTCGCCGGTGGTGGCGGCGGGCGGCGCTGGATCTGCGGTGGCGTCGCCTGCTGAACGCGCGGGCTCACCTCAGGCCCGCGCGGAGCGGCTGACGGCATGACCGGACGGGACGGCATCGCCGATGGCCTTGCCGGCTGCGGCATGACGGCGCCCGGCGGCGTGCGGTTCGCGCGCAGATCCTGGCGCGCGGGCGGTGGCAGCGCGCCAGAGGGCGATGCCGGTGCCGGCTGGCGCAGACCAGGAGTCTGAACCGATGGTGGCACCGGCGGACCACCGCGACCGGGCACCGGCAGCGGATTGACGTTGGCATGCCCCTGCCCTGGTCCTGTCATGGCGGGCGAGGGTCCACCCGGCGGAGCGTTGGCCTGAATGGCCGGTGCCGCACCGGGCCGGAGTGCGGGATTGGCGAGCGGTCCTCCCGGCGGCGGGACCTTGCCCTGCTGGATCAGCGTGGCGCGCTGCACGACAGCCGGCGGCAGGGCCGGTGCCACCGCCACGGCCGGCGTCGGCACCGCCGCGGGGCCTGCAGTGATCGGTCCGGCCGGCGGCGCCGGACGATTGATCACGGTGTTGATGACGGTCGTGTTGTGGATGTTCTGGTAGATGATGTTGTTCGGCGGCGGCGCAACGAAGGCCGGCGGCCGGACATAGACCGGGATCGGCACGAACACCGGCCGCGGCAGGATGAACAGGCCCGCCGGGGCGAATGGCGGCGGCAGCTCCACGAAATCCGGCGGAGGCGGCGGCAGGATGTAGACCGGCGGCGGGGGCGGCGGCACGAAATCGAATTCGGGATCCGAGAACATCAGCACCGGGCGCTCGACATAGATCACCTCGTCGAGCGGCGGCGGCGGCACGTCATAGTCGATCATCGCGAAGGTCGGCGGCGGCGCGGGCGGCGCGGACAACATCGCCAGCCGCCGCCGGGCGTCCTCGGCATGCGCGCCATAGGGATAGCGCTTCAGGTAGGACCAATAGGCTTCCGGACTGTCGGTGCGGAACGTCCGCCGCCAGGTCAGCGCCTCGCGGCGTGCGGCGACGAGGGCGCGCACGCGCCGCGCCAGCGGGTCGCTCGGATAGGCGGCGATGAAGTCCTCATAGCCCTGCAGCGTGTCGCGCTCGAGCGCGGCGGCATAGGCCTCCTGCACCGGCAGCTCGCGGATCGGGCGCGAGCGCAGCGCCGCGCTCTGCTCCGGCGAATCCGACGTGGCGGGGGCGTCGGGCGCCCGCTCGAAGAAGGTGAAGGCAGCCTGGATCTTCTGCGCGTCCCAGGGCACCTGCGCGCCCTTGGTCTCCTCATTGACGCGCAGCCGCAGCCGGTCGAACACCTCCGGCAGCGACAGCCCGCCGGTGCGGATCATCTCGGCGAGCGAGCGCGCGTAGACGCCGTAGGCGCCGGTCTCGTTCGGCGCGATCGTGCCCGGCGCGGCATTGAACGCGATCAGCATGTTGGCATCGGGCTCGACCAGCGCCAGGCCGCCGGCGATCGCCGGACCGCTGGCGATGAAGGGCTGCTGGCGGGCGGCATCGAGCACCACGACGCTGGCCTTCACCGGCGTCGCCGCAAGCTGGCGGATGTAGTCGCTGAGGCGCAGCCCCTCGGTCGGAATGTCGACGTCACTGCCGATGTTGGCGTCGACGGGAAGAAAGTAGTTCTCGCCGGCGAGCTGCATGCCGTAGCCGGCGAGATAGACCATCGCGACGGTGTTGTTGTCGGCTGACTGGGCCTTGTGAATGAAATCACGAAAGCTCTTGCGCAACGTGTCTGCATCGAGATCGCGCGCGCCGACCACGTCGAAGCCCGCGGCCTGCAGCGTCTGCGCGATCAGGCCGGCATCGTTGGCCGCCGACGCCAGCGGGCCCTTGGCATAGGCCCCGTTGCCGATCACCAAGGCGATACGCTTTTCGGCACCGGGCTGCTGCGCTGCGGCAGGCCGCGGCAGGGCCGCCCAGGCGAGCAGGCAGAGCGAAACACTCAGGACGATCTTCGCGGTGATCTTGGCCAAGCGCATGGTTCAAGCCCCTTCGAGGCACCCGCCGCGGATTCAGCGGGAGAATGGCTGAACCGCGGTTGAACGGAGGCATGTCCGTACAGCCCACGCGCAGCTTTTTTGTTCCTCGTCCCCGTTCGACCGGCAAGATCGCCGGACGCAGCCGCTCCAGCGGAACGATCGCCTTTAGAGCTGCTGCACGTCGACCACGCCGGTCACCGCCTTGATGGCACCTGCGATTTGTGGCGAAACCTTGAAGCGCCCCGGCAGCTTCATCTCGACCTCGGTTTCGAGGTCCAGCATCATCACCAGCGATACCTCGCCCTCGCCTGCTGCCGTGCGGGGCGCCAAGGGGGGCGCCGCACCCTTGGCGATCGCTCCATTGCCATTGGCCGCGGTGCCTTCCGGCCCCTGCAGGCGCTTGACGATGGAGTCGAGCGGCTTGGTGTCGCGCAGGAAGATGCGCAGGCCGCGCTGCGTCTTGGCGGCGGCATCATCGAGCGGTTCGGCATGCAGCACGCGCGCGCGGACATCCTCGCCCTGCAGCTCGGCGCCGAGCTGCAGCAGCACGGCCGCGCCGGGCTCGAGCACGTCGCGATATTGTGCAAGCCCCTCCGAGAACAGCACGGCCTCGAAATGCCCGGTCGGATCCGACAGGCCCATGATGCCCATCTTGTTGCCGGTCTTGGTGCGCCGCTCCATGCGCGATACCACGGTGGCGGCGACCTTGCCCGCGGTCGCGCCGGTCTTCACCGCGCGCGAGAACTCGGCCCAGCTCTGCACCCGCAGCCGCTTCAGCGCCGCCGCGTAGTCGTCGAGCGGATGGCCCGACAGGAAGAAGCCGATCGCATCATATTCGCGCCGCAGGCGCTCGGCCGGCAGCCAGTTCTCGATGTTCGGCAGGATGATCGCCGGCGCATCGGCGGCGTTGCCGAACATGTCGTTCTGGCCGGAGGTGGCGGCCTCGTTGGCACGCTGGCAGGCGGCGACGATGGCATCGGCGCCGGCGAACACGCGGGCGCGGTTCTTGTCGAGCCCATCGAACGCGCCGGCCGCCGCCAACGTCTCGATGATGCGCTTGTTGATCGCGCGCGGATTAACGCGAGAGGCGAAGTCGGCGAGCGAGGTGAACGGGCCGCCCTTGTTGCGGGCCTCGACGATCATCTCGATCGCCTGCGGCCCGACGCCCTTCAAGGCGGCGAGCGCGTAGAAGATGGTGTTGCCGCTGACCTCGAAGGTCGGACCGGAGCGGTTGATCGACGGCGGCTCGACCTTGATCCCCAGGCGCTGCGCCTCGGCACGAAATTCCGAGAGCTTGTCGGTGTTGTTGAGATCGAGCGTCATCGACGCCGCGATGAACTCCACCGGATAATGCGCCTTCATGTAGGCGGTGTGGTAGGACACCAGCGCGTAGGCGGCCGCGTGCGACTTGTTGAAGCCGTAGTCGGCGAATTTGGCCAATAGGTCGAAGATCGTGTCGGCCTGGTCCTTCGGCACGCCGTTCTTGACGGCACCTTCGACGAAGCGGACGCGCTGCTTGTCCATCTCGGCGCGGATCTTCTTGCCCATGGCGCGCCGCAGGAGATCGGCTTCGCCGAGCGAGTAGCCGGACATCTGCTGCGCGACCTGCATCACCTGCTCCTGGTAGATGATGACGCCGAAGGTCTCCTTCAGGATCGGCTCCAGGATCGGGTGTAGATATTCCGGCTCCTCCTCGCCGTGCTTGCGGGCGCAGTAGGTCGGGATGTTGGCCATCGGGCCCGGGCGATACAGCGCGACCAGCGCGATGATGTCCTCGAACCGGTCGGGGCGCATGTCGATCAGCGCCCGCCGCATGCCCTGACTTTCAACCTGGAACACGCCGACCACGTCGCCGCGGGCGAGCATCTGGTAGCTCGGCGCATCGTCGATCGGCAAGGTCGCGAGATCGACGTGGATGTCGCGCTGCTTCAGCAGCTTCACGGCGACGTCGAGCACGGTCAGCGTCTTCAGGCCGAGGAAGTCGAACTTGACGAGGCCGGCCGGCTCCACCCATTTCATGTTGAACTGGGTGACCGGCATGTCCGATTTCGGATCGCGATACATCGGCACCAGCTCGCTCAGCGGCCGGTCGCCGATCACGATGCCCGCGGCGTGGGTCGAGGCGTGGCGCGTCAGGCCTTCGAGGCGCATCGCGATGTCGAAGGCGCGCGCCACCACCGGATCCTCGTCGCGGAACGCCTGCAGCTTCGGCTCGCCCTCGATCGCGGCGGCGAGCGTGACGGGAGCAGCCGGGTTCTGCGGCACCAGCTTGGTGAGCTTGTCGACCTGGCCATAGGGCATCTGCAGCACGCGGCCGACGTCGCGCAGCACGCCGCGCGCCTGCAAGGTACCGAAGGTGATGATCTGCGCCACCTGGTCGCGGCCGTAGCGCTGCTGCACATAGGAGATCACCTCGCCGCGGCGGTCCTGGCAGAAGTCGATGTCGAAGTCCGGCATCGACACGCGCTCGGGATTGAGGAAGCGCTCGAACAGCAGCGCGAACCGCATCGGGTCGAGGTCGGTGATGGTCAGCACCCAGGCAACCAGCGAGCCGGCACCGGAGCCGCGCCCCGGTCCGACCGGGATGCCGTGCGCCTTGGCCCATTTGATGAAGTCCGACACGATCAGGAAGTAGCCCGCGTACTTCATGCGCATGATGACGTCGAGCTCGAAGGCGAGCCGCTTCTGGTAGTCCTCCTCAGTCATGCCCGGCGCCATGCCGTGCACCTTGAGGCGCCGCTCCAGGCCCTCCTCCGCCTGCCGCTTCAGCTCGGCGGCCTCGGCGCTGGCGGCGTCCACGGCATCGCCGCTGCCGGCGCCGACCGTGAAGAACGGCAGGATCGGCTTGCGCGTGCGCGGCCGGTACGAGCAGCGCTCGGCGATCTCGACCGTCGAGGCCAGCGCCTCCGGCAGGTCGGCGAACAGCACCGCCATCTCGGCGCGGGTCTTGAAACGGTGGTCGGGCGTCAACTGCACGCGCTCGGTGTCGGCGATCAGGTGGCCGCCGGCGATGCACAGCAGCGCATCATGCGCCTCGTAGTCGTCGGCGGTCGCGAAATACGGCTCGTTGGTCGCGACCAGCGGCAGGCCCTTGCCATAGGCGATGTCGATCAGGCCGCCTTCGACGCGGCGCTCGCGGTCGACGCCGTGGCGCTGCAGCTCGATGTAGAGGCGGTCGCCGAACAGGCTCGCCAGCCGCTCGCAGCGCTGCGTCGCAAGTGCCGCCATGTCGTGCTGGATCGCGAGCGAGATCGGCCCATCGGGCCCGCCGGTGAGCGCAATCAGACCATCGACGCCCTCGTTCAGCCACTCGAACTTGATGTGCGGGGCCTGGTGCGTCGGCGTGTCCAGGAAGGCGCGCGAGTTCAGCCGCATCAGGTGGCGGTAGCCCTCCTCGCGTGCGGCGAGCAGGACGATTCGCGAGGGCTGCGCGGCCGCGCCGGCATTGCGGGCGTTAGGGTCCATGTCGCCGAAATCGATGGCGAGCTCGCAGCCGGCGATCGGCTGGATGCCGTAGCTCGCCATCTTGTCGGAGAATTCGAGCGCACCGAACATGTTGTCGGTGTCGGTCAGCGCCAGCGCCGGCTGGCGATCGGCCTTGGCGAGCTCGCCGAGCTTTGCGATCTTGATCGAGCCCTTCAGCAGCGAATAGGCGGAGTGAACGTGGAGATGGACGAATCCGGCGCTGGACATGCTCGCCTTGCTGATACCTGGGCTTTTCCGAGATCACGGGATCGGGCCGGCTTCGGGGCTCGCTCGGGATCCTGCCCCCCGCGCCATGCCCTATCCTCCGACCGACTCGCCCCCGCATCATATCGGAGGCCCATCGGTAAGTCCGGCGCCCTCGCCTGCCTTGTCCCCAGCCAACGCGCTCGGAAAACTAAAGCTGTGGAATGATTTGCGCCCAGAGCGCGATCATACCGACGAACAGCGTGATCGACGCCAGCGCGGCGGCTTCTTGAACGAAAACCTTCAGCATCGGGACCTCCCTGAGTCAGAACATATGAAGAACAATGTTCCTTTTCTGTTCTCAGGTCAAGCGCGCTGATCGGCCCGTCGCGGCGCCGGCGCCGCAAATGGTTAATCCGGCCCTCAAACAAAAGCCCCGGCGCGAACGCCGGGGCTCTCCAATCCGCCGATCGGGCGGGATCGACTCAGTAGCGCGTCGCGACCGGGCCACCGAAACGGTAGTTCAGGCGGGCGGTGAACAGATCGACGTCCTGCTTGATGCTGTCGGAGCCGAGCGCGCCGAAGCTGACGGTCTGGCGGTCCATGAACAGATGGTCGTACTCGACGCCCAGCGACCAGTTCGGCGCAAAGCCGTATTCGACGCCGGCACCGACCACGCCGCCCCAGCGCGTGTCGTCGTTTGAGGCGAGGAACGCGCCGGTCGCCGCATTGGTGATCGTGTACTTGTTGCTGGTCACGGCCGCACCGCCCTTGGCGTAGAGCAGCACGTTGTTGATGGCGTAGCCGACCTGGCCGGTGAACAGGCCGAACGCATCGGTCTTGGTGCGGTTACGCGTTCCGAACAGCGCGCTCTGATTGTCGCCGGTGAGGTCGGCCCAGTTACCCTGCGCCTCGACGCCGAACACGATCTGGCCCATCTGCCAGCGATAGCCGACCTGGCCACCGACGGTGCCGCCGGATGCATCATGCGAGCCTTCGCGGCCGCCGCCGACCAGATCCCAGGTATTCTCGCTCCAGCCGCCGCCACCGTTCACGCCGATGTAGAAGCCGCTCCAGTCATAGATCGCAGCCATCACCGGCGGCGGTGCCTTCGTGTAGGGACGCGCGGCGAGATCCGCAGCAAGCGCCGGCGAGGCCAGCACCACGAGCGCCGTCGTCGTCAACAGAAGTTTCTTCATCACAGGTCCAGTCTCGTCTCATTTGGCCCCCAGGCCAGCCGCACCTCTTAACGATCTGCGCCACAATTGCTGTAGCCGCTCGGTCACAGCTCGCTGCTGAAAGGCCGTGAGACATGTCGGGAAATTAATCTGTAATCACAGTGTGTTGATGGAACTTTCCAGCTTGCAATCGAGAGCCGACCGACTACACACGTCAGGGCCGCGCCAGTGCTTCGCCATGATGCACCCGCGTTCTGGTCATCGAAGGGATGAAGGGAGATCGTTGATGCGTGAGGTGTTATTCGCGGCCCTGGCTGCAGCCGGCCTCGTGGTCGCAACCCATGCCCCGGCTCACGCCGTCGGTGTCAGACATGCGTTCTGCCTGCAGGGTGATGAGTTTCCGGGCTTGAGCCACTGCACCTTCGACACTTACGCGCAATGCCAGGCGACGGCGTCGGGACGCCTGCTGAACTGCATCGCGAATCCCTATTTCGCCGGCGTCAGCAATGACCCGCGCGCGACGCCCTATCCGTATCCGCACAGGCCGCGGATCAAGCCGCGTCCGCCGGCGCCCAATCCCTACGCGCCGTTCCCCAACCCGTTCGTGTTCGAAGAGGACTGACCCGTCCCCGCCTTCAACGCGACGCGTTGCCGTCTCAGGCCGTAGCATCAAGGTTCGTCGAAGCCGCGGCTTCGACGAACCGGAGCAATCGAGGGTGACGTTGCGTCAGCGCATCATCCCGAAACCCGGACCGAACTTGTAGTTCAGCTTCACGAGCCCGATGTCGATATCCTGCTTGATGCGATGAGTCATCGCGGGCGCGCCGGCCGCGGCGACGAAGTTCAGGTTCTTGTTGCCCAGGAAAATGTGATCGTATTCGACGCCGACCGACCAGTTCGGCGCAAAGCCATATTCGATGCCGGCACCGACCGTGCCGCCCCAACGCGTCGTGTTGGCCCGATCGAGCATCACGTTGGTGCCCGTGGTGAAGGTGTCGTAGCGATCGCCGACGACCGCGGCACCGCCCTTGATATAGCCGAGAATGTTGTCGAAGGCATACCCGACCTGGCCGGTGAACAGGCCGAAGCCGTTGGTGCGTGACCGGTCGCTGACATTGGGAAGAATCAGGTTGCGATTGGTGCCCTTGAAGTTGGCCCAATCCCCCTGCGCCTCGACGCCGAACACCCAGTTGGCCATCTGGTAGCGGTAGCCGACCTGGCCGCCGACCGCCGCGCCGCCACCGCCGGAACAACCCTCGCGATTGGCGGCCGGGTTCACCGCCACGCCGGCGTTCGAAACCAGATTCCAGCAATCCCGGCTGGAACCGCCGCCGGCGTTGAAGCCGACATAGAAGCCGCTCCAGTCATACACCGTCGCCACGACGGCGGGCGGCGCCTTGGTGTACGGTCCCTTCTTCATTGGAAGATCAGCTGCGAATGCAGACGTCGCCGCCGCGATTGCGCCGAGCCCCACCGTTGCGCCGAAAAGCGTCTTCATCATCGAACTCCGTAGCTTCTGTCCCAAAGTCCCCAGGCCCTCTGGTTCCCTGCGAAAAACATGCAGCGCGACGAAGCGACTATGCCACCCGCATTCGCTCCGCCGACATCAAACCGATGTGCAGATCAGAACCATTCTTTCCGGCTTTTATGGGATTGGGCGCAAAGGCCTGTTTTTCAAGGCTTTGACCGCAACATGAACAAACAACTAATAAGATGTATGGAGGAGTCGTGACCGTCGTCCATCCATGGCCACAATACGAGCGACGGCAAAATCGTGATCGGGAAACTCCCGGTCACGTAACGAACCTTCTGGCGTCCCAGTCGTGGATTCTTCGGGGCAGCACGATGGGTCCTGCGAATGCGTAGCATCATCATCCGCAAAGCAGTCGATTGTATGATGCCTGCCGGGCGAGGCCGAACGCGCGCGCTCGTCCGCAGCGGCGGCGTCATCACGTGTAGTAGATCGCCAGCTTCAGCGCGGGATCGTCGTTGGACTGGAACGTCGCGTATCGCAGCCTCACGCGGCCCTTCTTCGGGTGCTCGAGCAGCTTCTCGCCCGCAGCAAGCGGGTTGATGTCGTGCGCCGCCCACAGACCGTCGAACTCGCGGCTGCCGTGCCGCAGCCGCGCGATCAGATCGACGAAGGCGGGATCGCCCGCCCACAGATCATAGGTCGCGCGAAACTGCGCGACCATGCGTTGCGCCAGCTCCTTCCATTGCGCGCCGAACAGCCGGCGCACGCCGGGCTTGCAAAGCATCAGCACCAGCGTGTTGCGCTCGTCGTCGGCGAGTTGCGAGAAGCCGAAGATCTCGTCCGCCGCGGCATTCCAGGCCAGCACATCCCATCGTCGTCCGGAGATGTAGGCCGGCTGGTTCAGACTCTGCACGAGCTCGCGCAGCCGGACCGGCACCTGCTCGCGCACGAACGGCTTGCGCGTGGGATCGCGCACCAGCGCCTTGAGATGAGCATGCTCGGTTCGGCTCAGGCGCAGGGCGCGCGCCAGCGCATCGATGGTCGAGGAGGACGGCTTCACCGCCCGGCCCTGCTCGATTCGGATGTACCAGTCGACGCCGATGCCAGCGAGCTCGGCCACTTCCTCCCGCCGCAGCCCTGCGGTGCGTCGCCGCCGCCCGGTCGCGAGTCCGACCGCCTGCGGCGTCAGCTTCTCGCGCCGCGAGCGCAGGAAGTTGCCGAGCTCGGCATGGCGCTGATCACTCATGCGCTGGATCCCTCATGGTTCGCTTTCGAGGCGGCTTGCCAGCCTGGGCTTGCCCAATCCCAGGATAATACCAGGCCTTCCTGCGCGGAGCATAGACCGGCAGGCTGCAGCCTCGCCATCGCGAAATGGAGAAGCACCATGAAGGCCGCCGTACTCAAACGATTTGGATCGCCGCTCGAGATCGAGCGTGTCGAAGACCCCGTGCTCGGCACCGGCGAGGTCATCGTCGACGTCGCCGCGGCCGGCGTGCTGTCCTATGCCAACGAGGTTTTCAGCGGCGAGCGGAAGTACCTGCTGGACCTGCCGGTCATCCCGGGGACCGGGGGCATCGGCCGGATCAGCGCCCTCGGCCCCGATGCGACGCATCTCGCGATCGGCGACTGGGTGTACTGCGATCCAACCGTGCGCTCGCGTGACACAGCCCTCGCCCCTGACATCACCCTGCAGGGCCTGAGCGCGCGCGGACCGGGCGGGCTGAAGCTGCAACAGCATTTCCGGCACGGCTCGTTTGCCGAGCGCATGCGCGTGCCGACGGAGAACGCCAAGCCGATCGGGGCCATCGACGCTAACGACGCGGCACGGTGGTGCGCGCTCGGCACCCTGCTCGTGCCCTATGGCGGCTTTCTTGCCGCCCATCTGCAGGCGGGCGAGACCGTCCTGGTCAGCGGCGCCACCGGCCGGTTCGGCAGCGCCGCGGTTGCGGTGGCGCTCGCCATGGGCGCCGCTGCGGTCGTCGCCTCCGGCCGCAACGAGGCCATGCTGGCGGAGCTGAAGCGCCGGTTCGGCCCCCGCGTCCACCCGGTCAGACTCTCCGGCGACGAGAGCGAGGACACCGCACGCATGAAGCGCGCGTCGCCGCGTCCGATCGACTGCGTGCTCGACATCATGCCGCCGTCGGTCTCGGCCGGGGTCGTGCGATCAGCCGTGATGACCGTGCGTCCCTATGGGCGCGTAGTGCTGATGGGCGGCGTCGGGATGCTGGGCGGAGCGGGGCTCGAGCTGCCCTATCCATGGATCATGCGCGACTGCATCACGATCCACGGCGTCTGGATGTATCCGCCGGATGCTGCGGTCAGGATGGTCGCGCTGATCCGGGCCGGGCTGCTCGAGCTCGCGCAGTTCGAGCCCACCTGTTTCGACCTCGATCATGCCAACGACGCGGTCGCCCACGCCGCCGCTCATCGCGAGCCATTCCAGATGACGGTGATCAGGCCCTGACTGCGTCCTGACTCAATCCAGCTCGACGACCTTGCCGCCGACGATGGAGACGCGCCGGTCCATGCGGCCGGCCAGCTCCATGTTGTGGGTCGCGATCAGCATCGCGACCCGCGTGGCCTTCACGAGTTGCATCAGCGCGTGAAAGACGTGATCGGCGGTGGCAGGATCGAGATTGCCGGTCGGCTCGTCCGCCAGCAGCGCACGCGGCGCATTGGCGACCGCACGCGCGATCGCGACGCGTTGCTGCTCGCCGCCGGAGAGTTCGGCCGGGCGGTGCTTGATCCGCTCGCCGAGGCCGAGATAGGCCAGGATCTCGGTCGCCCGCTTCACCGTCTCGGACCGTTTCAAGCCGCGGATCATCTGCGGCAGCATCACGTTCTCCAGCGCCGTAAACTCCGGCAGCAGCCGGTGCGACTGGTAGACGAAACCGATGTCGGTCCTGCGCATCTGGGTGCGCTCGATGTCGGTGAGCTGCGACGTCGGCACGCCCCCGACATAGACCTCGCCCTCGTCGGGGCTCTCCAGGAGGCCCGCGATGTGCAGCAATGTCGACTTGCCTGAGCCCGACGGCGCCACCAGCGCCACCGATTGCCCGGCCCACAGCGCCAGCTTGGCCCCGTCGAGAATGGTCAGCTGCTGCTCGCCCTGCATGTACCGCCGCTTGATCTCGTGGAGATAAACGACCGGCACATCCTCTGCCCCCTGCTCTTCCATCAGCGCCTCACTCGTAGCGAAGCGCTTCGACCGGGTCTAATCGGGCCGCGCGCCAGGATGGATACAGCGTAGCCAGGAAAGACAGGGTCAAGGCCATGATCAGAACGGCCGCAGTCTCGCCGGCATCGATCTCAGCCGGCAGCTTCGACAGGAAATAGAGCTCATTGGGAAACAGATCGGTGCTCGTCAGCCAGGACAGAAACTTCCTGATCGAATCGATGTTCATCGAGATCAGGAGGCCGACGACAAATCCGGTGAGCGTGCCGACCACCCCGATCGAAGCGCCGGTGATCAGGAATATCCGCATGATCGCCCCCTGCGAAGCCCCCATGGTGCGCAGCACGGCGATGTCCTGGCCCTTGTCCTTGACCAGCATGATCAGTCCCGAAACGATGTTGAGCGCGGCGACCAGCACGATCAAGGTCAGGATCAGGAACATCACGTTGCGCTCGACCTGCAGCGCATTGAAGAAGGTCGAGTTGCGCTGGCGCCAGTCGACGAGAAAAATCGGGCGGCCGGCCGCCTCCGTCACCGTCTTGCGAAACTCCTCCACCTTGTCGGGATTGCTGGTGAAGATCTCGATCGCGGTGACGTCGTTGTTGCGGTTGAAATAGGCCTGCGCTTCGGCCAGCGGCATGAAGACGAAGCTGGCGTCGTATTCGGACATCCCGATCTCGAACACCGCCGCGATCTTGTAGGGCTTGATGCGCGGCGTGGTGCCCATCGGCGTCACGGCGCCCTTCGGGGCGACCAGAGTGATGCTGTCGCCGGCATGCAGCGACAATTGGTCGGCAAGCCGGCGGCCGATCGCGACGCCCTGGCCTTCGTCGAAACCTTCCAGCGAGCCCTGCTTGATGTTCTTGGCAATCGACGTCAGGTTCGTGAGGTCCTGCGCGCGAATGCCGCGGATGAACACACCGGACGCATTGAAGGGCGACGAGCCGAGACCTTGTCCGTCGACCACCGGCGCGGCGAGGCGGATGCCCTGCACCTGCGCGATCCGGTCGGAGACGTCCTTCCAGTCGGTGAGCGGCGACTCCAGCGGTTGCACCAGCAGATGCCCGTTCAGGCCGAGGATCTTGTCGAGCAGCTCCTTGCGGAAGCCGTTCATCACCGCCATCACGATGATCAGGGTTGCGACGCCCAGCATGATGCCGAGGAAGGAGAACCCCGCGATCACGGAGATGAACCCCTCCCTGCGGCGCGCACGCAGATAGCGCCCCGACAGCATCCACTCGAAGGGAGCGAAGGGAGTGGTGGTCTGCACCGGTTCGGTCATGGCGTCATCCATTGTGCGATCATCCCATGATTCGGGCCGAATGTGGCCGGATTGGCCTGAAGGGGCGGGCAGCCCCGGTGGATAATCCGATGATCGAACGAGCGCCTCAGCCAGCCGATGTCCCGCCGCCGAGCCGTGCCACGACGTCCGCCGGGGACATCATCTGGCGGGCGCCGTCGCTGCGAGTCTTCACCTCGACCTTGCCTTCGGCAAGGCTCTTGGGTCCGACCATGATCTGCCAGGGGATGCCGATCAGGTCCGCCGTGGCGAACTTGCCGCCGGCGCGCTGCTCGGTGTCGTCGTAGAGCACGTCGACCCCCTTGGCGAGCAGATCGCGATAGAGCTGCTCGCAAGCGGCATCGGTGTCGGAGCCGCCCTGCTTCAGGTTGAGGATGACGGCGCGGAACGGGGCGACCTCCTCCGGCCATTTGATGCCGGCCTCGTCGTGACAGGCCTCGATGATCGCACCAGCCAGCCGTGACACGCCGACGCCATAGGAGCCACCGTGGACGGTGACCTCCGCCCCCTCTGGGCCGGCGACCAGGGCCTTCATCGGCTCGGAATATTTGGTGCCGAAATAGAAGATCTGGCCGACCTCGATGCCGCGGGTATGGACCCGCCGCTCGGCCGGCACCTCGGCCTCGAAGCGGGCCGCGTCATGGACGTCCTCGGTCGCCGCATAGAGCGAGGTCCATTGCTTGATGATCGGGGTCAGGTCGCCGTCATAGTCGACGGAGGCCGGCGGGATCGGCAGGTCGAGCACGTCACGGTCGCAGTAGACGCCGGATTCACCGGTCTCAGCGAGCACGATGAATTCATGGCTGAGATCGCCGCCGATTGGACCGGTCTCGGCGCGCATCGGGATGCCCTTCAGGCCCATCCGCGCGAAGGTGCGCAAGTAGGCGACGAACATCTTGTTGTAGGCGCGCCGCGCGCCGGCTTCGTCGAGATCGAACGAATAGGCGTCCTTCATCAGGAACTCGCGGCCGCGCATCACGCCGAAGCGCGGACGCTGCTCGTCGCGGAATTTCCATTGGATATGATAGAGATTGAGCGGCAAATTGCGGTAGGACTTCACATAGGCACGGAAGATTTCCGTGATCATTTCCTCGTTGGTCGGCCCGTACAGCAACTCACGCTTGTGGCGGTCGCTGATGCGCAGCATCTCCGGCCCATACGCGTCGTAGCGGCCGCTCTCGCGCCAGAGGTCGGCGAGCTGCAGCGTCGGCATCAGCAGTTCCAGCGCACCGGCGCGGTTCTGCTCCTCGCGCACGATCTGCTCGATCTTCTTCAGCACCTTGAAGCCCAGCGGCAGCCAGGCATAGATGCCGGCCGCCTCCTGCCGCAGCATGCCCGCGCGCAGCATCAGACGATGCGAGACGATCTCGGCTTCCTTCGGATTTTCTTTCAGAATGGGTAGGAAAAACCGCGACAGACGCATGGGCGAGGCCTTCAAGATTCGGTTCGGGCTGGCGCAGTCAAACCGGATCAGGCGGCAAAACACAAGGCTGGGTTTGAAAAAAGGCGGCTAAGCCGCCGGATTCCCAATCAATTTACCGGTTCCGCTGAAGTGGAGGATGAACGGCGCACGCCGCCGTGACGAGGCTCGCACTGGGCGCCCGGGCAGGATCCCGCGCGCCCTAGACGCCTTAGTGCCCCCGCCCCTGCTCCGACGACCATTTGTCGAGATCGCTGATCTCGGCGCTGCCTTCGATGGTCGAGACCACGCCCTCGCGGGTCACGAGCATCGTGCGCGGGATGTCGCCCTGCCAGGACGGATCGATCTCGAACCGGAGGCGCTCGACGTAACCGTCGTTGAAGATGAAGTTCTCCGCCGTGGTGAGACCGGCCTTGTCCAGCATGGCCTGGGTCGCAGCATCCAGATTCGGCACCAGGTCGGCGCTGACGGTGACCACGTCGATCTCGGGATGATCGGACATGAACTTGCCGAGCTGCGGCAGCTCGATCTTGCAGGGGCCGCAGGTGACGCCCCAGAAATGGATCAGTGTCGGACGACCCGCATGGGCCCGCAGCACCTCGCGCCAGGTGCCGCGCTCGAACGGCTTCAGCGACGGTGGAGCTGCGGTGCTCGACGCCGTCAAGGCGACGAGGCCAAAGATCGCAAGGGCGGCGAATGCGCGTGTCATGATTCATCTCCGATCGGCTGCAACCGATAGCCGTCCGACTTGGTCATCCAGGACAGGAAGATCTGCCTGCCATGGGCGACCAGCAGCGGATGATCCGACGCATTGTCCGTGCTGGCAAGCGCGCGCGGCTTCGACCACGTCTCGCCATCGTCGCGGGATTGCATCACCATCACCGTGGTGCGCTCGCCGTCGAACTCCTTCCACACCAGCGTCGTGGTGTCCTGGGTCGCGAGCACATAGGGTCGCGTCGGATTGCGGTCGGCCTGGCCGATCGCCATCGGTTCCGAGAACGTCCGGCCGCCGTCGCGCGAATGCGCGTAGAACAGCCCCTTGCGAACCTTGCCGCTGGTGAACCAGGCGACATGATAGGTGCCGGTCGGCGCCACGGTCAGGCTCGGCCCCTGATGCGGGCAGGCCTTGATCTGCCAATCATCGGTGCCGACCCGGTAGACCTCGCCGGGGGTGCCGAGGTCGCTGAACGTGATCACGGCGTGGTCGCGCACGCTGCCTTCGAAGATGTTGCGGAACATCACCACCGGACGTCCCGGCCCCGCGAAGGCAACGCCGAGCCGGCAACATTCGCAGGTGTTGTCCTGGGCCAGCGTCGCTTCGGCATAGGTGGCGCCGCCATCGCGCGACGAGGAGAAGTACAATGCCGCACCCTCGTACGAGCGCCCTGCGGCCCTGGCCGGCACCCGGTTGCGCTTGTCGAGCCACGCCACGAAGACGGTGCCATCCTGGTCCAGCGCCAGCGCCTCGAAGCGCTGGCTTTCGTTGTTCGACGTGATGGGACGGGGCGCCGCGAAGCTCTTGCCGCCATCCTCCGACCTGGAGTACAGCACCTGCCCGTTGAACGCCTGGTCGCGGAAGATCGAGAACGCCACTGCTATAACGCCTTTGCGATCGACCACCAGCTTCGGCCGGGCATCAGGCCCCCAGTCGAGATTGAGCTGCTGCTCGGTGACCGGCGCGGCGGCGGAATACGTTTTCCCGCCGTCGGTCGAGCTCGCCACCGACACCCGTCCTCCGGCCATCCAGACGAGCCAGAGCTTGCCGTCTTCAGCGAAGAATGGCGTCACCTTGGTGGCGCATCGGAGCTCGTTGCCCTCGCATGCCGCCTCCGACCCGTGCTGGTGCGCCATCTGGGCTCGGGCGGTGAGCGGACAAAGCATGGCGATCGCCAGCCCGACGAGCCCGCTCCGAAGCCGTGCGATCCTTGTCATTTCGGTCCTCATCGGAATGCCACCTTCATCCCGGCCAGGAACGCGCGCGGCGAGCCGGCGTAGATCGTTCCCGTGCCTGCCAGTCCCTGCACGCCGGCGCCCGTCACCGTATTCTGCAGGTTGTTCGCGGAGGCGATGTAAGTGCGGTCGAACACATTGCGGACTTCGAAGAAGACGTTCATCGACTTGAACGTGTCCGAGGCAAGCTCGGTCTTGTAGTGGACGTTCAGATTGACGAGCTCGTAGCCCGGCGCCTTCAGCAAATTCGCATTGTCCATATAGAACGAGTCCTTCCACTGGACCTCGACGAACGCACCAAGTCCCGCGAACCGCCCGCTGTCGTGATCGTAGCCGAGCCGCGCGGTCAGCTCGTTCGGCGAGATGCCGGGGATCTTGTTGCCGGCGCGGTTGAAGCCGAACAGGTTGCTGCCGTTCACAAGGTTCTCAGAATACTCGGTGTAGACTTGGTCGAGGTAGGTGTAGGCAGCGGTGAACCGCCAGCCCGGCAGGACCCGCCAATCGGCCGCCAATTCGACGCCGCGATGCTCCGAACGCGGTGCGTTGAAGGTGTAGGACGTGTTCTGCGTCCCTGTGACGGCCTGGGTGACGATCTCGTTGCGGAAGAACTCGTAGAAGCCCGTTGCGCTGAGGGTCAGAGACCGGTTCGGCGTCCAGTCGAACCCCACGTCGTAGCCCAGATTGGTCTGCGACTTCAGCTGCGTGTTGTTGCCGAAATCGCCGGTCGGCAGCACGAACAGGTTGGAGACCTGCGGCGTGCCGTACCCGGTGGCGACGCGAGCTCGCAGCAGCCAGCCGCTATTCACCCTGTAGAGCAGTGCTAGCTCGGGGGCGAGATTGTCGAACTGCCGGTCCGCCGTCGTGATCGTGGTCGTCGTTGCCGTCGCGCCGTAGGTGTAGGCGGTGTTCACGCCGCGCAGATGGGTGCGCTCCCAGCCGAGACCGGCCACCCCCGTCAGTGCCGACGTCAACTTGAGCTCCTCGCGGGCTCGCAGGCCGTAGTTGGTGGTCTCGCTCCAGGTGTTGGCCGAGAGGCCGCCGAGCGCTGCGTTGCCGCCGGGCACGACGAAGCGCGTATCTCCGGACGCGGTCAGCGTGTTGTAGAACGCGCCGAAGAAGGCGGTCGATTCCAGCCCGAAGATCTCTCCCCTCTTGGTGATGTCGCTCATGTAGTTGTAGGACGGATAGTCGCCGATCGCGCTGGTCGATCCTGTCGGCTGGCTGATGTTGCGGTCGTCGAACACGAACTGGTTGCGCCAGGTCGTGTCGTTGTCGAAGTCGTGCTCCCAGCGGCCGCCGACGATCGTGCGTCGATCGTTGCGGCCGAGCCCCGCCTGCAACGCGGTCTCCTGATCAACCCCACCGAGCGTATTGATTCCATTCTTGTTGAGCCCGACGGTCGCGCAGCCGGCCGCCACAGACGTTCTCGTGGTGCAGCCCTGCTGATATGGATTCTGATAGTACTGGCTCAGCGTGTATCGAATCGGCAGCCGCGTAAACAGGTCGTTGTTGATGATCTTGACCGTGAAGCGGTCATCCGGCGTCGCCTTGTAGGTGCCGAGGAAGTTGACCGTCTGGGTGTTGAACCAGCCGTTGCCGAGATAGCCGTCGCCGCGGACGTCGCTGGTGAACAACGAGCCCTCGAAATTGCCGACCTTCTTGCCGAAGGTCATGTAGTTGCTGAGATAGCCGAAGCTGCCGCCCTCGCTGCCGATCTCCGCGCCGTCGATGCTGCCGCCCGGACGGGTGCGGAAGTTGATGGCGCCTCCGGTCGCATAGTTGCCGTAGAGCGCCGAGGACGGGCCGCGGATGACGTCGACCGCGCCATAGGCGTGGGGATCGATCAGGTCGCTGCGCGACAGCCCGTCCGGCTGCGTGACGGGAAAGCCATCCTCGAACAGCGCGATGTTGCGGATGCCGAAGCCGTTGCGGGCGTTGGAGCCTCGGATCGAGATGCCGAGATCGCGCGGTCCGTTGCCCTGCTTGAGCGAAACACCGGGGCTTTCGCGCAGGATGTCGCCGACGGAAAACGCAGGCCGGTCATCGTAGCGGCTGCGGTCGATGGTGGTTGCGGTCTGGCCGGACGGCGACTGGCTGAGCTGGTTGCGGGCGGCGCCGACAGCCGAGGCTGGGTCGGACACCGCTCCTCCCGGCCCGGAGCTGCCGGCCACGGATGCGCCGGCCGGCTTCGGCGCGCGGGGGCGGACGGAGGCGGCCTGCACAACCGGCTTGCGCACGGTCCGTTGTGGTGCTGCACGCGGCGCGTCGACGGTGACGGACGGCAATTCCTTCTCGGTCTCGGCGCGCGCGATCGTGGCCGGTTGCAGCAGCATGAGCTGCAAGGCGACCACGCTCACGCCACCCAGGGCATGACGACGGAACATGTTTGACTTCCCCGATGCCGGCTCTACACGGCCGGTCTTCCTGGTTCAAAACGGATCGGCGCGCTGCTGCGGCGCCGACGACGAGTTCTGTGCTCAGGAGAGGAACGGGGGTCCTCTTGGTTGCGCCTGCGCCCGGGCGAGGAGATGAACGAGGCGGAGCTCGCGCGCAGTCCAGACGATGGACGCCGTCAGACGCAGCGGAGCCGCATCGAATGGCGCCGGCGGCGCATCGAGCGCCGCAGCGGCGTGCAGCACGCAGCACATGACGCAGTCAAGGCCGCAGGCAGCGCGGTCGGTATCACCATTAGAGGGCGCCGCATCCGTCTCGGCATGGCAGATCGCCGTCCCGCCGAACGGATCGACCGTCACGATCGTCGCTGCCGTCAGGGCGGACGCCGCCACTGGCGCCAACACCTGCAACAGCATTGCTAGCAGCGCGACCGGCAGATATCGGACGAACTTCTGACGGACATTGGCAGGACGTCGGGTGCGGTCGGCCGCCAGCAGCCGGCTCGCGCGCGAGCCGGCTATCATGGCGGCGTTCAACACCCGTTGCGTCATCGAGGCCGGCCTCTCCGTCGGAGCCGCAGAGCGCCCGGCCTACATCTTCATGCCGGAATGATCATGCTGCTTCATCATGCCGCCGCCCTCGCCGCCTGGTGCCTTGGCGCCGACCGCCTGCACCTCGAGCGTCACGGCCACCTTGCCGGCCTTCTCGAACTCCAGCGTGACCGGCAGCTTGTCGCCCTGCTTCAGCGGGCTCTTCAGATCCATCAGCATCAGGTGATAGCCGCCCGGCGCCAGCGCGACGGTCTTGCCCGGCTCGATCGTGAGTCCCTTGTCGAGGGGACGCATGGTCATGACGCCGTTGGTGACGGCCATCTCGTGAATCTCGACTCGCCCGGCGACGTCGCCGGTCACCGCGACGAGGCGGTCGGGCGCGCTGCCCTTGTTCTCGATGGTCAGATAGCCGGCGCCCGTCTTGGCGCCGCCCGGCGTGGCGCGGCTCCAAGGCTGGGTGATGACGAGGTCACCGGCCTTCACGTCCGCGGCCAAGGCGGCGGAAGATCCTCCCAACAGGAGAGCGAATGCGAGCAGAGAGCGTCCGAGGAAGGTCATGTCGATTATCCTTCTTGTCTTGGCGGCGATGCGCCAGCTTGGTTGATCGGCGCATGTCCGCACGGCGATCGCCGCGCAGACAACGCAGGTCATGGTGATGTGATTTGGGAGGTCAGGGCCGCACGACGGCCAGCGCGTCACGCTGCGGGCGGAGCCCGTGCCTGCGCGTTCGAAAAAGCCTTGGTGATCCCGTCAGCCCGGTCACCGGCGCGCCACACGACCTCGCCCGAATCGCGTTGCGGAACGGCGATGGTGGAGAGCTCTGGCCCATCCAGTGTGACCGGCTGCGCCAGGCAGCACAGCGAACAGCCGTGAAGCGCAGGGCTCGCCGGCGACCCATCGTCAATCGGCTGGGAACCCAGCTGGCCGTGGCAGATCTCAAGTCCGTACAGGGGATCGGCCGCGGCTGATGCCGCCGCCCAGGCAACACCGATCGGCGCCAGGATCTGCACCATCAGTGCGATCAGCATGATCGGGAGAAACGCCTGCAGCCGCTGCCGCATCAAAGCCTGCCAAATGAACCGAATTCTTGTGCCCGAGTGGACGCCCGGAGTCGAGGTCGCGCAGGGCACAGTCGGCACATTTCGCCAGCGGTCGTTGATTAAGAACAATCCCGCCGCGCCTCAGGGGCCGCCGTCAAATACGGTAACTTGGCACCTATCACGAGAAAACACGAAAATAAAACTCGTCAATTGCAAGCACTTACCGATCATTTCAGGAAGTGCGCGAAATTTGAACAATCGTTGCCGAAAAGGATGACAAACGCAAAAAGATCGTCTACGAATTTGGGCCTCAGGCTAACGCTTGCGGAAGTCTGGTGGTCCAAGTCTCGGGAGGAGCCCTGGCGCGCAACAAGCAGCGTCACCCCGCTTAACAAGATCAAATCTGAACTTGCGGGATATCTAAAGGGTCGACACAATTTCCGAGCAGGGCCCGCTGCCCTGCTCTATTTTTTTGCAGTCCTCGCAGGGCAGCCACCGTCTTCATTACGGTATTGCGGGCCGCATGAACGCCACCTGAACACGCCACCACCTCAAGCCACCGCAGCCGTCGCGAAGCGTGTCAATGGCGCACGCCACCGCGCCTTGGCCTTTGGCCAAGGCAACGTCACCGACAGCGGTTCGCGGCCCGTCACGCTCCAGCGCAACGAACCATCTCCGATATCGAGAAGGCCAGCCGCTTCGGCTGGATCGCCCGAGATGAACGTCTCGGTCAGCGACTGCAACGTCAGATGCGGTGTGCCATCGACCGTCGTCATCGTATTCCAATGGACATGCCCGGCGAGCGCGACGATCGGGCACGGCGCATCCGCGATCGCCGCGCGGATCGCATCGGTCTCGGCATAAGCCGCGTGTTCCGGATTGGCTTCGAAGTAGTAGTTGCCGGTCTGAGCCTGTCCTGACAACGGCACGTGGCTGACGAGCAGGGTCGGCCGGTCATCCTGGGCAAGCAGCTGGACCAACGCGCCGAGATCGCCCGCGGAGAGGCGAAAGCCACGGCTCCGCGTCAGACTCACGTCGGGTTGCCAGAACACGCATCTGACATCGCCGATGTTCAGAGCCCGCGACCCGCTCGGACGATCCATGATCGCTTCATTATCGGCGAGACTGAGCAATGCGACATCATGATTGCCGCTGACATGATGATGCGCCGGCGCAAGCTTTGCGAAACACATCGCGACGTCGCTTTGCAGCAGACGATCGCGCTCGGGATCTTCGTCGGAAATCCGGTCGCCGAGATCGATGACCGCAGCGATGTTTTCGGCGTTCATCTGCGTGACGAAGCGCTCGAGCAATGGCAGCGCCACCGATCCACGCTTCGTCTGCGTGTCCCGGCCGTGATGGATGTCGGCGATCACGGCGATGCGTGTCGTTGCCAAAGGCTCTCTCCCAAAGCTGCGCTGCCGCGTACCACGGGTGCATCACGGTTTTCTGACATTGCGCGTGCAGCGCGAAAGCCATCCAGTGCAACGCACAACATCCGGCTGTGGCGTGATGAATTGGGTTGTGAAACACTGCAGATCTTGGCGGCGCGATCAATGACGCCGCCGGACAACGATGGGACAGGGAGCACGGGATGCCCGGCACTGACAAAACGTCCAAGAAAACGACCAGGCGCGATCTTCTCCAGGCGGCGACGGCCGCGGGCTCTGCGGCCGCGCTGCTCGCCGGCTTCGGCATCAATCCGGCGATGGCCGCCGAGATGGGCCGTTCCGAAAAGCCGCTCAAGGCGGCGTTCTCCAATGCCGGACTGCAGGCGACCTGGTGCGCCCAGGGCAAGCAGGCCGCGGAATGGTGGGGCAAGCTGCTCAACATCGAGGTCACCTGGTTCGACGGCCAGCTCGATGCGGTGAAACAGCGCGCCGCGATCGACAACATGGCGTCGCAGAAGTGGGATTTCGTCGCCATCCAGGCGTTCGGCATCGGCACCCTGACCCAGCCGGTGCAGAAGATGATCGACGCCGGCATTCCCGTCATCGACATGGACACGCTGATCGCCCCGCTCGATCAGATCAATGTCCACTCGTTCCTGGCACCCGACAACGAGTTCATGGGCGCATCCGTCACCCAGGCGTTGGCGAACGCGATGGGCGGCAAGGGCAAGATCATCATGACGCAGGGCGCGCTCGGCCATACCGGCGCACAGGGCCGCGCCAAGGGCTTCAATTCGGTGATCAAGCAGTTCCCGAACATCGAGGTGCTGGACACGCAGCCGGCCGACTGGGACGTGTCGAAGGCGGCGCGGCTGTGGGAGACCTATCTCACGAAATATCCGCAGATCGACGCGGCGTTCTTCCACAATGACGACATGGCGCTTGCCGCCTACAACATCATGAAGGCGCGCAACCGCACCAACATCCTGATCGGCGGCGTCGACGCCATGCCGCCTGCGATCCAGGCGGTCAGCGACGGCCGCATGTTCGCGACCGTGCGCAATCCGTCCTGCCGCATCCACGGCGGCGCGATCGTGGCCGGCGTCGCGGCGGTCACCGCCGGCGAGAAGAGCGGCCAGGGCATTCCGAAGCACGTCATCACCGACGGTCCGGTCGTGACCAAGGCGAATGCCGCCGGCATGCAATGGATGGAGGATCATTTCCTGATCTGAAGTCCCTCCCATGTCGAACAGCCGCCCGCCGCTTCTGGAACTGCAGGACATCACCAAGTCGTTCGGCGGCGTCACCGCGTTGCGCGGCGTCGACTTCACGCTTCGCCCCGGCGAGATCCATGGTCTCGTCGGGGAGAACGGCGCCGGCAAGAGCACGCTGATGAAGATCATCGCCGGCGTGCATACCGGATTCTCCGGCCGCTTCCTGCTCGACGGCCGTGAGGTTCACTTCAACTCTGCCCGGGATGCCCGTGCAGCCGGCATCGCCATGGTCCATCAGGAGCTGAGCGTCGCCCCGGATCTCACGGTGGCCGAGAACGTGTTTCTCGGCAACCAGCCGACCAATGCGCTGGGCATCGTGCAGTGGCGCCGGATGGCGCGCGAGGCCGCCGAGCAGCTCAAGCGCCTTGGCATCGACGCCGATCCGATGAGCCGGCTCGGCGATCTCCCGATCGGCGTGCAGCAGCTGATCGAGATCGCGCGCGTGCTGTTCTCCGGCGCCCGCATCATCATCCTGGACGAGCCGACCTCGGCGCTGTCGCCGCCCGAAGTCGAGCGGCTGTTCGCGGCGCTGCGCAAGCTACGCGAGCAAGGCACGGGGATCATCTTCATCTCGCACTTTATCGAGGACATCCTGCTGATCTCCGACGAGGTCACGGTGTTCCGCAACGGCCGCAAGATCATGGAGACGCGTGCCGCGGACACCAGCAAGGCCGCGCTGATCGAGGCCATGATCGGCAAGGGACGCGATGCGCTGGAGGACAGCTACACCCACGACATCACCCTGCCCGCGCCCACGGCCGGCAAGCCCGTGGTCGTCGAAGCCGACGGCCTGTCGCTGGCGCGCAATCTGAAGCGCGTCTCGTTCGCCGTGCGCGCCGGCGAGGTGCTCGGCATCTACGGCTTCATGGGCTGCGGCCAGCTCGAGCTGGCGCGGATCCTGTTCGGCAAACTCGCACCCGACGCCGGCGAGTTGCGCATCGCCGGCGAGCGCAACCGCTTCAAGAGCACGGCGGATGCGCGCCGCGCCGGCATCGCTTTCGTGCCGGAGAGCCGCCGCGACATGCTGTTCCTGCAGGAGCCCGTCTACAAGAACGTCTCGATCAGCATCCTCGACCGCATCAACGCGGTGCTGCTGAAGCCCGCACACGAGCGCGCGCTCGCGAAGCGCCAGGTCGAGCAGTTGCAGATCCGGCCTGCCGATGTCGAGATCGACCTCGGCCTGCTCTCCGGCGGCAACCAGCAGAAGGTGGCGCTCGCCAAATGGCTCAGCCATCCGCCGCGGCTCCTGGTGTTGTGCGAACCGACGCGAGGCATGGATGTCGGCGCCAAGAGCGACGTCATCCAGATCGTGCGGCAACTGCGCGACCAGGGCATCGCCGTGATCGTGCTCTCGACCGAGCCGGAGACCGTGCTGTCGCTGGCCGATCGCGTCATCGTGCTCAAGCGCGGCGAGGTCGTGCGCGAATTCGCCGGCGAGACCATCAGCAAAGACCGTCTGCTCGAGGCGGCGTAGGGAGATTGTCATGGCGCATGGCGAGACCGTTCCGATGCCGGAGGCGCAGCCGCGGCGCGCCGGCGGGGTCGCAGCGCTGCTGCGCTCACAGATGCGCAACATCGCGCCGTTCCTGACGCTGATCTTCCTCACCGCGTTCTTCGCGATCGCAAGCCCATCTTTCGCAACGCTCGACAATGTCGGCAACATCCTGACCCAGGTATCGGTCACCGGCATCATTGCGGTGGGCCTCACCTTCGTCATCCTGTGCGCGGAGATCGACCTCTCGATCGCCGCCATCGCCAACGTCACCGGCATCGCCGTGGCCTACTTCACCCTGCAGGAGTCCTACGTCAACATCGCCAACCTGCCGATGCCCGGCTTTGCCGCCATCCTGCTCGCGCTCGCGCTGTGCGCGCTGCTCGGCGTGGTCAACGCCTTCGGCCTGACCGTGATCGGCATTCCCTCGTTTATCATGACGCTCGCGATGATGCAGATCGCCGCAGGCATCTCGGCGATGCTGGTGCGCGGCCAGATCGCCTACAAGGTCCCGCCCATCATCACGACGCTCGGTTCAGGCTCGATCGCGGGCGTGCCCTGGATCGTGATCGTGGCGGCGCTGATGCTGCTGCTCGGGCACCTCGTGCTGACCTACACGCGGTTCGGCCGCTACGTCTACATGGTCGGCGGCAACCGCGAGGCGGCGGAATATTCCGGCCTGAACGTCAAGCTCATCCTCGGCAGCGTGATGGTGATTTCGGCGGTGTGCTCCGGGATCGGCGGCATGCTCGGCGTGGCGCATTTCGGCAGCGCGCAGCAGAACGAGTTCGACACCTACCTGCTGGACTCGATCGCCGCCGTCGTGGTCGGCGGCACCAGCCTGTTCGGCGGCCGCGGCGGGATCGGCAACACCATCGTCGGCCTGTTCGTGCTCGGCGTCCTCAACAACGGCCTCGACCACGTCAACATCGACAGCTTCCTGAAAATCCTGATCCGCGGCCTGATCCTGCTGGCGGCACTGGTGATCAACGTCTACGCACAACGGCTGCGGGCCAAGGCGGCGGACTAACTGGGATGCCGTAGGGTGGGCAAAGCCGCCGCCCGCAGGGCGGCAGCGTGCCCACCGTCCATCAGCAAGCTTGGTGCGAAAATGGTGGGCGCGGCGCGGGAAAGAACGAGGCCGAGCTGATGCATCGCGGCGCGCCTTTGCCCAGCCTACGCACCTGCTTCCATCATTGCGAGCGAATTGACATGTCCGCCGAAGGCGTAGGCGGAAGCAATCCAGGGCGTCACGCGCGCCTCCGGATTGCTTCGTCGCTTCGCTTCTCGCGGTGACGGGAGCCTCTGTCGAGGTCTAGAACCCCGGCTGCCAATGACGCAGCTCGCGCGCGGCCTTCGTTACCGTGTCGATCGACGTAAACGATGCCGTCTCAAGCATCAGCGTCCGCGCGAGCCGCAGCGCCCTCGCCTCACACACCGCGCGCTGCTTGGCATCCTCGATCAGCTCGAAGTCGATGTTGTGCGCGAGACCCAGGATGCGGCGGATGATCTTCGCCGCCGTGAAGCCGACGGCATCCTGGAACAATCCGGCCATGTATGCCTGACGCTCCGTCTCCAGCCGTGTCGCTCCCGCTTCGCCCGGAAACAGCGACGGCGGATAGGCATCACCGGTCGCCTCACTCCGCCACAGCGCCAGGAACTTGTCGGCAAACCCGGTCCAGACTTCATCGACAGTCGCAAGCACCCAGCTTTCGAAGGCGTCCCTACTACCGCGCTCCTGCTCATGTCCTTCGGAGGCGAAATACGCCATCAGCAAATTGGCCAGCACGGCACCGACGTCAAAACCCATCGGGCCGTAGAAGGCGAATTCCGGATCGATCACCCGGGTCTCGGTATTCGTCACCATGATCGATCCCGTGTGCAGATCGCCATGGATCAGCGCCTCGGCGCATGACAGGAATTTCAGCTTGAGCCGGGAGATCGCGACGTGCAGATCGAGATCGGCACGGATCTCGGCGGCCGTGGCGTCGAGCCACGGTGACGTCCAGCGATTCTGCTCGGCGATGCGATAGGGGTCGGTGAAGATCAGGTCCTCGGTGATCTTGCACAGCGCATGATTGCCGGCAAAGCTCGCAATCGCATCCTTCTTCGCGGCGGCAGACAGCGCGAGGTCGGACGAGAAGAACAGCGTTCGCGCCATGAAGGTCGTGATGTGATCGACGAAGGCCGGGTAGATCGTGCCCGCGACCAGTCCCCTGCGCATGATGATGTGCGGCTCGAGCAGCTCCATCGCCGTCAGCGCCAGCGCCGGATCATGGTGAATGATGGCCGGCACGAGGCCGGGGCCAAGGCGGTTCTGATACGTCAGCGCCAGATGCTCATAGTGGGCGCGTGACAGCGGCAGCGGCCAACTCTCGCCGACCAGCCGCACGTAAGGCAACGCCTGCTTCACTGCGAGTCCGCCGGACGATCCCTTGACGATGAAGACCAGGTTGAGGTTGCCATCGCCGACCTCGGTGATCGACCAGCGCTCAGCCGATCCGCCGAGTTGCCCTGCGACCGAAGGAATCCCCGCGAGATGGTTTCGAAGATCAATCTCGTTCAGAATGCGATAGCCCGATGGCGTCCCGTTCCGGGCCTCGGCCGATGTCATCACGCGCAACCTCCCTGTCGGTCTTGTTTTGACCTCCTATAGCAAAAAAGCCGACGCGCGTCCGCGCATCGGCTTCGAGAGGACGTTGTGCGATGCGAGCGCGGCTAGAACGGAATTCCCATCAGCCGTGACAGCCGCTCGATGCTGAGATAGCCGGCCTGATAGGCCAGGAGCGCCAGGCCGAACACGACCGCCGACAACAGCGTGGTCCAGATCAAGCGGCGCCCCATCAGGCTGATGGTCGGCGCGCCGGGATCGGTGCCGGGCGAACCGCCGCCCGTCTCGTGCTGGCTACGCACGCCGAACGGCAGGGTCACGAACAGCATGACCCACCACAGCACGAAGTAGATCGCAAGCCAGGTTGAGATGATGTAGGCCATGATTGCCCCCGCTGCTCAGGCCTGCTCGATCTCGACGAGCGCGCCGGAAAAATCCTTCGGATGCAGGAACAGCACCGGCTTGCCATGGGCGCCGATCTTCGGCTGGCCGTCGCCGAGCACGCGGGCGCCCTCCTTGATCAGCGTGTCGCGCGAGGCGATGATGTCGGCCACCTCGTAGCAGACGTGATGGATGCCGCCATCCGCATTGCGCTCGAGGAATTTGGCGATCGGTGACCCCTCGCCCAGCGGCTGGATGAACTCGATCTTGGTGTTGGGCAGGGTCACAAACACGGTGATCACGCCATGCTCCGGCAGCGGCACCGCGGGGGAGATCTCGGCACCGAACGCCGCGCCATAAATCCTGGCAGCCTTTTCGGCGTCCTTGACCGCGATGGCGACGTGGTTGAGCCGGCCCAGCATGACATCCTCCACTTTTTCTTTTGAACGGCCGTTCTGTTGGCCCGCGTCAGACTTCCAAGACATGGACGAGGCAGATCGGCTTCTTGCCCCACTGCTCGTTCACCGTCGAGCGCACCGCCCGCCGCACGGATTCCGCCGCGGCATCGGGATCACGACGCCGCGCGCGTGGCAGTCCTTCGAAGGTCGAGACGACCGCGTCGAACACGATGTCGTCCATCGCCTCGCCTGCCGCATTCTTCTCGGGGATGCCGACCATGTCGACCTCGGGGTCGTCGGCCAGCTCGCCCTTCTCGGTGATGGCGAGCGCGACGAAGATGCAGCCGGCGAAGGCCATCTTGCGGCGCTCGACCACGGCGCGCGACTTCGAGTCCTCGACGATGCTGCCGTCCTTGTAGAGCCGTCCCGCCGGCAGCTCGTCGATGATCCCGGGATCACCGGGGCCGAGCTTGACCAGGTCGCCGTTGCGGCAGGTGATCACCTTGGGCACGCCGCAGGCGCGCGCCAGCCTCGCATGCTCGTGCAGATGCAACGCTTCGCCATGCACGGGGATCAGGAGCTGCGGCCGCGTCCACGCGATCATGTCGCGCAGCTCGTCGCGGCGCGGATGGCCGGAGACATGAACCAGATGGTTGCGGTCGGTGATGATCTCGATGCCCTGCTGCACCAGCCCGTTGATGACGGCACCGACCGCCTTCTCGTTGCCGGGGATGGTGCGCGACGAGAAGATGACGGTGTCGCCCTTGTTCAAGGTGACCAGTGGATGGTCGTCATTGGCGATGCGCGCCAGCGCGGCGCGCGGCTCGCCCTGGCTGCCGGTGCACAGCGCCAGCACCTTGTCAGCCGGGAAGTGGCCGTAGAGATCCATGCCGCGGAAGTTCTGCACGCCGTCGAGATAGCCCGTTTCGCGCGCGACCTGGACCACCCGCTCCATGGCGCGGCCGATGATGACGACCTCGCGCTCCGCCTCACGCGCTGCCTCGGCGACAGCGCGGATGCGCGCGACGTTGGAGGCAAAGGTGGTGACGGCGACGCGGCCCTTCGCTTCCTTCACCAAAGCCGCGATGGTCTTGGCGACCTCGGCCTCGGACGGCGACCGCCCCTCGCGCACCGCGTTGGTGGAGTCGCCGATCAGCGCGAGCAATCCGGCATCGCCGAGCTCGCGCAGCCGCTTCTCGTCGGTCGGCGCGCCCAGCACCGGCGTCGGATCGATCTTCCAGTCGCCCGTGTGCAGTACGGTACCGACCTCGGTATGGATCGCCAGCGCATGCGATTCCGGAATCGAATGCGCGACGGGGATGAACTCGACGTTGAACGGACCGATATCGATGCGGCCGCCGGAAGGAATCACCTTGACCGGAATCTTGGCCGGCAGGCGCTCGGCCTCGCACTTGGCCTCGAACAAAGCGGCGCTGAACTTGGTCGCGTAGATCGGGCATTTCAGCCGCGGCCACAGGTCGATGATCGCGCCGAAATGGTCCTCATGCGCATGGGTCAGCACGAGACCGACGAGGTTGTTGCGCTCTTTCTCCAGGAAAGCGACGTCGGGCATGATCAGGTCGATGCCCGGCAGATGCTCCTCGTCGCCGAAGGAGACGCCGAGATCGATCGCGAGCCAGGACCGCTGGTGGCGGTTGCCGAGGCCGTAGATCGACAGGTTCATGCCGATCTCGCCGACGCCGCCGAGCGGTGCAAAAGTCAGTTCGTCGGGACGTGCCATCTAGACCGCTCCTTGGGAGGCGACCGAGCCGAAATGAACATCGCCTGCCGTGATCGGCTCCAATCGTCCCTCCGCGGTCCGCACCAGCATACAACCCTGTTCGTCGATCGTGTCGAAAATCCCCTCGATGATAGCATGTCCGGACCTGATGGCGACGGGCTGCCCGAGGCCGGCCGCCCGCTCCAGCCAGAGCCGGCGAATATCACCGAAGCCCCGGCCCTCGTTCCAGATGCCGAAATATTCGACCCAGGCGTCAGACAAGGCCGCGAACAAATCCTCGGCAGCCACCTGGATGCCGAGGTCCGCCAACGAGACCGCCGGTGTCGGGGTATCCGGCGGCGCCGCCACCACGTTGGTTCCGATGCCGGCAACCACGGCGAGCCCGCCAGCCACCTGCTCCGCTTCGAGCAGCATGCCGACGATCTTGCGGCCGTCGGCCAACACGTCGTTGGGCCATTTCAACGCAAAGGCCACGCCGCCTCCGGACCGCAGCGCAGCCTCGAGGCTCACCTGGCGCAACGCGGCCTCGATGGCCAGGCCCGCGGCGAAGCCGAGGGTGGCGGCCACGGCGGGAGCCACGTTCAGCACTTCGAGCACGCTCGAGGCCAGATTGCCGCGCGGCGCGATCCACGGACGCTGGCGACGGCCGCGCCCGGCCGTCTGCTCCGACGTGACGAACCAGCACCGCGCCTTGCCGCCCTCTCTGGCCGACTTCAGCGCCTCGACGTTGGTCGACCCCGCCTGATCGAACGTGACGAGCCCGTAACCTGCCGCAGCGGCACGGGACCCGAGAGCAAACGCCATCTAGAACAGCGACTTCGCCGCGGCCGCAGCCGCGCTGACCAGCGGGCCGGGATAGGCGAAGAACAGGATGTTGAAGATGCCGGAGATCGCGAGCACCGTGCGCAGCTCGATCCTGACCGGATCGAGCGTCGGCAGCGGCTCGTCGAAATACATCGTCTTGACGATGAGCAGATAATAATAGGCGCCGACCACGCTGGTCAGCACGCCGATCACCGACAGCGTGAACAGCCCGCCCTTGATGGCGGCGACGAACACGTACCATTTCGCGAAGAAGCCCGCGAGCGGCGGAACGCCGGCCAGCGAGAACAGCAGCATCGCGAAGAAGAAGGCGAGCAGCGGATTGGTGCGCGACAGCCCCGAGAAATCGCTGATCTTCTCGAACGACTGGCCGTTCCGCTTGATCGCCATGATCACCGCGAAGGAGCCGAGCGTCATCGCGACATAGATCGCGATGTAGGTCAGCACGCCCTGCGCGCCCTCGACCGTGCCTGCGGCGAGGCCGACCAGCGCGAAGCCCATATGGCCGATCGACGAATAGGCCATCAGGCGCTTGATGTTGGTCTGTCCGATCGCGGCGAACGAGCCGAGCGCCATCGAGGCGATCGAGACGAACACGATGATCTGCTGCCATTGGAAGGTGATGCCCGGGAACGCCGTCAGCGCGACGCGCGCGAACACGGCGATCGCCGCGACCTTGGGCGCGGAGGCGAAGAACGCCGTCACCGGGGTGGGCGCGCCCTCATAGACGTCCGGCGTCCACATGTGGAACGGCACCGCCGAGACCTTGAAGCACATGCCGGCGAACAGGAAGACGAGGCCGAAAATGATGCCGACGCTGCCGGTCTTGGTGGCAGCCGCGATCCCGGCAAAGCTCACCGTGCCGGTGAAGCCGTAGATCAGCGAGGCACCATAGAGCAGCATGCCCGACGACAGCGCACCGAGCACGAAGTACTTCAGGCCGGCCTCGGTCGACTTGACGTTGTCACGATGGCTGGCCGCGACGACGTAGAGCGCGAGCGACATCAGCTCGAGACCCAGATACAGCGAGATCAGGTCGCCGGCCGAGATCAGGACAAGCATGCCCAAGGTCGAGAGCAGCACCAGGATTGCATATTCGAAGATGCGGCGGTCCGGCTTGGACAAGAATTCCGCCGACATCACCAAAGTCGCGATCGAGCCGATGATCGCCAGGATCTTCAGGAAGCGCGCGTAGCTGTCAGCGATGAAGCTGCCGCCGAAGGCCTGGCCGCCCGGCTGCCTGAAGACGAGGATGCCGACCACGATCAGCAGAGCAACCGCCAGCCAGGTGACGAGCCCCGTCGTCCCCTGCCCGCGAAACGCGCCCAGCATCAACAGCGCCATGGCCCCCACGGCCAACAGCAGCTCCGGCAGCACCACCCAAAGCTGAGGCCCAAGATTCTCGATCATCGTCTCTGTCCCGACCCCAAGGGTCTCATCATTGGAGCAGCGCGGCGGCCTTCACGGCCGTCACGGCGGTATTGTAGTTGGTGACGAGCTGCTGCACCGACGCCGCCGACATGTCGAGGATCGGCTTCGGATAGACGCCGAACAGGATGGTCAGCGCCACCAGCGGAAACAGGATCACGCCCTCACGCAGGGTGAGATCTTTGATGCTGGCGAGCGACGGCTTGGTCAGCGCGCCAAACACGACCTTGCGGTACAGCCACAGCGCATAGCAGGCCGAGAGGATGACGCCAAACGTCGCGAAGAACGCGGTCGGGATCGACACCTTGAAGGTGCCGAGCAGGGTCATGAACTCGCCGACGAAGCCGGAGGTGCCGGGCAGACCGACATTGGCCATCGTGAAAACCATGAACACGACAGCGTAGACCGGCATCCGGTTGACGAGGCCGCCATAGGCTGTGATCTCGCGGGTGTGCATCCGGTCGTAGACGATGCCGACGCAGAGGAACAGAGCGCCCGAGACGATGCCATGCGAGATCATCTGGAACACGCCGCCAGCGACACCCTGCATGGTGCCCGCGAAGATGCCCATGGTGACGAAGCCCATATGCGCCACCGATGAGTAGGCGATCAGCTTCTTGATGTCCTCCTGCATCAGCGCGACCAGCGAGGTGTAGATGATCGCGATCGCCGAGAGCGTGAACACCAGCGGCGCGAAGTCGTGCGAGGCCAGCGGGAACATCGGCAGCGAGAAGCGCAGGAAGCCGTAGCCGCCCATCTTCAAGAGGATCGCGGCCAGGATCACCGAGCCCGCGGTCGGCGCCTCGACGTGCGCGTCCGGCAGCCAGGTGTGCACCGGCCACATCGGCATCTTCACCGCAAAGGAGGCGAAGAACGCGAGCCACGCCCAGGTCTGCAAAGACCGCGGCACCGCCGTATGCATCAAGGTCGGAATGTCGGTCGTGCCGGCGTTCCAGTACAGCGCCATGATGGCGAGCAGCATCAGCACCGAGCCGAGCAGCGTGTAGAGGAAGAACTTGAACGAGGCGTAGACCCGGCGCGGACCGCCCCAGACCCCGATGATCAGGAACATCGGAATCAGGCCGCCCTCGAAGAACAGATAGAACAGCACGAGGTCGAGCGCGGAGAACGTGCCGACCATCAGCGTTTCCAGGATCAGGAACGCCATCATGTATTCGCGCAGGCGGCTGGTGACCGACTTCCAGCTCGCGATGATGCAGAACGGCATCAGGGCGGTGGTCAGGATCACGAACGGCAGCGAGATGCCGTCGACGCCCATGTGGTAGCTGATGCCGGCCGCCAGCCAGTTCGACTTCTCCACGAACTGGAAGTCGGTCTGCGCCGGATCGAAGCGCAGCACCAGGATCACCGACACCGCGAAGGTGATCAGCGTGGTCCACAGCGCGATCCAGCGCGCATTGCGCCGGGCCGCCTCGTCGTCGCCGCGGACCAGATAGATGAGCAGCGCACCGACGATCGGCAGGAAGGTAACGACGGAGAGAATTGGCCAGGTGGTCATTGCTGGCCCCCCATGAACATGAACCAGGTGATCAGGCCGGCGACGCCGATCAGCATGGCAAAGGCGTAATGATAGAGGTACCCGGTCTGGATCTTGACGACGTTGCGCGTGATGTCGAGCACCCGCGCCGAGACACCGTCCGGACCGAAGCCGTCGATGACGAAGCCGTCGCCCTTCTTCCAGAGGAAGCGGCCGAGCCACTTCGCCGGGCGGACGAAGATCACGTCATACAGCTCGTCGAAGTACCATTTGTTGAGCAGGAACTTGTAGAGCAGCGGCTGCTGCGCGGCGAGCTCCTCCGGGATGTCCGGACGTCTGACGTAGAAGATGTAGGAGACCACAAATCCCAGCACCATCATGACGAAGGGAAGCTGAGCGAGCCAGGCCGGCATGTGCTCCATGTCTTCGAGGATGTGCGGGTTCATCTTCAGCGACTCGCCGAAGAAGTGCTCGACGCCATGGGGATCGGTGAACACGCCCTTGAACGGGAGGCCGGCCAGGATCGAGCCTGCCGCGAGCACGCCGATCGGGATCAGCATCCAGATCGGGCTCTCGTGTGCGTCATCATAATGACGCTGATCGTGCGGCGTGCCGAAGAAGGTCTTGAACACCAGGCGCCAGGAATAGAACGAGGTCAGGCCGGCGGCGACAATGGTGAGGAAATACGCGTAGGACGCGAACGGATTGTGCGCGGCGTATGCGGCCTCGATGATCGCATCCTTGGAGAAGAAGCCGGCAAAGCCCGGGAAGCCGGTGAGCGCCAGGGTGCCGACCGTCATCACCGCGAAGGTGTATGGGATCTTGCGCCACAGGCCGCCCATGTTGCGGATATCCTGCTCGTGATGCATCGCGTAGATCACCGAGCCAGAACCTAAGAACAGCAGCGCCTTGAAGAACGCATGCGTGAACAGATGGAACATGCCGACCGAGTAGGCCCCTGCTCCCATCGCCACGAACATGTAGCCGAGCTGCGAGCAGGTCGAGTAGGCGACGATGCGCTTGATGTCGTTCTGCACGAGGCCGACGGTCGCTGCGAAGAACGCCGTGGTCGCGCCGAAGAACATCACGACGGCCTGGGCGTTCGGGGCGAGCTCGAACAGCGGCGACAGGCGCGCGACCATGAAGACGCCGGCGGTGACCATGGTCGCGGCATGGATCAGCGCCGAGACCGGGGTCGGGCCTTCCATCGCGTCCGGCAACCAGGTGTGCAGCAGGAACTGTGCAGACTTGCCCATCGCGCCCATGAACAGCAGCAGGCAGGTCAGGGTCAGCGCGTCGGCATGCCAGCCGAGGAAGTTGATGGTCTTGCCGGCAAAGCTCGGCGCGGCGGCGAAGATGGTCTCGAAGTCGGTGGACTTTGCCAGCAGGAACACGGCGAAGATGCCGAGCGCGAAGCCGAAATCGCCGACGCGGTTGACGACGAAGGCCTTGATGGCGGCAGCGTTGGCCGACGGCTTCTGGAACCAGAAGCCGATCAGCAGGTAGCTCGCCAGACCGACGCCCTCCCAGCCGAAGAACAGTTGGACGAGGTTGTTCGCGGTCACCAGCATCAGCATCGCGAAGGTGAACAGCGAGAGGTAGGCGAAGAAGCGCGGGCGGTTCGGATCCTCGTCCATGTAGCCGATCGAATAGAGGTGGACGAGCGAGGACACGCTGGTCACCACGACCAGCATCACCGCCGTGAGCGTATCGACGCGCAGCGCCCAGGACACCTGCAGCTCGCCGGAATTGATCCAGGGCAGCAGCTCTTTCACGCCCGCCTCGTGGTGCATGAAGCCGACGCTGATCAGCATCGCCCAGGACAGGCCGGCCGACACGAACAGCAGCCCCGTCGTGATCACCTGCGCCGCCCAGGTGCCGGAGGCCGGCGGCTCGGTGACATGGTGGTCGTCGTGTCCGTGGCCGTGATCGTCATGCGCGTGCGCGTCGGCGGTGCCGTGGTGATGACCGTCGTCGTGATGATGCTCGACCGTATCACCGCTCGGATGGCGCGCATGCGCCCCGAGCAGCGCGATCAGGCCGGCCAGGATCGCGCCCAGCAGCGGCAGAAAGACAATGGCCTGGATCATTCGCCCGTTCCCTTACGCATGACCTTGCCGGCGAGCCGGCCCCCATCTGTGCGGATCATGCGCCCTTAGCCCTTCATCATATTGACGTCTTCGACCGCAATCGAGCCGCGGTTGCGGAAGTAGACCACCAGCACGGCAAGGCCGATCGCGGCTTCCGCCGCCGCAACTGTCAAAACCAGCAGCGCGAACACCTGCCCGACGATGTCGCCCAGGAATGTCGAGAACGCCACCAGATTGATGTTCACCGCGAGCAGGATCAGCTCGACCGACATGAGGATGACAATGATGTTCTTGCGGTTCAGGAAGATGCCGAGGATGCCGAGCGTGAACAGCATGGCCGCGACGGCGAGATAGTGCCCCAATCCGATGGTCATTTCACCCACTCCGCCGCGTCCGTATCCTGCAGCCCCTGCCCGACCGCGACCTTGCGGACCGCCATCGCCATCTCCGGCGTGCGCGCGTTCTGGACGTTGATGTCCTGGCGCTTGACGCTCGCCTTGTGGCGCAGCGTCAGCACGATCGCGCCGATCATCGCCACCAGCAGGATCATGCCGGAGAGCTGGAAGTAATGGATGTACTTCGTATAGAGCACGAGGCCGAGCGCCTCGGTGTTGGTGACGTTGGTCGGGATCGCCGCGGTGATCGCCTTCGGCGTCGTCGGGTTGATGACCCAGTAGGACACCGTCAGCAGCAGCTCGAACAGGAAGATGCCGCCGATGACCAGGCCGATCGGCATGTACTGCAGGAAGCCCTCGCGCAGCTCCGTGAAGTCGACATCGAGCATCATGATCACGAACAGGAACAGCACCGCGACCGCGCCGACGTAGACGACCACGAGGATCATCGCCAGGAATTCGGCGCCCATCAGCACGAACAGGCCGGAGGCGTTGACGAAGGCGAGGATCAGATAGAGCACCGAGTGAACGGGGTTCTTCGAGACGATCACCATCACGGCCGAGGCCACGCAGACCGCCGCGAAGAGATAGAAGAAGAGCGCAGGAAGGATCATCGTCAATGCTCCGTCATTCCGGGGCGCGCAACGCGCGAACCCGGAATCTCGAGATTCTCGGTGCGCAACTGCGCACCTGAGGTCTGGTCCTTCGGACCATCCCGGAATGACGCGGGGAATTCAAAAGGGATCATCGGACGGCCTCAGCGGTACGGCGCGTCGAGCGCGATGGCTTTGGAGATCTCGCGCTCCCAGCGGTCGCCATTCGCGAGCAGCTTGGCCTTGTCATAATACAGCTCCTCGCGGGTCTCGGTCGCGAACTCGAAGTTCGGTCCTTCGACGATGGCGTCGACCGGACAGGCTTCCTGGCACAGGCCGCAATAGATGCACTTCACCATGTCGATGTCGTAGCGCACCGTGCGGCGGGTGCCGTCGTTGCGGCGCGGGCCGGCCTCGATCGTGATCGCCTGCGCGGGACAGACCGCCTCGCACAGCTTGCAGGCGATGCAGCGCTCTTCGCCGTTGGGATAGCGCCGTAACGCGTGCTCGCCGCGGAAGCGCGGCGAGATCGGGCCCTTCTCGAACGGATAGTTCAGGGTCGGCTTGGGCTGGAAGAAGTAGCGCATCGCGAGGAAGAATGCGGAGACGAACTCCTGCAGCAGCAGCGACCGTGCGGTGGCGGAAATGTTCATGACAGCCTCATTTCGGCGCGATGCCGGCGAAGTGCAGCACGCCTGCGACGATGACCACCATGGCCAGCGACAGCGGCAGGAACACTTTCCAGCCCAGTCGCATCAACTGGTCGTAGCGGTAGCGCGGCACGATCGCTTTCGCCATCGCGATCAGGAAGAACATGAAGAACAGCTTGAGCGAGAACCAGATGACGCCCGGCACCCAGTTGAACGGCGGCAGGTCGATCGGCGGCAGCCAGCCGCCCAGAAACAGGATCGTCGCCAGCGCGCACATCGTGGTGATCGCGACATACTCGCCGAGCATGAACAAGAGATACGGCGTCGAGCCGTATTCCACCATGAAGCCGGCAACGAGCTCCGATTCCGCCTCGACGAGATCGAAGGGCGGACGGTTGGTCTCGGCCAGCGCCGAGACGTAGAACACCACGAACATCGGAAACAGCGGCCAGACGTACCAATTCAGGATCGTCAGCTGCGGCAGGCCGATCAGGCTCGCAAGCCCGCGGGCATGCTGCGCCTCGACCACCGCCGAGAGGTTCAGGGTGCCGGCGCAGAGCAGCACGGTGATGATGACGAAGCCGATCGAGACCTCGTAGGACACCATCTGCGCCGCCGAGCGCAGCGCCGCCAGAAACGGATACTTCGAGTTCGACGACCAGCCGGCCATGATGATGCCGTAGATCGACAGCGACGAGATCGCGAAGATGAAGAGAATGCCGACATTGATGTCGGCGATCGCCCAGCCGAGATTGGTCGGGATCACCGCCCAGGCCGCCAGCGCCAGCACGCAGGACACCAGCGGTGCCAGCAGGAACACGCCCTTGTTGGCGCCGGCCGGAATGATCGGCTCCTTGAGCACGAACTTCAGCAGGTCTGCGAACGACTGGAACAGGCCCCAGGGCCCGACCACGTTGGGACCCCGGCGGATCTGCACCGCCGCCCAGATTTTCCGGTCGGCCAGCAGGATGTAGGCGATCGCGACCAGCAGGACGACGAGCAGCAGGACACTCTGCGCGATCATGATGATCAGCGGCCAGAGGAAGCCGGTCCAGAACGAGCTTGCGAAGAAATCAGCCATCAGGTCACGCTCACTCCGCTGCCGTCAGCATCTGCCCGGAGGCCAGGCGGGAACATTCCGCCATGACCGCCGATGCGCGCGCGATCGGATTGGTGAGATAGAAATCGTCGATGACAGGCTTGAACGGTGCCTTCTCGAGGTTGCCGCCCTTGCCGGCCAGGGTCTTGATGTCGGCGATCTTGCCCGCTTCGATCTGGTCGACGCGGCCAAGATGCGGCACGGCCTTGATGATCGCAACGCGCAGCGCGGCCAGCGAGTCGTAGCCGAGCTTCCTGCCGAGCACGTCGGACAGCGCCCGGATGATCGCCCAGTCCTCGCGTGCCTCGCCCGGCGGGAATGACGCCCGGCCGGTCATCTGCACCCGGCCCTCGGTGTTGACATAGAGCCCGGACTTCTCGGTGTAGGCAGCCCCCGGCAGGATGACATCGGCACGATGGGCACCGCGGTCGCCATGGGTACCGATGTAGACGACGAAAACGCCCTCGGGCACCTCGACCTCGTCAGCGCCGAGCAGGAACATCACGTCCATGGTACCGAACGTCGTCATCTGCGCGGCCGTGAGGCCCGTGCCGTTGAAGCCGATGTCGAGGGCGCCGACCCGCGAGGCGGTGTCGTGCAGCACGGCAAAGCCGTTCCAGTCGTCGCGCACGGCGTTGACGTCCATCGCGATCTTGGCGGCCAGCGACAGGATCGCGCCGCCATCGTGGCGCGCCGCGGCGCCGGCGCCGACCAGCACGATCGGGTTCTTGGCGTTGCGGAAGGTGGTCGCAAACGAGTGCTTGCCGGCGGCGACGTCGCTCAGCGAGTCCGTGCCCGCGCCGATGTGCTCATAGGCATAGGTCAGGTCGGCCTTGGGACCGACCAAGCCGACCTTGAGCTGGCCCGAGCGCCAGCGCTTGCGGATGCGGGCGTTGAGCACGGCCGCCTCCTTGCGCGGATTGGCGCCAATGATCAGGATCGCGTCGGCCTGCTCGATACCCGCGATGGTCGGATTGAACAGATAGGACGCACGGCCGAGCTTGGCTTCGAAGCTGTCACCGCCTTGCACCGCGACGTTGGTCGAGCCGAGCTTGGCGAGCAGATCCTTGAGCGCGAACATCTCTTCGACCGCGGCGAGATCGCCGGCGATCGCGCCGATGCGCTTGCCGTCGATGCGCGACAGCTTGGTGGCAATCGCCTTGAACGCCTCCGGCCAGGAGGCGGCGCGCAGCTTGCCATCCTCGCGAACGTACGGACGATCGAGCCGCTGCGTGCGCAGGCCGTCGACGACATGGCGGGTCTTGTCGGAGATCCACTCCTCGTTCACGGCATCGTTGATGCGCGGCAGGATGCGCATCACCTCGCGGCCGCGGGTGTCGACACGGATCGCCGAGCCCACGCCGTCCATGACGTCGATCGACTGCGTCTTGCCGAGCTCCCAGGGGCGTGCGGCGAAAGCGTAGGGCTTCGAGGTCAGCGCACCGACCGGGCAGATGTCGACCAGATTGCCCTGCAGCTCCGAACTCAGCGCCTGCTCGAGATACGTCGTGATCTCCATGTCCTCGCCACGGCCGATCGCGCCCATTTCCGGCACGCCGCAGACTTCCGCCGAGAAGCGGACGCAACGCGTGCACTGGATGCAGCGGTTCATCGAGGTCTTGACCAATGCGCCGAGATACTTGTCCTCGACGGCGCGCTTGTTCTCGGCGAAGCGGCTGGTGTCCACACCATAGCCCATCGCCTGGTCCTGCAGGTCGCACTCGCCGCCCTGGTCGCAGATCGGGCAGTCCAGCGGATGGTTGATCAGAAGGAATTCCATCACGCCTTCGCGCGCCTTCTTGACCATCGGCGACCGCGTCGAGATCTCCGGCGGCTCGCCCTTCGGGCCCGGCCGGCAGTCGCGCACGCCCCAGGCGCAGCTCGCGACCGGTTTCGGTCCGCCCTTCACCTCGACGAGGCACATCCGGCAGTTGCCGGCGATCGACAGCCGCTCATGATAGCAGAAGCGCGGGATCTCGGCGCCCGCCGCCTCGCACGCCTGCAACAGCGTGTACTCCGGCGGCACATCGATCTCTTTGCCATCGATGATGATCTTGGTCATTGCCTCACATCTCTCTCAAACCACGGACCACCGCGCCGCTGCGCACCGTGAGGGCGCGAGCGCGGGGAAAACGTTGTTGGCGAACCGGGCCGCCATCACCTACTCCGCCGCCACCATGTGCGCGGGATCGCGCACGCCCACGTCGTCGACATCGGCCTTGTGCGAATACTGGTCAATGCGCGCCTCGATCTCGTGACGGAAATGCGTGATCAGCCCCTGGATCGGCCAAGCTGCCGCGTCGCCCAGCGCGCAGATCGTGTGGCCCTCGATCTGCTTGGTGACTTCGAGCAGCATGTCGATCTCGCGCTTGTGCGCCCGGCCCTCGGCCATGCGCGTCAGCACGCGCCACATCCAGCCGGTGCCCTCGCGGCACGGCGTACACTGGCCGCAGCTCTCATGCTTGTAGAAGTAGGAAATGCGCGCGATCGCCCGGATCAGGTCGGTCGACTTGTCCATCACGATCACGGCCGCGGTGCCGAGGCCGGAGCGCAGCTTCGACAGGCTGTCGAAATCCATCGGCGTATCGATGATCTGCTCGGCCGGCACCATGCGCACGGACGAGCCGCCGGGGATGACCGCCTTCAGATTGTCCCAGCCGCCGCGGATGCCGCCGCAATGCTTCTCGATCAGCTCGCGGAACGGGATTCCCATCGCCTCTTCGACGTTGCAGGGCCGCTCGACGTGACCGGAGATGCAGAACAGTTTTGTGCCGACATTGTTCGGACGGCCGATGCCGGCGAACCAGGCGGCGCCGCGGCGCAGGATGGTCGGCGCCACCGCGATCGACTCGACGTTGTTGACGGTGGTCGGGCAGCCATAGAGGCCGACGTTCGCCGGGAAAGGCGGCTTCAGCCGCGGCTGGCCCTTTTTGCCTTCGAGGCTCTCCAGCAGCGCCGTTTCTTCGCCGCAGATATAGGCGCCGGCGCCGTGGGCGACGTAGAGATCGAACGGCCACCCGTGGATGTTGTTCTTGCCGATCAGGTTGGCCTCATAGGCCTGATCGATCGCCGCCTGCAGCCGCTCGCGCTCGCGGATGAACTCGCCACGCACATAGATGTAGCAGGCATGCGCGTTCATCGCGAAGCTGGCGAGCAGGCAGCCCTCGACGAGATGATGCGGGTCGTGCCGCATGATCTCGCGATCCTTGCAGGTGCCGGGCTCGGACTCGTCGGCGTTGACCACGAGGTAGCTCGGCCGGCCGTCGGTCGATTCCTTCGGCATGAACGACCATTTCAGGCCGGTCGGGAAGCCGGCGCCGCCGCGGCCGCGCAGGCCGGAGGCCTTCATCTCGTTGATGATCCAGTCGCGACCTTTTTCGATCAGCGCCTTGGTGCCATCCCAGCTGCCGCGCCGGCGTGCGCCTTCGAGGCCCCAATCATGCAGGCCATAGAGGTTGGTGAAGATGCGGTCCTTGTCGTCGAGCATGATCAGACGGCTTCCTCGGATGTCAGCGGTTCGACTGCATGTTGGCGATGAAGGCGGCGCAACCGCCGAACACAAGGGCCCACAGCAGACTGGACTCCAGCGTCGCGTTGAGCGCGAACCGCTGCAGCACGAAAATGAAAGCGGCGGCTGCGAGCGTATGCAGCGCCACGTAGCGCCAGTTCTTCATCGCGGCGCCCTCTTCGGTCAGGGCCGCAACGCGGGTGCGATTGCGGCTCATGTCTTCTCCTTCAGCGTGGTCGGCCCGCCCGCCGGCGCCGAGAACTGGCGGCCATTCTGCGGACCCGGCGTCGGCAGGTTGCCGGTCGCGAAGCCGTCGAGCACCTTGCCGAAGCTCTCCGGCGTCAGGTCCTCATAGGTGTCCTTCCAGACCTGCACCATCGGCGCGTTCACGCAGGCGCCCAGGCACTCGACCTCTTCCCAGCTGAAGTCGCCGTCCTTCGACAGGTGGAAGGGATCGTGATGGATGCGATGCTTGCAGACCTCGATCAGTTCTTCGGCACCGCGCAGACGGCACGGCGTGGTACCGCACACCTGCACATGCGCCTTCTTGCCGACCGGCTGCAGCTGGAACATCGTGTAGAAGGTCGCCACCTCGAGCACGCGGATGTAGGGCATGCCGAGCATGTCGGCGACGACGCGGATGGCCGCCTCCGACACCCAGCCTTCGTTCTGCTCCTGCGCGCGCCACAGGATCGCGATCACGGCCGAGGCCTGGCGGCCTTCCGGATATTTCGCGATCTGCGCTTTGGCGAAGGCAAGGTTCTCGTCCGTGAACGCAAAGCTCACGGGCTGGACTTCCTTCGGGGCAAGACGGCGAACGGACATGGCTCTTCAATCTTTCATTGCATGCGGCGCGCGGCACTTGCATTGAGCGCTGCGACGCGATTCTGCCAGAAGGCACTTGCAGTTCCGAACACGTTATAGCCGACGTGGGCGGACGCCTTGATCCGGTCGAGGATCGACAGCTCCGTCACGGTCTCGAGGCGGCCGCTTGCGGGGTCGTAGACCATCAGTTGCATCGGCGTCTGATCGAGGATGTAGCGCGATACCGTATGGTTGCGATCCTGGCCGTGCTCCTCGCACAGGATCATGCTGTCAGTCGCGAGCAGCCGCGCCCCGCCCTTGATCGCCTCGATCTCGACGCCCTCGACGTCGAGCTTGATCAGGTACTTGCCGGAAGCGGCGACCTTGCCGTCGTCGATCAGATCGTCGAGCGCCATCACCGGCACCTGCTCGCCGCCGGCGGTGGCGCCCGCAATGCTGAAGGCCTCATGCTTGGTGCCAGTCAAATAGGCCGTGCCGCGGCTGGCGCCGATCGCGCACTTCATCACCTCGAAGCGGCCGGCATTGATCCGGGCGTTGTTGGCGAGCTTGGCGAAGTTCGCCGAGGACGGCTCGATCGCGATCGCCTTGTGCGCGCCGTAGGGCGTGCTCGACACCAGCACCGACCAGTAGCCGTAATTGGCCCCGCCGTCGATGAAGGTGTAGTCGACATCGACAGTGCCGAGAAACAGGAACTCGAGTTCGTCCTCATAGTGATAGTCGCGGTTGAGCAGCTTGCTCCAATAGCCGTCGCCATAGGGAAACTCGAACACGGCGTCCGGGTTGAGCTTCACCGCGATGTCGCGTTCGGGCAGCGCCAGCCGCAGCAGATTGGCACAGCGGTTGTAGCCGCGATGCGAGAAATGCGAGGAAATCTTCGAGCCGGTCGACAGCGCCAATGCAGCCGTGCGCTCCCAGAGGTTCGCTCCTTCGAGCGCTCCGGAAGCACGATCGAACTGGATCGGCGCATGGCCCATCAGCGGTCCACCTCTCCGAACACGATGTCGAGCGAGCCGAGAATGGCCGAGACGTCGGCGAGCAGATGGCCGCGGCAGATGAAATCCATCGCCTGTAGATGCGCGAAGCCCGGAGCGCGGATCTTGCACTTGTAAGGCTTGTTGGTGCCGTCGGCGACGAGATAGACGCCGAACTCGCCCTTCGGCGCCTCGACGGCCACATAGATCTCGCCTGCCGGCACGTGCACGCCTTCGGTGTAGAGTTTGAAGTGGTGGATCAGCGCTTCCATCGAGCGCTTCATCTCGCCACGGCGCGGCGGAGCGATCTTGTTGTCGGTGATCATCACCGGGCCCTGCCCGTCCGGTGCGCGCAGCTTCTGGATGCACTGCTTCATGATACGCACCGACTGGCGCATCTCTTCCATGCGGATCAGATAGCGGTCGTAGCAGTCGCCGTTCCTGCCGATCGGAACGTCGAACTCCATCTCGGCATAGACGTCGTAGGGCTGCGACTTGCGCAGATCCCAGGCCGCGCCCGAGCCGCGCACCATCACGCCGGAGAAGCCCCACTCCCAGGCCTGCTTCAGGGTCACGACGCCGATGTCGACGTTACGCTGCTTGAAGATGCGGTTACCGGTGAGGAGCCGGTCGAGATCGTCGACCACCTTCAGGAACGGATCGCAGAATGCGTCGATGTCGTCGATCAGCTTCGGCGGCAGGTCCTGGTGGACGCCGCCGATGCGGAAGTAGTTGGCGTGCATGCGCGAGCCGGAGGCGCGCTCATAGAACACCATCAGCTTCTCGCGCTCCTCGAAGCCCCACAGCGGCGGGGTCAACGCGCCGACGTCCATCGCCTGGGTGGTGACGTTGAGCAAATGCGACAGCAGCCGCCCGATCTCGGAGTAGAGCACGCGGATCAGCTGGCCGCGGCGCGGCACCTCGATGCCGAGCAGGCGTTCGGCGGCGAGGCAGAAGGCATGCTCCTGATTCATCGGCGCGACGTAGTCGAGCCGATCGAAATACGGCATCGCCTGCATGTAGGTCTTGGTCTCGATCAGCTTCTCGGTGCCGCGATGCAGCAGGCCGATATGCGGATCGACGCGCTCGACCACCTCGCCGTCCAGCTCCAGCACCAGGCGCAACACGCCATGCGCCGCCGGATGCTGCGGGCCGAAATTGATCGTGAAGTTGCGGAGGGCCGGGCTCTGCTCGTTCATGCTCGCGCTCCCACTTACTTCGTCGCCTTCTCGTCGCCGGGCAGCGGATAGTCCGCACCTTCCCAGGGCGACAGGAAATCGAACTTGCGGAATTCCTGGTTGAGCCGCACCGGCTCATAGATGACCCGCTTCTCCTGGTCGTCGTAGCGCACCTCGACGAACCCCGTCGTCGGGAAGTCCTTGCGCAGCGGATGGCCGTCGAAGCCGTAATCCGTCAGCAGCCGGCGCATGTCCGGGTGGCCGACGAAGATCACGCCGTAGAGGTCGTAGGCCTCGCGCTCGAACCAATCGGCGCCCGGAAAGACATCGATCAGCGACGGCACCTGCGTCGTCTCGTCGGCCTCGGCCTTGAGCCGGATGCGCGCGTTCAGCGTCGGTGACATGAAGTGATAGACAACATCGAAACGCTTGGCGCGCTCAGGATAGTCGACCGCCGTGATGTCGGTGATGTTGACGAAGCGGAGAGCAGGATCGTCGCGCAGATGTGTTACGACCTCGACGATCCGGGCGGGCTCCACGTTCACCGTGAGCTGATTGAAAGCGACCGTATGGCCGATCGCGGCGCCCGGGAGCGCGCTTACGATCGTCTGCCCAAGGGCGTCGAGCCTGCCGTCGTCCATAACGAAAAACCTTCAGCGTTCGATGGTGCCGGTGCGCCGGATCTTCTTCTGCAGCAGCAGCACACCGTACAGCAGCGCTTCGGCGGTCGGCGGACAGCCGGGCACGTAGATGTCAATGGGAACGATGCGGTCGCAGCCGCGGACCACCGAATAGGAATAGTGATAGTAGCCGCCGCCATTGGCGCACGACCCCATCGAGATGACGTAGCGCGGCTCCGGCATCTGGTCGTAGACCTTGCGCAGCGCCGGCGCCATCTTGTTGGTCAGCGTGCCGGCGACGATCATCACGTCGGACTGGCGCGGCGAGGCGCGCGGCGCGAAGCCGAAGCGCTCGACGTCGTAGCGCGGCATCGAGACCTGCATCATCTCGACGGCGCAGCAGGCCAGGCCGAACGTCATCCACATCAGCGAGCCGGTGCGGGCCCAGGTGATGAGATCGTCAGCGGTGGCGACGAAGAATCCCTTGTCCGACAGCTCGTGCCTGACCTCGAGGAAATACGGGTCGTTGGCACCGATCGGCCTGCCGGTCGCGGGATCGAGAATGCCCTTCGGGGCCGGAGCGATCGCCGGCCCGGTCGAGGACGTGGTCGGGCTCAATCCCATTCAAGCGCGCCTTTCTTCCATTCGTAGGCAAACCCGACCGTCAACACGGCCAGGAACACCAGCATCGACCAGAAGCCGGCCGCGCCGAGCTTGCCGAATGCGACTGCCCAGGGGAACAGGAAGGCGACTTCGAGGTCGAAGATGATGAAAAGGATGGCAACCAGATAGAAGCGGACGTCGAACTTCATGCGGGCGTCGTCGAACGCATTGAAGCCGCACTCATACGCGGAGAGCTTCTCGGGATCGGGCTGCTGGTAGGCGACCAGGAACGGCGCGATCAGCAGCACCACCCCGATGATGGCTGCGACACCTATGAAAACGACGAGGGGGAGATAGTTCTGAAGGATGCCGGTCATCGGCGCCACTTTCCTCTGCGGTTTCGGTGCAAACCGCAGACTCGTTGCATTGGAATTGGTCGAAGCCTTAGCGCAGCGCACCAAGCCGCGCAAGACAAGCCGTCTCGCCGGTGTCATCCCTCCCCACATTGCGGAAACCCGGACACACCGAGCAACGGCACCGCGGATGACGCGTGCAGGAGCCGCATTGCAGACCCGCAGCATTACGGTGCCGCACGGTCCAACGCAGGACGCTGAGGCGATCAGCAATCGCGAGGACGCACGCCGGTGTGCGCAGGCTGGCTGGTCGGAGACGGATGCGGATCAGCGCTCGATCGGGAGATCCAAACGAGGCGACGGGACCGTCATCCGATAGGCTTCCGTTACCGCGGGAGATGGTCACGAAGGGCCGCCGGATCAAGATCATCCGCGGCCGCCGTCGATGCCGGCACCGCCGCGCGCAGTCAGCCCCGGCCGCATACTCCCGATTGCCGCCGCGGCGGCTGCAACCGATGAAACCATTTTGAGGAAACGAAGAAACCGGATCGAAACAAAGCAGGGGTACATGTCCAGGCAACAAAGTGGCGCTCTGAGACGCCGGGAGGCTGACATGAACCACTCGCTGCATTCCGCAGACCGATCGACCCATCTGAAGATCGTCGCCGTTGCCCTGATCGCCGGCATCGCCGTGACCGCTTTCGGCATCGCGACCCGCGCCAACGTCGACGACAGCCAGACGGCATCGCACGTCGTGAAGGCCGGCAAGCCGGTGACCATGACGAGTTCCAGCGACTCGATGGTCCGCTGAGGCCACTGTCCGCTGCCATCTGACAGCATTCGCAGGCCACCCGCCGGGTGGCCTTTTTCATGCCCGGTCGGAAAATTGGCGACGGAGCACTTGCAGTCGGCGGAGCATCAGGTCGTAGGCGGGAAGAGATCGCGCGGGAGTGCCGCTTGCGCCAGCGGACGGATCAGATCGAAAGCTAAGCCATTGAAAACATGGCGCGAGAGACGGGGCTCGAACCCGCGACCTCCGGCGTGACAGGCCGGCGCTCTAACCAACTGAGCTACTCCCGCGTGATCGCGAAATCCGCGGAGGAGTGCGACTTAAAGGGGCGATGTTTCGAAGTCAAGGACAATGAACCGAGAGCTGTGCGAAGTCATTGATGAGGGGTCCATGCAGCACGCCCGGTCTCCTTGTCTGGGCCCAGCAGCCGACGTCAATCGCTGCACGATGATGGGCCATCCCACGTCTCTCCCTCCGGACCTCGGCACCCCTGCCCCGCGGCCGTGGCGGTCGCTTCGCGAAGACGTCGCAGGCCGGATATGGCAAAATGGGCGCCAAGTCCGACCAGGCATACTTTCGACCGGGCATATTGAAATTTCCGGCCGCCGTCCCGGTCGAGGCGCACGGGCTGACCAGGAAGCGAGTGAGAGGAGATTCCTCGCGGACGCCGCCCACGAATCGCCCGGCACCTGTGCGAGCAAGCTGAGCTTCGAATCGCCGGAGGCGGTATCCTGCAGATGGAGCTCAATCCTGCCGTCGGCGAAGCGGTGCTGATCAACGCCGGCCGCGAAACGTCGTATTCCGCAGCACGGGAGCTGGCGGACGTTCTTTGATCAGAGCTGAAACCATTGATAACCTGCCGCTCCTGGTATCTGGCATGCAATAACTGATATATTAGTATACTGATACCTCCGGCAACCTCTCTCTCTCTCTCTCTCTCTCTCTCTCTCTCTCTCTCGTGGTGCCCATGTCCGACCCGCTTCGCAGCTATACCCACTCCGTCACCGAGCGCCTGCTCCGCTACGCCGTGATCGACACCCAGTCGGACCCGACGTCGCCGACCTGTCCTTCGACGCTCAAACAGAAAAATCTTGGCCGGATGCTCGCAGCCGAGCTGCAGGCGATGGGACTTTCGGACGCCCATCTGGACGACAACGGCTACGTCTACGCGACCATCCCCGCCACCACCGACAAGGCCGTGCCGGTGATCTGCTTCTGCTCGCACATGGACACGTCGCCCGACTGTTCCGGGGCCAACGTGAAGCCGCAGATCGTGCGCAACTACCAGGGCGGCGACATCGTGCTGCCGGGGGACGCGAGCCAGATCATCCGTGTGGCTGAGCATCCTGCATTGAAGGACCAGATCGGCAGCGACATCGTCACCACCGACGGCACGACCCTGCTGGGCGCCGACAACAAGGCCGGCATCGCCGAGATCATGGACGCGGCGCAATTCCTGATCAGCAATCCGCAGATCAAGCACGGCACCATCAAGATCCTGTTCACGCCGGACGAGGAGATCGGCCGCGGCGTCGACAGGGTCGACCTGAAGAAGCTGGGCGCCGATTTCGGCTATACGATGGATGGCGAGACCGCCGGCAACATCGAGGACGAGACCTTCTCCGCCGACGGCGCCACCATCCTCATCAACGGCGTCAGCGCCCATCCCGGCTTTGCCAAGGGCAAGATGGAGCATGCGATCAAGATCGCGTCCGCAATCGTCGATCGGCTCCCGAAGGATGGCTGCTCGCCGGAGACGACGGAGGGCAAGGAAGGCTTCCTGCATCCGGTCGGGATCTCCGGCGCGCTCGAACAGGCGCGGCTCGACTTCATCGTGCGCGATTTCAGCGAGCAGGGCCTGCGGCAGAAGGAAGCGCTGCTCGAGGACATCGTCAGGGATGTCCTGAAGGACTATCCGCGCTCGACCTATCGGATGGAGGTCCGGCAGCAATACCGCAACATGAAGGAGGTCATCGACCGGCATCCGGAGATCGTGAGCTACGCCGAGGAGGCGATCCGCCGCGCCGGCCTGACGCCGGTCCGGACATCGATCCGCGGCGGCACCGACGGTTCGCGGCTGTCGTTCATGGGCCTGCCCTGCCCCAACATCTTCGCCGGCGAGCATGCCTTCCACTCGCGTCTCGAATGGGTCAGCGTCAAGGACATGGAGAAGGCGGCGCAGACCATCGTCCATCTGGCGATGATCTGGGAAGAGCGATCCTGAGTGCCGTCCGGTGCCGCGTCAGGCGCGGGCCGTCACCAGCCAGATCGAGCCCGACAGCGTGACGCTGCCGCCATCCTGATGCTGTGCGAGCAGCTCGCGTACCGAGAGACGCGCCGCATCGCGCGTCTCCGCCGGGTGCCCTTCCAGCGCGCGGCTGGCGGGGCCGATCTCGAAGGCCGATTGCACCGCCGCGTCGAGACCCTGTCCGCGGGCGATGTCGAGTGACAGCGGATGTGCCTGCAGCGCGACGTCGCTGAAGCCGGCCTCGCCGAGGATCCGCGTCACCCGCGCCTCGGATGCGAACGCGAACGGACCCGGATCCTCCGGCGCCATCTCCGGCAGCTTCGGGACGTGGCGATAGACCGCCTGCAGCGGCGCAATCATCCAGGGATTGGCCTTCGGCTCGCGCCAGCAGGCGAACACGACCCGGCCGCCCGGCTTCAGCGCGCGGCGGATGTTGGCGAACGACGCCACCGGATCGGCAAAGAACATCACCCCGAACCGCGACACCAGCAGATCAAAGCTCGCCGGCGCGAACGGATGCACGGTGGCGTCGGCCAGCACGAATTCGGTGGCGAGCCCGGCCGGCGCGACGGCCCGCGCCCGCGCCAGCATCGGCGCGGAAATGTCGACGCCGAGCACATGCCCGCCCGGGCTCACCTGCCCGGCCAGCGCGATCGACAGGCCGCCACAACCACAGCCGATGTCGAGCACACGATCTCCCGGCCTGGCCGCGATGCGGTCGATCAGGATCTGCGACACCGGCGCAAGCAGGACGTCCTGCGCCTCCTGGCGATCCGACCAGCGCTGTCCGCCCGGGCCGTTCCAATAGGCGATCTGGTCGGCGTTGCGGTCGTCTCCTGAAGGCAATTGCATGACGCGCCTTGTCTGGTTGAGATCATCGAGAGAGTAGGCATCGCGCATGCGCGGGTCTTGCCTGTCAAGGCACGAGCGCGCGATGGCTCGCGCCAACATCATACCGGCGAGCTCGACAGACCAGAGGACGACCTGGTCTTGCCGGCGCCCGCAGTTTCAAGATGCAATAGCGCGGGCAGAATATGGTCCCGCTCTTGCTTCGATCCTGCGCGTCAGGAGCCTCATGCGCTGTCTCATCGTTGCCGATCTTCACTACACGTTGCCGCAGTTCGACTGGCTGGTCGCCGCGGCCGAGCATTTCGACATGGTGGTGTTCGCCGGCGATGCGCTCGACCTTGCCTCGATCGTGGACATCCGCGCCCAGATCGTCGTCGTGAAGAAGTATCTCGGGCTGCTCGCCGCCAGGACGCGCGTGATGATCTGCTCCGGCAATCACGACCTGGAGGAGCGTAGCGCGGACGGCGAGAAGATCGCGGCTTGGCTCAGCACGGTCCGCGAGCTCGGCATCGCCTCCGATGGCGACGATCTCGTGGTCGGCGACATCATGTTCTCGGTCTGCCCGTGGTGGGATGGCCCGCGCGTGAAGGCCGCGATCACGCGCCAGCTCGAAGCCGCCGCCGCACGCAGACCCGAACGCTGGATCTGGGTGCATCATGCGCCGCCGGCCAACTCGCCGGTGAGCTGGGGCGGCAAGCGCTTCTTCGGCGATACCGAGCTCGAAGGCTTCATCGCGCGCCATCGGCCAACGATGGTGATCTCCGGCCACGTCCACCAGTCGCCCTTCATCACGAACGGATCCTGGTTCGATCGCGTCGGTGAGACCTGGGTCTTCAACACCGGACGGCAGCCCGGGCGCCCGCCGACCTACATGGTGCTCGACACCGATGCCCAGCGCGCGTTCTGGCTGTCGGCGGGGCAGGCCGAATGGATCGACCTCGCCGGACGGCTGGAGCGCCCGGCCCAGCCGGTGACAGCGGCGCCCGACTGGCTCAGAGCCGTGGATCGGATTCCAGATCCGTTCCTGGCGAGACCTGCTGCGGCGGCAGGTTGACCATGCTCTGCAGGACGTCGCCGACCATCGCGAGGTGCGTGCCATGGCCGGCATATTGCCGCTTGAGGTCGGCCAGATAGGTATTGGCGACATTGAGCCGCTGCGCCAGCATGCGCGCGATCGCCAGCGTCGCCTCGGGATTCTCGGTCAGGAAGCGCGGCGCATTGGGGATCTCATAGATCCGGCACTCGGCAAGCGCCCGCACGGTCGCCGTGTGCGGCTGCTCCAGCAGCAGCGACATCTCGCCGAACAGCGCACCCGGCTCGGAGACGACGGCCACCGTGGCCCCGGCCTTGACGACCTCCAGCCGCCCGTCCAGCAGGATGTAGAGATGCCCGGTGCTGTGGCCCTCCTCCAGCAGGTCGGAGCCAGCCGCGATGATGCGTTCGTGTCCGCCTGTGCAGTGACGCAGGAAGTCGGTCATCGTTTCGTCCGCGATGTTTCACCCCACGCGAAGCTAGCCGAAGAAGAGCTGGTCACCACGCGAAATCGTTCTGACACTTCGTAGTGGCCGCCGAAAAGGATTCTAAACCCTGTCCCACGGCGACGTCCCGCAGCACCTACGCTTCACCACGAGGCTGCGGTATAGCCATCCTGCTACCTCTGACAGAGGTTCAAATGGGGGAATGGGTCGTCATGCAACAATGGGTCGTGGAGCTGATCGTCTCCTGGCTTCCCTTCATCTTCCTGATCGGGGTTTGGTTCTTGCTCAGCCGTCGCGGCGGATTGGGTCCCAGCGCGAAGGTGGTTCAGCTCTACGAGCAGCAGATCGATGAAACCAGACGTACGAACACGCTTCTGGAAAGGATCGCGGTCAGCCTGGAAAAACAGCGCCTGCCGCAATAGCCACCGCAATTCGAGCGTGCCTGCCGGCAGATCCGAGTGGTAGGCGGCGAGAGATTCGAACTCCCGACCCTCTCGGTGTAAACGAGATGCTCTAACCAGCTGAGCTAGCCGCCCTCACGTCGCGCTTCTTTACCCCCTGCCCGATCCGCAATCAACGCCGGAACCACGCGGCGGCAGCGAGAAACCGCCGCAGCGGGAACGGTGGGGCAGACTCCGCACGCTCGAAGTCAGTGGCTCGATCCCGCAAACGAAAACGGCGCCCCTTCGGGCGCCGTTTCCTTGTTCTGTTCGGTCGTCAGTGGGCGGTCAGGCCGCCGGCGGCTTCGTCGCCATCGGCCTTCACGGGCACCTTGGTGTCCTCTTCCCAGACGATCGGCACCGGCTTGCGGACCAGGGCCCGGGCGACGACGTCGTCCAGACGGGCGACCGGGATGATCTCCATGCCGCCCTTGATCGCATCGGAGATCTCCGTGAGATCCTTGGCGTTGTCCTCGGGGATCAGCACCGTCTTGATGCCGCCGCGGGCCGCAGCCAACAGCTTCTCCTTCAGACCGCCGATCGGCAGCACGCGACCACGCAAGGTGATCTCGCCGGTCATCGCGACGTCGTGACGAACCGGGATGCCGGTCATCACCGAGATGATGGTCGTCGCCATGGCGACGCCCGCCGACGGTCCGTCCTTCGGGGTTGCCCCCTCCGGCACGTGGACGTGGATGTCGCGCCGGTCGAACAACGGCGGCTCGATGCCATAGTTGATCGCCCGCGAGCGGACGAACGAGGCCGCCGCCGAGATCGACTCCTTCATGACGTCGCGCAGATTGCCCGTCACCGTCATCTTGCCCTTGCCGGGCATCATGACGCCTTCGATCGTCAGCAGCTCGCCACCGACATCGGTCCAGGCCAAGCCCGTCACGATGCCGACCTGATCGTCGCTCTCGATCTCGCCGAAGCGGTACTTCGGAACACCCAGGAATTCCTCGACGGTCTTCTCGGTGATCTTCACCGACTTCTTCTTGGACATCATGAGCTCCTTCACGGCCTTGCGGGCCAGTGTGGAAATCTCACGCTCCAGATTACGCACGCCCGCTTCGCGGGTGTAGCGCCGGATCACGAGCAGCAACGCGTCGTCGTCGATCGACCACTCCTTCGAGTCCAGGCCGTGCTTCGAGATCGCGCTTGGGATCAGGTGCTTGCGGGCGATCTCGAGCTTTTCGGTCTCGGTGTAGCCCGCGATGCGGATGATCTCCATGCGGTCCATCAGCGGTCCGGGAATATTCAGCGTATTCGCGGTCGTGATGAACATCACGTTCGACAGGTCGTAGTCGACCTCCAGATAGTGATCGTTGAACGTCGTGTTCTGCTCGGGGTCCAGGACCTCCAGCAGCGCCGACGAGGGATCACCCCGGAAGTCCGAGCCCATCTTGTCGATCTCGTCCAGCAGGAAGAGCGGGTTCGAAGTCTTGGCCTTGCGCATCGACTGGATGATCTTCCCGGGCATCGAGCCAATATAGGTCCGGCGATGACCGCGGATCTCCGCCTCGTCGCGCACGCCGCCCAGCGACACGCGAACGAACTCGCGCCCCGTGGCCTTCGCGATCGACTTGCCGAGCGAGGTCTTGCCGACGCCGGGAGGTCCGACCAGGCACAGGATCGGGCCGGTCAGCTTGTTGGCGCGCGACTGCACCGCCAGGTACTCGACGATGCGGTCCTTGACCTTCTCCAGCCCATAGTGATCCGCATCCAGAACCGCCTGAGCGGCCTCCAGATCCTTCTTCACCTTGGACTTCTTGTTCCACGGGATCGACAGCAGCCAATCCAGGTAGTTGCGCACGACGGTCGCTTCCGCGGACATCGGCGACATCTGGCGCAGCTTCTTCAGCTCGTGCTGGGCCTTCTCGCGCGCTTCCTTGGAGAGCTTGGTCTTGTTGATGCGCTCTTCCAGATCGGCGAGCTCGTCACGGCCGTCCTCGTCGCCCAGCTCCTTCTGAATCGCCTTCATCTGCTCATTCAGGTAGTACTCGCGCTGGGTCTTCTCCATCTGGCGCTTCACACGCGAGCGGATGCGCTTCTCGACCTGCAGCACCGAGATCTCGCTCTCCATCAGGCCCAGCACCTTCTCCAGGCGCGTGGTGACGGACAGCGTCTCCAGGATGCCCTGGCGATCGGCGATCTTGACGGCGAGATGCGAGGCGACGGTGTCGGCCAGCTTGCCGAAATCGGTGATCGACTGAACGACGCCGACGACCTCGGCGGAGATCTTCTTGTTCAGCTTCACATAGCTCTCGAAGTCCGACACGACGGAGCGGCCCAGCGCTTCGGCCTCGACCGACTTGGCGTCGGTGTCCTCGAGCGCAACGGCAGTGGCTTCGTAGTAGTCGGCGCGATCGGTGTACTTCTCGACGCGCGCGCGCTCCAGGCCTTCGACCAGCACCTTCACGGTGCCGTCGGGCAGCTTCAGGAGTTGCAGCACGCTGGCGAGCGTCCCGGTCTCGTAGATCGCATCCGGAGCTGGATCGTCGTCGGACGCGTTCTTCTGCGTCGCCAGCATCACCAGCGCGTCGCTCTTCATCACCTCTTCGAGGGCGCGGATGGATTTCTCGCGGCCGACGAACAGCGGAACGATGTTGTGCGGGAAGACGACGATGTCGCGGAGCGGCAGAACCGGATAGGCGTGGCTCTCGCCGTAAACGATGGTCGGCCGGGGTTTGGGGGTCGTCATGGCCTGTTCCTTTTGTTTAGCCCCCTTGCACGCAGTCCGCCATCGTGCGCAACCGCCACAAGGTGCGATCTGATCCGGACTTCACTGACGCGTCGATATCGCCCGCTTGTTTCGGATCGTTGTTGAGGCGAATCCCGGGATTGAGATTTGTATCGCCACGCGACATTAGGTGGCTATCGACCCGGGGGGTGTCAAGTATCGGTAAACACCCGCCAAAAATGGCTTTACGCGGCGGGACTCTGAAACGCTGCGATGCCGCGGACATGATGTCCGCGGCGATCGCCGATCTAATAAATCGAGGTCTTCTGTCTCTCGTACCAGCGCGCCTCACGCGCTGGCGCTGCTTTCCACCGCGCGATCGGACCGATCGGCGTAGATGTAGAGCGGACGGGCGGTGCCCTCGACCACTTCGCGCGAGATGACCACTTCCTCGACGCCCTCGAGACCCGGCAGGTCGAACATCGTCTCAAGCAGGATGCTCTCGAGGATCGACCGCAGACCACGCGCGCCGGTCTTGCGCTCGATGGCCTTGCGCGCCACCGCGCCCAGCGCCTCGTCGGCGAAGGTGAGCTCGATGTTCTCCATCTCGAACAGCCTCTGATACTGCTTCACCAGCGCGTTCTTGGGCTCGGTCAGGATCTTCTTGAGCGAGTTCTCGTCGAGGTCCTCGAGCGTCGCAACGACCGGCAGACGGCCGACGAACTCGGGGATCAGGCCGTACTTCAGGAGATCCTCAGGCTCGACGTGACGGAAGATCTCGCCGGTGCGGCGGTCTTCCGGCGCCAGAACCTGGGCGGCGAAGCCGATCGAGGTCGACCGGCCGCGCGCCGAGATGATCTTCTCGAGACCGGAGAACGCACCACCGCAGATGAACAGGATGTTGGTGGTGTCGACCTGCAGGAACTCCTGCTGCGGATGCTTGCGGCCGCCCTGCGGCGGAACCGACGCAACCGTGCCCTCCATGATCTTCAGCAGCGCCTGCTGGACTCCCTCGCCCGACACGTCGCGGGTGATCGAGGGATTGTCCGACTTGCGACTGATCTTGTCGATCTCGTCGATGTAGACAATGCCACGCTGCGCGCGCTCGACATTGTAGTCGGCCGCCTGCAAGAGCTTCAGGATGATGTTCTCGACGTCCTCACCGACATAGCCGGCCTCGGTCAGGGTCGTCGCATCCGCCATCGTGAACGGCACGTCCAGGATGCGGGCGAGCGTCTGCGCGAGCAGCGTCTTGCCCGATCCGGTCGGACCGATCAGCAGGATGTTCGACTTCGCGAGCTCGACGTCGGAGTGCTTGGTCTGGTGATTCAGCCGCTTGTAGTGGTTGTGGACGGCGACCGAGAGCACCTTCTTCGCGTGGTTCTGGCCGATGACGTAATCGTCCAGGACCTTGCAGATCTCCTTCGGGGTCGGAATCCCGTCGCGCGACTTGACCAGCGAGGACTTGTTCTCCTCGCGGATGATGTCCATGCAGAGTTCGACGCACTCGTCGCAGATGAAGACGGTTGGACCTGCGATCAGTTTGCGGACTTCGTGCTGGCTCTTGCCGCAGAACGAGCAATATAGCGTGTTCTTCGAGTCGCTCGTGCCGACCTTACTCATTCCTGTCTCCGTCCGCGGTTCGCTCTTGTCCGCTCGTTCGTTCCGATCCGGCACGGGCCGGACCAGACTGGTGAAAGAGCAAATTTCGTACCAAAATTAACACCTTGTTCTTCACCTGTCGTGCGCCCACGACCTACGCGAATCCCCCACGATCCATAACTGGACACTCTAGCCAATCATGCTGTCATCCGACTATCAAGAATTCGCTAATCGGAGCACAGACCCTAGACCGTGACATTACCGTGATTTTGGGGCTTGACACGGTAAGAGCACGCGAAATCAGTGGAGCGTTGCGTGTTTGCCACGCCTATTTGCCGGCCGCACGGCAAGGTTGCGACCCTTTTGGGACCCCACCTCAGTACCTTTGCCGGCCCGGGCCGACAAAGGTGATGCTGTGCGCTCCGAGGCGGGTCAAACGAACCCCGCCTCGTTTACGGAGGGCTCACTTGCCCATCGCCGCCGGATCTTCCGGCCGCTTGTCGAGAACCTTGTCGATCAGGCCGAACTCCTGGGCGGCTTCCGCCGTGAGGAATTTGTCGCGCTCCAGGGCGTCCTCGATCGCCTTGTAAGGCTGGCCGGTGTGCTTGACGTAGATCTCGTTGAGCCGCTTCTTCAGGTTCAGGATCTCCTGGGCGTGCAGCATGATATCGGTCGCCTGGCCCTGGAACCCGCCGGACGGCTGATGCACCATGATGCGCGAGTTCGGCAGCGAGAAGCGCATGTCCTTGTGGCCGGCACAGAGCAGCAACGAGCCCATCGAGGCCGCCTGGCCGGTGCACAGCGTCGACACCGCCGGACGGATGAATTGCATCGTGTCGTAGATCGCGAGGCCCGACGTCACCACGCCACCGGGCGAGTTGATGTACATCGCGATTTCCTTCTTCGGGTTCTCGGCCTCGAGGAACAGCAGCTGCGCGACGATCAGGGTCGCCATGCCGTCCTCGACCGGACCGGTCACGAAGATGATGCGCTCCTTCAGGAGGCGCGAGAAGATGTCGTAGGCGCGCTCACCGCGGTTGGTCTGTTCGACCACCATGGGCACAAGGTTCATATAGGTTTCGACGGGATCGCGCATGAATCACCCAAGGGTTGGACCAGCAGTTGAGACGACCGGCCGCCGCAGGTGAGGCTCATTCAACGAGCAGCGACGGACAGGTGTCCCGTGATGCAGAACTTCAAGACCGAGCCCACAGATATGGACCAATTTGCCGGTGACAAGACCGGGTCTCCTGGCCAGCCGCGAGCGAGGTCGTTGCTCTGTTCAAGCTGATTCCCGCGGCGGCGGCCAGCACCCGAACCGGGCTGACCGGCGCTTTCGCCGGTCAACCTTAATCTCGCGCTTATGTCGCGAACCCTACGATGGGCGGCCTTTTCAGGCTGCCTTGTCGCTGTCGTCGTCCTTGAACAGCTCGTCCTTGGAGACCTTCTTCTCGGTCACGTTGGCGAGCTCGAGGATGAAGTCGACGACCTTGTCCTCGTAGATCGGCGCGCGCAGCTGCGCGAGCGCCTGCGGGTTGCTGCGATAGAAGTCCCAGACCTCCTTCTCGCGGCCCGGCATCGAGCGCGCGCGCTCGATCACGGCGCGGCTGACCTCGTCGTCGGTCACGGTGATCTTGTTCTTCTCGCCGATCTCGGAGAGCACGAGGCCGAGGCGCACGCGGCGGTCGGCGATGGTGCGGTACTCCTCCTTCGCCTTATCCTCGGTGGTGTTCTCGTCGGCGAAGGTCTTGCCGCTGGAATCCATCTCGGCCTTGACCGAGTTCCACATCAGGTTGAACTCCTCGTCGATCAACGACGGCGGCGCATCGAACTTATGGGTCTCGTCGAGACGGTCGAGCAGCGCGCGCTTGACGCGCTGGCGGGTCGCCTGGCTGAACTCGCCGGCAAGACGATCGCGCATCAGCTGCTTCAGCTTGTCGAGCGATTCCAGGCCGAGCGTCTTGGCGAACTCGTCGTCCACCACCTTGTCTTCCGGCGCCTCGATCGCGGTCGCCGTGGTCTCGAACTCCGCGGCCTTACCGGCGAGCTCGTTGTTCAGGTAGTTGGTCGGGAACGTGACCTTGAGCGTACGGGTCTCGCCGACGCCGATGCCGACCAGTTGGTCCTCGAAACCGGGGATGAAGGTGTTGGAGCCGATGACGACGTCGATGCCCTCGCCGGTGCCGCCCTCGAAGGCGACGCCGTCGATCGTGCCCTTGAAGTTGATCTTCACGCGGTCGCCGTTCTCGGCCTTCGCGCCATCGGCCTTGGCGGCGTAGCTACGGTTGGCATCGGCCAGGCGCTTGATCGCCTCGTCGACGTCGGCGTCGGTGATGTCGGCCACCGGCTTTTCGACCGAGAAGGTCTTGAAGTCGGCGAGCGCGATCGCCGGCACGACCTCGACGGCCACGGTGTAGGTCAGGTCGGACTCGCCAGCGAGGATCTTCTCGACCTCGGCTTCCTCGGTCGGCATCGTCACCTTGGGCTCGGTGGCCAGGCGGAAGCCGCGCTCGGTGAAGATCTGCGTGTTGGTGTCGCGGATGGTCTGGTCGATGGTCTCGGCCATGACCGACTTGCCGTAGATCTTCTTCAGATGCGCGACCGGCACCTTGCCGGGGCGGAAGCCGTTGATGCGGACCTTGTCCTTGAGATCGACCAGCTTGGCATCCGCCTTGGCGTCGAGATCCGCCGCCGGAACGCTGATCTGGAACTCGTGCTTCAAGCCTTCCGACAAGGTTTCTGTGACCTGCATGGCGTCAATCTTCTTCCGCTTCGGTCCGGACCCTTGCGATCCGGACACATCTGACTCAATTGTGGACGACGCGCGGCAAATGGCCTTGCGTCGGTGGGATCGGCGGCCCCGCTTCTCTGTGCGAGAGAGCGGGTTCGCCGGTAAAACTAGGGGCAAACGCCGGAGAAGCGCTTGGTGCGGGCGGAGGGACTCGAACCCCCACAACTTTCGTCACTGGAACCTAAATCCAGCGCGTCTACCAGTTCCGCCACGCCCGCGTGAACTGCATCGATAGCCCGGCCGCGGTGCCGCGGGCGGCGCGGCTTATACCACGCACGAAACCGTCCGCAGCAAAAAAATGGGCTGTCGAAAGCACCACCGGCAGGCCGATCGACCGTGTCGGAGGCACACATAAGGGAAAACGACATGATCCGCATCCCCCTCATCGCACGATGTTTTGCCGCATGAGGCAGCCTGTGGAGAGGATCAGCCGCCGGACGGTGCTTGGAGGCCTCGCGGCGGGGCTGACGGCATCGCTCCGCGGGCCCGCAGTGGCCGCGAGCCGAGTGTCTGTGGTGCTGGAGACCCGCGCCGAATCTCTTGCGCTCGGCCCGGGCCGCGCGCCCAGCCAGGTCTGGCGGCTGACGGCCCCCGCCCCGCTGGTCCGGCTTGCCCGTGACGCGGCGCTCGACCTCGGTTTTTCGAACGGGCTGTCCGTCGCCGCGGCCCTTGCCGGCCGCGGCCTCGTGCTGCCGGCCCCGCTGCTGGGGCAGCCGGCGGTCGGCCCGGGCGGACGGGCCAGCATCGCCGCGACCGCGGCACGGGCCGGCACCGGCTTGCTCGACCTGCGGCTGCTGACCGAGCATGCGGCTCTCCCGATCCGGCCGCTACCTGTCATCGTCGATGAGGCCCAGCCGTCAAGTGTCGACCGCGACGAGGTTTTCCTGGTGGAAGACTTCCGGCTGAGGCCGGATGGCAGCGCACTGGCACCGGGCACCGAGGCAAAGGATTCCGAGCTGATCTACGCCGTCAACGGCCAGATCCAGCCGGAGATCGCGCTGCGGACCCATGCGCGGGTCAGGCTCCGCATCATCAATGGCTGCCATCGCGCTGTGATCGCGATCAAAATCGCCGACCTCGACGCGGTCCGAGTCATGGCGATCGACAGCCAGCCCGCCGAACCGTTCCTCGCCCGCAACGGCGCCGTGGTGCTGCCGCCGGGCGGCCGCACCGACGTCTTCATCGACATGCCCGCGGCCAAGGCGCCGCTCCAGGTGCTGCTGCACGACGGTACGGCTGCGCGTCCGATCGCACGGCTCGCGACGTCGGGCGAGCCACCGCTGCGGGCTGCGCCGCTGCCGCCGGCGCCGCCCCTCCCCGCGAACGGTCTGCCGGACAAGCTCGATCTGGGAAAGGCTGTGCGCGTGGACCTCGCGCTCGACGGCCCCGACTGGCGCCCGGCGGTGCAGTTCAGCGCGACGAGCGCGCCTGCCTTCCAGGCCAAGGCCGGCCGCGTCGTCGTGCTGGCCCTCGCCAACAAGACCGGCGGTTCCAACGTCGTCCATCTGCACGGCCAGCCGTTCCGGCTGCTCGACCGGCTCGACGACGGCTGGAAGCCCTATTGGCTCGACACCCTGGCGCTCGAGGCCGGCCAGACCCAGCGCATCGCGTTTCTCGCCCAACAGCCCGGCCGGTTCCTGCTGGAGAGCATGGCCGCGAACTGGGCAGCGCCGCGACTCTTGCGGTGGTATGAGATCGGCTGAGGAAACGAACCAGGGAGAACTCCCATGACCACAGCCGCCATCACCGGCGTCACCGCGCGTGCCGTCGTCACCCCGATGAAGCGCCCGCTTCGCAACGCCTTCGGCGTCATCGACACCGGGCCGCTGGTGCTGATCGACGTCACGACCGATCAGGGGGTTACGGGGCACTCTTACCTGTTTGCCTACACCAGGCTCGCGCTGAAGCCGCTGGTGCACCTCGTCGAGGAGATCGGCCGCGAGCTCGCCGGCAAGCCGCTGGTCCCGTTCGACCTCATGAAGGTGATGGACGCCAAATTCCGCCTGCTTGGCTGGCAGGGTCTGGTCGGCATGGCCGTCTCGGGTCTCGACATGGCGTTCTGGGACGCGCTCGGCCAGATCGCGAACAAGCCCGTGGTCGAGCTGCTCGGCGGCAGCGCACGGCCGATTCCCGCCTATGACAGCTACGGCGTGCTCGATGCCAAGGACGACGAGCGCACCTTGCGCACGGCGCGCGACGAGCATGGCTTCCGCGCCATCAAGACCAAGGGCGGCCATGGCGACCTCGCCACCGACGAGGCGATGATCAAGAGCCTGCGCGCGCTTCTCGGCCCCGACATCGCGCTGATGCTCGACTTCAACCAGTCGCTCGATCCCGCTGAGGCCACGCGCAGAATCGCGCGCCTGGCCGATTGCGACCTGACCTGGATCGAGGAGCCGGTGCCGCAGGAGAATCTGTCCGGCCATGCCGCCGTCCGCGAGCGCTCGGAGATCTCGATCCAGGCCGGCGAAAACTGGTGGTTTCCGCGCGGCTTTGCCGAGGCGATCGCCGCCGGCGCCTCCGACTTCATCATGCCCGATTTGATGAAGGTCGGCGGCATCACCGGCTGGCTCAATGTCGCTGGGCAAGCCGATGCCGCGTCGATCCCGATGTCGAGCCACATCCTGCCCGAAGCGAGCGCGCACGTGCTGGCGGTGACGCCGACCGCTCATTTCCTGGAGGTGCTGGATCTCGCGGGAGCCATCCTCGCCGAGCCGCTGCGGGTGGTCGACGGCAAGGTCACGGCGAAAGGCCCGGGCCTCGGCCTCGCCTGGAACGAGAACGCGGTGGCGAAGTATCAGGTGACGTGAGTGCGTCTAGATTTGTGAGCGAGACGCGCGGACGCCACCACAAACTCCGCTGTCATCGCCCGGCCCTTGACCGGGCGATCCAGTACGCCGAGACGGCTGTGATTGAATCGAGGGGCCGCGGCGTACTGGATGCCCGCCTTCGCGGGCATGACAGCGGTTGCTGGGTCACAGCACGCCCTCAGTATTCAATCCCGAACCTGTCATAGAGCCTTCGAAACACCGCCGGCAGCGTCTCCGTCAGGTCCTCCGCGATCAGCCCCGGCCCTGCCTCCGATCCCGCCTCGCCATGCATCCACACGCCGATGCAGGCGGCCTCGAACGCCGGCACGCCCTGGGCCAGCAGGCCGGCGATGATGCCGGCGAGCACGTCGCCGGCGCCGGCGGTGGCGAGCCAGGGCGGCGCGTTGGCGGCGATTGCGGCGCGGCCGTCGGGCGCGGCCACCGTCGTGTCGGCGCCCTTCAACAGCACCACGGCGCCGCAGCGCACCGCTGCCGCGCGGACGCGCTCCAGCTTGGAGCGGCCGGGATGCTTGTTGCTGAGATCGGAGAACAGCCGGGGGAATTCGCCCTCGTGCGGTGTCAGCACGATCTGCGCCTCGGCCATCGCCCTGAGCTGCTCGAACAGCCGCTCCGGCGCGTCGGCGAAGCTCGTCAACGCGTCGGCATCGAGCACGAGGTGACGCTGCGCCGTGAGCGCGGTGTAGACGAGGTCGCGCGTGCGCTCGCTGACGCCGGTGCCGGGCCCGATGATGCAGGTGTTGTAGCGCTTGTCGCCGAGCAATTCGCCGAACGCGATCGCGGTGTCGGCGGCGCGCACCATCACCGCCGTCAGCGCCGCGGCATTGACCGCCAGCGCATCGCGCGGCGAGGCCAGCGTGACGAGGCCGGCGCCGGCCCGCAACGCGGCCCGCGCGGCCATCCGCGCCGCGCCCGTGGCGGTGACGTCGCCGGACATCGCCAGCACGTGCCCGCGGGCGTATTTGTGGCCGTCGATGCGTGGCACCGGAAAATGGCCCTGCCACAGCTCGGGATCGTTCTCGAAGGCCTGCGGCCTGATCTCCGCGAGCACCTGGGGAGCGATGCCGATGTCGGCGAGCCGGACGCGCCCGCAATGCTGGCGGCCCGGCAGCAGCAGATGCGCCGGCTTCTTGCGGAAGAAGGTCACCGTCTCGGTGGCGCGGACTGCGATGCCCATCACCGCGCCCGTGGTGCCGTTGATGCCGCTCGGCAGGTCGACCGCGAGCACCGGCGCGCCATTGCCGTTGATCGCTGCGATGACGTCATGAGGCTCGCCGGTGACGGGCCGGCTGAGGCCGGCGCCGAACAGCGCGTCGATGATCAGCGCCGGCCTGCCGATCGCCTGCGGCGTGAACGGCAGCACCGGAAACTTCCACCCCTTGGCGGCGGAGGCCGCGTCGCCGTGCAACGCGTCGCGCTCGCACATCAGGATGACCGAGACGTCCCTGCCCTGCGCGGCGAGTTCGGCCGCGGCAACGAAGCCGTCGCCGCCATTGTTGCCCGGCCCGCAGACCACCACGATCGGCCCGGTCTCGACCAGGTCCATGGCCGCCTCGGCCACTGCCTGGCCGGCGCTCAGCATCAGCGAAAAGCCCGGCGTGCCGGCTGCGATCGTCAGCCGGTCGGCGCGCTCCATTTCGCTCGTGGTCAAGATTTCCATCGCCGCTCTCGTCCCCAGCCGCCGTCTAGCGCCGGCTGCGTGATATCGTCCCCATCGCGTCTCAGCGGGCGTCGGCGCCCCGTCCCGAGGAGCCGGCGCGCGCGAATCCCGCGCTTCCTATTGCCGCGCCGGCCCGCAACTTCCAAGGGCGCTGCGCGTCTGGCAAGACGCGACGAAACCCGGCATGTCGCCTTTTCCCTGGGCATTTCGGACAGCGCGCGTCTGGATCGTCGATGTCTGCACAACGTTTGGTCTATTTGCCTAATCTCAAGGCTCCGGTATTCTAGACGTTCCTTGAGGGAATCGTCAGGGCGCTCGTGAAATGCCTGATTATCGGCCCTATTTGGGCCCGTTAACGACTTGGCATAGACCCTGCTTTTGTGGAGCCACTTCGGCACGGGGCAAGTCGGGCAGTCAATCACCGGGCCTCCGCCGGAGAGTGTCGGGCCCGGTAGCGAAATGATCGAACGACCTGCGCGTGGGCGCAGCCTGACGATGACCCACCTGTTGTTTATAGCGGAATGCCCGGGAGGCGCTCAGTGAAGAAGATCGAAGCCATCATCAAGCCGTTCAAGCTCGACGAGGTGAAGGAGGCGCTTCAGGAAGTGGGACTTCAGGGCATCACCGTCACCGAAGCCAAGGGTTTTGGCCGGCAGAAGGGTCATGCCGAGCTGTACCGGGGCGCCGAATACATCGTCGATTTCCTGCCCAAGGTGAAGATCGAGATCGTGATCGGCGACGACCTGGTCGAGCGTGCGATCGAGGCGATCCGCCGCGCCGCCCAGACCGGCCGCATCGGCGACGGCAAGATCTTCGTGTCCAATATCGAGGAAGCGATCCGCATCCGAACCGGCGAATCCGGTCTGGACGCGATCTAGCCTGACCCGGGGCCTGGAACGGACCGTCCGCTCCGGGCCCTGCACAGAACGTTTGCTGCGCCAGCAGCCCTCACGGCAGCTCAGGCGTCCTCTGCGAGGCGCTTGCACGCGGCCGTTTTGGCGTTTCCGATATTGTCTTGGTCCCCGCGCGAGGCTAATGGAGCATGACCCGCGGACGCCGTCCCGCGCCGGGCCGTGACGTTATAAGCCAAGAGGGGTATTCATGAAGACCGCCAAGGACGTCTTGAAAGCAATCAAGGACAACGACGTCAAATATGTCGACCTCCGCTTCACCGACCCGCGGGGCAAGTGGCAGCACGTCACCTTCGACGTCAGCATGATCGACGAAGACATTTTTGCCGAAGGCACCATGTTCGACGGCTCCTCGATCGCCGGCTGGAAGGCGATCAATGAATCCGACATGTGCCTGATGCCCGACCCGGTGACCGCGACGATCGATCCGTTCTTCGCCGAAACCACCATGATCATCACCTGCGACGTGCTCGAGCCGACCACCGGCGAGCCGTACAATCGCGACCCGCGCGGCATCGCCAAGAAGGCCGAGGCGATGGTGAAGTCGATGGGCGTGGGCGACACCGTGTTCGTCGGCCCGGAGGCCGAGTTCTTCGTGTTCGACGACGTCCGCTACAGCTCCTCGCCCTACAACACCGGCTTCCGCCTCGACTCCTCCGAGCTGCCGATCAACTCGGACACCGAGTATGAGGGCGGTAATCTCGGCCACCGCATCCGCACCAAGGCCGGCTACTTCCCGGTGCCGCCGCAGGACTCGGTGCAGGACATGCGCTCGGAGATGCTCGGCGCGATGGCGCGCATGGGCGTCAAGGTCGAGAAGCACCATCACGAGGTCGCTTCCGCCCAGCACGAGCTCGGCATGAAGTTCGACACGCTGACCCTGATGGCCGACCAGATGCAGATCTACAAATACTGCATCCACCAGGTCGCGCACATCTACGGCAAGACCGCCACCTTCATGCCGAAGCCGGTCTATGGTGACAACGGCTCGGGCATGCACGTCCACCAGTCGATCTGGAAGGACGGCAAGCCGGTGTTCGCAGGCAACAAGTATTCCGACCTGTCGGAGACCTGCCTGTCCTACATCGCCGGCATCATCAAGCACGCCAAGGCGATCAACGCCTTCACCAACCCGTCGACCAACTCCTACAAGCGTCTGGTCCCGGGCTATGAGGCGCCGGTGCTGCTCGCCTACTCCGCGCGCAACCGCTCGGCCTCGTGCCGCATCCCCTACACTTCCTCGCCGAAGGCCAAGCGCGTCGAGGTCCGCTTCCCCGATCCGATGGCCAACCCCTATCTCGGCTTCGCCGCGATGCTGATGGCCGGCCTCGACGGCGTGAAGAACAAGCTCGATCCGGGCCCGGCGATGGACAAGGATCTCTACGACCTGCCGAAGGAAGAGCTGAAGCAGATCCCGACCGTCTGCGGCTCGCTCCGCGAGGCGCTCGAGAACCTCGACAAGGACCGCGCCTTCCTGAAGGCCGGCGGCGTGTTCGACGACGACTTCATCGACAGCTACATCGCGCTGAAGATGACCGAGGTCGAGCGCTTCGAAATGACCCCGCACCCGGTCGAGTTCGACATGTACTACTCGGGCTGATCGCCCGACACGATCGGCGGATCACGAAGGCGCCCCCTCGCGGGGCGCCTTTTTGTTAAATGGCGCGTTGTTTGTTGAAAAAAGATCACGGGCCTCGTCCTTCGAGACGCTTGGCTTCGCCAAGCTCCTCAGGATGAGGAGATGGAGCTCGCGCAGAAGACGCAAGGTGGGAGATCTCGCGTGGTGTCAGATGCATCTCCTCATGGTGAGGAGACGCGCGCAGGTCATCCGGTGAAAGCGCTGTTGGCAGATGCGCGCCGTCTCGAACCATGAGGCCCGCTCGTTAACGCAGCAGCTGCTATTTCTCGGGGAAGCGAACCTCGATCTGCTCGACCACCGGTCCCCATTTACGCATCGTGGCGTTGTCGGATGCAACCGGATCGCCATCGGGCGCGCCTCTGACGTCCTTGCCCTGCCCGAAGCGCACCACGATTTCGCATCCGCCCGCCAACGGACGACCTAGCACGCCGCCCTTCCAGTTGATGACGAAACCGCTGAAATCCGAGTCGATCCCGGTGACGAGAAAGGGCTTGCCGTTGATCTTCTGAACCTGTGCCAATGTCGAACCGATCGTCACCCCAGCCACGTTCCAGTGACTGGTCTTGGCATCTCGCACCGTCAATCGTGCAACGCGGGTCATCGCATCATCCGCGAAGAACACGTCGATGCGCCAGTCCGGAGATTGCGGCAGCAGGGCCACGCCTCGATACGTGATGTCCTCCACGCCAGTGTAGAGATCCTCCGCGACCACCGCCTCCCCGCCATAGCGCTGCATCAGACTCTTGGCGGAATCGCCGACCGACACCGGGGAGGTGCAGGTGATCGGCCCGTCGGCCGGAGGCGCCGTCTGCGCCGATACCGGCGCGGCAAGCAGCATCAAGAGAACGATGGAATTGCGCACGGCGTCTCCTCACTCCTGTGCGACGCTACTACCGCTGCACAGCAAATATCACCCGGATAATATTTGCCGATAATCAGGCGGCCTTGAGGCGACATCGACCCACGAGGTTGGAGAACGCCGCGCCCTGCCTGCCGGAAGTCGCCAGCCCGGCAAGACAATGCTAAAATTTATGGCAGCCATTCAGCCAGACGTCCCTCCCCATGCAGCTCAATCCCCTTCGTCATGCCGAGCGCGTCACCGGACGCCGGCAGTCGGCGCTGATCGACCTGTGGTCGACGGCCGGGTTTGCCGCGGCTGTCAGCGAGGTCACCGGGCCGCATCTTTACGAGTATGGCGAGCTGCCGGTCCCGACGGTGGCGATCACGCTATATGACGTCCGGCGTCACGTCCTGATCGAGGATGGCAAGGTGCGGCGCGATGCGCCGGTCAGCGCCGGGCGTTTCCGGATCGGCCAGCCCGGCTGCAGCGTGGTGGTCGATGCCGTGCCGGAGGTCCGCTCGGGCCCGCTGCTCATTCTGTATCTCGGCGATGCCCTGCTGAAGGAGGTCGCGGCCGCCCGCGGCTCTGCGGCGCCGGTCACCCTGACGAACCAGGCCTGGGACACCGAAGATCCGATGCTCGAAGCTGCGGCGACGCGGCTGGTCGAGAGCTGCGGTGGCGGCGAAAGGCCAAGCCGACTGCTCGCCGAACAGTTCGCCTACACGCTCGCGCTGCACGTCTCGGACCGCTACGCAGTGCAGCGCCCACCCGGACTGGAGCAGACGCGGCCCTTGGACGACCGGATGCGGGCGCGCGTCACCGAGTTCGTTCGCGCCGATCCCGGTGCGCCGGTCACGCTGGCCGCGATGGCGGAGGTGGCGGGGATGAGCCCGTCCTCCTTCCTCCGCAGCTTCAAGCAGGCGACCGGAACGACGCCGCATCGGTTCGTCGTCGAGCAGCGCGTGCTGGCCGCGCGCCGGCTGCTTTCGACCTCCGATCTGCCGATCGTCGAGATCGCATTGTCGCTCGGCTTCTCCTCGCAATCGCATTTCGGCGCCGCGTTCCGGGCGGTGACCGGCGAGAGTCCGGCGCGCTATCGCCGCATGCAGCGCGGCGGCCGGTGATTTCCTGACAAGGCTGCACGCAGCAGCGCCGATCCTGACGATTTTCTGACAGACACCGCCGGATCTTTCAGCGAACTCTGCCGCGGATCGACCGTTCAACAAGAGCGGCGCATGGGAGGCGAGGATGTCGACAGCTGCAGACACGGTGGTGCCGATCGAGGATACGAGCCTCACCGGCTTCTACAATGGCATGACCACGGCCGAACGGCGCACCTTCTGGGCCTGCGCCACGGGCTGGGCGCTCGACGGCATGGACTTCATGATCTACCCGCTGGTGATCGGCACGATCATCGCGCTGTGGAAGGTTGACGCCGGCACCGCGGGCCTCGCCGGCACGGTGACGCTGCTCGCCTCGGCCTTCGGCGGCTGGGCGGCGGGCTATCTCGCCGACCGCATCGGCCGCGTCCGGACGCTGCAGTTCACCATCATCTGGTTCTCGCTGTTCTCGCTGCTGTGCGCGTTCGCGCAGAACTTCGAGCAATTGCTGGTGCTGCGAGCCCTGCTCGGACTCGGCTTCGGCGGTGAATGGGCGGCCGGCGCGGTGCTGATGGGCGAGACCATTCGCGCCCAGTATCGCGGCCGCGCCGTCGGCAGCGTGCAGTCCGGCTGGGCCGTCGGCTGGGGCCTCGCGGTGCTGGCGCAAGCCGCCTTGTTCTCGCTGCTGCCGGCCGATCAGGCGTGGCGGTGGATGTTCGCGATCGGGGCCTTGCCGGCGCTGCTGGTGCTGTATCTGCGCGCCTTCGTGAAGGAGCCGGAGGTCGCCGCCGCCGCCCGCGCGAAGGTCGCCGCCGCCGGCGACCGCCCCTCGATCCTGGAGATCTTCCAGGGACCGATCCTGAAGACCACCATTCTCGCCTCGCTGGTGGCGACCGGCTGCCAGGGCGGCTACTACGCGATCACCTTCTGGGTGCCGCGCTTCCTCACCACCGAGCGCAAGCTCTCGATCGTCAGCTCGACCGGCTATCTCGCCGCTCTCATCATCGGCTCGTTCATCGGCTATCTCGTCGGCGCCTGGTATGCGGATCGTTTCGGCCGGCGCAACCTGTTCCTGGTGTTCTCGCTCGGCGCCATGGTCGTGGTCGCCGCCTACACCCAGCTGCCGCTGTCGAACGAGCTGCTGTGGCTGCTCGGCTTTCCGCTCGGCTTCTTCGCCTCGGGCTATTTCTCCGGCATGGGCGCGTTCCTCACCGAGCTCTATCCGACGCGCTTGCGCGGCTCCGGCCAGGGCTTCTGCTACAATTTCGGCCGCGGCATCGGCGCGCTGTTTCCGTTCCTGGTCGGCTATCTGTCGCAGATGACCTCGCTCGCCACCGCGATCTGCCTGTTCGCTCTGTTCGCCTATGCGCTGTTCTTCGTCGCCGCCTATGCGCTGCCGGAGACGCGCGGCAAGGTGCTGCACGCCGATGCGTGAGATCGCACCCGACGCCGATCGGGCTCCCGCCTGCGCGGGGCCCGATCCGCATCCGCGCAGGGCCTCCCGCTTCATCGTGCCGCCAGGCGCGGTCGACACCCACGCCCATGTCATCGGGCTGCCGCCGCGCCATCCCTTCGTGGCCGAGCGCAGCTACACGCCGCCGGAGGCCACCGCGGCCTCCTATCTGGCGATGCTCGATGCCACCGGCATGACCTATGGCGTGCTGGTCCAGGTCAGCGTCCACGGCACCGACAACAGCCTGATGGTCGAGACGCTGGGCGCCAACCGCGAGCGGCTGCGCGGCATCGCGGTGATCCCGCTCGGCCTGCCGGACCGCGAGCTGGCGGCGTTGCAGCAGGCCGGCGTGGTCGGTTTGCGCCTCAATGTTCTCTATGGCGGCGGCATCGGCTTCGATCAGCTGCACGACTACGCCGCGCTCGCCCGCGAGCTCGGCTGGCACCTGCAGTTCCTGATCGACGCCGCCGACCTGCCGGCCCTGGCGCCGCGACTGGAAGGGCTCGCGGTGCCGATCGTGATCGATCACTGGGGCCACTTCCCGGTGTCGCGCGGGACAGCCGATCCCGGCTTCCAGACGCTGGTCTCGCTGGTGCGCGACGGCGCCTGGGTCAAGCTGTCCGGCGCCTACCGCAACACGGTCGCCGGACCGCCCTATGCCGACACGGTCCCCTTCGTCCGCCGCCTCCACGCGGCCGCCCCCGACCGCTGCGTCTGGGGCTCCGACTGGCCGCACGTCGCGCACCGCGGCCACATGATGAACGTCGGCGAGCTGCTCGACCTCTTGGCCGACTGGGTGCCCGATGCCGCCGCCCGCAACCGCGTCCTCGCCGATAACGCCCAGCGGCTGTACGGGTTTCCGCCGAGCGGAGGCAGACACTCATCGTGATCGATCAATGGTGGTGACGATCACCGGTCTCAGCCGGCGCCGAGGGATGACTCCGATTACTTCGCAGCGAAATTGACTCCGATCTCGGTCACCACGGGCGCGAGCTTCAGCAGCGCCGGATTGTCGGACGACACCTTCACGCCATCGCCGGAGAGCGCCCGCGGCGTATCCTTCTCGGTGCCGAACCGCACGGTCACCGAGCAGCCGCCCGGCAGCATGCGCCCGAGGGCGCCGTTCTTGAAGTCGGTGACATAGCCGCCATAGTCCCAGCCGAAGCCCGCGACGACGAACGGCTTGCCGTTGGCCTTCTGGACCGCAGCGAGGCTCGCGCCGATCGAAATGCCGGCCACGGTCCAGCGGCTGGTCTTGGCGGTGTCGCGAAGGGTCAGCCCGGACACCGTGGCCGTCTTGTCTTCGATGAAGGCGACTTCGATGCGGCGGTCCATCGCGCGGGGAAACAGCACGAGGCCCTTGTAGGTCTCCCCCTCCGCCCCCGGCAGATCCTCGATCACGGCTTCACTGCCATAGCGCTGCTTCAGACTCTTCGCCGTGTCGGTCGCGGCCACGGGCAGCGCGCAGGTGATCGGCCCTTCGGTCGGCGGCGCGGTCTGAGCAGAAGCAGGACTGGCCACAGCCAGCGCAAGGACGGTGGTCAAGACATGGCGCATCAATGAACCCTTGTGAGACTGCGAAACAACGCGGCCAGCATCGTTAGGTCTGTTTCGCCGCATCTCGGGTTCAGGCCGACGTCACGACGACTGCCGCCGCTTCCTCACGGCATCCCCGAACGCCTCGAACAGCTTGCGGTTGATCGGGTTCTTCTGCGGATCGTATTCGGCGTGCCATTGCACGCCCAATGCGAAGCTCGGCGCGTCGGCGATACGGATGGCCTCGATGGTGCCGTCCTCGGCGATACCTTCGATGACGACGCGGTCGCCGGGCTCGAGGATGCCCTGGCCGTGCAGCGAGTTCACCTTGATGCTGTCGCAGCCGAGAATGCCGGCGAAGGCGCCGCCGGGCGTCAGCCGCACCTCGTGGCGGTCGGCGAAGATGACGGTCGGATCGGGATGGATCTCACCATTCTCGAGCCGGGGCATACGGTGGTTCATGCGGCCGGGGATCTCGCGGATCTCCGGATGCAGCGAGCCGCCGAAGGCAACGTTCATCTCCTGCAGGCCGCGGCAGATGCCGAACAGCGGAATGCCCCGGGCGACGCACGCCTCGGTCAATTGCAGCGCGACCTCGTCGCGATGGATGTCGTAGGGCTCGTGCTTGAGACTGGGCTCGGTGTTGAAGCGGGTCGGGTGCACGTTGGCACGGGCGCCGGTCAGGACCACGCCATCGACGACATCGAGCAGCGCGGCGATGTCGGTGATCTCGGGAACGCCGGCAAACATCAGCGGCAGCGCGCCTGCGACCTCGGCCACGGCGCTCAGGTTGCGTTCGCCCACCATCTGTACGGTGAACCTGTTCTCGACGCGATGGCTGTTGCCGATCACGCCGACGACCGGACGCTTCATGGCCCTCGTTTCTCTCCCTGGGAGCCCAGGCTCGATCTCCAATGAGCCCGGAGGCACAGATCATGCCTCGACAAATCATGCCTGTGTCGCAAAGCCGGATCAACATATGGCGGCGCGGGTCGCCAATGCCAATTCCGGACAACCCCGCAAGCGCCCCGCCGCACCCCGATCCCAAGCCTGCGCTTGATCCGCCAGCCGTTTTCGCCAATGTGTGGGGCCGATCAGCACAGAGGACGCCCCATGACCGCCCCCGCCGACCCGCGCCTCCAGGCCCGCAGCGACCTGGCCTGGGCCATCGCCGTGGGCGGCATCGGGGTGATCCTGTTCATGGCCGCGCTCGCCTTCAGCTGGTATTACGCTGCGGCGCTGTTCCTGCTGTTCTCCGGCATGCTGCTCGGTGTCGCGCTCAATGCGATGACCAGCCTGCTCGGCCGCGTGCTGCCCTGGCCGCACCCGGCGCGGCTCGTCATCGTCTGCGTGGCGCTCGCGGCCGTGCTCGTCGGCATCGTCTTCCTGGGCGGCACCACCATCGCGGAGCAGGCCAAGGTGCTGAGCGATACGATCAAGTCGCAGCTCGGCAACATCAAGGGCTTCCTCGACCGCAACGGCATCGACACCAGCTTCTTCGACTTCAACGCTGCGAACACGGCCACTGCCGCACCTGATGGCGGCTCGACCACACCGACCCAGACGCCGTCCCATGGCCTGCCGGGCGGCCTGCCCTCGCCGAGCGCGCTGGCCTCCTCCGGCGGCGCCATCGTCAGCCAGACCTTCAAGCTGCTGCTCGGCACCGTCAGCGCCGTCGGCAACTTCTTCATCGTGCTGTTCTTAGGATTGGCCTTCGCGGCCCAGCCGGCGGTCTACCGCAGCGGATTGCTGTTCCTGGCGCCGGCGAAGTACCGCGACCAGGCCACCGTGATCGTCGACCGCATCAGCTACACGCTGGAGCGCTGGCTGATCGCCCAGATCACGACGATGTTCGCGGTCTTCCTGGTCACCTGGATCGGCCTTGCCATCATCGGCGTGCAGAGCTCGTTCATCCTGGGCATCCAGGCCGGCCTGCTGGCGTTCATTCCAACCGTCGGCGCGATCATCGCCGGCGTCATCGTGGTGCTGGCGAGCCTTGCCTCCGGCTGGGTCGCTGCGGTCAGCGCCTTCGTGCTGTTCCTCGGCGTGCACGCGATGGAGAGCTATGTGCTGACGCCGCTGATCCAGCGCCAGGCGCTGGACATCCCGCCGGCCACGCTGTTCGCGTTCCAGATCCTGCTCGGCATCGTGTTCGGCGTCTGGGGCCTGACCCTGGCGCTGCCGCTGATGGCGATCGCCAAGGTCATGATCGACTACTTCAAGAGCGACCACCGCACCGAGGACGCCGCCGCCGCGATCTGAGACGTCGGCCGGGAGCGATCGGTCATACGGCCCCTGCTCCGCTATCGCATGCGAGACGGAGCGTCCTGATGACCCGTCGAGTCGCCCGCTACGAACTCCTTAAGCCTGGCTTCCGACGGGCGACCCAGCCTGCCCAGGAAGGCATCCAGTTGCGGCTTCAATTTCGACACCACGAACTTGGAGCCTTCCGGCGTGAGGTGAATGATGTCCCAGATGATCGGCGTTTCCGGATCAATCTTCGTTGGACAATTCCTCACGCTGCAGATGGCATCGAGCACCGAAACGTACTGAACGCCAGGATGAGCGCGCGCGATGTCCCGGAGAACGTCGTCGGCCTTGAACGATGCCTCCACGGGCGTGAGCGCGTTGCCCACCGGCAGATGCGTCCGTTCGTATTTGAACAGGGTCTCAGCCAGCGGCGCCGGGAATTCCAGCGACGGCCCGAGCAACAGAACCGGAACGCCCGCGTCTTCCGCCTCCTTCAGCAACGCACCAAGATAGGTGTCGAAGCGCGGCGCGCCCGATCGGCCATAGGCTTCCACGTACCAGCGCCAATTGCCCGAAATGATCACCGCCGCGGGAGTCCGCGCCTTGATCTGCTCGCGCAGCAGACGATTGGCGTCATTGCAGTTTCGCGAAAACCCCTGCTGCAACTCGACAAAGGGAGCGCACGCAGCCGTGGTGAGCTGCATCAGTTGATAGTTGTCCGCTGGAAGGTAGTCACGCAGCCCCCAGGAATAATGGGCAGCGATGCTGTCTCCGGCGAGCAGAATGTTGCGCTTGTCTGCCACGGGCGTGAGACACGCGCCGAAATCGTAGCTCGACAACGGTTCTTCGGGCCCCAGAAAGCAGCTGTGCGTCCGGTAGAACGGGGTCACAGTCTGGGCATTGTAGCGCAGCATCCGCTCCTGCGACGGCGGGAAACGTCCTGCATAGCCCTCGTGCATGACGCCGTGCACCCCGACCGCAAGCAGGACGACGGCCGTGGCGGCAGTCAATCCTGAGACCCGCAGGCCGTTCCAGGTCATGCGCGCCCGGATGGGCCGCTCCACCGCAACATGGGACACGTACGCAAGCAGCACGACCGACGCCAGCAACGCCACCGTCCCGACATTCGAACTTGCGACGTCGAGCGGGAGTGCCGCCCTCCCGAGAACAAACACCGGCCAATGCCAGAGATAGAGCGAGTACGACAGCCGCCCCACAAGCGCCCCCGCATCCTCGAACGGAAGCCGGGGCCGGCCCTCCTCCCGATTGAAGGCGATGATGGAGAGAGCCGCGCCGAGACAAGGGATGAGGGCATGCAGCCCCGGAAAGCGGGTCTCGGACCGGAACATGACCACCGGAATCACGACGAGCGCCAGGCCGACCACCCCAAAGACGCAGCGCGCCACGAACCTGACCGGCGACCAGCGATGGAGAAAAAAGGCGACGCTTCCGATCAGGAATTCCCAGGCGCGCAGAGGAGCAAGGTAGAACGCGGCGGAGGCCGAATTCTTGATCAGGAGCTCGTCGAGAATACACAGCGCCAGCGTGCCGGATATGACGAGAGAGAGCGAGGACTTCGACGCCGGATCGCGAAAGAGCTTGCTCCAGACCCACGTGATGACCGGAAACAAGAAGTAGAATTGCTCTTCGACGGACAGTGACCAGGTATGAATCAGAACCTTGCCCATCGTCGGGAGATCGAAGTAACCGGTCTCCATCCAGAAGAACACGTTCGACGAAAACAGCAGCGTCGATATCGCGCTTCCGAAGAAGGTTCGGTAGTCGCCCGGCGGCACCAGGAAATAGCCGACGATCCCCGTCACGCCGATCATCAGGTAAAGCGCCGGCAGCAGGCGCCTTGCCCTGCGCTCGTAGAACGCCAGGAACGAGAACGAGTCGGAGGCAAGTCCCGCCCAGATCAACCGGGAGATCACGTAGCCAGAGATGACGAAGAAGACGTCGACGCCGACGAAGCCGCCGCCGAATCCCGGCAGCTCATAGTGAAATCCGATCACCGAAATGACGGCGAACGCGCGCAGACAATCGATGTCCGCGCGATACTCCAAACGCCCCGAAACGCTCACACTGACAACCCGCATCGGCGAGGCCAACTTGGCCTACCGGGCTACCGGTGACACGCATGGAAACGAAACTCAACATTCAGAAACAATCATTGGAACTAAGCATGACATGGTGTGACCAAGTCGCCGCACTCCAGCGCGCCAAAGCCTATTGAACAGCCTTTTCGTGGCTGATGACCGAATTTCGGTGCGTGAACCGAACGTAGGCGAGACGGCGAACGATCGCCGCTTCAAAGCCACCATTGCGCCGTAATTCACGTCCGAACGCAGCCAGAACACTTCCCAAACTATCAACTAAGAAGTCTAGCCGGCCGGCATCGCGGTCTCGACGAGCTTGGCCCAATAGCTGATGCCGTGCGGGATCACGTCATCGTTGAAATCATATTCGGGGTGATGCACGCCGGCGCCATCGCCGATGCCCATGAAGACGAACGCGCCGGGCCGCGCCTGCAGCATGTAGGCGAAGTCCTCGCCGCCGAGCCGGGGCGGCATGTCGGTGATGACCTGATCCGGCCCGACGACGCTGCGCGCCACGTCGGCGGCGAACGCGGTCTGCTCCGCATGGTTGATGACGACCGGATACCCCCATTCGTAATCGATCTCCGCCTCGACGCCCATGCCGCTCGCGAGCGCCGTCACGAGGCCCTTGAAGCGCTCGTCCATCAAACGGCGGATGTCCTCGTCGAGCGTGCGCACGGTGCCGCCGATGATCGCGGTCTGCGGAATGATGTTGTCGGCGGTCGTCCCCGCGTGGAAGCGCGTGATCGACAGCACCGCGCTCTCGACCGGATCGACGTTGCGCGCCACGATCGTCTGCAGCGCGGTCACGATCTGCGCGCCGGCGATGATCGGATCGACGCATTTGTTCGGCCGCGCGGCATGGCCGCCGAGGCCTTTCAGGCGCACCTCGAAGGTGTCGGCGGCGGCCATCACCGCGCCGGTGCGCGTCGCGACGGTCCCGAGCGGAAGACCCGGCGCGTTGTGCAGGCCATAGACCTCCTCGATGCCGAAGCGCTCCATCAGGCCGTCCTCGACCATCGCACGGCCACCGGCCCCGCCCTCCTCGGCCGGCTGAAAGATGACGATGGCGGTGCCGGCGAAGTTGCGCGTCTCGGCGAGATAGCGCGCCGCGCCCAGCAGCATCGCGGTGTGACCGTCATGGCCGCAGGCGTGCATCCGGCCGGGAATGGTGGACTTGTGCGGGATGTCGCCGACCTCCTGCAGCGGCAGCGCATCCATGTCGGCGCGCAGGCCGATGACACGCTGCGACGGCTCGCGCCCGCGGATGACGCCGACCACGCCGGTCCTGCCGATACCGGCGACGACCTCGTCGACGCCGAACGACCTCAGCAGCTCGGCAACGCGCGCGGCCGTCCGATGCACCTCGTAGAGCAGCTCGGGATGCTGGTGGAAGTCGCGGCGCCAGACCTTGGCGTCTTCGGCGAGCTCGGCGGCGCGGTTGATGATCGGCATGACGGAGTTCCGGAAAATGAGAGCACGCCGTGGCGACGCGCGTGTCATCTCATTGCATGTCGCGCGACGGCAAAACACAAGCCACATTCGCTCATGCGATGCTGCGCAGGCTGCATTGCCGCGCTGATGCGGCCGTTCAAAAACGCCTGAGCTGATCCGCTTAGGATCGAAGGCCGCGCAGCTCGCGGGCGAGATTGCTCCGCGCCTTCCGGTCGAGCGCGGCGGCAAAGCCCGCATCCGGATAGATCACGGGGCGGCTTGCGAAGCGCTCCAGCACCGCCGCGCGCCCGGCGCGGTAGGCGTCGTCCGGCACATCAGCATATTCGCGCCGGATCGCATCGGCATAGGCGTCGTAGCTGGCCTCGTCGCTGCCGAGAATGGCGAGATCGATCGAGACGAGCAGCGCGCCCAGCCGATCGCCGGGCGCGACATCGTGGGTGCGGGTCAGCCGGATCAGGCGTCCGACCTCGTCGCGCAGATCGGCCGCGACATGACGCTCGGCAAGGACGGCGCTCTGCTCCTCATTGTCGGACCGCGTCGGATCATACACGACGTCGTGCCACCAGATCGCGAGCGTCAGGATCTCGCGGTCGCGGGCGTCGAGGTCCGCAACGCGAGCGAGCTGGGCCAGGCAGTCCTGGATGTGGCGAAGATCATGGTAGTGCCGTCCCGCCGCGGAGTAGGCTTCGACCAGATCGTCATGCGTCATGGTGGCGTTCCGTCGGCAGCAGCGGCTACGCGCTGCTCAGCCGGCCGAGGTCAGCACCGTCTCGGTGTGCTCGACATCCGGAGGGCTGGCGAAATACTGCCCGACCAGGCCGCGCCATTCGGTGAAGTTCTCCGAGCCACGGAAATCGACCGTGTGGCTCTCGAGCGTCTCCCACTTCACCATCAGGCGGTAGCGTTGCGGCTTCTCGATCGACTTGTGCAGCTCGAAGCCGTGAAAGCCCTTGGAGCGGCCGAAGGCAGCGCGCGCCTTCGCGACGGCGGCCTCGAAATCCTTCTCCGTGCCCGGCTTGACGTCGATCTGAGCGATTTCCGTGATCATGGTCTGTCGGCCTCCCCTGGCGTTGGACCGCTTGTCTAGCCCAGACCTCGGGAGAGCGAAAGCCGCGCCTCAGCTCGACAATACCGCCTGTTCCGACTGCGGCAGGCTGGCAGAAGCGGCGGCGCGCTGGCGGCGGTAGCGGTCGAGCGACAGCGGCAGCTCCTCCGACGCTTCGACCCGGTTGCGACCGGAGCGCTTGGCCTTGTAGAGCGCGGTATCGGCGGCCGCGAGCAGCACGTCGAGTTCGGTCCCGCCCGGCCCGCCGGCGACGCCGATGCTGACGGTGGTGTCCACCGGCTGGTCCTCGCGCACCACCCCGGAGGCCGCGAACGCCTCGCGGACACGCTCGGCGGCGACCATGGCCTCTTCGATGGAACAGGGCAGAAGGGCTGCGAACTCCTCGCCGCCGATCCGGCCCGAGAGATCGGTGAGGCGCAGATTGTTGACCACGACGTCTGCGAAGATCTTCAGGACCTCGTCGCCCTCGGCGTGGCCGAAGCGGTCGTTGATCGACTTGAAATGATCGATGTCGAAGATCAGCACGCTGACCGGCCGCTGCTCGCGCGCCTCGCGCTCGATCAGTTGCGCGCAGGACTCGGCAAAGCCGCGCCGATTGAGCAGGCCCGTCAGCGGGTCGGTGGTCGCCGCGCGCTTGTGGGCGCTGACGATGCGCTCCGACACCAGCATGAAGATCACGAACACGGTGCCGACAGCGTAGAGCACGAGCTCGATCGAGAAGATCGTGACCCAGGCCCCGGCGAAGGCGCCGTCGGACTCGCGCAGCATGTTGCCGAGCAGGATCGGCAGCATCAGGACGAAGCCGTGCATCACCGGCACGATCAGCGCCGGCCAGCGCTTGTGCAGAGACCGCCGCCGCTCCTGCCACAGCTCGGCCGCGGTGAGCATGGCATAGATCACGACGATCGCGGCGCCGATCGTCAGCCGCAGCGCCTGCGCCGAGGGATCGAGCAGCATGCCGCTGGCGATCCAGACGATGGCGCCGAGCACGAGTCCGGGCACGCTCGGCCGCTTGCCATGAAACACGCGCGCGGCGTTCCACACCATGGCGGTGGCGATCAGGCCGATCGAGCTCAGGAACAGCGACACCACCTCGCCATAGAGCTCCCCGATCAACGTCCACAGCGCGATCGCGACCGCGCCGAGGACATAGGCCGCGCCCCACCAGCGCAGCGCCGGCGTGTTCTCCTGCCGTCCGAAGTGCAGCAACATGGCGCCAAGCAGCGCCGCGACCATGGTCGCTACGATGTCGAGCGTCATGCTGTCGAGTGCCATCCGTCACCTCGGTTGCTGCGGCGGCGCGGAGACTTTGGTTAGCGCGGCCTTGTCGCGATCAACCTAGCGAGCGGTCTGTTCGAAAGAGGTTTGCCTGGGATACCAAGTTTTCTCGAAAAGCTCGGCACAACTCGTCGGCAAATTGCTGCGCAAAATGCTGCAAACAGGATTCAAAACCGATCGCGCCAGGCACCATGCGCGCCCGCCTTGATTGCACGAAATGCAGCTCATTATTGAGAGTTGCGGAACTGAGCATGTGGAATCAATCGTTTCCCGCTCCGCACCGAACACTCATGGAAACGATAAGAAACCTTCTCAAATTTGAGATCATCTCTCCCTACCACGGCGCGACAGCAGCGCGATCGGTCGCATGCGATGGGGACGAGAATGTCTTTCGACGACGATTCATACGACAGCCAGGCCGCACCAAATCATCCGTCGCGCGATCCGCAAGCAACCCAGGGCGTCGATCGCCGCACGCTGCTGCGCAATGCCATGGGCGTCTCGGCGCTCGGCCTCGGTGCCAGCCTGTTGCCGGGCCAGGCCGCGCACGCGCATTGGCGCATGCACCACCGTCATCACCACGTCACCACCAGCTTCGCGCTCGCCGTCCTCCCCGATACGCAGTTCTACTCGCGCTATGCGACCTCCGAGGAAGGCCAGGCCTATCAGCGGCAATATGGCAGCACGCCCTATCCGGCGCAGACCCAGTTCATTGTCGACAACGCCGCGAAATATCACATCCCATTCACGATCCATCTCGGCGACGTCGTCGACCAGTCCAGGCATCCGCAGCAATGGGCCGTCGCCGACGCCGCAATGAAGCTGCTGGAGAATGCCGGCCGGCCGTATTCGGTGCTGGCCGGCAATCACGACGTGCTGTCGGCGCTGGAGTTCGAGAGCGCGGCGAGCCAGAGCGCGGGCACCGATGCGCAGCGCGGTTCATCGGAGCCGTATCTGTCCTGGTTTCCGGCCAGCCGCGCGGCGAAGCAGCGGACCTTCCTGGAGCGGCATCCGAGCGGCTGGCACGAGGCGCATGTGTTCCACGCCTGCGGCGTCAGCTTCATGGTGCTGTCGCTGTCGTGGCGTGCCTCGGACGACGCCGTCGCCTGGGCGCGCAGCATGATCGCGCGGCACCCGATGCTGCCGGTCATCCTCGCCAACCACCAGTTGCTCAACATCGCCAATGACGGCACGAGCCCGCTCGAGGTCGCCTACGGTCAATACCTCTGGGAGAAGCTGATCCGCAGCAACGACCAGATCTTCATGACGCTCAACGGCCACTATCATGGCGGCGCGCTGCTGACGAAGATCAACGACTTCCATAACCCCGTGCACCAGATGGTGGTCGACTATCAGATGGCCTATCAGGGCGGCAACGGCCTGATGCGGCTCTACGAGTTCGACTTCACGGCCAACAAGATCGACGTCGCCTCGTTCTCGCCTTGGGTGGTCGAGAAGCCGAAGGACAGTCTCAAGCAGTTCGACCGCGCCTGGCTGACGGAGGACAACCACGAGTTCTCGATTGCCATCGACTTCCGCCGGCGTTTTTCACGCTTCACCAATTTCTGCCATCTGCCGGCCTTCGCCGGCACGCCGATCCTGCCGCGGGTGAAGCAGGATCTCTATGCCAACTACACCGAGGCGCCGGAGCCGGTGGTGGTGCCACCCGCGAACGAACAGGACTATCCGCTGATCGCCGAGACAACAGCGCATTGGCGGATCGCGTCGTCGGCGATCGGCAAGGCGGTGGCCGCCGGCACCGCGCTGTCGGACCTCACCGCCGCCAACCCAATGCAGCGCGCATCGCTCGCCGGTGCCGCGGAGGTCGCCGATGTGGCCTTCACCGCCGACAAGCACCGCCTGTCGTCCGCGCCGGGGAGCGTTCAGTTCCTCAACACCACCAAGCAAGGCGCCGGCCGCTTCAGCTGGTTCACGACGGCGGCCAACGCGCCGATCAATGCCGCGACCTTCGCATCCGGCTACACGGTCGAGGCCTTCATCAAGATCGATCCGAACTGGAAGGCGGCCGATCACGCCTGGTGCAACATCCTGACCCGCTTCGGCAACCGCGGCTGGCTGCCCGGCTATGCCGGCGGCGACCCGGAGTCACCGCCGATCCTGTTCGCGATCTCGAATCTCCGCGAGGTGCAGTGGGAGATCGTGCCGTCGAGCGCGACCGCGCAGCCGCAGACCGACTGGTCCGGCGAGATCATGCTCGACACCTGGTACCATCTCGCCATCGTCAACGACCCCACCGATAACTCCACCGTGCTCTACATCGAGGGCGCGCCGGTCGTGCGCAGCGTGATCGGCGGCAACGGCATCGCGAGCGTCGCAGCGTCCCAGCCCTGGGCGCTCGGCTGCGGCTGGTGGGACCGCGCGCCGTCCGATGGCTTCATCGGCAGCATCGGCGAGGTCCGCGTGGTGTCGAAGCCGCTGGCGCCGAGCCAATGGCTGACCGCGCGCCGCGCCAGCGCCTGATCACACAACCTCCAAGCAAAACGGGCGCCCGCGAGGGCGCCCGTTCGTATTGGTAGCTGACGGATCCGGCCGCAGCCGGACCCAGGAGATCAGCGCTTCGAGAACTGGAAGGAGCGGCGGGCCTTGGCCTTGCCGTACTTCTTACGCTCGACGACGCGCGAGTCGCGGGTCAGGAAGCCGCCCTTCTTGAGGACGCTGCGCAGCTCCGGCTCGAAATTGGTCAGAGCCTTGGACAGGCCGTGACGCACCGCGCCGGCCTGGCCGGACAGGCCGCCGCCGGCGACCGTGCAGATCACGTCGTACTGGCCCTTGCGGGCGGCGACGACCATCGGCTGCTCGATCATCATGCGCAGCACCGGACGGGCGAAGTAGACCTCGATGTCGCGGGTGTTGACGGTGACCTTGCCGGAGCCCGGCTTGATCCAGACGCGGGCGACCGCGTCCTTGCGCTTGCCGGTGGCATAGGCGCGGCCGAACTTGTCGACCTTCTTCTCATACTTCGGAGCGTCCGGGGCCGTGACGGCGCCCTTGAGCTGCGACAGCTGATCGAGAGACTGGATGCTTTCGGCCATCTTATGCGGCCCTCGTGTTCTTGCGGTTCAACTTGGCGATGTCGATCTTCTCGGGGTTCTGCGCCTCGTGCGGATGATCAGGTCCGCCATAGACACGCAGATTGCCCATCTGCACGCGGCCGAGCGGGCCGCGCGGGATCATGCGCTCGATGGCCTTCTCGATCACGCGCTCGGGGAAGCGGCCCTCGAGGATCTGGCGCGCGGTGCGCTCCTTGACGTGGCCGACATAGCCGGTGTGCTTGTAGTACGTCTTCTGCTCGCGCTTGCGGCCGGTCAGCACGGCATGCGCGGCATTGACGATGATGACGTTGTCGCCGCAATCGACGTGCGGGGTATAGATCGGGAGGTGCTTGCCCCGCAGCCGCATCGCGACCAGCGTGGCGAGACGACCGACGACCAGACCCTTGGCGTCGATGACGACCCACTTCTTCTGGACCTCGGCCGGCTTTGCCGAAAAGGTTTTCATGAGAGATATCCGTGACAGGGAGAATGCGGCGCGGGTGACGCGCCGAACTGGTCGCAGCTTCTAGAGAAGCGGCCTGCATTCGTCAACGCCATCCACGCGAAATTAATGCAATAAAAACAGCGACTTAAAAATATGGTGCAATAATACCCTCAAAAACCCTACGCATTCGGAATGGAATAGGTCGCCGTGACATGGGCGATCGGATCAGGCGATTCCCCTGACAACAGCGTGACTTCGCCGACCGCAAGCCGCTTGCCGAGCTTGAGCAGCCGCGCCTCCGCCAGCACGTCGGCGCCGGCCGCGCCCTTGCGCAGGAAGTTGATGTTGAGATTCGTGGTCACGGCGAGCCCGACCGGGCCGATCGCCGACAAGAGCACCACGTACATCGCGAAATCGGCCAGCGCCATCAGTGTCGGCCCGGAGACGGTGCCGCCTGGGCGCAACATGCGCTCGTTGAAGCGCTGGCGCATCCGGCAGCTCTTGCCATCGGCGCTCTCGATCGAAATGTCGCCGCCGGTGCGGAACGCCTGGGGAAATTCCGCGTGCAGGAACGCTTCCAGCTCCGCGATGGTCATCTTCGCCGTCATGTCTCCCCCTGCTCTCGTCGTCGCTCATCTGTTACATTAGCTGCATCGACGCGCCCATATGGAAATCGCAATGTCCGCCCCTGCCCTCGCCGACGCCGCCGATACGCCGATTTTGTTGCGCGAGATGGCGGGCGCCGTCGCCGTGCTCACGCTCAACCGCCCGGCACAGCGCAACAGCCTGTCGGAGCCGCTGATCGCAGAGCTGCATCAGGCCCTGGCCGAGATCGGCGCCGACAAGGCCGTGCGCGCCGTGGTGATCGCAGCAAATGGCCCGGCGTTCTGCGCCGGCCATGACCTCAAGGAACTCACCGCGCATCGCGGCGACGCCGACCGCGGCCGCGCCTTCTTCGCCAAACTGATGAATGCCTGCAGTGCGATGATGCAGGCGATCGTGCATCTGCCGAAGCCCGTTGTCGCGTCCGTGCAGGGCATCGCCACCGCCGCCGGCTGCCAACTGGTCGCGAGCTGCGATCTCGCCGTCGCCTCCGAGCGCGCCTCGTTCGCCACGCCCGGCGTCGACATCGGCCTGTTCTGCTCGACGCCGATGGTGGCGCTGTCGCGCAACGTGCCCCGCAAGCAGGCGATGGAGATGCTGCTGACCGGCGAGCCGGTTCCCGCTGTCCGCGCCCGCGAATTGGGCCTCGTCAACCGCGTGGTCACGCCCGGCACGGAGCGCGACACCGCGATTGCGCTGGCACAACAAGTGGCGCGCAAATCGGCCTATACGATCAAGCTCGGCAAGGAGGCATTCTACCGCCAGGCCGAGATGAGCCTTGCCGACGCCTATCGCTATGCGGCAGAGGTGATGACGCAGAACATGCTCGCCCGCGACGCGGAGGAAGGCATCGGCGCCTTCATCGAAAAGCGGACGCCGACGTGGCGGGATGAGTGAGCACCGACGCTCTCTCCGCCGTCATCGCGAGCGCAGCGCCGCGATCCAGAGTCCCACCCGAGCCCCTGGATTGCTTCGTCGCTGTCGCTCCTCGCAATGACGGTTTCAGCAACTTCGTCATTCCGGGGCGATGCGAAGCATCGAACCCGGAATCTCGAATTGGTCGAACTCAGCTCGAGATTCCGGGTTCGCCCTCCGGGCGCCCTGGAATGACGGCAACTAATAGAAGTGCACGCCCATGAATCACGACACCTACCCCGACGACTACATCCGCGGCATTCTCAACGGTGTGAAGGTGATCGCGATGGTCGGCGCCTCGCCGTCCGAGATCCGGCCGAGCTTCTTCGCCTTCAAATATCTGGTGCAACGCGGCTACGACATGATCCCGGTGAATCCCGGCCATGTCGGCAAGAGCCTGATGGGCCGCCCCTTCGTCGCCTCGCTCGCCGACATCGGCCGCCCGATCGACATGGTCGACATCTTCCGGAGCTCGCAGCACATCATGCCCGTCGTCGACGAGGCGCTGAAGCTCTCACCCTTGCCGAAGGTGATCTGGATGCAGCTCGGCGCGCGTGACGATGCGGCGGCCGAGAAGGCCGAGGCCGCCGGGCTGAAGGTCGTGATGAACCGATGCCCCAAGATCGAGTATGGCCGGCTGTCGTCGGAGATCTCGTGGATGGGCGTCAACTCCCGCACCATCAGCGCCAAGCGCGCGCCAATCCCGACCCAGGGCATGCGGCTGTCGCTGAACCGCACCAGCGTCGGCGGCGGCGCGACGGCCGCGGCCGACCGCGCCGCGAAGGACAGAAGCGATCCCACCTGACGCATCTGCGAAAGGAACGTGTCGCGACGACGGCGCGACACAGCAGCGCATTTCAAATCGGAGCGATCCGCGCCGGCAGCCTTGACGCCATCCTGGCCGCTGGCAAATGTCCTCCGCCGGGATGACGCGGAGGCGCACGATGCGCGCTATCGACACCGTCTCCCATCATCGATCCCTGCGCCAGCCGGCGCCGGCGCGCAACGGATCAAGCCAAGAGGAAACACCATGACCGAACGTGCCCCGGGATTTGCCACCCTCGCCATTCACGCCGGCGCCCAGCCCGACCCGACCACCGGCGCGCGGGCGACGCCGATCTACCAGACCACGTCCTTCGTGTTCAACGATGCCGACCACGCCGCCTCGCTGTTCGGGCTGCAGGCGTTCGGCAACATCTACACCCGCATCGGCAACCCGACCAACGCCGTGCTGGAGGAGCGCGTCGCCGCGCTCGAGGGCGGCACCGCCGCGCTGGCCGTTGCCTCGGGCCATGCCGCGCAGGTCGTGGCGCTGCAGCAGTTGCTGGCCCCGGGCGACGAATTCATTGCCGCGCGAAAACTCTATGGCGGCTCGATCAACCAGTTCACGCACGCGTTCAAGAGTTTCGGCTGGAACGTGGTGTGGGCCGACACCGATGACGTCGCGAGCTTCGAGGCCGCGGTCTCGCCGCGCACCAAGGCGATCTTCATCGAGTCGCTCGCCAATCCCGGCGGCACCATCACCGACATCGAGGCGGTCGCGCAGGTCGCGCGCAAGGCGGGCGTGCCGCTGATCGTCGACAATACCTTGGCCTCGCCCTACCTGATCCGCCCGATCGATCACGGCGCCGACATCGTGCTGCACTCGCTGACCAAGTTCCTCGGCGGCCACGGCAACTCGATCGGCGGCGTCATCGTCGATGCCGGCACCTTCGACTGGGCCGGCGGTGGCGACAAATATCCGATGCTGACGCAGCCGCGTCCCGAATATCACGGCATCCGCCTGCACGAGACGTTCGGCAATTTCGCCTTCGCGATCGCCTGCCGCGTGCTGGGCCTGCGCGATCTCGGCCCCGCGCTGTCGCCGTTCAACGCCTTCATGATCCTGACGGGCATCGAGACGCTGCCGCTGCGCATGCAGAAGCACTGCGACAACGCCAAGGCGGTCGCCGAATATCTCAGCAGGCATCCCGCCGTGGCGTCGGTGAGTTACGCCGGCCTGCCCGAGGACAAGTATCACACGCTCGCCCGCAAATACTGCCCGAAAGGCGCCGGCGCCGTGTTCACCTTCTCGCTCAAGGGTGGCTACGATGCCGGGGTCAAGCTGGTGTCGAACCTGAAGCTGTTCTCGCATCTCGCCAATGTCGGCGACACCCGTTCGCTGGTGATCCACCCGGCCTCGACCACCCACAGCCAGCTCGACGATGCCGCCAAGATCAAGGCCGGCGCCGGCCCCGACATCGTCCGCATCTCCGTCGGCATCGAGGACAAGGAAGACCTGATCGCCGACCTCGAGCAGGCGCTGAGCGCGTAGGCGGGTCGGCAGCTGCGCTGAACGTGCGGCGATCTCAGACGCGAGTTGCACACGCATATCGCCATCGACGTCATGCCCGGGGCTTGACGAACGGCTGAGACCGAGATGGCGATCCGGGCCTCGAAAAAAAAGAGAGCGCGACAGGCCTCCCCTGGCCTTCCGCGCTCTCTTTCGTCCCACGGTCATGCCGTTGCCGGCGTCTCGGACCGCGCCCTCGTTAACTCCGGATCTAGCTCAGCAGCACCAGCAGGCTCGCCTGCGCGGGGCTCGTCAGCGGAAGCGCGGCGGTCGCGATCGACCGGCGCGCCGTCAGCGCCTGGCGACAGGCGGCGACCTCGTCGGCGATGGCAAGATGCGGTTGCGACGCTTCAGTCCTGGACAGCAGCCTGAGACGTGCGGACGCCGACATCACGATGACCGACATGCGCGAACCCTTCTGGTCTGACACTCTGATGGAAATGCAGCAGAGATTTTCATCCCGGACGCAGACAGTGCTGGTTTGCGTCCAGCCGGCCTTCAAAATCGCCGGCACCCGTAACCTTGCACCCGCAGAACTTAACAAAAGCTGAAAAAGCCCGTCCTTCTACGGGTGATTGCAGCCCCGTTCCGCGCGCTGGAAGGTTTTCGTTAACCATACAGGGCCCATCCTGCCGGCCATGGAATCGCTCCGGTGCAGCCAACAGCACCGATGTCGCATGGCATCACGCCGGCCGTCCCGGAGCTGCAAGGAGAGCAGAATGCGAACGTTGGTGATCATGATGCTGCTGGCGGCCATCGCGGCGAATGGCGTCGTGCTCGCAGCCGACCTGCCGGCCGTCCACGACAAGCTCGTCCACTATAAGGCCCGCCGCGCCGTCAAGGCGCCGCCCGCAATCGTCGTCGTCAAGGACCAGGACTCGCTGATCTCCCCAATGTGGCCCTCGACCCCGCTCCTGCTCGGCCGCCAGGAGCTCCCCGGCTATTACGGCCGCGCCTTCTCCTACGACTACCAAGGCCCCTATTACGGCGGCGAGGGCTACACCAACTACATGTTCCGCCTGCCGTATGCTTGTGGCGTGTACGGGTATTGCTGAGCGGGAGAGCGATTCTGTTCGCATGGTTGTCGCCTGGATGAGCGAAGCGACATCCGGGACGACAAGGACGAGGTCCCGCATACCGCCAAGGCTCGTACGGATGACCGCAATAGACGCCTATTTTGCGTAGGCACCGCCATAGCGCCCCGCGCGGATGCTCGCCAGGATTTCGGCTTCACGCTGCTCCTGCGCGCGGGCGGATTCGAGCAGTTCGGACGCGATCGCCGGCGCGAAAGCAACCACTCCGTCGGCGTCGGCAACCACGATATCGCCTGGCGTGACGATCATGCCGCCAATCGACACCGGCACGTTGATCGCACCCGGACCGTTCTTGTAGGGGCCACGGTGATTGACCGCACGCGCGAACACGGGGAAGTCGGAATTCATCAGCACGCCGGAATCCCTGATCGCACCGTCGACGACGATTCCGGCCGCGCCGCGTTCCCTCGCGATGGCGGCGATGATCTCGCCGACCAATGCCCGTGTCTCGTTGCCGCCGCCATTGACGACGAGGACGTCGCCAGGCGTGATGAGATCGAGCGCGCGATGAATGAAGAGGTTGTCTCCCGGTGCCGTATTCACGGTCAGCGCGATCCCGGCCATTGGCGAGCCCGTATAGAATGGCCGCAGATTGGCCGCACCAGCCAACCGTTGCAGATTGTCACTGATCACAGCCGTGGAAACGCTCTTGAACGCGGCGATGACCGCGGCATCGATCGGCGCCCGAGGCTGCGCTTGTCCCTCACCCATTCTCGCTCCCCGTCTTGCACAGTCCAGAGCGTCGCCCGATAGCGACCCGCCTCGGCGGTGTAGGACTCGTCTTGAATTCAGAAAACCGATAAATGGAGATATCAATCCATCTCTTTTTTGAATGCGAAAAATGGTCACCCTGAAGCAGCTAGAAGCTTTGAACTGGATCTCGGAGCTCGGCACGTTCGAACGCGCCGCAGCCAAGCTGAACACGACGCAATCGGCGATCTCGAAGCGCATCCAGGAGCTGGAGGCCTCCGCGCGCGTTCCGCTGTTCGATCGCAGCCAGCGCGGGGCTCGTCTGACCGAACGTGGCGAGCAGATTCTTGCTCTTGGCCGACAGATGTTGGCGTTGCAGGACCAGATCCTAGAGTTGAAGGACGGCCGGCAGTCACCGGCCCGCCGTCTGCGGCTTGGGACGACGGAGCTGTCAGCGCTGACATGGCTGCCGCGTCTGGTTTCGACCATTCGCGAAGCCTATCCGGCGGTGATGATCGAGCCTGAGGTCGAAACCTCCCGAAGCCTCTACGATCGGCTGATCGAGGGCAGCCTCGATCTCGTCGTCATCCCGGACGTCTTCTCTGACCCGGAGGTGACGTCCGTGCGGCTTGCCGAAGTGCAGAACGTGTGGACGGCGCGCCCCGGCCTGGTCAGATCGCGCCGGAACCTCGATTTCGACGAGCTTGGTCATCATACGATTCTGATGCAGGGCCGTCGCTCGGGCTCCGGCCTCTTCGTCAACAAATGGCTCGCGGCCAACGGCGTCTCCTTCAAGCGCGCCATCTCAGTCGACAATCTGACTGCGCTGGTCGGGCTCGCCGTGGCCGGCCTTGGCATCAGCTATCTTCCGCAACGCTGTTTTCGTCCTCTCTTCGAGCAGAAGAAGCTGGTCATCCTGCCCGTCAAGCCGACGCTGCCGGCGGTGCCCTATGCGGCCATGTATCGCAACGACAGACCCTCGGCCTTCACGGCCGCCGTAGCGGATCTGGCGCGCCAGACCTGCGATTTCGGCCGTCAACTCGAAGGTTAGACCGGGCAGGTGAACCCGGCGACGACGCCGGGCGCGGCGATCCATCACCTCCAGGAATGAGAAAGAAGGCGGTTTTATCCCTTTTCATCCAGGCCGTACGCAGCGAGGCTGCATCACCGCTGCGCGGGCAACGCTGCACGCGCGAAGAGGGTTGCTGCGAGGAGAGGCTTTGATGCGCATTTGGGGACTTCTGCTGACGGCAGCGCTCGCTGCAAACGCCGCCGCCGCCGCCGCCGCCGCCGCCGAGGAACTGACGGGCACGCTCCAAAAGGTCAAGGAGACGAACAGGATATCGATCGGCTTCCAGGAATCGTCGGTGCCTTTCAGCTATCTCGACGGCAACCAGAAGCCGGTGGGCTACGCGCTCGACATCTGCGCCCGGATCGCGGATGCGGTCAAAAAGGAGCTAGGGCTTCCTAACCTCACGATCGAAACCGTTCCGGTGACGTCCTCCAATCGCATACCGCTGATGACGAACGGCACGATCGACCTCTTGTGCGCCTCCACCACCAACAACGCCGAGCGCCAGAAACTCGTGGCCTTTGCCAATACGCACTTTCTCAGCGCCACACGCTTTGCGGCCAAGAAGTCGCTCTCGCTCCAGACGATCGACGACCTGAAAGGAAAGACGGCCGTCGCGATTGCTGGATCGACCAACATCGCACAGCTGAACAAGGTCAATGTTGAACGCAAGCTCGGCATCAACATCGTCCCGGCCAAGGACCAGGCCGAGGCGTTCCTGATGCTGGAGACCGACCGGGCCCAGGCCTATGTGCTCGATGACGTCCAGCTCGCGGTCGCCATCGCGCGGTCGAAGGACCCGGCGGCGTTCATGATCAGCAACGACGCATTCTCCAAGCCCGAACCCTTCGGCATCATGCTGCGCAAGGACGATGCGCCGTTCAAGGCCATCGCCGATCGTGTCACGGCCGAGCTCTATCAGAGCCCCGCCATCGAGACGCTCTACAAGAAGTGGTTTGAATCACCGGTGCCGCCGACCGGAATCAACTTCAACTACCAGATGCCCGCCTCTTTACGAGCGGCGTTCAAGTCGCCCAGCAGCAGTCCCGACCCGGACGCGTATGCGCCCGATTGAAGCTCGCGATATCCGTGCCAACAGCAACGGCGGAGACTGGCCTCATCCGCCGCGGTCGCCTGCGACAGACGACCATCGGATATTGCCAAAATCAGCGGCGACGGCGCTCCTGACGGCAGATTGTCTTGCGGCTCCTCGCAACGTCACCCTTGCCAACTTCGGCAAATCAGCATATTCTGGCTTTGTTCCTGTCCAGCCGAGGGGCGCTTCCGGATCGTCCAGTTGCGTAGGGCAGGAATGCGGTGGACGTGGCGGGCCGTGCGTGGACGAAAGTCTGCGCGGACGAGCGGTCGGTCATGGACGGCGAAATCGCGTGGTCCTGGCGCCCCGGTGCTGGCGCCAAGTCTCGTGTCGGTGCTTTCAGCATCGCGCGAGGTGACGGGGGCAAGACAGCCGGTCCCCGGGGAGATCGCGTATAAGCGTTAAAACCATCGCGCGGGGAAGGCCGGGTGTTTCCAGGCCGTACCTGTGGTGACCGCCGCGTGCTTTTTTCTTTGCACGCGGGCCATGGGTGCCGGCCAGGCATCCGGCCTTCCCCGCGCCCTCGCGTTTTTCGGGGGTGAGTTGATCGGCATAGCTCGGCGCGCAAGCGCGCGAGGATGAGAGTTCATGTCTTCACGGTCCTGCACGCGATGAGTGGAATGGCTTGCCCGGATCTCTCCACGCGTCATTCCGGGGCGCCCGCAGGGCGAGCCTGGAATGACCACGGAGATTGGCGCGTGAGCGCAGCACGATGGCGGACGACGAAAGTCACAAATGTCTCCACGTCATTGCGAGGCGTAGCGACGACGCAATCCAGGATCGTAGGCCGGACTTCGGATTGCTTCGCTCGCAATGAAGGAGAAGAGGCCGTGCGCCTCTACCCCACCTGCCCCGCAGCGACCGCCGCCTGCGGCACGGCAACCGCCGCCACACGCCGCGGCGACAGGCGTTCGGCCTGCATCACGGCGAGCGTCAGCACGATGATGGCCGTGCCCTGATGCAGCAGCGCCAGCGAGATCGGCACCAGCGCCAGCAAGGTGAGAATGCCCAGCACCGCCTGCACCAGGATCGCCGCCAGCAGCCGGTGCGCGCCGCGCACGACGTTGCGGCCGGCGCCCGCGCGCATCACGTCGAAGGCGTGCCACGCCGCCAGCGCCAGCAGCGTGTAGGCGGTCATGCGATGCATGAACTGCACCGTCAGATCGTTCTCGAACAGATTGATCCACCACGGCGAATGGATCCACAGATTGGCCGCCTTCGGGATCAGGCCGCCGTCGATTTCCGGCCAGGTGTTGTAGACGAGGCCGGCGCGCAGGCCCGCGACCAGCGCCCCGAGATAGAGCTGCACGAAGGTGATTCCGACCAGCACCCAGGCCGTCAGCCGCAGCCGCGCCGGCACTTCGGCCTCCTCGCGCGGCGCGAGCCGCCGCAGGGTCCAGACGATCGACGCGTAGATCAGCAGCGCCAGCGCGAGATGCGTCGCCAGCCGGACCGGCGCCACCTCGGTGCGCTCGGTGAGGCCCGATGCCACCATCCACCAGCCGACCGCGCCCTGCAGCGCGCCGAGGCCGAAGATCAGCCACAGCCTGCGGCCGAGCGGCCCGGAGACCGCGCCACGCCACAGGAACCACAGGAACGGCAGCAGATAGACCATGCCGATGACGCGGCCGAGCAACCGATGGCTCCATTCCCACCAGAAGATGGTCTTGAACTCGTGCAGGGTCATGCCGGCGTTCATCTGCCGGTACTGGGGAATGGTCTTGTAGGCTTCGAAGGCGTCGCTCCAGGCCTGCTCGGACAGCGGCGGCAGGGTGCCCGTGACCGGCTTCCATTCGACGATCGACAGCCCGGATTCGGTCAGCCGCGTCGCCCCGCCGACCAGCACCATCAGCGCGATCAGGCCGGCCACGACGAGAAGCCAGATGCGGATCGCAGCGAGATCGCGGGTAGCGGGAACCGTGGTCATGGACGTTGAACGCTCGATTGAACCGGGGCTGACAGGCCCTTATAATCCCGGGGAAATCGCGCGCAAGCCGCGCCGCCCCCAGCCGAGGCTGACAATCCCGTCATGACGATCCGCACCCGCAAACTGATCGGCGCCGTCGCGCTGCTCCTGCTCGCCTTCGCCTGGTCGATGATGGGCATGGTGATGGCGCAATTTCCCCTGATCGCCAATTCCGGCTGGCTGCAGGCGGTGTATTACGTCGTCGTCGGCATGGGCTGGGTGCTGCCGGCGATGCCGATCGTCAGTTGGATGCTGCGCCCCGATCGGGAGCAGCAGGGCTGATCAGCCGAGATCGAGCTTCGACGGCTGCGCGACTTTCTCCCGCGGCAGGGTCACCCCGGCCATCAGCACCTTCAGGGCGCGCAGCGAGCGTGAGCGGCCGTCCCAGGCGATGCGCGGCAGCATGTGCAGATGGGTGCGGCCCTCGCTCTGCACGACGCCTGACATCGCCGAGGCCGCGCTGACGAAACCCGCCTGCTCCGCGAGCACGACATCGCTGCGGCGGAACGAGGAGCGGTCGCCGAACGGATACGCCATGTGCCGGACCGGGCGGCGCAGCGCCGTCTCCAGCACCGCCCTGCCCATCGTGATCTCGCGCTGGGCGTCGGCATCCCTGAGATTGGCGAGCACGGGATAATGCACGGTGGCACTGCCGATCGTGACGTTGGGGTCGGCGGCGAGCCGGGCGATGTCGGCCCAGTCCATCGCGGACTCGCGGCTCAGCGCGGTGAGATCGACCGAGTGGCGCGAGCAGAGGTCGCGGATCGCGATCGACAACTCGGCTGGCGGCAGCTTGCGCAGCCACGCCGAAAGATACGCGAACAGCTCGTATTTTTCCGCCGGCGTAAACACGTTGAAGCGCTGCTCACGATGATCGATCACGAGGCTGATGCGGGCCTCGCGCGCGATCACGGCCTCCAGCGCCAGCCACCAGGCTTCGCCGAGCCCGTCAGGAAAGGCCGAGGGCACGTAGACGGTGAACGGCACGCCGTGGTGCGCCAGCACCGGATAGGCGTGCGTGATCAGGTCCTTCGCGGCGCCGTCGAAGCTCAGGCAGGCGAAGCGACGGCTGTCGGGCAGCCGGACCGACCGGCCGCAGGCCTCGTCGAGCGAGACGATCTCGTAGCCCCAGCGCTTCAGCGCCCGGATCACCTTGTCGAGGAAGACGGGCGTGATCTCCGCGCATGTCAGCGGCTGGAACGCGCCCTTGCGCCGCGGCCGCACCCGCTCGAACCGCAGTACGGCACCGGCGCCGGCCGCGGCTCGCGAGGCGAGCAGCGTGCGACCGCTGAAATAGGCCAGCTCGAGCCGGGCGCTGCGCAGCCACCTGTTGTCCGACGACAATTCCCGCGCCCCTTCCGAAAATCCCACTTGAAACCAGACCGTCTGCGCCCACCTGATGCGGACAGACCATGGCGCGATCGCGTCATGATCACCGCCATCCGATGATAGCGATCATCCGCCGTCAAGATCGCGTGGCCGCTGCCGATTTGAACAGGTCTTTGTTTGCGTCATTCCCGATTTGGGACGAAGTCATTGCCATTACCCTTTGTTGAGACTTCTTTGCGAGGGTCTCCCGACGTCAAGCAACAAAATTCCACGACAACGCGAGCTGCGCGATGACCATGGCCGCCGTGATCGAGAGCCGGACGGCGCAGGCGCCCGCGCGGCGGCTGCCGTCGGGGCTCGCGCGGGTCGACATCGTGTCCGATCTGGCGGCCGCCGAGCCGGTCTGGCGCGCGCTCGAAGATCCCGCCCATGTCTCGACGCCTTACCAGCGCTTCGACCTGCTCGGCGCATGGCAGCGCGACGTCGGCGCACGCGAGCATGCGACGCCGTTCATCGTCATCGGGCGTGATGCCGAGCAACGTCCGCTGCTGCTGTTGCCTTTGACGTTGCGGCACGCTTGCGGCATGCGCATCGCCAGCTTCATGGGCGGCAAGCATACGACCTTCAACATGCCACTGATGGATGGCGAATTCGCCGCGCGCGCCGGCGCCGGCGATCTCGACGTCCTGCTCGCAGGGCTGCGCGACCGCGGCGGTGTCGACGTGCTCGCCTTGACGCAGCAGCCGCAGCGCTGGGGCGATGTCGCCAATCCGCTGGCGCAATGGCCGCACCAGCCGTCGGTGAACGACTGCCCGGTGCTGCTGATGCCGCCGGGCGCCGCGCCGACGGCGCTGCTGTCGAATTCATTCCGCAAGCGGCTCAAGAGCAAGGAAAAGAAGCTGCAGGCGCTGCCCGGCTATCGCTACATGGTCGCGGGCAGCGACGCCGAGATTGCCGAGCTGCTCGACTGGTTCTTCCGCACCAAGCCGATCCGCATGGCCGAGCAGAAGCTTCCGAACGTGTTCGCGGAAGCAGGTGTCGAGGCCTTCGTGCGCAGCGCCTGCATGGCCAAGCTCGGCTGCGGACATCGCGCCATCGATATCCATGCGCTGCGCTGCGATGCCGAGATCATCGCGCTGTTTGCCGGCGTCGCCGACGGGGCGCGCTTCTCGATGATGTTCAACACCTATACGCTATCGGAGAATGCGCGCTGGAGCCCCGGGCTGATCCTGATGCGCTCGATCATCGATCACTACGCGCAACAGGATTTTCGCGCCCTCGATCTCGGCATCGGATCGGACGACTACAAGCGGATGTTCTGCAAGGACGACGAGCCGATCTTCGACAGCTTCATGCCGTTGACCGCGCGGGGCCGCGTTGCCGCAACGACGATGGCTGCGGTCAGCCGGGCCAAGCATGCCGTCAAGCACAGCCCTGCCCTGCTCCGTCTGGCGCAGCGCCTGCGCGGCGCGCTGCAATCGCGTGGCGGCGTCGCCAAGGCCAACGAGAACGAGAAGGCTGAAGACTAGGCGGCGACGCCGCGCGGCCCCGGCTGGTTGCGGTTCGCGCCTCCGCCCGGTGCCTTCAGCATCGTCACGGCGCCAAAGCCGACCTCGCGCAGCTGATCGCTCATCTGGCTGCGCGCCTCGGCAGCCATGTTGGGATCGGGCACGACGACGGCGCGCGCGCCCGCGGTCAACAGCTCGGCCGGCAGGTCGGAGGCGTTGCCGGCGTCGAGCAGGACGTGGTCGTAGACCCGCAGCAGCGCGTCGATCGCAAGCGCGAGCCGCGGCGATTGCAGTTGGCTGCGGTCCGCGCCCGGGCGGCCGGCGTTGACGATGTGCAGCCGCGAGGTCTGGTCCTTGGTGATGATGGACGCGAACGACGCCTCGCCCAGCATCAGCTCGATCAGGCCGGGCGCGGCCGGATCGACCGAGACGCCTGCAAGCAATTGCGGGCTGCCGGCGAGGTCGACCAGCACCACGCGCGCCTGCGCCGCCATGGTGCGGGCGATCGCGAGCGCGGTGGACGTGACGGCATCGCCGCCGGCCGTGCCGAGCACGGTGACCTTGCGGGCGCCCTCGCCCGCGGCGAGCAGATCGGATGCGAGCTGCTCGAGCTCGTTCATCGGCGCTGGCTTGATCGGCTCGGCCGACGGCGCCTCGACCGCCTGCATGGCCGTGACGGGCGGCGGTACGAAAGCCGGATGCGTGGCCTCAACCGGCGCCGGCGTCGAAGGTGGTGCAACGGCCGGCGATGCGGAAACCGTCCGCGGGGCGATCATCGGCTCGACCCGCGCCGCGAGCACCATGACGTCGGCCATGCTGCCCATGGCCGGGGCGGTGGGGCCCGCCGCGCGCGGCGCCGTGAGGCGCAGCAGCTCTCCGGTGATGACCACGCCTGAGGTCAGCATCAGGGTCGCCAGCGTCGCGATCAGCACGATCGGCAGCTTCTTCGGATAGGCCGGCGTATTCGACACCACCGCCCGCGAGATGATCCGTCCATCCGCCGGCGGCGTGTCGAGCGTTTCGCGGGTGTTCGCCTCGCGGTATTTGGCGAGATACGATTCCAGCAGGTCGCGCTGCGATTTGGCATCGCGCTCCAGCGCCCTCAGCTGGACATCGAGGCCATTGGTGGAGGTGGCCTGCTTCTTGGCCTGCTCGAGGCTCTGGCTCAGCATCTGCACCCGCCCGTCGGCGATGCGCGCGTCGCTGTCGAGCGAGCGGGAGATCTTGCCGGCCTCGTCGCGGATCTGGCGATCGAGATCAGCCAGTTGCGCCTTCAATTCCTTGATGCGCGGATGATTGTCGAGCAGCGTCGACGACTGCTCGGCGAGCTGCGCACGCAGGCTCACGCGCTGCTCCGACAAGCGTCGCATCAGTTCCGAATTGAGCACCTCGGATGCCTCGATCGGCTGGCCGCTCTGCAGCATCTCGCGGATCAGCCGCGCCTTGGTCTCGGCGTCCGATTTCAAGGCGCGGGCGTTGTTGAGCTGGGTGTTGACCTCGCCCATCTGCTGGTTGGACAGCGAGGTGTTGTTGGTCCCCATGAACGAATTCGACTTGGCGCGGAACTCCTCGACCCGCGATTCCGCCTCCTCGACCTTCTTGCGCAGCCCCTGGATCTCCCCGGCCAGCCACTGGCTGGCCGACTTCGCCTGCGCCTGGCGGGCGTTCTGCTGAACCACGAGATAGCCGTCCGCGATCGAATTCGCGACCTGTGCCGCGAGCGCCGGATCCTGCGACTGGAACTCGACGACGAGGACGCGCGATTTGTCGACGGCGTAGACCGTCAGGCGCTCGTAATAGGCATCCATGACGCGCTCGTCCGGCGTCATGGCAAGCGGATCCTTCACGAGCCCGACCATCGCCAAGACCGACTTCAGCGGCGACACGCCGCGCAGGACTGGATCGAACTCGGGCAGCTCACCAAGCTTGTTCTTCCTGATGATGTCGCGCGCCAGATCGCGCGACAGCACCAGTTGCACCTGGCTGGTGACCGCCTCGGGATCGAGTGCAGTTCGCTCCTCGGTACGCTCGCCGTTCGGCCGCACGAACACGTTTTCGCGGCCGTCTATCAGGATCCGCGCTTCGGACTTGTAGCGCGGCGTGATCATGTTGACCGCGGTGATCGACAGAACGAGAGCGAGTAGCGTCGGCAAAAGAATGAAGCCGCGCTTTCGTGCCAAGGCGCGGCCGACCAGCCGGAGATCGAGATCGCCGGCCGGGCCCGGCTCGGCCGACGATGGCGAGCCAGTCACGGGTCGGACGGAAGCTCCGTCAACCTGTGTCGTCTTGCCGGCACGCCAGAACGCCAACCGCATCATCCACTCCCGCGAGACCTACGCCACGCCGCTACCATACGTGGTACAATTACACTCCATTAAGGTTGCTGACGGGTTAACCGGAGCGCCTGCAACCTCGCCCTATCGAACAATCGTCATCCTTCGCCATATGCTGCTCGCTACAAGTAGGCTTGCGCCAGATCGTCACAATGTTGGAGCGAGCTCGCCCGGCAGCGACGACAAGTGAGACTTTGTTAACCATCAAGCCTCTATCGAGGTTGGAGCTATCAATATTCAGCGACGAGAGGCGCCCGTGCTTCCTCTATCCGCCAGTCGTGAGATGAGCACCCGCGGCGGAGCCTGGCGAAACCACGCGCAACCCGATGGCGCGGGCGAGTTCGACATGGCACCGTCGCAGACCAAACCTCTCAAAATCCTTCACGCCGTCAGAGCTCCCGTCGGCGGCATCTTTCGGCACATCCTTGACCTTGCCAACGGTCAAGTGGATCACGGGCATGACGTCGGCATCATTGCGGACAGCCTGACCGGCGGCGAACGCGCCGATGCCGCGCTGGCCCAGATCGCGCCCCGCCTGACACTCGGCGTGCACCGCATTCCCATTCACCGGGAGCCTTGGCCGAGCGACATTCTGGCACTCAGCCGGTTCCATCGCCTCTCCCGCGCGCTCGCCCCCGACGTGCTGCATGGCCACGGCGCGAAGGCCGGCGCGTTCGTCCGCCTGCTGCCGCATCGGCCAGGAACGATCCGTATCTACACGCCTCACGGCGGCTCGCTGCACTACCCGCTCGACACGCTCAAAGGCGCGCTGTACGGGCGGCTTGAACGTGCGCTGATGAACCGGACGGACCTCTTCCTGTTCGAGAGCGCCTTCGCCCGCGATACCTATGAGCGCATGATCGGCCATCCCAGGGGATTGGTGAATTGCGTCTTCAACGGCGTCACTGCAGGCGAATTCGACCCGGTCACGCCGGCCCAGGACCAGACCGACCTGGCCTATGTCGGCGAATTCCGGCACATCAAGGGCACGGATCTGCTGATCGACGCCGTCGCGCTGTTGCGCTCCCGTGGCCGGCCGCTGACGCTGACGTTGGGCGGCGACGGCGAAGAGATGTCGAAGCTCAAGGCTCAGGTCGAACGCCTCGGTCTTACGGCCGCGGTGCGCTTCATCGGCCATGTGAAGGCGCGCGACGGATTTTCCAAGGGAAGCCTGCTCGTCGTTCCCTCGCGTGGCGATTCCATGCCTTATGTCGTGATCGAAGCGGGTGCCGCCGGGGTTCCGATGATCGCGGCCAGAGTCGGCGGCATTCCGGAAATCTTCGGACCGCATAACGACGCGCTGTTCATGCCGGGCAATGCGACCGCGCTGGCCGACGCAATTGCAGCCGCACTGGACGATCCGGCCACCGCGCAGCTCCGCGCCAAGGCGCTGCGCGAGCGCGTCTTCCAGCATTTCTCGCAGAAGGCGATGGTCGAGGGCGTGCTCGACAGCTACCGCGAGGCGTTTACCAAGACCTGACGTCATTTACCATCGCTAACCGTTTCTTCCGATTTGGCCCGTAATCCCGCCGGTAGGGAATTTCCCCCGGCGCTATCAGCGCTTACATGACCACAAATACTAACAAACATAATCCGGGCTTGTACGACTGTGGAACCGATCAACGCTCGCTCGATGTTGGATGCTGCTGCGGCCGCGGCCGCATCCACGGCCGCGGCAGGCAAGCCGGCCGTTGAACGCCGTCGTCGCCTGTCGCCGGCGGCCCTGGCGGTCGCCAATCAGAAGGTTCACCGCGCCTATTCTCCGATCGTCCTCGCCGGCATCGTCCGCATCACCGATTTCGTGCTGTTGAGTGTCGTCGGTAGCGCCGTCTATTTCGGCTACGTGGTTCCGCTCAGCGGCTTCCATTGGGAGTATCTCGTTGCCATCGTCGGCCTCGCCGTGAGCGCGGTGGTGTGCTTCCAGGCCGCCGACATCTACCAGATCCAGGTCTTCCGCGCCCAGGTGAGGCAGATGACTCGGATGATCTCGTCCTACTGCTTCGTGTTCCTGCTGTTCATCGGACTGTCCTTCTTCGCCAAGATCGGCAGCGAAGTTTCCCGTCTCTGGCTCGCCGCGTTCTTCTTCGTGGGACTCGGCGCGTTGATCGCGAGCCGCGTCGTACTGCGCAACCTGATCCGCAGCTGGGCCCGACAAGGGCGCCTCGATCGACGGACCATCATCGTCGGCTCCGACCAGAGCGGCGAAGATCTGGTACGTGCGCTGAAGGCGCAGGACGACTCCGAGATCGAGATCCTCGGCGTGTTCGACGACCGCAACGACTCCCGTTCGCTCGAGACCTGTGCCGGCGCGCCGAAGCTCGGCAAGGTCGATGATATCGTGGAGTTCGCGCGCCGAACCCGCGTCGACCTCGTGCTGTTCGCGCTGCCGATCTCGGCGGAGACCCGCATCCTCGACATGCTGAAGAAGCTGTGGGTGCTGCCGGTCGACATCCGCCTCTCGGCCCATACCAACAAATTGCGTTTTCGCCCGCGCTCCTATTCCTATCTCGGTGCGGTCCCGACGCTCGACGTGTTCGAGGCGCCGATCACCGACTGGGATCTGGTGATGAAGATGCTGTTTGACCGATTGGTCGGCGGCCTCATCCTGCTGCTCGCACTGCCGGTGATGGCGCTGGTCGCGCTCGCGATCAAGCTCGACAGCCCGGGACCGGTGCTGTTCCGGCAGAAGCGGTTCGGCTTCAACAACGAGCGCATCGACGTGTTCAAGTTCCGGTCGCTCTATCACCACCAGGCTGATCCCACGGCGTCCAAGGTCGTCACCAAGAACGATCCGCGCGTGACCCGCGTCGGCCGCTTCATCCGCAAGACCAGCCTCGATGAACTGCCGCAGCTGTTCAACGTGGTGTTCAAGGGCAACCTGTCGCTGGTCGGCCCGCGGCCCCACGCGGTTCAGGGCAAGCTGCAGAACCGGATGTTCGACGAGGCCGTCGACGGCTATTTCGCGCGCCACCGCGTGAAGCCCGGCATCACCGGATGGGCGCAGATCAACGGCTGGCGCGGCGAGATCGACAACCAGGAGAAGATCCAGAAGCGAGTCGAGTTCGACCTCTACTACATCGAGAACTGGTCCGTGCTGTTCGACCTCTACATCCTGCTCAAGACGCCGCTGGCGTTGATGACCAAGAGCGAGAACGCTTATTGATTGCGGGGATCCGGAGCGGGCGCAGGCCCTCTCCGCGCGTGTGTCCGGCCGATCCCGCCCTGCGTTGCGTATGAGTGTGAGTTCGCGATGGCCATGACGGCGGCAGCCGGAGAGTTCGCATCCAGGCCGATGGCCCCTCCGGGCGTCGTCGCCCTGCAGCGCGCGTTGGTCTGGCTGGTCGGCGCGTCCGGCGCTATCGTCTTTATCGAACCCAGCCCTTACGAGCTCGTGACACTCGCGTCCGCAGCAGTGTTCATTGCGACTGGCATGAGGCTGCGTCTCGTGTTCGTCCCGCTGCTGCTGCTGCTCGTCCTGGTCAATTTGGGCTACACGATCAGCGCCATACCGCTGCTCGACGATTCCAAGATCTCGACCTGGATCGCCACCTCCTGGTACATGGCGTTCACGGCGATCTTCATCGCCATGCTCGTATCGGACGACACCGAAGCGCGGCTCGACATGCTCCGGCGCGGCCTCGTGATGGGCGGCGCGATCGCGGCCCTTGCAGGTGTCGCCGGCTACTTCCATCTGGTGCCGGGCGGTTACGATCTCCTCACCTTGTATGGCCGCGCGCGTGGTACGTTCAAGGACCCGAACGTTCTCGGCGCATTCCTGATCCTGCCGGCGCTGCTGGCGCTGCAGAATGTCGTCACCGCCCGCTTCGCAGCGACGCTGCGCGCCAGCTTCGCCCTCGGCGTGATGGCGCTCGCCATCCTGCTCGCCTTCTCGCGCGCGGCCTGGGGCGGCCTCGTTCTCACGGCGGCCTTCATGCTGGCGCTGATGGTACTGACCAGCACCTCGCCCCGCGAGCGCTCCCGCATCATCGTCATGACGCTCGCGGCTGCCGTGGCCGGCCTAGTCCTGATCGGCGTACTGCTCTCGATCGATTCCATCGCCGACATGTTCAAGCAGCGGGCGAGCTTCGACCAGAGCTACGACGAAGGCCGGTTCGGCCGGTTCGGCCGCCACATCCTCGGCGCCGACATGGCGCTCGACCTGCCGTTCGGGATCGGGCCGCTGCAATTCCACAACTACTTCCCCGAGGACACCCACAACTCCTATCTGAACGCCTTCATGTCGGGCGGCTGGCTGTCCGGCATCTGCTATCCTGCGCTGGTCTTCACCACCGTCGTCCTCGGCTTCCGCTATCTGCTCGTGCGCGTGCCCTGGCAGCGCACCTACATCGCAATCTTCGCAGCCTTCCTCGGCACCGTCGGCGAAAGCTTCATCATCGATACCGATCACTGGCGGCACTTCTTCCTGATGCTCGGCACGATGTGGGGCATGATCGCCGCCACCCGCGCCCACCAGGTCGACGCGGGCTGATCCGCAGGGATCGGTCCGCACATCGCAGCCTCCTAGTCCTCCACCGCGAACGTCAGGCCGGCATGGTCGACCAGCCGCTTGATCAGGCTGTCCTGGAGCGCCGCGCCCGGAGTCCAGAAACCGCCCTTCACGCCAGCTCCGTCGCGCAACAGGCCGACGGCACATTCGCTGATCATCTTCGAGGTCGAGCCGTAGCCGGGGTCGCGGTTGCCCTTCACGGAGGCGCGGACCTGGCGGCCGTCGGGGGCGATCGCGACGAAGAGAAGATTGTAGTAGCCGTTCTCGCGCTCTTCCTTCGACGGCCCCTCGCCCGGCTTCGGCGCGTTCGGTCCGGTCTTCTCGGCATTGGCGGCCATCACCTTCTTGGCGTTGGCCTCGCCCTTCTCGCCCGGACCGGTCAGCACCATCTCGTCATAGACGAAGTCCTGGCCGTACGGGAAACCCATCAGCATGTTGGAGCGGTGGACGTTGCGGGTGTTGATCAGCGCCATCATGAACGGCGCCGTCCAGGACTGCAGATCCTCCTCATAGACGGGCTTGTTGCCTGACGGCTGCTTCGGCCCCTTGAAGCCGGGCGTCAGGGCGAACGCGTCCTTGAGGATCGCTACCAGGCTCAGATCCTTGGCGACCGCATCGAATGTCGCCTTGGCGCTGGCCGCCGTCCCGCCCGACAAGGTCCCGCTCATGCCACGGACGCGGCCCTTCACGCGCGCGACCGGCGCGCCGAGCACGCGTCTCGCCTGCTGCTGCACGAAGTAGACGCCGAGCTCGAACGGTACGGAATCGAAGCCGCAGGAGAACACGATGCGCGCGCCGCTCTTCTCGGCGGTCGCCTGATGCTTGTCGATCATCTGCCGCATCCACACCGGCTCGCCACAGAGATCGACGTAGTCGGTGCCGGTTTCGGCGCAGGCGGCGACGAGCTCGTTGCCGTAGAGCTGATACGGACCGACGGTGGTCAGCACGAGCTTCGTCTGCGCCACCATCGCCTGCAGCGACGCCGGATCGGAGGCGTCGGCGGCAATGAGAGGCGTGTCGGTGGGCGCGCCGATCTCGTCCCGCACGGAAGCGAGCTTGTCCAGGCTCCGGCCGGCCATCGCCCAGTGCAGCGAGGCGTCGCCGCGATATTGCGTGGCGAGATATTCAGCCACGAGCTTGCCCGTGAAGCCGGTGGCGCCGTAGACGACGAGATCGAATTTCGATGAGGTCATTGGTGTTCCCTGGAGATCAGCTGCAAATCAGTTGCTCCGTCATTGCGAGCGAAGCGAAGCAATCCAGGGCTGCGGACAGGACTCTGGATTGCTTCGCTTCGCTCGCAATGACGGCGGATGTGGTTCTATTTCTTTCCATAAGACACGCTCATGCCGGCGCGGACGTCGTTCTGAATGCCGTAAGGGGCGATCGGGTAGCGCAAGCCATTCCTGGCGAGCTGCTTCATGCCGGCGATCGCCTTGGCGAGATCGGACGGCTTCAGCGCCATCAGCATCTCCTCGTCCGGCACGCCGCCATAGCGGCGCTCGGCGAAGCAGGGCAGCGACAGGCTCGGCTCGCCGGTCTTCAGCGCGCGGCCCCAGGAATCGGCGCAGGCGGTCTCGCCGACGACGCCCCATTCGAACTTCTTGTAGCCGACATATTGCAGGCCGTTGATCAGGATGATCATCTGTCCCGGCGTCGCATAGACGAGGCAGATGTCCGGCGGATCCAGCCGGCCGCTCGCCAGCGGGCTCACGGCCATCGCCTGGTAGCGGCCGAACGGCACCACGTCGAGCGCCTCCTGCCGCTTGCGCGCATCCTCCGCCGTGCCGTGCCAGACGCCGACATAGTTCGCGCCGTCGAGCCAGGCCTCGTCCTGCGGGCCGAGCCCGATCACCGCGCGGCACTGCGCGCCGACCAGATCATCTCCGGTGATGCCGACGGTCCAGCCGAGCCGCGACGCCATGCTGACGATCTGGTCGGTGGTGTGCACCGCGTTGGGACGGCGGATCTTCTCGATCGCTTCCATGTCCTCGACGCGGGCGAACATCTTGATGCCGATCACGGTCGTCTTCAGCCGCAGCAGGCTGTTGAGATCGGCGACCATGGCCGCCAGGTCCAGCCTGTCTGCCGCGTTCGGCTGTTGCATGTGGCGTTCCCTCCCTGCCGCACCGGGCGTCCGCGCCGCGTGTGGTTCGGCTTCGGGCGGCTTGTTAGACCGTCGCACCTGATGATGCCAGTATTTCCGCCGTCCGGGCTCACCCGCCATACCGTGATCCTTCTCGATATCGCGGGAATCACTTATGAATTTTCGATCCTCGGACAGGACCAGACGATGACCCGCAGCGACCGGAAGGAAGGCGCCGAGAGCGCAACGGCCGGCCCCGGCGGAACGCCCGCGCTGTCGCCCGCCGCGCTCTACGAGGCGGGACTGCATCACCTCGGCGGAGGACGTCTGCTCGATGCCCAGATGTGCTGCGAGCAGGCGCTGGCCGCCGACCCGACCCATGCCGACAGCCTTGCGCTGATGGGCATTATTGCGCTGCAAACCGGTCAGCACGACCATGCCGTGGCGTGGTTCTCGCGCGCGATCCGGCAGACGCCGAAGATCGACTATCTCACCAGCCTGGGCTTCACCCTGAAGCAGATGGGCCGGCTCGACGACGCCCTCGCGGTGTTCGACAAGGCGATCCAGCTCAAGCCCGACGACGCCGAGCTGTGGAAGCACATGGGCGGCGTACTGCTGGCGCTCGACCGCGGCGCCGAGGCGCTGCTGAGCTATCAGCACGCGCTGACGATCGATCCCGTGCACCGTGAGGCCGCGTTCCAGAGCGGCCTGCTGCTGCATCAGCAGCAGCGCTACGAGGAAGCCGCCCAGGCCTTCACGATCTGCCTGACGCAGCAGCCGGGCGACCTGCAGTCGCTGCAGATGCGCGCCCGCTGCCTGCGCGGGTTGAAGCGCTACGACGACTACCTGGCGGATTGCGAACGCGCGCAGGCGCTGGCGCCGACCGATGTGCTGACCTGCAACAATCTCGGTGACGCCCTCGTCTGCCTGCGCCGGATCGACGAGGCGCTGGTCTGGTTCGACAAGGCATTGGCGCTGCGGCCGGGCTTTGTCGACGTGCTGCACAACAAGGGCTTCGCGCTGCTGCAAGCGCTGCGTTTCGAGGAGGCGGCCGCGGTCTACCGCGAGATCCTCGCGATCGAGCCCAGCAACGCCAAGGCGGCCTGGCAGCTTGCCCATGTCGAGCTGCAATGTGGCGACTACGCCGCTGGCTGGGCACGGCGCGAAGCGCGCTGGAACATGCCGGATTTCTCGCCCGAATATCCGCGCTTTGCGGAGCCGAAATGGCTGGGCAAAGAGGATATCGCCGGGAAGACCGTCCTGATCGAGGAGGACGAGGGTTTCGGCGACACCATCCAGTTCGCGCGCTACCTGCCGATGCTCGCCGCGCGCGGCGCCAGGGTGATCCTGGTGGTCCGCGAGGCGCTGCGGCCGCTGCTGGCCGGTGTCGAAGGCGTGTCGCAATGTCTTGCGTACGCGCCGGAGCTGCAGCGACCCGCCTTCGACATGCATTGCCCGGTGATGAGCCTGCCGCTCGCTTTCGGCACCACGCTCGCCACCATCCCGCCCGCTGGCTATCTGCCGCCGCTCCCGGCCGAGCGCATCGCGGCCTGGGAGCAGCGGCTGGGGTCGCATGACCGGCTGCGCGTCGGGCTGGTCTGGTCCGGCAACCCGCACCAGGGCAATGACCGCAACCGCTCGATGCCGCTGTCGACCTTGCTGCCGCTGCTCGATGTCGACGCTGATTTCATCAGCCTGCAAAAGGAGCTGCGGCCCGCGGACAGGACGATGCTGGCGCAGCAGAGCGGCATCCGCGACCTCACCGCCGAGCTGACCGACTTCGTCGAGACGGCCGCCCTGATCTCCTGCCTCGACGTCGTCGTCACCGTCTGCACCAGCGTCGCGCATCTCGCCGCGACGCTCGGACGGCCGACCTGGATCATGCTGCCCTACCTGGCCGACTGGCGCTGGCTCAGGGATCGCGACGACAGCCCGTGGTATCCGAGCGCGCGCCTGTTCCGGCAGGATTCGAGCTGTCGCTACGAGCCGGTCGTCGCGCGCGTGCGCGGCGAGCTGGCAGCGAAAGCGGCGGGCTTCGGCACAACAACCGCCTAGGCCGGCCCGGGAAACAGATCGTCGATGCGGCCGCGGAGGCGGTAGGCCACGAGCCCGACCCATTCGCGCACGGCGATGTCGGCGCGGCGCAGGCCGAGCAGCGAGATGCCGTCGAAATCCAGCACGCGGCCGACGCGCCAGTCCACCGGATAGGGCTCGACCGGAAAGCCCGCTTTTCGGAACAGCCCGACCGAGCGCGGCATGTGATACGCGGAGGTCACCAGCAGCCAGCGTTCGCCCGGCTTCGGGGAGATCATCGCCTTGGAGAAGATCGCATTCTCGTAGGTGTTGCGCGACTGCCGCTCCAGCAGCAGCCGCTCCCTGGGCACGCCGAGGCTGAGCAGGATCTCGGCGCCGACATCGGCCTCCTTGGCCTCGGTCGCGATCAGATTGGCGCTGCCGCCGGTGAACAGGATGCGTGCAGTCGGGTAGCGCCGCGCCAGCGCGGCCGCCTGGATCACCCGGTCCGCGCCCGCCACCGTCACCGGCATGCCGTACATTGCCGACAGATCGGAATCGACCGGACCGCCGAGCACGATGATGCCGTCCGGCGCACCGTTCGCCGGATCCCATTTCGGAAACCGGCTCTCCAGCGGATACAGCATCAGGCTGCCGAGCGGCGTCAGGCCGACGATCGCCAGTAGCAGCATGGCCGAGACGACCAGCCTGCGCCCCAGCACGGCAAACCGGGTCAGCATCAGGATGGCACCGAGCAGGCCCAGCGCGATCATGAAATTGGTCGGCAGTGCCAGCAGGCCGAGCGTCTTCGACAGCACAAAGAACATTGCGAGCTCCGGCGCGGGGTGAAGTGCCACGGCCGCCCTCATACACGACAGCCGCCATGCGTTGCCATCTCTCTGCGAACGCCATGTGATGCGCTATGCTCAGGCTCGAACCGGCAATAACGAGAGCATCATGGCCCACCATCATCTGCACGCCAGCCCCGAGACCTGCCATTGGGGCTTCTTCGAATCCCGGCTGAAGCCGGTGCTCACGGTTGACAGCGGTGACGAGGTCACGATCGATTCGATCAGCGGCGGACCCGACGTGGTGCCGGATACCAGCAAGTTCCACGTGCCGCCGGAGCTGTTCGACGTCCACGCCCGCAGCGAGCGCATGGTGCCCGGCCACATCCTGACCGGGCCGATCGCGGTCAACGGCGCCGAAATCGGCGACGTGCTCGAGGTCGACATTCTCGACGTCCAGCTGCGCCAGGACTGGGGCTATAATTTCATCCGCCCGCTGGCCGGCACCCTGCCCGACGATTTCCACGAGAGCCGGCTGATGAACATCCCGCTCGACAAGGAACGGATGGTCGGCAAGCTGCCGTGGGGGCTCGAGCTGCCGCTGGCGCCGTTCTTCGGCGTGATGGGTGTGGCGCCGCCGCCCGCCTGGGGCCGCATCACCTCGCTGATCCCGCGCGCGATGGGCGGCAATCTCGACAACAAGGAGCTCGGTGCCGGCGCCAAGCTGTATCTGCCGGTGTTCGTGCCGGGCGCGCTGTTCTCCTGCGGCGACGGCCATGGCGTGCAGGGCGACGGCGAGGTCTGCGTCACGGCGATCGAGACCGCGCTGCAGGGCCGCTTCCGCCTCACCGTGCGCAAGGATCTCAAGTTCGACTATCCACGCGCCGAGACCGCCACGCACTACATGACGATGGCGATGGACCCCGATCTCGACCAATGCGCGGTGCGGGCACTGCGCGACATGATCGTGCTGCTCGGCGAGAAGCGCAACCTGTCGCGCGAGGACGCCTACACGCTGTGCAGCCTCGCCGCCGACCTGCGGGTGACCCAGACCGTCAACGGCTCCAAGGGCATTCATTGCATGATCGCGAAGGCCGTCGTGCACGGGTGAGGTTTGTGTCGGGCACGCTGGCGCGGCTCGCCCCGCTGCCGTCGCCCGGCTCGACCGGGCGACCCATTATCCAGAGGCAGGCGTAAGTCCTCGACAGGCCGCGGCGTACTGGATCCCCCGCGTTCGCGGGGATGACGACCGAATTTGAAGTGCAACCCTCGTTCACTCCAAGAGACACGATCTATCATCCTCGCGCGCCGCTCGCGCCGAGTCATGCCATCATCTCACCCTCTCAAAAGTCGGAGGGCGCAGGGAAGGCCAGGCGCCGGCTGGCGCCTGCGGCCCGCCTGCGAGAAAAATGCAGGCGGCAGGTACCACAGGTGCAGCCGAGAACGCCCGGCCTTCCCTGCGCGATGGTGTTCACGCTTATACGCAGTCTGCCTGGTGCGCCGGGCTTGTTGGCCACCATTGCCCGCGCGGCGCGCAAGCGCCGTCGCGAACGTGACACCAGCGTCGGGGTGTCAGCACGCTGCGACTTCACGTCCGCGCCGAGCCGTTCGTCCGCGCATCCTCGCGGATACGCTGCGGCTCCATCGCGGCCATCGCTCCCCGCCTCGCGTGTCGTGACGATCGCGCGCAACGCCCCTTCCGAGTGAGGCGGGATGGCGGCACTAAAGCACAGTTTCCGGAAAAGCGAAAGTGTTATTTCTGGAATGACGAATTTTCTCGCACCGACCGGAAAAGCCGCGAGCGACCGTCCGCCTCTTCAGCCGACAATTCCGCCAGGGCTCCCCGATCAGGTGCCCCGCGGCACGGCGGCGGTTGAAGAAACCATCGGACACCGCGGCCCACGCGAATCTTCCCGGCCCGTGCTTCCCGTACCATTCCGGGCCCGGACTCGCCGAGCGGGCGGAGAGTCACCGCCGCGACCAGCCCGATTCGTCATATTTCCATAAAATTCAATATCTTAACCAGTTATCCCCAAGCCGCTGTACAACCAATCCGATTCCTAATAGAGTCTAAAAAGTTACTTTTCTGTACATCGGTTACGGACTAGCTTTTAGGCATGGCGACGGAAAAAGCCGAAACTGACCGCATCCCCGTAACCCTAGCCCTGGCAACCATCGGCTATCTCGAAAAGCTCGTGAAACAGGGAACCCACGGCACCAGCGTTCCGGGTGTCTGCAGAACGTTGATTGAAGAAGGCATCCGGCTCGCCATCAAGGATGGGCTGCTGTCGATTCGCGACAACGGACGGGCGTAAGCTAGGGACACGCAGCGCGGACAACAGTTTCGGTGCAGCCGTCGGCCAGGACGATCCAGGACGGATCAAACTTGGAAGCGACAACAATGCCCGCCGAACGACAGACACTCCCCACCTGGACCGAGGAACGGCTCCAGGCCCTGAAGCAGCACTTTGAGGCCGGGCTGACCTGCCGAGAGATCGCCGCCGAGCTCGGCGTCAGCCGCAACGCCGTGATCGGCAAGATCTCCCGCCTGGCGCTGACGCGCGACAATGGCGGCGACACCAGGCGCGTGGTTCGCGCCGAGACGACACGCGATGGCGCCCGCCGTCCCGTGCCGAAGCTGCGCCGCCGCATCCTGCGCGCGGTCCAGAACGATCCGCCGCCGATCGTTGTCGAGGAGCCGGTCGGCACGGTCGAGAACGGCTGCTCGCTGTTCGAACTCTCCAAGGAGCGCTGCCGCTGGCCGATCTCCACCCCCGGCGCCGACGATTTCTGCTTCTGCGGCTCCAAGCCGATCGAGGGCCTGCCCTATTGCCCGAGCCACACGCGGATGGCGTACCGGGTGGCGTCGTCGAGGTAAAACTCAGCGGCCGACTAATTAGTTGAAAGTCGTGTCTCGCCGCACGGACGGTGCACCCTCTCCCCTTGTGGGAGAGGGTGGATTCGATGCGTAGCATCGAATCCGGGTGAGGGGTCTCTCTCCATACGGGCGGCGATTCTGTGGATACAACCCCTCACCCAAGTGAGCACGACGCTGATATCAGCGTAGCCCTCTCCCACAAGGGGAGAGGGCGCAATCACTGGCACCGTCGAGGCGTGCGTACGCCAACCCTACCCCAGCTTCCAGCCCGCCTCCTGCGCGAAGCGCTGGAAGAACTCCGGCTCGTAGGCCTGCTCCGGCGACTGCCGGACGCGCATGTCGAGCAGCTTGGCGTCCTCGCCGACGAGGATGCGCCACTGGTCGGCCTTGACGCCGTCGAGGATGATCTTCGCGGCCTGCGCCGCCGTCGTCGGCGCGTCTTCGAGGAAGCTGCGGGCGCGCTCGCGGGCGGCGGCCTGGATGTCCTGGTCGCTCATGGCGGAGACATCGATGCCCATGCCCTTCATGCGCTGGCGCGCTAGCCCGATCTCGGTCTCGCTGAGCTCGTCGGACTCGGTGCCGCTCTGCACCTTGCGCGAGTTCGACACGATCGAGGTGCCGATATGGCCGGGCATCACGACCGAGCATTTGATGTGCGGCGCGTTGAGGCGGAGGTCGTTGATCAGCGCTTCGGTAAATCCCTTCACCGCGAACTTTGCGGCGCTGTAGGCGGTGTGCGAAACACCCATGCCGACCGAGGCCCAGAAGCCGTTGACGCTCGAGGTGTTGACGATATGAGCCTCGTCCGCCTTCAGCAGCATCGGCAGGAAGGTGCGGACGCCGAGATAGACGCCGCCCCAGCAGATGTTGAAGGTGCGCTCCCATTGCTCTCTTGAATTGGTGAACAGGCTGCCGCCGCCGCCGATGCCGGCATTGTTGAACAGCAGCTGGATCTTGTCGGTGGCCTGCTGCTCGGCGAGCTCATCGCGAAAACGCTGGAGCTGCGCCTCGATCGAGACGTCGGCGACATGGGTGGTGACGCGCAGGCCCTGCGGCAGCTTCTCGGCCTCGCACAGCCGCTTGGTTTCGGCCATCGCCTCGGTCGAGACGTCGCACATGGCGACGTTGCAGCCTTCGGCGACGAGCTGGCGCGCGAGCTCGCGGCCCATGCCCGTGCCGCCCCCGGTGATCACGGCGATCCTGCCGGCGAAATCCTTCATCGGATGATCTTCCTTCCCTGCTGCGGGACGGCCATGCCGCCCCGGCGACTGCTCGTTCTCTTCGTGGAACGCGTTTGCGAGCTTAGGACGTTTCGCCGGCCTGACCAGAGGGGATGTCGGAGATTTGCGTTGCAGCGCATGCAACGAAGATTTCAGCTTGGGGTTGAACCTTCTCGAGGGGCGTCCGACTTATTCCATGGGGAGGCAGGCTCGAGGAGGTTCGCATGGCGTACCAACAGGGGCACTGGCAGGACGAAGGCTGGCGCGACACGATGGTCGATCCCGCGGGATCGGACGACGGCGCCTATGTGACGGGGTGGACGATCAGCGGGCTCGCCGTGATCGGCACCATCGTCGCGGTCTGGCTGCTCGGGATCTGAGAGCGGCGCGACGAATTCTCATGCAATAGGACGCCATGCAAAGCGTGGCCTCTGAGCCCTGCTGCGTTCTGCGCTCTCATCCGTCATTGCGAGCGCAGCGCAGCAATCCAGCGCTGTGGACGGGACACTGGATTGCTTCGTCGCTGCGCTCCTCGCAATGACGTGGAGAGAGCCGACTGTTTCCCAGAGAGCCTGGCGCCTCCCCCAAGACGTCGGCATTCACGCCCGGGATCTGACCGCCGCGCTTCGCGAAGGCGCGCGGCTGACCGTCTGGGGGTCCCGCCCGGCCGAACTCATTGCATACAATTGCAGTCGATTGATCAATTAATAGGCTAATGATTGCCGTGTCACGCTACTGCCCAGTTTGCAGTCAGCCACAAAACACAAACACTTCAGTGACTTAGCTCCTCGGCCGCGCTGAAAGCCGCTGGCACAAAGCTTGCGATCACTCCCTTTCGAGGCTCCGCCGTGTGGCGGTGAAGCCGAGATGACAGCGCGGGCGGATCGACCCGCCGAGGGAGCTCACCAATGGACTTTGGCAGGATTTCACGACGGCATCTGTTGCAGGGTGGCGCGGCGCTGACGCTCGGCGCGGCCGCGGGCCTGCGGCCGGCCTTCGCCGCGGAGACAACGATCGGCTTCATCTATGTCGGCTCGCGCGACGACTACGGCTACAACCAGGCGCATGCGCAGGGTGCGGCGGCGCTGAAGAAGCTGCCCGGGCTGAAGGTGATCGAAGAGGAGAAGGTGCCGGAGACCGACGCGGTCGAGAAGACGATCGAGTCGATGATCAATCTCGACGGCGCCACCCTGCTCTTCCCGACCTCGTTCGGCTACTACAATCCGCACATGATCAAGATGGCGGCGAAGTACCCGAAGCTGCGCTTCGAGCACTGCGGCGGCCTCTGGAGCGAGAAGGACCCGAAGAACGCTGGCTCCTATTTCGGCTATATCGACGAGGCGCAGTACATCGCCGGCATCGTCGCCGGCTACACGAGCAAGAGCGGCAGGCTCGGCTTCGTCGCCGCCAAGCCGATCCCACAGGTCCTGCGCAACATCAACGCCTTCACCCTCGGCGCGCAGCTTGCCAATCCCAAGGCCACCACGCAGGTGATCTTCACCGGCGACTGGTCGATGCCGGTCAAGGAGGCCGAGGCGACCAACAGCCTGATCGACCAGGGCATCGACGTCCTGACCTGCCATGTCGACGGTCCGAAGACGATGGTCGAGAACGCCGCGCGCCGCGGCGCGTTCGTCACCGGCTATCACGTCAACCAGTCGCCGCTGGCGCCGAAGGCCTATCTGACGGGCGCCGAGTGGAATTGGGAAGCGCTGTATCCGAAGTTCGTCAAGATGCTCCAGGCCGGCGAGAGCATTCCGAACTTCTATCGCGGCGGCCTCAAGGAAGAGGTGGTCAAGATCTCGGCGTATGGCGAGGCGGTGTCCGAGCAGGCGCGCAAGCACGCCGACGAGATCAAGAGCAAGTTCCTCGGCGAGGGCTATACGATCTTCAAGGGCCCGATCAAGGACAACAAGGGCAACACCGTGATCACCGCCGGCACCGAGCGCGGCCAGAAGGATCCGGAGCTCGAGAAGATGGACTACCTGGTCGAGGGCGTGATCGGAGCGACGTCATGACCACGGAGGCGGCCGATCCGGTTGATGCGGCCGCCATCGCGCCGGCCGCGGATGCAGGTTTCCTGCAGCGCTACGGCGCGAGCATTGAATACATTCTCATTCCGGGCGCGGCGCTGGTCGCCGCGCTGCTGGTGTTCGGCATCTTCGTCGCATTGTTCGGCAAGAACCCGCTCGATCTCTATTGGTACATGTACTACGGCGCGTTCGGCACCTGGTTCTCCTGGCAGAACACGCTGACGCGCGCGGCTCCTCTGATCCTGACGGCGCTGTGCACTGCCCTGCCTGCGCAATTGGGCATGGTGATCATCGGTGGCGAAGGCGCGCTGCTGATCGGCGCGCTGTCGGCGACCTCGGCCGCGCTGGCCTTGCAGGGCATGCCGCCGCTGGTGGTGCAGATCGCGATGGTGATCGCCGGCATGGCCGGCGGCGGATTGTGGATCCTGCTGTCCGGCGCCTTGCGCCAGTATCGCGGCGTCAACGAGACCATCTCCAGCCTGCTGCTGGTCTACATCGCGCTCGCGATCCTCAACCATCTCGTCGAAGGCGCGATGCGCGACCCGGCGAGCCTCAACAAGCCGTCGACGCGCGAGATCGGCGCCGCCAACATGATCGGCAGCATTCCCGGCACCGACGTGCATTGGGGCCTGGTGTTCGGCCTGATCGCGGCGATCGCGTCCTACGTGCTGATCTATCACACCACGTTCGGCTTCGCCGCGCGCGTCGCCGGCGGCAACATCCGGGCCGCAAAGATCGTTGGCCTCTCCGTGGGCAAATTGATCCTGACGGTCTGCTTCCTCGCCGGCGCCTGCGCTGGCCTGGCCGGCATGGTCGAGGTCGCCGCGGTCCAGGGGCGCACCAATGCCAATCTCGCCGTCGGCTACGGCTTCACAGGCATCCTCGTCGCCTTCCTCGCGCGGCAGAATCCACTGGCAATCATTCCGGTCGCGATCCTGCTCGGCGGCATCAATGCCTCGGGCGGCCTCTTGCAGCGAAGGCTCGGCCTGCCCGACGCCTCGGTGCTGGTGCTGCAGGGCATCATCTTCATCTCGGTGCTGGCGAGCGACGCGCTCTATGGCCGCATCGGTGTCCTCAAGGGAAAGTCCTGATCCATGGCTGACGGCAATATCGGGCTCTGGACCGTGCCGCTGGCGGTGCTCGGCGGCGCCATCCGCGTCTCCACGCCGTTCCTGTTCGTGAGCCTGGGGGAATGCATCACCGAGCGCTCCGGTCGCATCAATCTCGGCCTCGAGGGTACGCTGGTGATGGGCGCGATGAGCGCCTATGGCATCTCCTATCTCACGGGATCGCCGTGGGCAGGCGTGCTCGCCGCCGGCCTCACCGGCGCGCTGCTCGGCGCCCTGCATGCCGGCATCTGCTCGCTGCCGCGCGTCAACGACGTCGCGGTGGGAATCTCCTTGATGCTGTTCGGCACCGGGCTCGCCTTCTTCCTCGGCAAGCCGCTGATCGAGCCGACCGCGGCGCGGCTTCCGGCGATCGATTTCGGCTGGTGGAGCGACGTGCCGCAGGTCCGCGCGGCCTTGCGCATCAACGTCCTCTTCCTGCTCGGCGTCGTGCTCGCGCCGCTATTGCTGTGGGCATTCCGAACCACCCGCTGGGGCCTGCTGATCCGCACCGCCGGCGAGAGCGCGGATGCGGCGCGCGCGATGGGCCACTCGGTGCTGATGATCCGGCTGCGCGCCACCATGGCCGGCGGCTTCCTCGCCGGCATCGGCGGCTCGTTTTTGTCGCTGTTCTATCCCGGCAGCTGGAACGAGGGCCTCTCCTCGGGCCAAGGCATCACCGCGGTGGCGCTCGTGATTTTCGCGCGCTGGGACCCGATGCTGTGCCTGTGGGCCTCGCTGGCCTTCGGCGGTGCTGCCGCGCTCGGGCCGGCGCTGCAATCGGTCGGCGTCACCTCCGGCTATCATCTCTTCAACGCCGCGCCCTACATCCTGACGCTGCTCATCATGATCATCACCTGCTCGCCGAAGCGCACCTTGAGCGGCGCGCCGGCCGAGCTGTCCATCACCCGCTGATTTCGGAGTCCATCATGACCGCGCGCACCATCCGCTCCGAGCCCTATGCCTGGCCGTACAACGGCGATCTTCGCCCTGAGAACACCGCGCTGATCGTGATCGACATGCAGACCGATTTCTGCGGCGTCGGCGGCTATGTCGACAAGATGGGCTACGACCTGTCGCTGACACGGGCGCCGATCGAGCCGATCAAGACCCTGCTCGGCGTCATGCGCGCGCAGGGCTTCTGCATCATCCACACCCGCGAGGGCCACCGCACCGATCTGTCCGACCTGCCCGCCAACAAGCGCTGGCGCTCGCAGCAGATCGGCGCCGGCATCGGTGACCCCGGCCCGTGCGGCCGCATCCTGGTGCGCGGCGAGCCAGGCTGGGAGATCATCCCCGAGCTGGCGCCGGCTCCGGGCGAGATCGTCATCGACAAGCCCGGCAAGGGCTCGTTCTGCGCCACCGACCTCGAGCTGATCCTGCGCCTCAAGGGCATCCAGAACATCGTACTGACGGGCATCACCACCGACGTCTGCGTCCACACCACGATGCGCGAGGCCAACGACCGCGGCTTCGAATGCGTGCTGCTGTCGGACTGCTGCGGTGCCACCGACAAGGGCAACCACGATCACGCGCTGAAGATGATCAAGATGCAGGGCGGCGTGTTCGGCGCGGTCGCGACCTCCGCGGCGCTGATCGAGGCGCTGTCGTGATCGGCGACGATCCGACGCCATCAGGCGCGTTCGGCGTCGAGGCCATCGCGATGACGATGCGCTTCGGCGCGTTCACCGCGCTCGACAATGTCGAGCTGAAGGTCAGGCCTGGCTCGTTCCACGCGCTGCTCGGCGAGAACGGCGCCGGCAAGTCGACGCTGGTCAAATGCATCATGGGCTACTACCGCCCGACCGAGGGCGACGTGCTGATCGCCGAGCGCGAGCGCGCCATCAACAATCCCAGGGACGCGCACGCGCTCGGCCTCGGGATGGTCTATCAGCACTTCACCCTGGTGCCGGCGATGACGGTCGCCGAGAACCTGGTGCTGGCGCGTGACGACGTGCCAGCCGTGGTCGACTGGGCGAAGGAGAAGAAGGAGCTGGAGGCCTTCCTGGCGCGGATGCCGTTCCGCGTGCCGCTCGACGCCAAGGTCTCCGACATCTCCGCGGGCGAACGGCAGAAATGCGAGATCCTCAAGCAGCTCTATCTCAAGCGCCGCTTCCTGATCCTGGACGAGCCGACCTCGGTGCTGACGCCGGGCGAGGCCGACGAGGTCCTGGGCATGCTGCGCAAGATGGTCGAGGCCGGCGAGCTGACCATCCTGATGATCACGCATAAATTCCGCGAGGTGATGGCGTTCGCAGACGACGTCACCATCCTCCGGCGCGGCAAGCTCGCCGGCCGCGGCAAGGTCACCGAACTGACGCCCGACGACATGGCACGGATGATGATCGGCGCCGAGCAGCTCACGGTGCAGCCGTCGCGCACCGGCGAGGCCGGCAACGTCAGGCTCGAGGTCGAGAAGCTGGTGGCGCGCGACGATTCCGGCGGCCTCGCTGTGCACAACCTGTCGCTCACCGTGCGCGCCGGCGAGATCGTCGGCATTGCCGGGGTCTCCGGCAACGGCCAGCGCCAACTGGTCGAGGTGCTCGCCGGCCAGCGCGAGGCCGAGAGCGGCGCAATCCGGGTCTCCGGCGAGGCCTATGTGGCGAGCCGCGAGGAGATGCGCCGGCACAAGATGTCGCTGCTGCCGGAGGAGCCGCTGAAGAACGCCTGCGTCGGCGGCATGAGCGTCGCCGACAACATCGCGCTGCGTGAGTTCGACCGCGCGCCGTTCGCCCGCGGCGGCTGGTGGCTGAACAAGGCTGCCTTCCGCCAGGGCGCGACAACCAAGATCAACCGCTACAAGATCAAGACCCGCACGCCGGATACGCCGATCTCGGCACTGTCGGGCGGCAACGTGCAGCGCGCCGTGCTCGCGCGCGAGCTCGGTCACGACGTCGAGGTGCTGATCGCCGCCAATCCCTGCTTCGGCCTCGACTTCGCGGCGGTGGCGCAGATCCACGCCGAGATCATGGCCGCGCGCAATCGCGGCGCCGCCGTGCTATTGGTCAGCGAGGATCTCGACGAGCTGCTGGAGCTGTCGGACCGCTTGGTCGTGATGTTCCACGGCCAGCTGGTCTACGAGACCCGCGGCAGCGATGCTGATCTCACCGAAATCGGCCGCCACATGGCGGGGCATTGAGGCCGACGTCGACTGCGCCGGACAACGAAACAAGCCGGCTGCCGCGCGGTTAACGGCGAACCCGGCTCTCACCGCGTCATTGCGAGCGCAGCGAAGCAATCCAGAATCCTTGCTCGGCACTGGATTGCTTCGCTGCGCTCGCAATGACGGTGGAGGGAGTTGGGCCCGCTCCGCGGGACATTGCGCCACACCAGGGGTAAACGACCTCAAGCTGTTGACGACTAATTCATCCCGCTGAGGTAACATCGCGGCGAGTGCGTGCTGGTTGCGGCCGCCTGGCCGTCCTGGCGACATTTTCCTTTATCTCGTTTCAATCCCTTGCTCGACAGGTCGATCTCATGAAGGCCTATTTCATCGGTGGCGGCATCGGTTCGCTCTCCGGCGCAGCATTCATGATCCGCGACGGCGGCGTCTCCGGATCGGACATCACCATTTTCGAAAAGCGCCTGCCCTATGGCGGCAGCCTCGACGGCGCGCGTCTTCCGGACGGCTCCTACTCGATGCGCGGCGGGCGCATGCTGACGACCGAGCAATACGAATGCACCTGGGACCTGCTGTCGACCATTCCCTGCGAAACCGACGCTCAGCAGACCATCCTCCAGGAGACCGTGGCGTTCAACAAGCTCCACGTCACCCACGCGCAGGCGCGGCTGGTCGATGGCAACCGGCACAAGGTCGACGTCTCCACCATGGGCTTCTCGATGCAGGACCGCATCGAGATGACCAGGCTCACCGAGGCCTCGGAGGAGAAGCTCGGCAAGTCCTTGATCTCGGACTGGCTGTCGCCGCCGTTCTTCACGACGAACTTCTGGTACATGTGGCAGACGACCTTCGCCTTCCAGCCCTGGCACAGCGCGGTCGAGTTCAGGCGCTATCTGCGCCGCTTCATCAACGAATTCCCGATGATGGATACGCTCGGCGGCGTCAAGCGGACGGTGCACAACCAGAATGACTCGATCGTCAAGCCGCTGATGCGCTGGCTGAAAGGCCACGGTGTCAACTTCGTCGGCGGCGCCGACGTCACTGACATCGCGCTCGTCACCGAGAACGGCAAGCATCGCGCCACGCGCCTCGATCTGGAACATGACTTCGTCGGCCGCAGCATCGATCTCGCGGCGGATGACCTCGTGTTCTACACCGCCGGCTCGATGACGGACGCGACCAGCCTCGGCAGCCACGACAGTCCGCCCAAGCAGCTCACCAAGGAGGACAGCCAAGGCTGGACTCTCTGGGAGAAGCTCGCACAGGGCCGCCCGGAATTCGGCAATCCGGCCGCGTTCAACTCATCGGTTCCGGAGTCGAGCTTCGAATCTTTCACGGTCACCTGCCGCAATGCGCGCTTCTTCGACGCGATGCAGACTTTCACCGGCAACGTCGCCGGCACCGGCGGGCTCGTCACGTTCAAGGATTCGAACTGGCGGATGTCGATCGTGCTCTACAGCCAGCCATACTTTCCGGACCAGCCCGGCACCATCAAGATCTTCTGGGGCTATGGGCTCCATCCCGATCGCGTCGGCAATTTCGTGGGGAAGCCGATGTCCGAGTGCAGCGGCGCCGAAATCCTGAAGGAGCTGTGCGGGCATCTGCGCTTTCCGCTCAACGTGTTCGACGAGGCGACCTGCGTGCCGTGCTGGATGCCCTACATCATGAGCATGTTCATGCCGCGCAGCTATGGCGACCGGCCGTTGCCGGTGCCGCTCACCTCGCAGAATCTCGCCTTCATCGGCCAATATGTCGAGCTGCCCGAGGATGCCGTGTTCACGATCGAATATTCGGTGCGCGCGGCCATGCATGCTGTCTATCAGCTCTTGAAGATCGACCGCGCCATTCCGCCGGTCACGCCGTATGACAAATCGCTGAAAATGCTGCTGCAGTCGGTGGTGAAATCATTCGCTTGACGGACCACGCGAGATCGTGATCACCGCGCGCCGCAGCGCTTGACCTGGATCAGTTCCACGAGGGAACCCAGCAGCTAAGCCCCGGATCGTAACACACGATCCGGGTGAACCATCATGAAGGCGTATTTCATCGGAAGCGGCATCGGCGCATTGGCCGGCGCGGCGTTCCTGATCCGCGACGGCGGCGTCGCGGGCCGCGACATCACGATCTACGAGAAGCACCTGCCCTATGGCGGCAGTCTCGATGGCGCGCGGCTGCCCGACGGCTCCTATTCGCTGCGCGGCGGCCGCATGCTGACGACCGATCACTACGAGTGCACGTGGGACCTGCTCTCCACCATCCCCGATGCCAGCGATCCCCGCCGCACCGTGCGCGACGAGACGATTGCCTTCAACAAGGCCCATGTCGCGCATTCGCAGGCGCGCCTCGTCGATCGCAACCGGCACAAGATCGACGTCTCCACCATGGGCTTCACCATGCAGGACCGGCTCGAACTGGTGCGGCTGACCGAGGCCTCCGAGGAGAAGCTCGGCAACTCCCGCATCACCGACTGGCTGTCGCCGCCGTTCTTCACCACGAATTTCTGGTTCATGTGGCAGACGACGTTCGCGTTCCAGCCCTGGCACAGCGCGGTCGAGTTCAAGCGCTATCTGCATCGCTTCATGAACGAGTTTCCTCGCATCGAGACGCTGGCCGGCGTCAAGCGCACCGTGTTCAACCAGTATGATGCGATCGTCGTGCCGCTCGTCAAATGGCTGGAAGGCCACGGCGTGAATTTCGCCGGCGGCGTCGATGTCACCGACATGGAGATCGCGACGGAAGCCGGCAAGCATGTGGTCAAGCGCCTCACGCTGGATCGCAGCGGAAAGCCGGAGACGGTCGCGCTGTCGAGCGACGATCTCGTCTTCCTGCAGAACGGCTCGATGACGGACGCGACCAGCCTGGGCACGCAGGATGCGCCGCCGCCGCGGCTCACCAAGCAGGACAGCCAGGGCTGGACGCTGTGGGAGACAATCGCGAAGGGCCGCCCCGAATTCGGCAATCCCGCCGCGTTCAACTCATCGATCCCGGAATCCTGCTGGGAGTCGTTCACCGTCACCTGCCGCAATCCGCGGTTCTTCGACGCGATGGAAGCGTTCAGCGGCAACGCCGCGGGCACCGGCGGGCTCGTCACCTTCACCGAGTCGAACTGGCTGATGTCGGTCGTGCTGTATCACCAGCCGCATTTCGCCGGCCAGCCCGCCGACGTACAGGTGTTCTGGGGCTATGCACTGCATCCCGACCGCATCGGCAATTTCGTCGGCAAGGCGATGGCCGATTGCGGCGGCGCCGACATCCTCAAAGAATTGTGCGGCCACCTCAACTTCGACCTTGCGGTGTTCGACCAGGCGACCTGCGTGCCATGCCGCCTGCCCTACATCACCAGCATGTTCATGCCGCGCAACAAGGCCGACCGGCCGCTGCCGGTGCCGGCGAATTCGAAGAACCTCGCCTTCGTCAGCCAGTTCGTCGAGATCCCCGACGACGTCGTGTTCACGGTGGAATATTCAGTGCGTGCCGCGCAGATGGCGGTCTATCAGTTGCTCGGTATCACCAGGGCGATTCCACCGATCACGCGGCACGACAAGTCGTTCCGCGTGCTGATCGAGACGATGGAGAAGGCCTTCGCCTGACGCCTCTCGCATCCGCAAAAACGAACACGCCCGGATCAGGCTCGATCCGGGCGCGCTTTCCGTCTCGCGAGGCACAGATGGCGCCTCCATGCGTCTTGCGTGAGTTGTCAGTAGCCGAGCAGCGCGAGACCAACCCAGCTGACGGCAAACAGCGATACGACCGAGGTTGCAGCGGCAAAAACGGACAGCGAAACTTTCAAAGTCCTGAGGACCATACGCGCCTCCTTCAACGACAATGAACAGCACATCGAGGTGAACCCCGATGTCAGTCTGAAATTTCCTGGAACCGGCTCCACAACGAGCCGAACACAGGTTTGGTGCGCGCGTGCGCGCAAAGGTTCAATGTCAGGGTGTGGGGCCCTGATTGAGCTGCTTCATTGTTAACGGACACGGCCGCTCGTGGTTCCCGGATGGGAACTGGAACCGCTCCAAAGTAGGCCGCTCTCCCCCTCAGAGCCCCCTTCCTGGCGGAACTCAAGGTTGAGAAGGCTCCTGGCTGCAGGTTTTAGGATGGATCCGGCCGCCGGGCGCTATTTCAGCGGCAGGAACAGGTCCGCAGCCGTCTCGTGCTCGGGAACCTCCGGGAAGAAATTCAGCCGCTGGCAATAGATCGGGAAGTCACGCACCTCCTCGCCGCTGGCTGGAAGCCAGTCGCGATAGAGGAGCAGCGCGGCGGGCTCCAGATTGTGGGTGTTGCCGACGACGCGCAGCACGGCGCAGCGTCCTCCGGGGATCACGCCGGCTCTGATCGTCGCGTCGTCCGTCTCGACCGGCTGATCGGTCCCGACACAGAGATCCACGCTGTAGTCGGCAGGCGAAGCGGGGCGCCGCTCGGAGCGCCAGACCGTGAAGGTCGGATGGGTCCTGGGGTGCAGGCCGGCCGCCTTGCGCCAGGCGATGAAGCGCTGGATGGTCGCGCCGAGCGTCGCCGGGTCGCCGCGATGCTCCATGATCGCCACCGGCGTGGCCGGCACCTCGCGAATCGTCACGTCGTCAGGGGTATAGGTCGTCCGCATCAGCTTGCTCCTCGCGTCGTCGAGAGGCCCGAAGGCCGCAAGCCACGGCTCCCAGTCGGGAGATTTCCGGAACGAAGACGGCGATTGCCCGAACCGTTGCCGAAAGGCGCGGGCGAAGGCATCGGGCGCATCGTAGCCGGCCTCCATCGCGACCTCGGTGACGCTTTGGGCATCGCTGTAGGCCAGCTGATAGGACGCCCGCTTCATGCGGGCGAGCTGGATGTAGCGATGCACTGATAGACCGAAGGTCGCCGTGAACTGCCGGTGGAAATGATATTTCGAGTAGGCCGCGATGCTGCTCAGCGCGTCCAGATCGAGATCATCCTCCAGATGCCGGTCGATATGATCCAGCACCCGCTGCATCCGCGCATGGTAGTTTCGCAGCGCCGCCTTCATCGTTCCGTGCTCCGTGGCGGCATCAGCTAAGCGCAGGCGGGCATGACGCGCTCGACCGATCTTGCGGCTTTGTCACGGGGTTCAGCGATCAAGACCGACTTTCACGGATCGACGGCCGTCACGGTCCAGAACGAGGCGGGCACCATGACGCCCGTCCCCTTGGCGTAGCGCGCCAGCGCCTTCCTTACCGCGGCCGTCGCGGCCTCCATGGCCTCGGTCGTTTGCCCCGCCACCGCACGGCCGGCGGGCCCGATCGCGAGCGCCGTCTGCACCGCGCTGTCGAGGCCGGCGCCCGCGCCGACGTCGAGCACGATGTCGTGGCGCTCCAGCCGGATGCGGCGCAGCCCGGCATCGGTCGTCACCTTCTCCATCCACTCGGGAGCACCGAACGCGAAATCGTCCGGCGCGTGCGGCGGCAAGCCCGGCAGCTTCGGCACGTGGTCATAGGCCGCCTGCAACGGCTCCAGCGCCCACGGGTTGTCGCGCAGCTCGCCCCAGCAGGCGAACGCGACGCGCCCTTCCGAATGCAGCGCATTGCGGATGTTGAGCACGGCGCGCACCGGATTGGCGAAGTACATGACGCCGAGCCGCGAGATCACGAGATCGGCGCTGGCGGCCTTGAAGTGGTGCACCATGGCGTCGCCCTGCACGAAGCTCACCGGCGCCTCGGCCGGGGCGAGTTCGTGGGCCGCGGTCAGCATGGCCGCGGAGACGTCGAGGCCGAGCACGCTGCCGCCTGGGCCGACCTTCTCGGCCGCCGCGATCAAGGTCGCGCCGCAGCCGCAGCCGATGTCCAGCACCCGCTCGCCCGCCTGGATCGCCGCGCGCTCCAGCAGCGCCTCCTGCACCGGCGCCAGCATCGCATCGATCTCGGCGCGGCGCGCGACCCAGCGCCCGCCGCCCGCACCGTTCCAGAAGGCGATCTGCTCGGCGTTCTCGAAATGCCCAAAGGAGGTGTCGGCGATGGCGGCGTCCATGCGGGAAATCTCGACAACAAAGGTCACAAATGAAACGAGCCGGCTCGATCAGCGTCCAGCAGGCCCTGTTCGGGAGTTTAGGGGGCGGTCTGCGGCTTGAAAAGCCAGTCTCACGGACAAAGCGGTCGCGGCAGGGGCACGCAAAAACGCATCGGCCAATGTCAAATGCAGCGATTTGAGAAATGGTCGGAGCGGCGGGATTCGAACCCACGACCCCTAGTCCCCCAGACTAGTGCGCTAACCGGGCTGCGCCACGCTCCGATGGCCGTTCCTGTAGCCGTGATCCGAGCCCGATGCAAGGCACGGCGGGTGGGTTTCGTTGGGGGGCATGGGGCTGCCAGATTGAACGGAGACCGGGGACCCCCACCCCCAACCCCTCCCCGCAAGGGGAACGGGAGCGCAGCCGACCTGCGGCTCTCGGGGTGGGTTACAACGCGGGATCACCGGCCGTGCCCGGCGAATTCTCAGTGACGCGCGCTGTGCGCCTCAGACGTCCTTCATCGCGCGGTCGAGCAGCGCGCGGCAGTCGAGCAGGTCCTTGAGCACGCCCTGGAGCTTGTCACGCTCCTCCGGCTTCATCCCGGCGCGGGTGGGCGGGCCGACGCGGAAGGTGTCGAGGATGTCGTCCTCGGTGTCGACGAAGCGGAAGTCGATGCCCTCCTCGTCGGAAGCCTCCTCCTCCTCGTCCTCCGATTCGACCTCGGCCTCGCCGATCGGCTCCTCTTCCATCATCGCCTGGCCGAGGGTCTCCTCCATCGCGCCGAACGAGACCGCGGCGGAGCTGTCGGCTAGTCCCTGGACCGACTTGACGCCGTGCTCCTTGAGGATCCGCTGCACCCCCTTGATGGTGTAGCCTTCGCCGTACAGCAGGCGGCGGATGCCCTTGAGCAAATCGACGTCGTCGGGCCGGTAATAGCGCCGGCCGCCGCTTCGCTTCATCGGCTTGATCTGGGCGAACCGCGTCTCCCAAAACCGCAGCACGTGCTGCGGGATGTCGAGCTCCTGCGCGACCTCGCTGATCGTCCGAAACGCATCCGGCGCCTTGTCCAAATGCCCGTTCCCCTTCGACCGTGCTGCCAAGAAAGTGGGAGACTACGCTGATTCGACTGGACGAACTGCACGCGGGACGAAGGTAACGCGTCGATACGGCCTCGCCGGACGATGCGGCGGGCTAGCCCGGCCCTATTCCGGCTCGGCGCCGAACTCGGCGCTAGCCTCGCCGTTCATCTTGCCGTTGCCCTGCTGGCCGTTGATGCGCTGCTTGAGGATCGCGGACGGCTTGAACACCATGACCCGCCGCGGCGAGATCGGCACTTCCGTGCCCGTCTTCGGGTTACGTCCGATGCGCTGACCCTTCTTGCGCACCATGAACGACCCGAACGACGATAGCTTGACCGTCTCGCCGCGCTCGAGGCAGTCGGTGATCTCCTTCAAGACCAGCTCGACGAACGCAGACGACTCCGTCCGCGACAGCCCCACCTTCTGGTAGACTGCCTCGCAGAGATCGACGCGTGTGACTGTTTTTCCGGTTCCCGCCATCGCCTGCCCCAAACTCTCGGCGAATAATTCGCTCCGGAAATTAAGAGGTTAAGCGGCGGTGGTCAACAGCAGCGTGAATAGAAGTACGGGCCCTCATGCCGATCTAAGGCGTAATCCCGCCGCGCGGCAGGCTCACCAGCGCACCAAAGCCGAGCCCCAGGTGAAGCCGCCACCCATCGCCTCCAGCAGAACCACGTCGCCCTTCTTGATGCGACCGTCCTTGACGGCCACGTCGAGCGCCAGCGGGATCGAGGCAGCGGAGGTATTTCCATGCCGATCGACCGTCAGCACCACCTTCTCCGGCGCGATGTGCAGCTTGTGCGCCGAAGCATCGATGATTCGCTTGTTGGCCTGGTGCGGCACGAACCAGTCGATGGTCTCGGCCGACAGGCCGGTGGCATCGAAGGCGTCGACGATCACGTCGGTGATCATGCCGACCGCGTGCTTGAACACCTCGCGGCCTTCCATCCGCAGATGCCCGACGGTCTGGGTCGAGGACGGTCCGCCATCGACATAGAGCTTGGCCTTGTGGCGACCATCGGACCGCAGGTGAGTCGTGAGCACGCCGCGATCGGCCGAGGCCCCCCCCTGCTCCTGAGCGTCGAGGACCAGCGCGCCGGCGCCGTCGCCGAACAGCACGCAAGTGGTGCGGTCGTTCCAGTCGAGGATGCGCGAGAAGGTCTCGGCGCCGATCACCAGCGCGCGCTTGAACTGGCGGCTGCGCAGGAAATTATCCGCGGTCGCGAGCGCATAGACGAAGCCCGAGCACACCGCCTGCAGGTCGAACGCCGCGCCATGATGGATGCCGAGGCCGTTCTGCACCGCCACGGCCGTCGCCGGAAAGGTGTTGTCCGGGGTCGAGGTGCCCAACACGATCAGATCGATAGACTGCGGATCGACATCGGCCGCGGCCAACGCGGCACGAGCCGCGTTGATCGCGAGATGCGAGGTGAATTCGCCGTCGGCTGCGACGTGGCGCTCACGAATGCCGGTGCGCTGCACGATCCACTCGTCGGAGGTCTCGATGCGGCTTGCCAGCTCGGCATTGGTCACGACCCGCTGCGGGAGGTAGGAGCCACAGCCGAGCACGACCGAACGAATTGTCACGAGACAGCCTCCTGGGCGACGGGTTCGGACGCCGGTGCGCCGCCGTCGGGATTGAGTGTTTGATTGATCTTGGTCAGGAGATCGTAGCGGGCCATCTCATAGCCAACCCTGACCGCCGAGGCAAAGCCCTCGGCATCGGTTCCGCCGTGGCTCTTGACCACCATCCCCTTGAGCCCGAGCACCACGCTGCCGTTGGATTTGCGCGGGTCGAGCCGGGCCCGCAGGGCGGCGAACGCGCCGCGTGCCAACACGTAGCCGACCCGGGCCAGCAGACTGGCCTGGATCGCGCCGCGCAGGAAATCCGTGACCTGGCGCACCGTGCCCTCGGCTGTCTTCAGCGCGATGTTGCCGCTGAAGCCCTCGGTCACGACCACGTCGGCGGCGCCCTTGCCGATGCCGTCGCCCTCGACGAAGCCGATATAGTCGAGCTGCGGCAGGTTCATCGCACGGAGCTGCTCGGCCGCCTCGCGGATCTCCTCATGGCCCTTGATCTCCTCGACACCGATGTTGAGGAGGCCGACGGTCGGCCTGGGCTTGTTGAACAGCACGCTCGCCAGCGCGCCGCCCATCACTGCCAGCGCGACGAGGTGGTGGGCGTCGCCGCCGATCGTCGCGCCGAGGTCGAGCACCACCGATTCGCCGCGCGCAGTCGGCCAGATCGCGGCCAGAGCCGGCCGGTCGATCCCGTCCAGCGTGCGCAGGCAGAAGCGCGCCATCGCCACCAGCGCGCCGGTGTTGCCTGCGGACACGGCGACGTCGGCCTCTCCCTTCTTCACCGCCTCGAGCGCGAGCCACATCGACGACGTCTTGCGGCCGCGCCGGAGCGCCTGGCTCGGCTTGTCCTCCATGCTGACGGCGACATCGGTGTGAACGACGCGCGAGACTGCCTTCAGCCGCGGATGCCGGTCGAGTTCGGGAACGATCTTGGCACTGTCGCCGAACAGCAGAAACTCCGCATCCGGATGGCGGCTCAGCGCGATCGCGGCACCGGGGATGACGACGGCCGCGCCGAAATCCCCGCCCATGGCGTCCAGCGCGATTCGAACCTTTTGAGGCATGACGTCCCGGAAACCTGATCTCGAGCTTTGTCTCGTCTTGGCCGTGATTTGGTTGGCCGTGTTTGGCGGTCGTTCAGAGGCATTGCGCGGCCGATGGACAGGCCAGAGGCCGTCCGGGCCTTTTCGTCGCACCCCGACCCGGGCGCGACAATAGCGTCTCTCCGTGTCGAAACAACCTCCCGGGAGCGATGCATTTTGCAACCGCCGCGCCGGTCCGGGACCGGTAGCGCCCCGTCTTTTCGTTCGAAATCAGCGGCTTGAGAGAATTTTGACAAGCTTTGTGACAGGATCGCGCGGCAGCGGCCTGCACAATTGCGCGTCAATCCTCACCCGTTTTCTTCGCTTTGACCGCGCCCGGCCCGACGGCATCTGCCGGCTTCAGCGCCTTCAGCGCGGCGAAGGGATGGTCCGCCGGATCGGAGGCCTCGGCGGGCTGCTCGAACACCGCGCCCGGTTTGCGCGGATACGGATCGATCCCCAGGAACAGCGCGTCGGCGGCGAGCCGGCCGAGGTCGATCTGCCCACCGACGATCGGCTCGGGCGGATCGGCCGTCTCGACCTCGCTGTTCGGGTCGTCCTCGACCAGGTCGGCAAGCTCCGGAATCTGCTCCGGCGGGGCAAACATCTGGTCGATCGGCTCGTCGATCTCGGTCTCGATCGGATCGAGCGTGACGACGCAGGTCTGGCCGATCCGGGCGCGCACCCGGCCCTCGACATGCACCTTGCCGTCACGCTTCAGGGCCACGTCGAACGAGGCTTTGGCCGAAAGCACCTCGCGCAGATCGGCGATCTCTGCCAACGCCCGGCGCGTGGCCGGATCGGCCTCGATCTCGCGATGCAGGCCGGCGTCCGGGATTTGCGCCACGATCACCGGCGGCGCGCGCCAGGGGTCCTTGGAAGGGTCTCGCGCCGTTTCGCGCGACGTGTCTCTGTCTCTGGTCATGTCGCTAGTCCTGCTGAACCGGCCGCGGGAAGCTCCAGCCGGCGCCGAGCAGCCTGTTGTCGTCGAGGGCGGCGAGGTCGGCCGCCACCCGGGCCGCATAGGCGGCAAGTCCGGCCGCGCTGTCGGGATGCTCGCCGTTCAAGATATTCTTCTGCAGCGCCTCCGCCAGCCGGGCCTCGCTCTCCGACCAGGCCAGATCATAGGCGGCGGTGCGGCCATAGAACGCCTCGCCGAACTTCTGCATGCGCTTCGGAACGGTCAGATCACCCACCCCCATCTCGCGGAGATTGTCGTCCATGTCGTCGCAGAACCGGTCGAACAGGGCCTGCGACAGCGCCGACCCCACCCCGCGCAGCCGCCGCAGCACCAGCCAGAGATGCAGAATCAGCAGATCGAACCGTCCTTCCACCGTGTCAGGGACATTCAAGTGTCTATAAAACAACGGGTCTCGGGTTTGTGCCACGATCGCGCCATAGATCGGCTCGATGGTCCCGCGCGGGGACGGTCGGGATTTCCTGAGATGGTTGAATGGCCAGAGCATGACGGTTCCGCGGTCGAGTTTCCCTGACCCTGTTCAGGGGCATGTTGCAATCCGCAAGTTTGCCCGGTACGTCAACGCCCTGCCCGACGCAAGGGGACGGGATCCGATCTGAAGAAGATGACCCAGACAATGCGAACGACTGCCCGCCTGCTCACCCGTGGCCTGAGCCCCCGTCTGCGCACCCTTGGTGCGATCGCGCTGACCTGTCTGGCGCTCGGCGCCTGCACCGGCGAGCAGTTCCAGAAGGGCTACATCATGCCGCCGGGCGCGCTGGAGCAGATTCCGATCGGCGCCAGCCAGGACCAGGTGCTGATCGTGATGGGCACGCCATCGACGGTGGCGACGCTCGACGGCGAGGTGTTCTACTACATCTCGCAGCGCGCCGAGCGCCCGGTCGCCTTCATGAACCAGAAGGTGGTCGATCAGCGCGTCATCGCGATCTATTTCGACAAGAACCGCCAGGTCCGCCGGCTCGCCAATTACGGCATGAAGGACGGCAAGATCTTCGACTTCGTCAGCCGCACCACGCCGACCTCCGGCCAGGAGCTCAGCTACCTGACGCCGCTGTTCAAGCTGCTCAGCTTCAACTGATCCCGACCCGATCGCCGCAGCCCGGAATATGATTCCGGGCCACGGCACAAAGCCGGACCGCTGCGCTGATTGGCGCAGCCCGTGCGCAATTCGCCGGCTTGCTCTGGCGCTGCAATCTTCCCTACCCTGCTGGAAAACATCAGCAGGGAGGAATCATTGGCTCATCGCATCGCGCTGTCGCGCCGCAAGCTCTTGTCCGGCGCCGCGGCGCTGTCCACCGCCGCCATCCTGCCGCGCGCGAGTCTCGCCGACTGGCGCCCGACCGAGACGATCAAGCTGATCGTGCCCGCTGCGCCCGGCGGCAGCACCGACGTCATGGGCCGGCTGCTCGCGGCGCATCTGCAGACCGCCTGGGGACAGTCGGCCGTGGTCGAGAATCGCTCCGGCGGTGGCGGCACGATCGGCGCCGCCGAGGTCGCGCGCAACACCAAGGGCGACGGCCATACGGTCCTGATCGGCAACCCCGGTCCGAACGCGATCGCCTATTCGATCTTCCGCAACCTCGCCTACAAGCCGGATCAGTTGCAGGCGGTCTCCAACATGATCCGCATCCCCAACATCGTCTCGGCGCATCCCTCCACCGGCATCAAGTCGATTCCCGAGCTGATCGCCTATCTCAAGGCCAATCCCGATAAGCTCAACTACGCCTCGTCCGGCGTCGGCCAGAGTCCGCATCTGACGGGCGCCTGGTTCCTGCAGCTCACCGGGCTGAAGATGACGCACATCCCGTTCCGCGGCGCCGGCCCGGCGCTGCAGGCTGCCCTGGCGGGCGACGTCCAGATCCTGTTCGACAATCTGTTTCCGTCATTGCCGCAGGTCCAGGAGGGCAAGCTCACCGGCTTGTGCGTGACGACACCGGAGCGCAGCGCCAATGCGCCGGAGCTGCCGACGATGCGCGAGAGCGCGCCGGAGCTCGCCAAGTTCGACGTGTCGTCCTGGTTCGGCGTATTCCTGCCCAAGGCCTGCCCGCCGGAGATCGTCAGCGCGCTCAACCTGCAGGTCAAGGCGATGCTGGAGCGCGAGGACATCGCCAAGAACATCGCGGCCATGGGCGCGCGGGCCGACTACGGCACGCCGCAGCAGTTCGGCGACTTCGTCCAGGCCGAGACAGCCAAATTCGCCTCGATCATCCAGAAGGAAGGCCTGCAGATGGATGTGCAGTAGCCCTCGGAGCCCGGCCGGCCACGTCGCAGCGGAGTATTGCAACACGGCTCGTGGTGTAACGGCACCTTAAGCGGGATGGTGCGATAGATGGCGGCCGCGCGCCTTTGATCTGGTCCTGAGATACCGTCAAGCGGATGCCTGGCCGACCACCTTCGCGTGGATGCGGTCCGAGCACCGTCCGAGGGGCAGGCGCCGGCGATGTCCATCGCATGAGCCGTGCCTTGCCCAACGACGTCCTCCACCAGCTCGAAGACATTCTCGCCAGCCGCTACGTCTCGCGGCGCGCGGAGATTCTGGAGCGCGTCACCGACCTGTTCGTCTTCGGTTCGGGCAAGTTCAACGAAGAGCATGTCGATCTGTTCGACCACGTGCTGTTCAAGCTGCTCGACAACGTCGCCATTGCGGCGCGGGCGCAGCTCGGCAGCCGGCTCGCGGGGCTGCCCGACGCACCGTTACGCCTGCTCCGACTGCTCGCGAGCGACGAGACGATCGCGGTGGCAGGTCCCGTGCTGCGCCAGAGCGATCGGCTCGACGAGGAGACCCTGGTCGCGACCGCGCAGACCCGGGGCCAGGAGCATCTGCTCGCGATCTCCGACCGCAAGATCCTGACCGAGTCCGTCACCGATGTTCTGGTCGATCGCGGCAATCAGGCCGTGGTGTCGAACACCGCCAACAATGGCGGCGCGCGCTTTTCCGATCACGGCTTCTACGGCCTGGTGACGAAGGCGTCCGACGATCCCAACCTCGCCTTGAAACTCTGGAGCCGGCCCGACAGTCCGCGCGAGGTGCTGGTGCGGCTGTTCGTCGAAGCCTCCGACGCGGTGCGCAGCCAGCTCGCCAGCGCCGACGCGGCGCGCGCCGAGATCGTCGAACGCGCCGTTGCGCAGGCATCGGACCAACTGCAGGCGGCAGCGCGGACGCGCTCGGCCGATTTCGTCACCGCCAAGGACTATGTCGAGCTGCTGCACGCGACCGGCCAGCTCCACGAGGCGCAACTGCACGGTTTCGCCAAGGAAGGCAGCTTCGACAAGGTCACGCTGGCGCTGGCGCTGATGTGCAAGCTGCCGCTCGACGTGGTCGAGCGCGCCTTCGTGCGCAAGCAGCCGGACCAGCTCCTGGTGCTCGCCAAGGCGCTGGACCTGTCCTGGGTTACGACGACGACGCTGCTGTTCATGCAGGCCGGCGCCAGCGGCAGCGCACGCCCACAGCTCGATCAGCATCTGGCGAGCTTCTCGCAGATGCAGCCGCGAACCGCTCAGAGCACGTTGCAGTCGTATCGCACGCGGCAGCGCGCAGCCGAGTAGCAAACAACACAGTCTCATGAAAAACCCCGCGGCTCACGCCGCGGGGTCTTTATTCGTCAGGACAATTGCTCCGCTCAGTGCGCGAGGATCGCAAGCAGCAGCAGGGCCACGATGTTGGTGATCTTGATCATCGGGTTCACGGCAGGGCCGGCCGTGTCCTTGTAGGGGTCGCCGACGGTGTCACCCGTCACCGCCGCCTTGTGGGCATCCGAGCCCTTGCCGCCGAAGTGGCCGTCCTCGATGTACTTCTTGGCGTTGTCCCAGGCGCCGCCGCCCGAGGTCATCGAGATCGCCACGAACAGGCCGGTGACGATGACGCCGAGCAGCATGGCGCCGACGGCGGAGAACGCCGCCGACTTACCGGCCGCGCCGCCGCCCGCGATCGCGTAGATCAGGAAGTAGACGACGATCGGCGACAGCACCGGCAGCAGCGAGGGGATGATCATCTCCTTGATCGCCGCCTTGGTCAGCAGGTCGACAGCCTTGCCGTAGTCCGGCTTGTCGGTGCCCTGCATGATGCCCGGCTTCTCGCGGAACTGCCGGCGCACCTCCTCGACGATCGCGCCGGCGGCACGGCCGACCGCGGTCATGCCCATCGCGCCGAACAGATATGGCAGCAGGCCGCCGAACAGCAGGCCAACCACGACGTAGGGGTTGTTCAGCGAGAAGTCCGGCTTGATGCCGGCGAAGTAAGGATGCTTCGCGGAGTCGGCGATGAAGAACTGCAGGTCCTGGTTATAGGCCGCAAACAGCACCAGCGCGCCGAGACCGGCGGAGCCGATCGCGTAGCCCTTGGTGACCGCCTTGGTGGTGTTGCCGACCGCGTCGAGCGCGTCGGTCGACTTGCGGACTTCCTTCGGCAGGCCGGCCATTTCGGCAATGCCGCCGGCATTGTCCGTGACTGGACCGAAGGCGTCGAGCGCGACGATCATGCCGGCCAGCGCCAGCATCGTCGTGGTCGCGATCGCGATGCCGAACAGGCCGGCGAGGCTGTAGGTGACCAGGATGCCGGCGATGATCACGATCGCGGGCAGCGCGGTCGATTCCATCGAGATCGCGAGCCCCTGGATCACGTTGGTGCCGTGACCCGTGACCGAGGCCGAAGCGATCGACTTCACCGGGCGGAAGTCGGTGCCGGTGTAGTATTCGGTGATCCAGATGATCAGGCCGGTCACGACGAGGCCGACGACACCACAGACGAACAGCGCGGTGCCGGTGTAGTCGACGCCATCGAGCTTGCCGAAGCCGATCAGCCACGCAATGGCAATCGCGACGCCGGCGAGCGAGAGCACGCCGGTCGCGATCAGGCCCTTGTACAGCGCACCCATGATCGACTGGCTGGCGCCGAGCTTGACGAAGAAGGTGCCGGCGATCGAGGTGATGATGCAGATGCCGCCGATGGCGAGCGGCAGGGTCATCATGTTGGCGAGCAGCGATGACTTGGCGAAGAAGATCGCAGCCAGCACCATGGTAGCGACCGCGGTCACCGCGTAGGTCTCGAACAGGTCGGCGGCCATGCCGGCGCAGTCACCGACGTTGTCGCCGACGTTGTCGGCGATGGTCGCGGGGTTGCGCGGATCGTCCTCGGGAATGCCGGCTTCGACCTTGCCGACGAGGTCACCGCCGACGTCGGCGCCCTTGGTGAAGATGCCGCCGCCGAGACGGGCGAAGATCGAGATCAGCGATGCGCCGAAGCCGAGCGCGACCAGCGCGTCGATCACGGTGCGGCTGTCGGGCGCGAGCTTCATGAAGCCGGTTAGAACGCCGAAGTAGATCGTGACGCCGAGCAGCGCCAGACCCGCGACGAGCAGACCGGTGATGGCGCCGGCCTTGAAGGCGAGCTCGAGGCCGCCTGCGAGCGAGGTGGTCGCAGCCTGCGCGGTGCGGACGTTGGCGCGCACCGACACGTTCATGCCGATGAAGCCGGCGGCGCCGGAGAGGATCGCGCCGATCGCAAAGCCGACCGCCACGAGCATGCCGAGGAAATACGCAAGGAGCACGAAGATCACGACGCCGACGATTCCGATCGTCGTATATTGGCGGCGGAGATAGGCCTGCGCGCCCTCACGCACGGCCGCCGCAATTTCCTGCATGCGCGCATTGCCGGCGTCCGCACCCAGGACCGATGAAGTGGCCCAGATCGCATAGACGATCGACAGCGCTCCGCAGAGCACGATCACCCATAAAGCTGACATTTAGTTTCCTCGGCTCTTTGCTTTTTTGAACTACGTCACGCCGCGATGGTGCGACGCACGCCCCCTATCAGGCCGCTCCGGGCGGAGCCGCCTCGAACATCATGAAGCTTGCCAAAATCGCCATGATGACGCAACGCCGCGACGCCTGAACCGCTCCAAATTCAGACGCTTCTTTGGTCGCATTGTGCGGTGCAAATAGGTGTCAGAAGTGGCTGAAGGACAAACGCGTCAGTGTGACGGGACGGCCCTGCCCGTCCAGGAAGCGCGGGGCTCGCGCCCCTTCGACGATGGCGCCGATGTCCGTGACGGCAACGCCCGCCGTCTCGGCTGCAGCACGGAACGCTGCGCATCGCGCTGCGGGAACAGTGCAGAGGATCTCGTAATCGTCGCCGCCCGAGATCACGCTTTCAAGCTGCGCGGCCCCGACAGCAAGCAGCTTCGCCGCTGCCGGCGATCGTGGAATGTGGGACAGCGCGATGTCGGCGCTCACGGAAGAGGCGGCGCAGAGCTTGGTCAGGTCGCCTGCGAGGCCATCAGAGACATCCATCGAGGCGGTCGCACAGTCTCTCACGGCCGCCGCCAGTGCATTGCGCGGCTGCGGCGTGCGATAACGACCGATCAGCATATCCCGCGCGGCGGGATCGTCGGCCAGCGCCGTAGCCTCGGCTGTGCCCGTCAGCATGCGCAGACCGAGCGCGGCATCACCGATCGTCCCGGTGACCATGACCCGGTCGCCGGGACGCGCGCCGAAGCGATGCACCATCCGGCCCCTGGGCACCCGCCCCCAGGCCGCAATCGAGATCATCACGGGACCGGGCGTCGACACGGTGTCGCCGCCGAGCAGCGGACAGCCGAACGCGGCGGCGTCCTCGCCGAGGCCACGCGCGAACTGCGACAGCCAGGCGTCGTCCTTCTCGCGCAGCGCGAGCGTCAGGACGAAGCCAGCGGGCACGGCGCCCTTGGCGGCGAGATCGGACAGGTTCACCCGCAGCGCCTTGCGCGCGATGGTGTCGGGGGGATCGTCGGCGAGATAATGGACGCCTTCGACGATGGCGTCGGTCTTGACGACGATGTCGTCCCCATCGGCGGGAATGATCGCAGCGTCGTCGACGAGACCGAACGCGCCGGGGTCGGTCGCCAGCGGCTTGAAATAGCGGGCAATGAGGGAGTCTTCGCCGGAGGGGTTTTGGGTCACAGCCCCCCTCCCCGCTCTCCGCTGTCATCGCCCGGCTTGCCGCCTTCGCTAAAGCTTCGGCGCGCCCTTGCATTCGTCGCCGCGCCGGAGCCGATAGACGAAGGCGGGACCGGGCGATCCAGTACGCCGCGCTCGTCTCTGGAATGCTGGATCACCCGCTTTGGCGGGTGATGACAGTCGAGGAAAGAGACTGGCATCGCACCGGTTCGCAGCGATCGTGCTCCGGCGCCCCCCATCGCTACTTCGGCCCCATCTCGTCGCCGCGGTATTGCCGGGCGAGTTGCTCCAGCACGGCGTTGACCATGCCGGTCTCGTCGCGCTCGACGAAGGCATGGGCGATGTCGACATATTCGGACACGACGACCTTGGCCGGCACGTCCTTGCGCCGCTCCAACTCATAGGCGCCGGCGCGCAGCACGGCGCGCAGGATCGCCTCGATCCGCTGCAGCGGCCAGCCGCGCTCCAGCGCCGCGTCGAGCACCGGATCGATCTTGGTCTGGTCGCGCACCACGCCGGAGACGATGTCGCGGAAGAAGGCAGCCTCCGCCGGCAGATACTGCTCGCCCTCGACCTCGTTGCCGAGCCAATGGCTCTCGAACTCGGCCAGCACGTCGTTGATGCCGGCGCCAGCAATGTCCATCTGGTAGAGCGCCTGGACGGCGGCGAGCCGCGCCGCGCCACGGCGGTTGGCCTTGCGGTCGCCGGCACGGACCGGGCCCTTGAACGGTCTGTTGCTGCTCTCGGCCATGTCAGCCTCGCGCCAGACGGCGTTTGATGCGCAGCACGGCAAGCGCGGCGCGGGCGGCATCACCGCCTTTGTTCATCTCGGAGACGCGGGCGCGCGCCCACGCCTGGTCCTCGTTGTTGACGGTGAGGATGCCGTTGCCGAGCGGCAGGCCGCGCGCCACCGACAGATCCATCAGGGCTCGCGAGGACTCCTGCGACACGATCTCGAAATGGATGGTGTCGCCGCGGATGACGCAGCCGAGCGCGATCGCCGCATCATAAGGCTTGCCGTTCTTGGCGGCAGCATCGAGCGCAATGGCAATAGTCGCCGGAATCTCCAACGAGCCGGTGACGGTGAGAACATCATAGCCCACGCCCGCCGCCTTCAGCTCGGCGGTGGCGCCCTCCAGCAGGGCGTCCTGGAGGTCGTCGTAGAAGCGGGCCTCGACGATCAGCGCCCGGGCGCCGGAGATGTCGGTCTGGTCTTTGAGCGGCGCGCGCCGTGCGTCTGCCATGGTTCTGTTTCCATTGTCTTCAGGTGCCTCGCCCCAAGGGAGCGGCGATCCGGCCGCGTCGCGAAGGGCGAGATGAAATCGGCCTCATGCCGCGAGACGACACATCGGCGCCTCCTCGCCACGAGGGCTGGCCTTGTAGGCGCGGGCGCCCGCAAAGCCAAGACGGAAAGCCCCCTTCGAGGCTACTTCATTTCCGTGAGGCGCGCGGCATAGCGCGCCATCAGGTCGACCTCGAGATTGACCTCGCCGCCGGCCTGCCAGGACGACAGCGTCGTGACCGACAGCGTATGCGGAATGATCAGCACCGAGAAGGCCAGTTCGTCGACCGTGTTGACCGTGAGCGAGACGCCGTCGAGGGTGACTGAGCCCTTGGTGGCGATGAAGCGCGCCAGATCCCGCGTTGTCTTCAGCACGAACCGCGCCATATCCGGCAGGTCGTCGCGGCTGACGATGGTCGCGATGCCGTCGACATGGCCTGCGACGATGTGGCCACCGAGCTCGTCGCCGATCTTCAGGGCCCGCTCGAGGTTCAGCTTTGTGCCGACGCGCCAGTGCTTGGCCGTGGTCAGTGCCAGCGTCTCTGCTGCGGCGTCGACCTCGAACCAGGTCTTCCCATCGGTGACGCCGGACTGCACGACCGTGAGGCAGACGCCATTGTTGGCGATGGATGCGCCATCGGCGATGCTGGCCTGGTCATAATGGCAGGCAATGCGCAGCCGGTGCAGCTTGCCCTCGGTCCGCGGCGTCAGGCTGGCGATCTCGCCGATGTCGGTGACGATGCCGGTAAACATTACGCGCGCTCGTAAATCGTAAGGGTGTCGGGATCGAGCGTTTCGCTAGCACGAACGCGATAGGCCGGCGACTGCGTGATTGCGGTCAGCGGCAATGCGTCCAGCGCAGCGATGCCGTCGGCCCCGATCTCGCCGGGACCGCGCAGCAGCCAGATTTCATCGACCAGGCCACTCGCCATGAAGGATGAGGCGACGCGGCTGCCGCCCTCGATCATCAGGCGGGTGATGCCCTTCTCAGCCAGCGCCTTGAGCACGGCGGGGGGCTCCAGCGCCGAGGGCTCGGCCTGCGGCGGCACGCGGATCACCTGGGCACCGGCAGCACCGAGCTTGGTCGCCGCCGCGGGCTCGGCAAGCGCTGACGCGACCATCCAGAGCGGCGTGGTTCGCGCTGATTGCACCAAACGGCTGGTCATGGGCAGCCGCAACATCGGATCGAGCACCACGCGTACCGGCGAGCGGGCCTCCATGCCGGGCAGCCGGCAGGTCAGCAGCGGATCATCGGCGATCGCGGTGCGCACGCCGATCAGGATCGCGTCACTCTGGGCACGCAACACATGCACGCGCGTCCGCGCCGCCTCGCCGGTGATCGCGACCGGCTTGTTGCCCGCGGCTGCAATCTTGTCGTCGGCCGAGACGGCAAGCTTCAGGATCACATGCGGCCGGCCATCGCGGATGCGCCGGAAATGGCCAGCATGGTCGCGCTTGGCGTCCGCCGAGCAGAGGCCGACTTCAACCTGGATACCGGCAGCGCGGAGCTTGGCATGCCCCTGCCCTGCGACCTCCGGATTGGGATCCTCGATCGCCGACACGACGCGGCTGATTCCGGCTGCGATGACGGCGTCCACGCAAGGCGGCGACTTGCCGAAATGCGAGCATGGCTCCAGCGTCACATAGAGTGTGGCGCCCTTCGCGGCCTTGCCGGCGCGATTCAAGGCCTCGGGCTCGCCATGAGGGCGTCCACCGGGCTGGGTCCAGCCGCGGCCGATGATGACGCCGTCCTTGACCACGACGGCGCCGACCGCCGGGTTAGGCCAGGTCCGCCCCTGCCCGCGACGGCCGAGCGACAGCGCGAGCTGCATGAAGCGGCGGTCGGCGTCCTTCTGCGCCTTCAGCTTCTCGCCGACCTGATCGACCAGGACCCGGAAGATCATTTGCGGACCGGCGCCAGCCGCGGCGTCTCGTCCTCGGCCGAGAGCTCGCCGAGCACGGCCTCGAAGTCCTTGGCCTCCCGGAAATTGCGGTACACCGAGGCGAAGCGGACATAAGCGACGTCGTCGAGATCGCGCAGATGCTCCATCACGATCTCGCCGATCGCCTCCGAGGACACCTCGGACTCGCCGCCGCTCTCGAGCTCGCGCACGATCGCCGAGACCATCTTCTCGACCCTTTCAGGATCGACCGAGCGCTTGCGCAGCGAGATCTGCACCGAGCGCATCAGCTTGTCGCGATCGAACGGCACGCGGCGGCCATTGCGCTTGATGACGGTGAGTTCGCGCAGCTGCACCCGCTCGAAGGTCGTGAAGCGGAAGTTGCAGGTGACGCAGACCCGCCGCCGCCGGATCACCGAGGAATCCTCGGTGGGGCGGGAGTCCTTCACCTGCGTATCGAGGCTGTTGCAGCTCGGGCAGCGCATCGTGGCTTCAAGCCTTACTGATAGATCGGGAACCGGTCGGTCAGCGCCTTCACCTTCGCCTTGACCGCAGCTTCCACCAGCGGCGCGCTGCCGTCCGGCGCCTGCGCGATCGCGTTCAGCACCTCGGCGATCAGGCTGCCGACCTGCTGGAATTCAGCGACGCCGAAGCCACGGGTGGTCGCGGCCGGCGTACCGAGTCGCAGGCCGGAGGTGACGAACGGCTTCTCGGGGTCGAACGGAATGCCGTTCTTGTTGCAGGTGATGCCGGCGCGGACCAGCGCCTTCTCCGAGACGTTGCCCTTCAGGCTCTTCGGCCGGAGGTCGACCAGCATCAGATGGTTGTCGGTGCCGCCGGAGACGATGTCGAAGCCCTGGGCGCGCAGCGATTCCGCCAGCGCCTTCGCGTTCTCGACGATGTTCTTCGCGTAGACCTTGAACTCGGGCCGCAGCGCCTCGGCAAAGGCCACCGCCTTGGCCGCGATCACGTGCATCAGCGGGCCGCCCTGCAGGCCCGGGAAGATCGCCGAGTTGAATTTCTTGGTGAACTGCTCGTCGTTCCACAGGATGAGGCCGCCGCGCGGACCGCGCAGCGACTTGTGCGTGGTGGTCGTGGTGACGTGAGCGTAGGGCACTGGGGAGGCATGGACGCCACCCGCAACGAGACCGGCGAAGTGCGCCATGTCGACCAGCAGATAGGCGCCGACGCTGTCGGCGATCTCGCGGAAGCGCTTGAAATCCCACGGGCGCGAATAGGCGCTGCCGCCAGCGATGATCAGCTTCGGCTTGACCTCCTCGGCCTGCCTGGCGACCGCATCCATGTCGATCAGGTGGTCGTCGCGGCGCACGGTGTAGTGCGCGGCCTTGAACCACTTGCCGGACATGTTGACCGGCGAACCGTGGGTCAGATGGCCGCCGGCGGCGAGGTCGAGGCCCATGAAGGTGTCGCCGGGCTGCAGCAGCGCCAGGAACACCGCCTGGTTCATCTGGCTGCCCGAGTTCGGCTGGACGTTGGCGAAATTGGCACCGAACAGCTTCTTGGCGCGGTCGATCGCGAGGTTCTCGGCGACGTCGACCCATTCGCAGCCGCCATAATAGCGCGCGCCCGGGTAGCCCTCGGCATACTTGTTGGTCATCACCGAGCCCTGGGCTTCCAGGACCGCGCGGCTGACGATGTTCTCCGAAGCGATCAGCTCGATCTCGTGTCGTTGTCGACCGAGTTCACCCTTGATGGCGGCAGCGATCTCGGGATCGGCCTCGGCCAGGGTGGCGGAGAAGAAGGAATCGACTGACGAGGCGGGCTTGGCGCTGGAAGCGGTCATCGGCGGAATATCTCCACGTCCGCAAGGCCTTGGGCGGCCGGCGGTCGGTTCAGTGAAGGCGGTCGGAAAAGACCCCTGCCCTTACCATACGGGCGGCGGCAGGCCAAGGGACAGACCAAGCGGTTGCGGGTCAAACCGGATATTTGCGCCAGATATGGTGGACGGCCGCTGGAGCAAGCCCCCTGCTCAGGCCCCGCCACAGGAGTGCCAGCTTTCCGACATCTGCCAGGTTTTCTTGGTCCGGAGATTGGTCGCCTTGTAGATTCGTCCCCGGTCATCGCCGGGCGGGCATTTCTTCGGCTTCCAGACGGTGCAGAGCCGCACGGGATCGCCCAGTTTGGAATGCGCGACGGCGGCATTCCATGCCGAGTCGATCTGCTCGGCGCCGTTCTGGTACAGCACGTGGACGCCCTGATCCATTATGGGCTCACCATACTCGTCGAGCTTCTCGCCGAGCTTGAACGGGGTCGGCGACAGCGGCTCATCGAACCGACCAGCAATTTTCGTGATCGTCGTCTCCGCGCAGGCTGCAACTCTGGCCAGCGCTTCTCGACTGTTCGGTCCCTTCTGGGGCCAGACCGTCTCAGCCATGCTCCTCGTGGGCAGACTCAGCTCGCCGCACGCGAAGGCCAAGAGTCCCACCGTGGCAATAACTCGGGACACCAAACGCATCGATCCCCCAAAAATAAACAACCTGCATGAAACCTGACGGTCTCATACAGGTTGTCGGTATCATGAGGCAAGCGCGCGAGCCATCGCGCGCCGATGACATCAGAGGCCGGTGTAGCCGGCCTTCACCGGATCGACGCGGCCGTCGAGCTGGCGCAGGTAGGTCAGGCCGCACACCGTGAGACGATGCGGGTCACGCTCGCCGGCTTCGAACAAGGTCTGGATGTAGGCGCTGACCTTGCGCCGCGCTTCCTCGCTGGCCGCCGCGGTGCGGTTCGCCAGCAGGTCGTAGGTATGCATGATCCGATCGATGGCAGCTTCCATATCATCCCCTCTTGATGGTCAGGCCGCAGAGGCCATCTCGAACATCGAGATCGCCTTGTTCGCGAGTCTGAGCTTGTTGAATTCTCCGCGGTGAATCAGCTGTACGATCATGTCGACGAGCTGCTCGTTCGGCGTGATGGTATCCGTCATCGCCCCCGACAACCGCAGGTAGTTGGCCGCGATCGCATAGGCGTCGCTCACCAGCTCCACGTTCATGACCTGCATTCCGTAATCGTGCAGCATCACCCGACCTCCGCGGGAGACAAGTCCGAGGAGGCGATATTGGTTCCAGTTCGGAGTGGATGTTTTTCGCAACAGCGAACGAAGTGAGCCACGACAAAAGAAAAAAGCGCCGGCCCCAGCAGGGGCCGACGCAAGGTCGAACTCAGAGGATCGAGGGCTGTCCGGTCTTGGCTCTCGATGTCTGAGGCCGGATCAGCCGAAACGATGAAGCCGGCTCAGAGACGATACAGGATCTGGTCGGTCCAGAACCGCTCGAGGCGGTGCAGCGACTTGTTGAGCGTTGAGAACTCCTCGCTCGAAATGCCGCCGACCTGCTCCACGGTCTTGACGTGCTTCTGATACAGCGAGTCGACGATGCGGCGGATCTCCTGGCCCTGGGGGGTCAGGCGGATGCGGACCGAGCGGCGATCGACGCGCGAGCGCTGGTGATCAAGGAAGCCGAGCTCGACGAGCTTCTTCAGGTTGTAGGAGACGTTGGAGCCGAGATAGTAGCCGCGCGTGCGCAGCTCGCCCGCGGTCAGCTCCTTGTCGCCGATGTTATAGAGCAGCAGCGCCTGGACCGAATTGATGTCGGAACGACCACGGCGGTCGAACTCGTCCTTGATGACGTCGAGCAGGCGGCGATGCAGCCGCTCCACCAGCGTCAGAGCTTCCAGATAGAGCGACTGGACGGTGCCGCCCTGGCCCGGCGCAGCAGTCTCCACGGCCGTCGCAACGGCTTTCATCATGACACTTCCCCTGTCGTCGTTTTTGTCGACTTATTCGACGAAACTTTTGTCCCGTCTGATAGAACGAACTTAAGGGGCGTGCTTTGAAGATCGCCTTAAATAAGAGCATAAAGAGAGAATGAATCGCGGAGAGTGAATCCTCTTTTAATCCAGTGATTACAGGGGCTTTTGCAAGGGTCCGTTGACGGACGACGGGCAATGTTCGCGCTCTGTTTCACCCCCTGTCACATTCCAAAACAGGTGCAGTTCCCACCGCTAAGGTCTGTGTAACGGCTGTGGCAGGCGCTCTTAAGGTGTTCGAAACATTACTTGCATCGCGCTGAGAGGATTTACAGCGTGCAACGAATTTTCCTCACCACCTACGGTGGCCGCTCGCGGGCCGCCATCCAGGCCAGCACGAGGTAGGCGGCGAGCATGATCGCCTCGCCCGCGACCACCAGCAGATTGCCGCCATAGATGCCGGGGAACATCAGCTCGATGACCGCCATCGACACGACCGTGGTGAGCCACACCACCGCGCCCCACGGCGTCGCCAGCCACAGGCCGACCGCGGCGACGAGTTCGATCACCGCGAAATAGACCGTCGCCGCCTGCCAGGCCATCGCCTGGTTCTCGAACGCGTCGTCCTCGCCGCCGATGAAGCCGGTCACCTGGGCCCAATGATAAAGGCCCTTGGCGATCGAGAGCATGGCCATGACCCGCAGGAACAGCACCAGCCGCCGCGTCCAGACATTATCGTCGCTCTCGCGCCGATCCGAGGACATGGCGGCAATCGACATGGCGGCGTTGTCACGCGCCAGATCTCGCGCCGAGGGAATCTCAGCCATGGCAGCTCGAGCAGAACAGGCAGGTCGTCATTAGGGCCTCTCAAGACCAGGAGCATGGCGATTCTTGGCCGGCCGGCACCGTGAAATCAACCGGACCGGAAATCAACCGGGCCGCTTGCGTCAGGTCAAGTGACGGGCGGCGGCCGAAGTGCTACAGATTGTTGGAATTACAACAAATCAAATCCTCCGGCTCGCCGGCCAGCTCAAGGAGCCAGCACCCCATGGCGATCAAATTCGGGCGCCCGATCGACCTGCGCGACAGCGCGCGCAACCCGGCCACTGCACCGACACCGGCGCTCGATCTCACCATCCGCCCCCGCCGCAACCGCAAGGCCGAGTGGGCGCGTCGGCTGGTGCGTGAGAACGTGCTCACGACGGACGATCTGATCTGGCCCCTGTTCGTGGTGCAGGGCGATCGGACCCGCAGCACGGTCGCATCGATGCCGGGCGTGGAACGGCTCAGCGTCGACGAGATCGTCCGCGATGCCGAACGTGCCGCCAAGCTCGACATCCCCTGCATCGCCCTGTTCCCCTACACCGAGCCGTCGCTGCGCGACGAGCACGGCTCCGAGGCCTGCAACCCGGACAATCTGGTTTGCCAGGCGGTGCGCGCGATCAAGAAGGAGTTTCCGGAGATCGGCGTGCTCTGCGACGTCGCGCTCGATCCGTTCACCAGCCACGGCCATGACGGCTTGATCCGGGACGGCCGCATCCTCAACGACGAGACGGTCGCGGTGCTGGTGCGCCAGGCCCTCGTGCAGGCCGAGGCCGGTTGCGACATCATCGCGCCGTCGGACATGATGGACGGCCGGGTCGGCGCGATCCGCCAGGCGCTGGATCAGGCCGGCTTCCTCGACGTGCAGATCATGGCCTATGCGGCCAAATATGCCTCCGCCTTCTACGGCCCGTTCCGCGACGCGATCGGCTCGGCCAAGACGCTCACCGGCGACAAGCGGACCTACCAGATGGACAGCGCCAACTCCGACGAGGCGTTGCGCGAGGTCGAGCTCGACATCGCCGAGGGCGCCGACATGGTGATGGTGAAGCCGGGCATGCCCTATCTCGACGTCGTCAGGCGCGTGAAGGACACCTTCAGCATGCCGACCTTCGCCTATCAGGTGTCGGGCGAATACGCGATGATCGCGGCGGCCGCCAACAATGGCTGGATCGACGGCGACCGGGCGATGATGGAGAGCCTGCTCGCCTTCAAGCGCGCCGGCGCCGACGGTGTGCTCACCTATTTCGCCCCGCAGGCTGCCGAGCGGCTGCGGCAGCAGCGCTGAGCGGGCGCCTCGGGATCTGGGTCTGCGGCGGTCTTCCGGGCGCGCCGACTATGCGCGCGCGCCGGCTTACAAGCGGGCTTGCAAATCGCGAAATCGCCGGAAATTTGCCGCGCCCCATGCACGAACGGCTCTTGCAAGCGGAAGTGGGGTTCCCATGTCCTCTGAGCCAATCCGGAGGGCAGTTTCATGGCGTATATGGGTTCAGGCGATAGCAATGGCGGTGCCGGTGCCCGGCCGCACGCCTACGACCCCTATCAGCAGCCGGAATTGTTTCGCGGTGTGCTGACGCGGCGGATGATTGCATTCCTGATCGATCTCTTGGTGCTCTCCGTCCCGGTGATCCTGGCGGTGATCTTCATCGCCGTGTTCGGCCTGGTCACGCTGGGCCTCGGCTGGGCGTTGTTCTGGCTGGTGTCGCCGGCCTCGGTGATCTGGGCGATCGTCTACTACGGCGCCACGATCGGCGGCCCGAGCTCGGCGACGATCGGCATGCGGGTGATGGATCTGGAGCTCCGGACCTGGTACGGCGCGCCGGGCTACTTTGTGCTCGGTGCCGTGCATGCGGTCTGCTTCTGGATCTCGGTCTCGGTGTTGTCGCCGCTCGTGCTGCTGATCGGACTGTTCAACGGCCGCCGCCGGCTGCTGCACGACTTCGTGCTCGGCACCGTCGTGATCAACACGTCGGTGCGCTCGCAGCTGGTTGAACCGGCTCGCATGTGATGAGACGTCAGGTGGCGCAGCAAAAGCGATTGACCGGCCGCCTCCGGAGCGCAATTCTGTTGATGATCGCCTTGGAGGCTCACGACGTTCCTTGACCCAGCATTCGCGTGACACCCCGCAATTCTACCTGACCGCGCCATCGCCCTGCCCGTATCTGCCGGGCCGGCAGGAGCGCAAGGTGTTCACGCATCTGGTCGGCGACAAGGCGACCGATCTCAACGACCTCCTGACCCATGGTGGCTTCCGCCGCAGCCAGTCGATCGCCTACCGGCCGGCCTGCGACCAGTGCCGCGCCTGCGTGTCCGTCCGCGTGATCGCCAACGAATTCCGCCCCTCGCGCAACTTCCGCAAGGTGCTCGCGCGCAATTCCGATCTGGTCGGCGAGCAGCGCAGCGCGGTGCCGACGTCGGAGCAATATTCGATCTTCCGCGGCTATCTCGATCAGCGCCATCGCCATGGCGGCATGGCCGACATGACGGTGCTCGATTACGCAATGATGGTCGAGGACAGCCATGTCGAGACGCGAATCATCGAGTACCGCCGCCGCAATCTGAGCAACGGTCCGAACGCCCGCGGTGGCGAGCTGGTCGCGGTGGCGCTGACGGACGTGCTCAGCGACGGCCTGTCGATGGTGTACTCGTTCTTCGACCCGTCGGAGACCACGCGCTCGCTCGGCACCTTCATGATCCTCGACCACATCGCCCGGGCGCGGCGCCAGGGCCTGCCCTACGTCTATCTCGGCTACTGGATCGAGGGCTCGAAAAAGATGGACTACAAGAGCCGCTATCTGCCGCAGCAGCGGCTCGCGGCGGCCGGATGGCTCCGCGTGGATGCCGAGGGCGACACCGCGCCGGAGCCGCAGGAATGAAGAAGCGAATGGCGAATAGGGAGTAGCGAATAGGGATTTGAACGACCGCTATTCGCTACTCCCTATTCGCTACTCGCCTCCATCAACCTATCGCCAGATCCCACACCAGCTTGGCATTGAGCGCGATGATCACCACCGCGATCAGGCTCGCAATCGCCGTCAGCCAGCGCGGCGCGACGAACTGCCCCATCTTGGCGCGGCTCGCGGTGAGCAGCACCAGCGGCACGATGGCGAACGGCAGTTGCAGGCTGAGCACGACCTGACTGAGGATCAGGAGCTGCCCGGTCGCCTTCTCGCCGGCCCAGATCGTCACCACCACCGCCGGCAAGATCGCGATCATGCGCGTGATCAGCCGGCGCAGCCAGGGCGCGATCCGCCAGTGGAGGAAGCCTTCCATCACGATCTGGCCGGACAGGGTCGCGGTGATCGTCGAGTTCAGGCCGCAACACAACAGCGCGATTGCAAACAGCGTCGGTGCCAGCGTCGATCCCAGGAGCGGCGCCAGGAAGGAATGCGCCTGGTCGAGCTCGGCCACGTCGCGCTGTCCGGTACGGTGGAACGTTGCCGCCGCCAGGATCAGGATCGAGGCGTTGATCGTCAGCGCCAGGCACAGCGCGATGGTGGAATCGATCGTGGAAAGCGTGATCGCCTCGCGCTTGTCCTCCGGGCTGTCGCCGTAGCCGCGCGTCTGGACCAGGCCCGAATGGAGATACAAATTGTGCGGCATCACGGTCGCGCCGAGAATGCCGAGCGCCAGATAGAGCATCTCCGGATTGGCGATCAGCTGACCGCTGGGCACGAAGCCCTTCACCACCTCGGCCCAGTCGGGCTCGGCCATCGCGATCTGGATCGCGAAGCACAGCGCGATGATGCCGAGCAGCGCGACCACGAAGGCCTCGATCCAGCGAAAGCCGAACGCCTGCAGCGCCAGGATCAGGAAGACATCGAGCGCGGTGACGCAGACGCCGATCGACAGCGGCAGCCCGAACAGCAGGCTGAGACCGATCGCTGTGCCGATCACCTCGGCGAGATCGGTGGCGGTGATCGCGATCTCCGCCGACAGCCACAGCGGCACCGAGACCCAGCGCGGGGTGGAGTCGCGACAGGCCTGGGCGAGGTCGCGGCCGGTGGCGACGCCGAGCCGCGTGCAGAGCGACTGCAGCACGATCGCCATCAGGTTGGACAGCAGCGCGACCGAGAGCAGGACGTAGCCGAATTTGGAACCGCCGGCGAGCGACGTCGCCCAATTGCCGGGGTCCATATAGCCGACGGCGACAAGGTAACCGGGTCCGAGAAAGGCCAGCAGCTTCCGCCAGAGCGACCCTTTTGTTGCGGTTCGTACCGTCGCGAACATGTCGCCGAGCGACGGATCGCCGCGCTCGCCGCGCCAGCCTGCGTTCATCAGGCGGTCGCTCGGCGGAACCATGGCGTGCAGTTGCGAAAGGTCTGACGATTTTGCGTCCATGACATCATCCTGGACGAAACCGAGCTTTAATGCAACTTATTTGCAAGTGCGTCTCCCGCCTATGGCTGCGCCTCGCAGAGAGGCTGGAAATCCTCCGATACCGCTTCATCATCGCGAGAGCCTGTTGCTGCCGATTCGCGCGCGGCCCTCGCGGCGTGCCGCCGGCGACGGGTGCCACTGCCCCACTGACGGGATCCAACATGCTCTCCCCCCAACTCGGTCTCCGACCGGTCACGAACGCGCCCGTGCCCTGCAAGATCTGTGACGGTCCTGCCTCTCTCTACGGCGTGGTCGACATGAACCGCCCCTGCCAGACGGCCCATGCACATCGCCCGCCGCTGGCCGGCGTGCCGATCTACTACCGGCGCTGCTCGGATTGCGGCTTCCTGTTTACGGACGCCTTCGACGACTGGGGCATCGAGCAGTTCAAGACCCACATTTACAACGACGGCTACGAAGCCGTGGATCCAGACTATCGGATCAAGCGGCCAACCGACAATGCGGCGGCCGTGGCCCGCTTCTGGGCGCCGCACAAGGCCGGGATGCGGGTGCTCGACTTCGGCGGCGGCAACGACCTGTTCTGCACCGGCCTGCGCGCTCAAGGCTTTGCCGAAGCGGTCACCTATGATCCGATGGTGGCCGAGCACGCGACCCGCCCCGATCGCAAGTTCGATCTCGTGACCTGCTTCGAGACCCTCGAGCACGTGCCCGATCCGCTGGCGACGATCGGAGCCATGGCGGCCTGCGTGGCCGAGCCCGGCGCGGTGTTCTACTCCACATTGACCCAGCCGGACGATTTCGACAGCCAGGGCATGTCCTGGTGGTACGTCGCGCCGCGCAACGGCCACATCTCGATCTACACCCAGCATGCGCTGGCGCTGGCCTGGCACCGGTTCGGCTTCAAGACGGCGCCGCTGAATGCGGGCACGCATCTGGCGTTCCGCACGCTGCCTCCGGAATGGGGATTGGCCGAGGCACCGACCGCGGCATAGGCCGTCCGCCGCGCGAGGGGCGATGCAGGAGATCAGGAAGCGGGTGGGCGCAAGGAGGCGGCGCAGTGATGATGGCCGCATCATCACAACAGGTTCCTGTTCATGTCTCCCTCCGCCCTGCCCGCCGCCTTCCACCGCCTCGCCTGGTCCAACCTCACCGCGCAATCGGCCGAGCAGATCGCGCTCGCCGCAGCACCGATCGTCGCGGTGCTCGCGCTCGGTGTCGGCGAGGGCGAGACCGGGTTGCTGCAGACGGCGCTGACCGCGCCCTTCGTGCTGTTCGCGATCCCTGCGGGGCTGCTCGCCGACCGGATGCCGCGACGGCTGCTGATGGCCATGGCCGAGACGCTTCGCGCGCTGGCGCTGCTCGCGATCCTCATCGCCTTGGCGGCCGGCGTGCTCACGCTGCCGCTGCTGGCGGCGCTCGGATTCGCAGCGGTGTGCGGCACGGTCGTGTTCAGCGTCGCCGCGCCGGCCGTGGTGCCGAGCCTCGTCGCCCCGGCCCAGTTGGCGCCTGCCAATGCGCGCATCGAGCTTGCCCGCACCATCGCCTTTGCGGCGGGGCCTGCGCTCGGCGGCGTGCTGGTCGGCTGGATCGGCGGCGCGCCCGCCTTCGGCTGCGCCGCGGCGCTCTCGCTGGTCGCAGCCATCTGCCTGGCCGGCATCGCCGAGCCCGCTCGCGCGCCCGTGCCGCGCCGCCATCCGCTCGCCGACATCAGGGAAGGCGCCGCCTTCGTGCTGCATCATCCGTTGCTGCGGCCGGTGTTCGTGACCCAATTCATCTTCAACACGGCGCATTTCCTGCTGCTCGCGGTGTTCGTGCCCTATGCCGTGCACCGGCTTGGCCTGTCGGCGGGAGGCGTCGGCACGGTGTTGTCGATGTTCGGCATCGGCATGGTGTGCGGCGCGCTGCTGGCGACGCGCATCATGCGGCTTCTGCCGTTCGGCACCGTCATCGGGCTCGGCCCCGTCACCGGCTTCACCGCAGCGCTGGTGATGGCGCTCACCACGGTCGTCCCTTCGCCTCTCCTGGCCGCGCTCAGCTTCTTCCTGCTCGGCGCCGGGCCGATCCTCTGGGTGATCTCGACCACGACGCTGCGGCAGTCGGTGACGCCGGCCGGCCTGCTCGGGCGGGTCTCGGCCATCAACATCCTGAGCTACGGCGCCCGTCCGCTGGGCTCGCTGCTCGGCGCGGTCGTCGGCGGCCGCTACGGCGCCGACATCTGTCTCTACCTCGTCGCCGCCATCTTCGGCCTGCAGGCGCTCGTCATCCTCGCCTCGCCGGTCGTCGCGATCGCGCGCCAGCCGGAGCCGCAGCCCGCCTAGCGATAGACCAGGATCGGCACGGTCGAATGCGTCAGCACCTTCAAGGTCTCGCTGCCCAGGATCGCCGACACGCCGCGCAGCCCGTGCGAGGCCATCAGCACCAGATCGCAATGCTGCTTGCGCGCGGTCTCGACGATCGCCTCATAGGGCTTGTCGTGCTCGACGCACAGCGTGGCGCAGGCCACGCCGGCCTGCTCGGCATCGTCCTTCACATGATCGAGATATTTCGCGGTCTGATCGGCCACCAACGACTTGTATTGCGCGAGCGCCTTGGTCGCAGCGTGGGGATCGACGACCAGCGAATGCAGCGGCGTCGACACCACCAGCGCCGTGACCTTGGCGCCGGTCGCCTTGGCGAGCGCGATGCCGTGCTTGATCGCGGCCTTGGACAGATCGGAGCCATCGGTCGGCAGCAGAATATGTTTGTACATGAGCTTTCATCTCCCGGCGGAGAATGCTGGGCAGACTCGCTTCTGCTGGGCATTGACGTGGGTCAAGGGTGCGACATCTCGTCCGCCAGGTAGTTCTCGTAGGCCCGCGTGGCCGAGGCGCTGCCGGCAATGTCCGGATCCAGCGTGAACAGATCCTGCGCGCGGCCGATGCCGCGCAGCGCGTAGCGCCCGGTCGACACCAGATAGCGCCGACCTTCGCCGTCGAGCCCCTCGCAGAATTCGGAGGATGCCAACAGTTCGCGATCGACCGAGCGGCACATCGAGGCGATGCGGCTGACCTCGTTGACGGCCGGTCCCACGACGGTGAAGTCGAGCCGGTCCTCGCTGCCGATATTGCCGTAGAACACCTCACCGACATGCAGGCCGACATAGGCCGAGGTGATAGGCCGTCCCTCGCCGGCGCGCCGTGCGTTCAGCTTCAGGATGTTCAGCCGAAAGCGATGCTCGGCGCGCAGCGCGGCGTGACGGGCCGAGGCCATGTCGCCGCCGGTGAAGATCGCCAGCACGCCATCGCCGATCAGCTTCAGCACGTCGCCACCGGACTCGTAGATCGCGTCGATCGACGCCTCCGCATAGTCGTTGAGCAGCGGGATGATCTCGTCCGGCGAGATGCTCTCGCTGATCGCGGTCGAGCTGCGCAGGTCGGAGAACCACAGCACGGCATTGATGCGCTCGGTGACACCGCGGGAGATGCGGCCGCGCAGCACCTGCTCCGACGCATCGCGGCCGAGATAGACGCGGCCAAGGGTTCGCACGATGTCGACCTGCTGCGCGGATTTGATCGTCAGCGCGAGCAGCGGGACAAGGTCGCGCAATGCGCCGACCTGCGTGTCGGTGAAGCCGCCGTCACGCCGCGTCAGCCAGTTCGAATAGAAGCAGTCCATCTGGCCGAGCGTGCCGGCTTCGCCGAACCGGTGCACGAAGGCGAGATAGTGCCGATGCCCCTGTGCGGTAAGCTCCTCGATGATCGGAAAATCGAGATGCGCACAATTCAGGAAGTCGATGCTGAACTCGTCATGGCCGTTCTCCAGCATGTGGTGGAAGACCGAGCGCCGCCAGTTCTGTGCCGCCTCTCCCTCATTGCTGGAGCCATATTCGAAGCTGTCGGCCTCGTTCGTGTCGAAATCGTTCCAGCGGAAGCCACGCCCCTCGAAGATCGGATGCAGCGTGTCGATGATCGCGAGGCTGCGTGACAATTCGAGTCCGGCCGCGCGGCAGCGCTTGCAGAAGCCGCGCAGGATCTCGTTTTCCGGCATGCCGGTCAGGCTCTGAGCCACGAGCCAGTTCGCCACTTCGAGACGGGTCGCCGTATCCATGGTTTCAACTCACCAACGCGTCACGATCCGGAAAGCTTCAGCCAGGCCGGCTCACCACCTCGCCGTCCTCCTTGGTGAAGGAGGAGACGGGATGATCGAGCAGGTCGAGCACGAGTTCGGACGGGCGGCAGAGCCGCGCGCCCTTGCTGGTCACCACGATCGGCCGGTTGATCAGGATGGGGTGCGCGAGCATCGCCTCGATCAGCTGGTCGTCGGTCCATTTGGGATCGCCCAGCCCAAGCTCGGCATAGGGCGTTCCCTTTTCGCGCAGCACGTCGCGCACCTTGACGCCCATCGCGTTGATCAGCGCGATCAGCTGCTCGCGGCTCGGCGGCGTCTTCAGATATTCGATCACCTCGGGCTCCTCACCCGAGGCGCGGATCATTGCGAGCGTGTTGCGCGACGTGCCGCAGGCGGGATTGTGGAAGATCGTCACGGGCATGGGCTGTCCAGTCGTTGCGTGCCGAGGGCACATTCGCGTACTGCTCACACCACGTCGGCGGGAGCGAGCTTGCAGGCGCAGCCATCGGCCTCGATCTGCAGGGTGGGATGCTGGATATTGAAGCGATGGGACAGCTCAGCGCAGACGCGATGCAGGAAGGCATCATCCGTTCCGCCTGCCCTTACCAGATGCGCCGTCAACGCGGTCTCGTTGGTGCTCATCGCCCAGACGTGGAGGTCGTGCACCTCGCTGACGCCGTCGAGGGAGGCGAGATAATCGCGTACCGCCGGCAGGGCGATGTCGCGCGGCACGGCGTCGAGCGCCAGATTGACGCTGTCGCGGGCGAGATCCCAGCCGCTCAGGAGCACCACGAGCGCGATGATCAGGCTGACCACCGGGTCGACCCACAGCCATCCGGTCCAGATCGTCACCAGCGCCGCGATGACCACGCCGAACGACACGGCGGCGTCGGCGGCCATGTGCAGGTAGGCGCCGCGAATATTGAGGTCGGTGTCGCGGCCACGCATGAACAGCATCGCGGTGGCGCCGTTGATGACGATGCCGAGCGCAGCCACCCACAGCACGGTCGTGCCGGCGACCTCGTCCGGATTGCGCAGGCGGTCGAAGGCCTCGACGGCGATGCCGCCGACCACGAGCAGCAGCAGGCCGGCATTGATCAGCGCGGCCAGGATCGAGGCGCGGCGATAGCCATAGGTGTGGCGGTCGGTCGGCCGCCGGCCCGACAGCCACAGCGCGCCCCAGGCCAGGAGCAGCGACATCACGTCGGAGAGATTGTGGACGGCGTCCGAGATCAGCGCCAGCGAATGCGCGGCATAGCCGAAGATGAGCTCGGCGATGACGAAGGCCGTGTTGAGCGACACGCCGATCGCGAACGCCGTGCCGAAGCTGGCGGGCGCGTGGCTGTGGCCGGCGTGGCCATGGGCGTGCGGGGAGCCATGATCATGGGAATGATCATGGTCGGGATGATGAGAATGCGAGTGCGCCATCCAACATGTCTCCGGGCGATCGCGCACCTCGCGATCGCCCGCTGTCTGATATAGACGGCCGCCGGACGGATACTATTACGTCGCTACTCGATCGGCCGGTTGAACTTGTTCGACTTCGGCAGGCCCTGCGCGATGCGGCCGGCATCGGCGCGGTTGCCACGGTAGTCGGCCAATTCCTTCCAGCTCAGGCCCTGGTCGCGGCCGGCGGAATCCTTCCAGGCGAGCCCCTGCTTCTGCTCGAACGTCGTGACGTCGGACAGCTGCGCGCTGGTGTATTTCTGCAGCCGGACGCCGCGGCCACGCGCCATCTCCGGCACCTGGTCGAGCCCGAACACCACCATCTTGTGGTTGGTGCCGATGACCGCGACCTGATCGCCCTGGACGGTGGTGATCGCGCGCGCTTCCGCCGGTGCGGTCACGTTCAGCACCTGCTTGCCCTTGCGGGTGTTGCTGACGCAATCCTCTTCCTTGACGATGAAGCCCTGGCCGTCGGACGCCGCCACCAGGAACCTGCGCTCGCCCTTGGTGACGAACATCGACACGATCGAGGCATCCTGGTCGAGATCGATGAACATGCGGATCGGCTCGCCATGGCCGCGGCCGCCGGGCAGCTTGCCGACGTCGAGCGAGTAGAACTTGCCGTTGCTCGCAAACAGCAGCACCTTGGACGTATTCTCGGCAAAGAACGCCTGGCCGAGCTGGTCGTCGGTCTTGAACTGCAGGTTCGAGAGATCGGCGACGTGGCCTTTCAGCGTACGCACCCAGCCCTTGTCGGAGACGACGACCGTGACCGGCTCACGCTCGATGAAGGCCTCCTCGATCGCGGCGAGGTCATGCTCGGGCGCGTCGGCGAAATTGGTGCGGCGCTTGCCGAGCGGCGTCTTCGGCCCGAACAGGTCGCGCACGGTCTTGACCTGCTCGCCGACCTTGGCCCATTGCAGCTGCTCGGAACCGAGCAGCGCGTTGATGCCCTTCAGCTCGCCGCGCAGGTTCTTGTCCTCGGTACGGATCTCCATTTCCTCGAGCTTGCGCAAGCTACGCAGGCGCATGTTGAGGATGGCCTCGGCCTGGACCTCGGTGAGCTTGAACGTCTTCATCAGGACCGGCTTCGGCTCGTCCTCGGTGCGGATGATCCTGATCACCTCGTCGATGTTGAGGTAGGCGATCAGGTAGCCGCCGAGAATCTCCAGCCGGTTCTCGATCTGCTTCTTGCGGTAGTTCGAGCGCCGCAGCAGCACGTCGCGCAGATGATCGAGCCATTCGCGCAGGCACTCGGCAAGCCCGACCACCTTCGGAATCTTGCCCTTGATCAGCACGTTGAGGTTCAGCGGAATCTTGCTCTCGAGGTCGGTGAGCCGGAACAGCGATTCCATCATCAGCGCGGGATCGACGTTCTTCGACTTCGGCTCGATGACGAGCCGCACGTCCTCGGCGGATTCGTCGCGGACGTCGCCGACCAGCGGCAGCTTCTTCTCGTTGAGCAACTCGGCGATCTTCTCGACCAGGCGCGACTTCTGCACGAGATAGGGAATCTCGGTGATGACGACGATCCAGGTGCCGCGGTTGCCCTCCTCCTGCTTCCACTTGGCGCGGACGCGGAACGAGCCGCGGCCGGTGGTGTAGGCCTCGATGATCGATTCCTTTGAATCGATCACGGTGCCGCCGGTCGGGAAGTCCGGGCCCTTCACCCAGCGCAGCAGCGCGCGCGACTTGGCGTCGGGCTTCTCGATCAGATGCAGCGCGGCGTCACACAGCTCGGCGGCGTTGTGCGGCGGGATCGAGGTCGCCATGCCCACCGCGATGCCCTGCGCGCCGTTGGCGAGCAGGTTCGGGAAGCCGCCGGGCAGCACCACCGGCTCCTTGGACTGGCCGTCATAGTTCGGCCGGAACTCGACGCCGTCCTCGTCGATGCCTTCGAGCAGCAGCCGCGCGACGTCGGTCATGCGCGCTTCGGTATAGCGATAGGCCGCCGGATTATCGCCGTCGATGTTGCCGAAATTGCCCTGGCCGTCGACCAGCGGATAGCGCGAGGAAAAGTCCTGCGCGAGGCGGACCATCGCGTCGTAGATCGCCTGGTCGCCATGCGGATGGAACGAGCCCATCACGTCGCCGACGATCTTGGCGGACTTCTTGAACGCGGTGCCGGGATCGAGCCGCAGCAGCCGCATGCCGTAAAGGATGCGCCGGTGCACCGGCTTGAGGCCGTCGCGCGCGTCCGGCAACGCCCGGTGCATGATGGTCGAGAGCGCGTAGGCGAGATAGCGCTCCTCCAGCGCCTCGCGCAGCGCGACCTCGTGAATCTCCGCCGGCTCCGGCGGAATCAGTGATTTTCCCATTAGCGTTGAGCTTTCAGTGGGTTAGCCCAGGAGCTTGAGCTGAATTGAACGATTTGGGAACACGCTTTATGCGATGACGCGCCGGGGCGCAATGACGGCCCTGCCCGGTTCCAGGAGGAAAAACCGGGTGTCCGGCCGCGGAACCGCAAAGCAGCCCGCAAATCATGCAGGTCATGCGCCGCCGACGCATGCCGCTACGCTCAGGATTGGGCAGCCATCGCGCGTCCCGTTGAGATGCAACGATGTCGCACACGAGTCTGTGTTGCTGAGATCGTCACCCTCCGTCGCTAAGGTAGCAGCGGACATCCTTGGTTGCGTATCGACGCGACGAGGAGCGCCATCACGCCGCGCCTTGAACGCGGCAGATTCCATCCAGTGAGAAAGGCAGACATCCCATGAGCTCAGGATTCGTGACGACATCGGACGGCACGCAGATCTTCTACAAGGATTGGGGCTCGGGCCGGCCCATCGTCTTTCATCATGGCTGGCCATTGTCGTCCGACGATTGGGACGCGCAGATGCTGTTCTTCCTCGACAAGGGCTTTCGCGTCATCGCGCATGACCGCCGTGGCCATGGCCGCTCGAGCCAGACCGAGACCGGCAACGAGATGGACACCTACGCGGCCGACGTTGCGGCGCTCGCCGCCAAGCTCGACCTCAGGGACGCGGTTCACGTCGGTCACTCCACCGGCGGCGGCGAGGTCGCGCGCTACGTGGCGAAGCACGGCAAAGGCCGCGTCGCCAAGGCCGCCCTGCTCGGCGCGGTGCCGCCGGTCATGGTCAAGTCCGACAAGAACCCCGGCGGACTGCCGATCGAGGTGTTCGACGGCTTCCGCGCCGCGCTCGCCGCCAATCGCGCACAGTTCTTCCTCGATATTCCGACCGGCCCGTTCTACGGCTTCAACCGCGACGGCGCCAAGATCTCCGAAGGCGTGATCCGCAACTGGTGGCGCCAGGGCATGATGGGCGGCACCAAGGCACACTATGATTGCATCAAGGCGTTCTCGGAAACCGACTTCACCGAGGATCTCAAGGCGATCGACGTGCCGGTGCTGCTGATGCATGGCGAGGACGACCAGATCGTCCCGATCGACGACTCCGCGCGCATCGGCATCAAGCTGCTGAAGCATGGGACCTTGAAGACCTATCCCGGTTTCCCGCACGGCATGGCGACGACGCATGCCGACGTGATCAATGCGGACCTGCTGGCGTTCATCAAGGGGTAGCTCGCGCTCTGGTGAATGAGCAGCCGGAGGCCGGTGAGGCGACAGACCTCACGTCTTGCACGTCATGGTCGGGCTTGTCCCGGCCATCCACGTTGCACCGCGCACGCCGAACGACGTGGATGCCCGGGACAAGCCCGGGCATGACGAGTGCGTGGCAGCTCCTCGTCCACCATCGCTTCAATGCCTTTGCTGAAGACATGGTCAAACCTTCTCGCGACGCGATCAGCGTCCGAGCTATCACATCGATCACCCTCTCCAATCAGAGGGCGCAGGGAAGGCCGGACCTCGACTGAGGCCCGTGGCCCGCCTGCGAAAAAAATGCAGGCGGCAGGTACCACAGGTCAGCCGGACGACCCGGCCCTCCCTGCGCGATGGGCTTACGATTTATACGCAGTCTCCCCGGTGTCCGGGCTTGTTAGCCACCGTCGTCAGCGCGATGCCTGAGGCATCCATCGCCGGCTTGACGCCAGCATCGGGGCGCCAGGACGCTGCGATTTCATCGTCCTGCCGGACTCGTTCGTCCACGCGCATAGAGCACGCTGCGATCCGACAGGCCACCGCTCCCCGCCTCGCGTATCGTGACGATCGCGCGTAACGCCCCTTCGGTGAGGCGGGATGGGCGGAAGCATCGTCCTGATTTGCCCGACGACACAAGCTGATCGGCCTGCGGCAGATTGGCTCGACGGGCAGTTTGCGCATGGCAGATCAGCGATTCTGCTGATCCGAAGCTCGGAAGAGCCGGAACCGGAGCCGCGGCTGGCGCGTTGCCGACAACATCAACACGCGTTGCGTCAACCGATTTTCGACTGAAGCCCCTGCTGCGGACAGTTCTGCATGAAGGATTTTTCAGACGCTGCGTTTTCGCCTGATGTCATCGTGCTGATGACGCAGGCCCTCGACGGTGCCATCGCCGCGCTGCCCGAGCCGGTGAGCTCGACCCATGTCACCCTGCTTGCCGAATCGGTGCTGCGTGCCGCCAAGACCGGAGAGCGGGATCCTGCCGCGATGCAACGACTGGCGCTGCTCGAATTGCAGATCATGCCGCGCGTGTAGGGCGCATCGCGCTCCCCAGCCGCCATCCGATATCCGCGACGACCTCCACAGTCGTTGTGCGCTGCATCGCACCCATTCGTAATTGACAAACTAATTCGTCAATGTCTAACTCGCTGCCACCGCCGACAGAGCGGGGCAAACGGGGAGGATCTTCATGCGACGGCAGTGGCTCGCCTGCGCGTTCCTGGCAACGACGTCATTCATTGCGACCAACGCATCGGCTCAAGTCTCCGACGACGTGGTGCGGATCGGCGTGCTCACCGATCTCTCGAGCTGGGGACGCGACAACAGCGGGCCGGGCTCGGTCGAGGCGGCGAAGATGGCGGTCGAGGAATTCGGCCCCACCGTTCTCGGCAAGCCGATCGAGATCATCAGCGCCGATCACCAGATGAAGACCGACGTCGGCACCACGGTCGTGCGCGACTGGTTCGACAACGGCAAGGTCGACGCCGTCGTGGACATCCCCAACTCCGGCATCGCGATTGCCGTGCACAACATGGTGCGCGAGCGCAACAAGATCGCGCTGCTGTCCGGTCCGGGCGCGAGCTCGCTCACCGACGAGCTGTGCAGCCCGAACACCGTGCATTTCACCTACGACACCTATGCGCTGTCGAAGGTGACGACCTCCGCCGTGATCGGCCAGGGCGGCAAGTCCTGGTACTTCATCACCGCGGACTATGCCTTCGGCCAGCAACTGGAGAAGGACGCGACGCGCTTCATCAAGGAGCTCGGCGGCACCATCCTCGGCGGCGTCAAGCATCCGACCAACACCGCCGATTTCTCCTCGTTCGCGCTGCAGGCGCAGAGCTCGAAGGCCGACGTCGTCGCCTTCGCCAATGCCGGCCAGGACACGGACAACGCCATCAAGCAGTCCGGCGAGTTCGGCCTGGTCAAGGGCGGCCAGAAGCTGGTCGGTCTCCTGATGTTCGACACCGACGTGCATGCGATCGGGCTCGAGGCGGCGCAAGGCACCTACATGACGACGGCGTCGTACTGGAACATGGACGATGCCACCCGCGCCTGGTCGAAGAAGTTCTACGCCCGCGCCAAGGTGATGCCGACGATGATCCAGACCGGCGTCTATGGCTCGGTGCTGCACTATCTCAAGGCGATCAAGGCGGCCGGTACAGACGATCCCAAGGCTGTCATGGCGAAGATGCGCGAGCTGCCGATCGAGGATACCTTCGTTCACGGCGGCAAGCTTCGCGAGGATGGTCGCGTCATCCGCGACATGTATCTCGCCCGCGTCAAGAAGCCGTCGGAGTCGAAGGAGCCGTGGGACTACCTGGAGATCGTCAAGACCGTAAAGGGCGAGGATGCGTTCCGGCCGGTCTCCGAATCCAAGTGCCCGCTGCTGAAGAAGTAGGAGCGCGCGCATGAGCGGAGCAGATCACCAGGCCGGCGAAACCCATGATTGCGACGTGCTGGTGGTCGGCTCGGGCTGCGCCGGGCTGTCGGCGGCGGTCACCGCCGCCCAGGCCGGGCTGAAGGTCGTCGTCACCGAGAAGGAGCCGCGCTTCGGCGGCACCACGGCGCGCTCCGGCGGCTGGCTGTGGATTCCCGGCACGTCGCTGGCCAAGGCCTGGGGCATCGACGAACCGCCCGAGCTGGCGCGCAGCTATCTGCGCCACGAGGCCGGCAACAGCTACGATGCGGCGCGGGTCGACGCGTTCCTGAGCAAGGGCCCGGAGGCGGTCGACTTCTTCACCAGCAAGACCGCGCTGAAGTTCGACATGCCGCTGACCTTTCCGGACTATCACGCCGAGGCACCGGGCGGCACGCAAGGCGGCCGCTCGATGGTCACGCGGCCGTTCGACGGTCGCGAACTCGGCGACCACATCAAGGATCTCGGCCAGCCGCTGCCCGAGCTCACCGTGTTCGGCATGATGCTCGGCTCCGGCAAGGAGATCATCCATTTCATGCGCGCGACCAAGTCGCTGGCGTCAGCGTTCTACGTCGCCAAGCGGCTGTCGAAGCATGCGCTGGACGTGCTGCGCCACGGCCGCGGCATGACCTTGACCAACGGCAATGCGCTGGCGGGGCGGCTCGCGAAGTCGGCATTCGATCTCGGGATTCCGCTGTGGCTGTCGTCGCCGGTGGCCGAGCTGATCCGCGACGGCGAGGCCGTGCGCGGCGCCGTGGTGATGCGCCAGGGCCGACGTATCCGCGTCAATGCGCGGCTCGGCGTGGTGCTGGCCTGCGGCGGCTTCCCGCATGACGTCGACAGGCGCAAGGCGATGTTTCCGCATGCGCCGACCGGACAGGAGCATGTGTCGCCCGGCCCTGTCGGCAACACCGGCGACGGCCTGCGGCTCGCGGAAGCCGTCGGCGGCCGGGTCGAGGATGGCCTGCCGCATGCGGCGGCCTGGGTGCCGGTCTCCGTCACCACGCGCAAGGACGGCAGCAAGGGCGTGATGCCGCACTTCATCGACCGCGCCAAGCCGGGCGTGATCGCGGTGACCGCGGATGGCGTGCGCTTCGCCAATGAAGGCAACTCCTACCACGACTTCGTGCAGGCGATGGTCAAGGCGGCCAAGCCGGGACGCGAGATCGCGGCCTGGCTGATCACCGACCACCGCTCCTTGCGCCGCTATGGCCTCGGCTGCGTGCCGCCGTTCCCGATGCCGCTCGGGCATCATCTGAGCACCGGCTATCTCAAGCGCGGCGCGACGCTGGCCGAACTCGCGAGCACGACGGGCATCGATCCGCGGGGGCTCGAAGCAACCGTGGCCGCGTTCAACGCCGATGCCGCGCTGGGCCAGGATCCCACGTTCGGCAAGGGCTCGCGCGCCTACAATCGCTATCAGGGCGACGCGCTGCATGGGCCGAACCCGTGCGTGGCACCGATCAAGGACGGGCCGTTCTACGCGATCAAGATGGTGATCGGCGATCTCGGCACCTATGCCGGCATCCGCACCGACGAGCATGCCCGCGCGCTCGACGCCCAGGGCCAGCCGATCGAGGGGCTCTATGCCGCCGGCAACGACATGGCGAGCATCATGGGCGGCAACTATCCGGGTGCCGGCATCACGCTGGGACCGGCGCTGACCTTCGGCTACATTGCCGGTCGGCACCTCGCGGAAAGCGCGGGCCAAAGGAGCGCCGCATGAGCGACCATCAGATGTTGGCCGGAAAGCTGGCGCTGGTCACCGGCGCCGCCAATGGCAATGGCCGTGCGATTGCGCTGGGACTCGCGGGCCGCGGCGCCGATGTCGTGATCACCGACATCGACATGGAGGGTGCGGAGCGCTGCGCCGCCGAGATCCGCGGCCATGGCCGCAAGGCGTGGGCCTACAAGCTCGATGTCACCGACGCCGCAGGCTGCGCGGCATTGGCCGCGCAGCTACGCGCCGAGGTCGGACCGATTTCCATTCTCATCAACAATGCCGGCATCATCATCCGAGAGAATATCGACTCGCCGCGGGCCGCGCAGAACTGGCAGCGGGTGATCGACGTCAATCTCAACGGCGTGTTCAACGTCACCTACGCGTTTCTCGGCGCGTTGCGCGCGACGCGCGGCACGATCGTCAACATCGCTTCCGTCGCCTCCTTCATCGGCATCAGCAACACGCTCGGCTACTCGCCCTCCAAGGGCGGCGTGAAGTCGCTGACCCAGGCGCTGGCGCGCGAGCTCGCCGCCGACGGCATCCGCGTCAACGCCATCGCGCCCGGCGTGATCGCCACCGCGATGACGGAGACGACCCGCAACGATCCGGAGCGGCTCGCCGGCTTCATGAGCCGCACGCCGCTCGGCCGCGTCGGCCAGCCGGAGGAGCTCGCCGGCCCAGTGGCGTTCCTGGTCTCGGACATGGCGTCCTACGTCAACGGCGTGACCCTGCCGGTCGACGGCGGCTTCCTGGCGGTGTAGGCACGGCGCCGAACCAGGGGCACAACAAGACATGGGACGAGAGAGCCGCGGCATCCAATCGATCGAGGTCGGCGGCACCTTGCTGCAGGCGCTGGCGCGCAGCGGCGAGCCGATGATGCTGCGCGACCTCGCGCGCGAGGCCGGGCTGCCGCCGGCCAAGGCGCATCCCTATCTCGTCAGCTTCTCGCGCATCGGTTTGATCGAGCAGGACGAAACCACCGGACGCTACGAGATCGGCCCGCTCGCGCTCGAGCTCGGCCTGATCAGCCTGCGGCGACTGTCGGCGGTGCGGATCGCCACTCCGAAGATCGCGGCGCTCGCCGGCGCCATCGATCACGCGGTCTCGCTCGCGGTGTGGGGCACCAATGGCCCCACCGTGGTGCGGCTGGAGGAGCCGAGCCATCCGGTGCACATCGTGATGCGCGTCGGCTCGATCATGGCGCTGCTGGAGACGGCGACCGGCCGCGCCTTCGCGGCGTTCCTGCCGCCGAAGACGGTGAAGGCCGCGCTCGACGCCGGCCTCGACCGTCTCGGTGTCGGCTACAATCCGAAGCGCGCACTGAGGAGCCCGAAAGTGGCGGAGATGCTGGCCGAGGTGCGCGCGCAGGGCCTGGCGCGCGCCGTCGGCGATCCCCTGCCCGGCGTCAATGCCTTCGCCGCGCCGGTGTTCGATCACGCCGGTCACGTCGCGCTGGTCATCACCGCGATGGGACCAGCCGGCACCTTCGATGCCGACTGGCAATCGCCGCTCGCCAACCGCCTGCGCGCCTGCGCGGCCGAGATCTCCAAGCAGCTCGGCCACGGCATCGCGCAGCCGTGAGCCTCAGGCCGCGACCGAGCGCTTCTCCGGCCACGGCTCGGCCCACGCCGGCAGCCGCATCAGCCCGTCGAGCCAGCGCACGATGTTCGGAAACGTCTCCATCGGCATCTCGGCCTCGCGCCAGTCGGTCGCCATCGAAGCGGCCGCGAAATCGGCGATGGTGAGCCGGTCGCAAGCAATGTGGCTATGCGACCTGAGATGCGCGTCGAGCACGGCGGCGAACGTCTTCAGGTTCGGCACCTTCGCGACCAGCGCGGCACGGTCCGGCGCACCGATCCCGAACGTCTTCTTCACGATGTGCTCGAAATAGAACGGCCCGACCGCGGGCGCCCAGTGGCAATCGGTCCACGCCAGCCAGCGCAGCACCTCGATCTGCTCCTGCGGATCGCGCGCGGGCCACATGTCGCAGCTCTCGCGGATGCAGAGGTGCGCCATGATGGCGGTCGACTCCCACAGCACGGTCTCGGCGTCGACCAGCACCGGCGCCTTCATGTTGGGATTGAGCGCGGCATAATCCGGCGTCTTCATTTGGCCGGTGATGTCGATGAACTCGGCCGGGACGCCGAGATGCTTCACCAGCGCCAGCACGCGGCGCGGCGCCTGAGCCTTGATCCAGTAGATCTTCATGACGGGTCTCCCTCTCCTGTGCCTCGAAGACGAACGTAGCAGCACCGGATCGACAGTGACCGAGCAATAATTCAGCGGCGGTTCCGCGGACTCGTACGGTTCCCGTAGCCGTCACATCGCGCGCACCGCCGCCCGTGCGGTGAGAATGCAACCCGGCAGGAACGTGCCTTCCAGCGAGCGCTTGCCCGAGGCGCCACCGCCGCCGAAGCCGGCGGCTTCGCCGACCGCGTAGAGGCCGCCGATCGGCGCGCCCGTGGTGTCGAGGACCCGGCTCTGCAGATCGGTCTTGAGGCCGCCGAGGCTCTTGCGGGTGATGAGTTGCATATGAATGGCGATGTACGGCCCGGCGCCCGGCGCCTGCAGCGGCGCAGGCTTGCAGGTGCGGAGCTTGTCCGGCCCCCATTGCCGCGCATGCAGAATGCGGCGCAACTGGTCGTCGTTGTGGAGCTTGTCGCCATTCCCAAAGTTCGCGTCGAAGGCGTCGGCGGTGGCCTGGAGCACCTCCGGCTTCACGTCGCCGGTGCCGGTCAGCGCATTCATCTTGGCGGCGAGGCCAGCCAGCGTCTCGTCGACCAGGAAATGCCGGCTCTCGCGCTGCATCTGCCGCACCAGGCGATGATTGCCGAGCAGCGTCTCCTTGAGGAACATCGGCATCTGCCGGTCGCGGATGCGCGGATTGTGCTCGGCGCCGGAGATGGCGAATTCCTTGGCGGCGATGCGCCAGTTCAACAGATGCCACGTATACGGCTTCTCCTGCGCCGCGACGCGCTGGCACAGATCATGGGTGTCGAAGCCGGTCACCAGCGGCTCGGGCCCGATCCGCTCGCCGCGATGGTCGAGCCACAGCGCCGATTTGCACGGCACCAGCGACAGGCCGTGGCCGTCGAAATGCGGAAACGGATGCGGGATGCCGGCGGCGTAGTTCCACATCTCGCCGGCATGCGTGATCTCAGCGCCCAGCGCCTCGGCCGCAAGGTGATGCAACTTGCCGTCGGAGAACGGATGCGCGCCATTGAGCATCGCCGCCGGCAGCGGCCGACCTTTGACCCAGTTGGCGCGGGCCTCCGCGTGGCTGCCATTGAGACCGCCCATCGCCAGCACCGTCAGCGGCGCCGCGATGCGGATTTCCGCGCCCGTCTGCTCGTTGACGGCAACAACGCCCGCCACGGCGCCGCCGGCGCGATCGAGGCTGACGACGCGATGACGGTGCAGCACCGTCAGCCTGCCGCCACTGTCGGCCGCGCGCATCGCCGCGATCATCACGCGCGTCAGCCGCTGCGAGGTGCCCCAGACGATGTGATAGCGCGGCAGCGCATTGCCGTCACCCTGCCGGCCGCGCTCGACCCAGTTCACGGCCGGCATGAAGGTCACGCCATGCGACAGCAGCCAATCGTAGACCCCGGCGCGCGAATGCTCGACGTAATAGCGCGCCCATTGCAGCGGCCAATGCTCGGCCGCGTCGAGCTCGCCGAACCTGATCCAGTCGCGCAGCGCGATCTCGGGCGTATCCGGGATCTTCATGCGCGCCTGCAACGGCGTGCCGATCAGCGCCATGCCGCCGAACGCCCACAACGCCAGCCCGCCGAACCGCTCCGGCGTGTCCCTGTCCACGATGGTTACCGACTTGCCGGCGCGCAGTGCCTCCAGCGCGGTGACGATGCCGGCGAGACCGCCGCCGGCGATGACGAGGTCGGATTGCAGCGTCGCGCTCATGTCACGGCGCGATCTTGCGCTTGAGCATCCGCGCCACCGGCAGCGGGACGCGGTCGAGCGATCCCAGGAGATGCGGCAGGAGCTTCAGCTTGAGGCCGGTCAGCGCCGGCGGCACCATCGCCTCGATCAGATGCGGCCCCGGCCGTGCCAGCGCCCCCTGCAACGCGCTGGTGAATTCGTCCGGCGTGGTGACGCGGGTCGATCGCACGCCCATGCCGTCGGCGATCTGTGCGAATTTCAGGACCGGCCCGTGCAAATCGAGCTGCGCCCGCGCCTTCGGTCCGATCTCCTCGGCGCCGACCCGCTCCAGCTCGACATTGAGCACGGAGTAGGAGGCGTTGTTGAAGATGATGGCGGTGACGTTGAGCCGCTCGCGCGCGATCGTCCACAGCGACTGGATCGTGTACATCGAGCTGCCGTCGCCGATCAGCGCGATTACCGGCCGGTCCGGACAGGCGATCGCCGCGCCGATCGCGTTCGGCAACCCCTGCCCGATGGCGCCGCCGGTCAAGGTGATCAGATCGTGGCGCGGCGCGCCCGCGGTGAACTTCGACAGCATCAGGCCGGAGCTGATGGCCTCGTCGATGATGATGGCGTTCTCGGGCAGGAGATGACCCACGGCCTTGCAGACCTTTTCCGCGGTGAGCTTCTTGCCGCGCGGACGCCCGGGCCGCGAGGCCGGTGACAATGCCGGCGTGGCGCTGTTGGCCTCCAGCGCGGCCGCAAGCTTGACCAGGCTGCCCGCGGCGCATTGCGCCGGCGTCGACAAGGTCAGCACCCTGCAGCCGTCATGCGGCAGATAGCTCTTCTTGCCGGGATAGGCGAAGAACGACACCGGCGCCTTGGCGTCGACCAGGATCAGGGTGTCGATCTCCTTGAGCTGGATCTGCGCCATCTCGGCGAGATAGGCGATGCGCTCGACGGCCGGCAGGCCCGCTCCCCGCTGCATGCGCGTCGGAAAGGTCTCGGCGTAGACTTTCACGCCGCAGGCCGCCGCGATGCGCGCGGCCGCCAGCAGCGACTCCTCGTGCAGCGCGGTGCCACCGAGCAGAAAAGCGCTGCGGCCGCCCGATTTGATCGCCTCGGCGACCGCCTGCACGGTCGCATCGTCGGCGGCCGCCGGCGGCTCGATCACCGGCGCCGGCTCGGCGACGCCGCCCTCCCCCCAGGACACGTCGGCCGGCAGGATCAGGGTCGCGACCTGTCCGGGCCAGGAGCACGCCGCCTTCACGGCCGCCACCGCGTCGCGGCACAATTCCGACGTCACCTGCGAGGTCCAGACGAATTCCGGCGAGACGTTGCGCGCGACGGTCTCGATGTCGGACTGGAGCTGCGCGTCATACGGGACATGGTAGGTGGCGTGGTCGCCGACGATGTTCACGACGGGCACCTTGCCCTTGCGCGCATTGTGCAGATTGGCGAGGCCGTTGCCGAGGCCGCAGCCGAGATGCAGCAGCGTTGCCGCCGGCGTGCCGGTCATGCGGGCGTAGCCGTCCGCCGCGCCGGTCGCCACGCCTTCGAACAGGCACAGCACGGCGCGCATCTCCGGCGCGGAATCCAGCGCCGCGACGAAATGCATCTCCGAGGTGCCGGGATTGGTGAAGCAGACCCGAATGCCGGAATTGACCAGGGTCCGTATCAGAGCTTGCGCGCCGTTGGGCATGAGAAAAGCCTGTTGCCGGGAGACTGCCGCAGCGCGGGGCGACTTGGCCGGCCCCGCCATGGCATTTCCCCTGTTTGTATTTGCGCCATTTTGGAATTGACGGTCTCAGAAATCCAATGAATTGTTATGGCTGGATCAATGATTTCGGCTCATCGATGTACACCCCCACCCTGCGCCAGCTGCAGCAGTTGGTCTACCTCGCGGAAGAGCGGCATTTCGCCCGGGCGGCCCAGCGCGCCCACGTCACGCAGTCGGCGCTGAGCCGCAGCTTGCAGACCTTGGAGGACGCCGCCGGGATGCGGCTGTTCGACCGCAGCTCGCGCTCGGTGGAGATCACCCCGGTCGGCGAACGGCTGGTGGCACGGGCCCGGTCGCTGTTGTCTGGCGCCGACGATCTCGGCCGCGAGATGCGCCTGCTCCGCTCGGGAGATGCCGGCGAGGTGACGGTGGGCGTCGGCGCCTTCACCGGGCTGACGCTTCTGCCGGATGCCATGGCGCGGCTGTATTCGGAGCACCCGTCCGTGCGCATCATCGTGGTGCAGGACAATTGGCGCGCCCTGATGGAGGTGCTGCAGCAAGGCAAGCTCGATTTCTTCCTCGCGCACATCACCGACATCCGCGCCGACGACAGCCTCGACATCGAGCCGCTCGGCGGCCTTCCGGGATACTTCTACTGTCGGGCGACTCATCCGTTGGCGCGCCGACGGGAGCTTTCGGCACGCGAACTTGCCGGCCAGCACTTCGCCTCCGTTGCGCTGCCGCCGGAATTCAGCAGGCGCTTGGAAGCGCTCATCGCTGCGCCGGAGGGCCGCGGCTTCGACGTCGCGCTCGAATCCGAGAACGCGAGCCTGCTGGTGCAAATGGCCATTCGCTCCGACATCGTGCTCGTCGCGGGCGACGCCGTTCTCACCCACGAGCTGGCCTCCGGTCAGTTGATCCGCCTCAACGTGGCCGAGCTGAAAGAGCCGCGCGCATCGGATCTGCTGATGGCGCAGTTCGGCATCCTGCGGCTGAAGGGGCGGACCCCGTCGCCCGCAGCGATGATGTTGATGGACCTGGTGCGCGCGCAGGCCGAGCGAACGCTGATCGCGCCACGCCGGCCTCCGGCCCCCCGCGCCGCGCGTGACACGAAGCGGTCGCCGGCCACGACACGCAAGAAACCGAGTGGACTCCGGCGAGGCCGATCGCATCACGTCGGCAGAAGCAAAGCCTGACTGATCGTCGTCCTGCCATCGCTAGGTGGCGGCGCTGCGAGACAGCTCATGCAAGAGTAGCACGGCTTCCTTGCCTCGTGCTTCCGGCACGAACAGATGATCGTGGTGAAACGCCGAGACCGCGTTGACGCTGATGCCGGCGGCCGCGAGCTTCGTCGTCACCGCGGCAAGGAAACCCACCGCATCAAGCGCTGATAGCACCGAGAGCGTGATCAGGCGCGAGGCGAACCGGCAGGGCAACCCTGCCCGCTCTGCTTCCTCGCGCCGCACGATGAGCGTGATCGCTTCGCGCTCCCGGAACAGCATGAGGGGCGTCAGCCCGGCCGGGATGTCCTGATGCGTGTCGACAGTGCAGAACACGAAAACGCCGTCCTGCAGCTCGGGAGCCATCGTGCGCAGCAGCGTATCGAGGTTGCGTTCACCCGCCATGGATCCTCGTCAATTCGTCGCCAGGCGCTCGCGCCCATGCGGCGCGGTGAAATCCTGCCGCGGCCCGACCGGGACGATGCCGGTCGGATTGATGGTGCGATGGCTCTCGTAATAGTGCCGCTTGATGTGCTCGAAATTCACTGTCGCGGCGATTCCCGGCCATTGGTAGAGATCGCGCGTGTAGGCTGCGAGATGCGGATAGTCGGCGATGCGACGGATGTTGCACTTGAAGTGGCCGACATAGACGGCATCGAAGCGGATCAGGATCGTGAACAGCCGGATGTCGGCCTCGGTCAAGGTGTTGCCGAGCAGGAAGCGGCGCGCCGACAGCCGCTCCTCCAGCCAGTCGAGCGTGGCGAACAGCGGGCCGATCGCCTCCTCATACGCCCCTTGCGTGGTCGCGAAGCCGCATTTGTAGACGCCGTTGTTCAGCGTGTCGTAGACGCGCGCATTGATGGCGTCGATCTCGTCACGCTGGGCTTGCGGATAATAGTCACCTTGCCTGGCGCCGACGCCGTCGAACGCCGAGTTCAGCATGCGAATGATCTCGGACGACTCGTTGTTGACGATGGTGCGCTTCTGCTTGTCCCACAGTACGGGCACGGTGACGCGGCCGGAATAATGCGGCTCTGCGGCGGTGTAGACCTGGTGCAGAAGGCCGGCGTGATTGACGCTGTCGGCCACGACGCCCGGACCCTCGGCAAAGGTCCAGCCCTGCTCGCGCATCAGCCAGTGCACGACCGATACCGAGATCATGTCATCGAGCCCCTTCAGGGCGCGCATGATCAGGGTGCGGTGAGCCCACGGGCAGGCCAGGCTGACATAGAGATGATAGCGGCCCGCTTCGGCCGCGAAGCCGCCGGTGCCGGACGGGCCCGGACGGCCGTCAGCCGTGACGAAGCTGCGGAATGCAGAATCCTTGCGGATGAAACGGCCGCCGGACGCCACCGTGTCGTACCAGACGTCGTGCCATTCGCCGTCGACCAGCACTCCCATGACGCTCTCCTCTCACGCCGTGACCTGCGCGGGGGCGCAGCAATGTGCCGCCCTCTTGCCTTGGCCCTTACGTGACAGGAGTACACGTCACCCCGCCTCTGCGCCAGCAGAGAGCCCACGCTTCGACGAGACGGCTCCGCCGCGCGACACGCGGTCACGACTGGAACGGGATGGTGCGGCCCGGCTGCGCCGCCTGTTCCCGCGTATAGGAGACGCCGTGCACCTTCACGCCTGCGGCATTCAACAGCGTGATGATGCCGCCCCGGTTCGACAGCGCGACCGGCGCGACGATGGGCACCACCAAGGTGGCGCCGCGCGCGATCGTGCCGCTGAGCTGCATGGCGTTCTTCTGCTTGTCCTTGATCTGCCAGCCGGTGAGATCGACGTCGACATCGGCGGTGTTCAGCAGCGTGACCGTCTCGTGCTCCGGCGTGCGCACGTCGTTGACATAGGCCGCGATGATCCGCACCAGCCCGTCGGGCACGTCGAGCGGCGGAATGTGGTCGCGGTCGGGCGGCGTATGCGGCGCGTTCGGGTGATCGGGATCGGGCGGCAGGATGACCCCGCCGCTGACATCGTCCGAATGCCAGGCCTGGGTCTGGAACTTCAGGAAGATGGCGACCCATTGCTGCTGGTCGGGAAACTCGAAGATCAGTCCACCGTCCTGCCAGGGACCGTTGTCCCCGGCGTATTTGCCGGCCGGATTGCCCTGGTTGAAATGGATATCGTGGATACCGCGGCCGGGCTTGAAGCCGAAATAGCGGTCGGCCTTCTCCTCCGGTCCCCATGCGACGCCGAAGGCATAAATGAGAGCCGTCTCGTCGGACATGGCGCGCTGAACGTAGGCGTCGATTTTCTCGTTGAGATCGTTGTCGGGGCCCGCGGCCGACAGCGGCAGCGGCTTGAGCTCCCACGGCTGCATCAGATTGCCCCGGATGAAATCGAGCGCCACGCCGCCGGGCTTGCTCTCCAATGGATGCAGCCCCTCCGAAAACGCCTTCAGGCCGTCGACGATCGGGTGTTCGAAGCGCGAGCGGACCAGGAACTCGACCTCGCTGCCATCCTGGGAGCGGACATTGATGGCGATGCGATAGAGCTCACCGTCGGCGGAGACCTGCACCTGATAGTGCGGACTGCTTCCCGACGCCAGACGATTGTTGATGGGCCGACCCTTGAGAAGCGAATAGTCGTTCAATGGCATGGTCGTCTCCAACTCTGTCCGTAACGATATCTAGGACGAGAACAGCAATCGATCGCGTTCGGCCTGCGAGCCGTCGACGTAGAAGCGCTCGAACCAGGCCGGCTTGCCGGACAACGCCGTCGGCTTGCGCAGCGTGATCGCCGCAGGCGCGGACGCGGAGCGCTGCCGCTCGGACTTGCCCTTGAACGCGTCGCGCATCCGGTTGCGAAACTGCAGGTGATCGAACACGCGGGTGGCCTCGATCGCATAGGAGGTGGCGATCTTTCTGTCCTCGATCATGATAAGATGGTCACCGTTGCCCTTCTCTCCGCTCGGCGAGAAGTTGCTCGATCCGGTGAACACTTTCGCGGTCGGCAGGCTGAAATCGGTCACCAGGAATTTGTGATGGATGTTGCGGCCCTTGCCGCCGGACCATTCGCTGCGGAACGGCTCCGGCGCCTTGCTCGCGAGATAGGCGAAATCGACGAGACCGATCGAGCCGTCGGGCTTGCGCAGCTCCAGGGCGCCGCGCTTGTCGACCGTGCCGTAGCTGAAGATCGGCCGCTCCATCACGCGGTCGAACGCGTCCTTGGTCGGACCGTCGCCGAGCTGGCTCAGAAACGCGACCGAGTAGAACACCGACGAGGTGGCCTGATCGATCGCGGCCCGGATCGGATTGAGCGAGAGATCGGTGGCCTGGTGCGGCGAGAAGCAGAGCTGTACGGTCGGCTTTCCCTCGGTATGGACGGCGTGCCACTTCTTGGAGAAATCATTCTTCCGGAAGACCGAGGGGTCCTCGAAGGCGATATCGAACATCTCGCCGAACAGCCCGGCGACATCAGGCGAATGAAAGACCAGCATGTTGTTGGCCTGAATATAGAGGCCGCGGAAGGTGAAATTGGTCGAGCCGCACAGCACCTTCTCGGGCTTGCCGTCGCGGCGCGTGATCAGGACCTTGTTGTGCTGGAGGTTGCTGAAATGCGTGCGCAGCACGGCAGCACCCGCCTGCTTGAAGCGCTTGGCGCTGCGCGACTCCGCGCTGCCCGGCAGCTTGTGACTGTTATCCTTGGCATTGGAATCGTCGATGATCGCCCGCAGCCGCGGACCGAACTGCTCGAGCTGGCCGATCACATCGGGCTCGTTGAGGTCATAGGCCATCACGTCGAGCGTGAGCCCGGGATCCGCCAGGGCCTCTTTCAAGAAGCCGAACAGGAGGTCGTAGGCCTCGAACCCCAGCCACTCATAGACGCTGTCGCCGGCCTCGTTGGTGAGGTCGAGCTTGTCGAAGCCCGGCCCGTCGCGGCTCTCGACGGGAATGATCTCGGCATTGTTGCCGAACTGATCGCGATAGGCCTGAGACGAGGCGAAGTTGCGGGTGAAACCGACGTCGACCAGGCCGTCATAGGTCACGGCGCTCTGCGTGATGTCGAGCGTGAGGCTGGTCCCCGCCACCAGCGTGCCGTCGTTGCGCATGTGCTGCTTGGCGACACGATACGTATAGACTCCATCCTTGGGCCTGTAGGGAAAATGGATCCAGCGGAATTTCTGGAACGGCGCCTCGGTCGACGGGAAATTGCGGTTGCCGTCGACCGCCGCGTCGGCCCCGGCCGGGTAGGAAAACGCGATCCTGTTGCGCAACTGAGAAAAATCCCGTGCGCCCGGCGACTTCACCTCGATCGAGAATCCGACCAGGTCGGGTTCGGGCTCGGCAACGTCGAAGCCGATCATCGTCATGCGCTCGCCACGCCACAGCTTGGACGTGAACCCGTTGCTGGATTTGCGGTTCTCGAAATCGCTCATGATCGAAATGCCCCACGATGATGAAAAAAGGCGCGCACGAAACGCATCTCGTCGAAGGGCTGTAATCTTCGCCAGGACCCGCGGCCGACGCAACCTCAAAATGATCTGAGAACTATCATCAACCAGGATTGTTGCATGATCCTGCGTCGGTCGTGTGAAGACGGATGTGAATGACGTCACAATCGGAGACGGTATCGGGATCAGCTTTGCCGCGATGCCCGTGGTGTCGTCAGTCTCGACGTTGGCGAACGAGCGCGCGGGCACATGACGACGAACGTCGAAAACGAGCCCTATCGCAAGGCGGGCCTTGCCCGCGTCACCGCGTTGATGAAGCCCTCGCGGGCGTCGGAATGGCCCTGCCCGCGCGGCTCCAGCACATGACGCAGAAGGAACAGGCCGGTCAGCCGGAAACCGTCGAGCAGATCCTGCTGCGACCAGCCATCGCCCTGCTCGCCCTCGCGCAGGAAGGGCGGCAACGGCAGCAGGCGGTCGGCCCATGGCGCGCCGGCCGTGCGCGACACCGCGCCGCCCGACTTCGGCGATACGTAGATCAGGTCCGAGGTCTCGCCGGTCGCAGCGCAGGAGTCGAGATCGAGCCCGAAGCCGAGTTCGGCGAGGATCGCCAGCTCGAAGCGCACGATGTGGACAGCGGCGCAGCCCACATCCTCGAAATCATCGAGCGCATGTTCGAGCCGCAGATACACGTCTTCGTGCGGATCGCGCTCCGGCAACAGCCGGGCCAGCGAGGCAAGATGCGTCACGCCGTAGGCGCCGTGTTGCGCGGAGATCAGCCCCGCCGCCCGCAAGGTCAGCGCGTCGATGGCGTACATGCCGAGGTGCTCGTCGAGCCGCGCGCGCCAGGTCGCGCGCACCGTGTTGCCCGGCTGCAGCACCGGCCGCATGCGCTTGCCGCTGGCCCCGCGCACGAGACCGAGATGCCGGCCATGCTCGCGGGTCAGCAGCTCGACGACAGCGGAGGATTCGCCGTGCCGCCGCACGCCCAGCACGATGCCATCGTCGGTCCATTCCATCTCACGAGCCGCCCAAATGATTCCACACGCGCTTGCCTCCTAGTGCCGGCCGCGGGTGGACAATCAACGTAGCTTGTGCGCGCTGCCGCCACAAAACTCGTCATTGCGAGCGCAGCGAAGCAATCCAGAGTCGGATCGCAGCCCTGGATTGCTTCGCTGCGCTCGCAATGACGTCTTGGTGGCCTTCTGCGCTAGCCCCCAACCTTGGTGGGCGCGCCGCGCTCTACGGCCCTTACGGTCAAAGCGTCACGCGTTGAACCAGCCGCGCGCATCGCCCGTGAACGAGTAGTACAGACCCATCGTCGTCAGCGCGCAGGAGATGACCTCGATGCCGGCATCGAGCGTCATGCCCTTCTGGCCGATCACCTGCACCAGGGAGATGTCGGACAGCACCAGCGCCCCCAGCAGCACCCAGCGCGGCCAGTTCCTGCGGCGCTGCGCCGCCAGATAGACGAAATAGAACAGCAGCAGGATGACCACCCCGTTGAGCACGGTCTGCGCGGTGATCATGTCCTCGGTCATGTCGAAGGTCGGCGTCCGGTCCGACACCGCAACGGACAGCGCGTCCAGCATCAGCGAGATGTAGAGCAGCACTTCGAACCACAGCACGTTGCGCGGCACGCTCATTGTCATTCCCTGGGGAACTCGAGCCCCATCTCCCGGTAGCGGTCGGGATCGTCGCCCCAGTTCTCACGCACCTTCACGAACAGAAACAGGTGCACCGGCACGCCGGTGATCTCTGCGATTTCCTTGCGCGCCTGCGCGCCGATCGACTTGATCGTCGCGCCGCCCTTGCCGAGCACGATCTTGCGCTGGCTGTCGCGCTCCACGAAGATCGTCTGCTCGATGCGGATCGAGCCGTCCTTGCGCTCGGTCCAGCTGTCGGTCTCGACCGTGGACTGGTAGGGCAGCTCCTGATGCAGATGCGAATAGATCTTCTCGCGGGTGATCTCGGCCGCGAGGTGCCGCATCGGCGCGTCCGACATCTGGTCCTCGGGATAGTGGAACGGACCGGGCGGCACCATCTCCGCCAACGCCCGCCTGAGATCGTCCACGCCGTCGCCGGAGATCGCCGAGATCATGAAGGTGCGCGCGAACGACAGCTTCTCGTTGGCAGCCGCGACCAGCGCCAGCAGCTTCTCGCGCGGCACCAGGTCGACCTTGTTGACCACCAGGATCTTTTCGTGCGCGACCGCAGCCGCCTTGTCGATGATGGACTGCGCCTCGTCGTCGATGCCCTTCTTGGCATCGAGCAGCACGCAGACGACATCGGCGTCATGCGCCCCGCTCCAGGCCGTCGTGACCATGGCGCGGTCCAGCCTGCGCTTCGGCGCGAAGATGCCGGGGGTATCGACCAGGATGATCTGAGACGCCCCCTCGATGACGATGCCGCGGATCAGCGCCCGCGTCGTCTGCACCTTGCGCGAGACGATCGTGACCTTGGAGCCGACCAGCGCGTTGACGAGCGTCGACTTGCCGACATTGGGCGCGCCGATCAGCGCGACGAAACCGCAGCGGGTCCCGGCAGCCGGCACCGATTGTTGTTCAGCCGTCATTGCTGCCGCCGCTGACGCCTTCGCGCTCGATCATGACAGATGCCGCCACCTTTTCTGCCGCGCGCTTCGAGCCGCCGATGCCTTCGGCCGGCTCCAGCCCCGGCAGGTCGACGGCGACACGGAACTGCGGATCGTGATGCGGGCCGGTGCGCTCCACCTCCCGGTAAACCGGGGTCGGCAGGCCCTTGCCCTGCGCCCATTCCTGCAGCACCGTCTTCGGATCGCGCAGCGGGCGCCGCGGCTTGTGCATGCGCTCGGTCCAGTTGCGCTCGACGAAGCCCGCCGCGGCGGTGTAGCCGCCGTCGAGGAAGATCGCGCCGATCACCGCCTCGCAGACGTCACCCAGCACCGACTTGCGCAACCGCGCCCCGGCGCCGGCGCCGACCGCGCCGAGCTTGATGTCGTCGAGCAGGCCGAGCGACTTGGCGACGTCGGCGCAGCTCTCCTTGCGCACGAGATCGGCGAGCCGCTTCGACAACTCCCCCTCGTCCGCGCTCGGAAACGAGCGGTACAGCATGTCGGACACGATCAGGCCGAGCACGTGGTCGCCGAGAAATTCGAGCCGCTGATAGCTGTCGCCGCGCTTCTTGGACGATTTCAGCGCCGAGACGTGGGTGAAGGCGGTGCTGAGCAGCGACGGATCGGCAAAGTGATGGCCGATGCGCGCCTCGATCGCCGCATTGGCGGCCTTGTCCGCGGCCTTGGCGCCCTTGGCGGCGCCGGTCCCCGCGCTCTTGGCACGGCGACTGCCCTTCGCCTTGCTGCGCGGCTTGCCATCGGATTCGGCCTCGGCAACGAGCGCGGTCGGGTCGGCCCCATCGTCGGTCGGGCCAGCGGGCCCCGATTCGGACTCGACGGTCTTCATGTCCGGCTTGGAGACCGGCTTCGCCTCGGTCCTGGAATCGGCCTTTGGCTCGGTCTTGGGCTCGGTCTTGGGCTCGCTCTTCTGCTCGGGCTTGATCTCAGACTTCGGCCGCGACACAGCCTTGGGCGACGCCTCCAGCGCACCCGTGCCGGGTTGCGGGCTCGATGCGGCAGCCTGCGTGGTCTGGATATCGGGTGAGTCGTCGATCATCGCACGAATTTAAAGATTCGATTCCAGCGCACCGATACCGGCCAGCGCCAGAACGCCCAGGCATGCTCGCCTTCGGCAATGGAAAAGAAGATCAGCTGCGCACGGCCGACGATGTTCTCGAACGGCACGTAGCCGACCTGGCTGAGGAAGCGGCTGTCGGTCGAGTTGTCGCGGTTGTCGCCCATCATGAAGAAGTTGCCGGCCGGCACGGTATACACCGCGGTGTTGTCGACATAGCCGTTGTCGACGCAGTCCAGCGTCTCATAGCTGACGCCGTTCGGCAGCGTCTCCTTCCAGCGCTTGACGCGCGCGGTCGAGTCCGGCTGCCCGCAGGGATCCTCGCCGATGAAGTCGGACAGCCGCTCGCGCTGCACCGGCTTGTCGTTGATGTAGAGCAGCCCTTCGCGCACCTGGATGCGGTCGCCAGGCAGGCCGATCACGCGCTTGATGTAGTCGGTGGTATCGTCCTTCGGGAGACGAAACACGACGATGTCGCCGCGGTTCGGCTCCGAGCCGAAGATGCGGCCCGAGAACAGCGGCGGCGACAGCGGGATCGAGTAGTGGCTATAGCCGTACGAATATTTCGATACGAACAGATAGTCGCCGACCAGCAGGGTCGCCTTCATCGATCCCGACGGGATGTTGAACGGCTGGAACAGGAACGTACGGATCACCAGCGCGATCAGTAGCGCATGAACGACGACACGAACGGTTTCACCGAGGCCGCTCTCAGTCTTGGTTCCGGAGGTCACGCTCATCGCTCTTTCAATGTCCCTTGGCGAATGGTCCGACGATTCGCCAGCCGTTGCCGAACACCCCTCCGTCCGCGAACACCATACCGTTCCGCGGCTTAAGGGAGTCTGTCCTGATTCTGGTGGTTAAGGCCAACTCCGGTTTGACCCAGAATCCGCCCGTGATGCAGCCGGTTCGATCCCGGCGGGTTTTAGACGACTGCGCGGGGCCGCGCAATCAATCGCCGCATCAAAACTACATAACTCGCTGAAATCGATCGCATTTTTGTTTTTCCTGCTGGCGCGGCCGCCCGTCAGGATGTCTCGCGGCGCACCGCCGAAATTATGACGAAGGCTTGCGCCAGCGGCCAGTCGTCGGTGATCGACAGGTCGATGCGCGGCTCGTGGCCCTCGGGGGTCAGCGCCTTCAGCCGTTCGGCCGCGCCCCCCGTGAGCTGCATGGTCGGCCGGCCGCCGGGCAGATTGACGACGCCCATGTCGCGCCACCACACGCCCTGACGGATCCCGGTGCCGAGCGCCTTGGCGCAGGCCTCCTTGGCAGCGAACCGCTTGGCGTAGGTGGCGACCACCATCTTCTCGTTCTTGGCCCGCCGCTCCGCCTTGGCGCGCTCGGCCGCGGTGAATATCCGGTTCAGGAAGCGCTCGCCGTGCCGGTCCATCACCTCGGCCACGCGGCGGATGTCGATCAGGTCGGAGCCGATGCCGATGATCATGCCGCCGTCCCCAGCCGCGCACGGCCGCGATCCATCGCCGCGCGCATGGTGCGGACGGTCTCGGCGAGGCCCACGAACAGCGCCTCCCCCATCATGAAGTAGCCGATGTTGAGCTCGACGATCTCCGGCAGCGTCGCGATCCGCTCGGCGGTGGCATAGTCGAGCCCGTGGCCGGCATGGACCTCGAGCCCGGCTGCATAGGCCTGCCGGGCGCCGGTGACGATCCGCTCCCACTCCGCGTCCGCCTTGTCGTGGTGGCCGTCGGTGACGGCGTCGCACCAGCCGCCGGTGTGGATCTCGATCACGGGCGCGCGCAGCCGCGCCGCCATCTCGATCTGCGCCGGATCGGCGGCGATGAACAGCGACACCCGGATGCCGGCATCGCCGAGCCGGGCGATCGCCGGCGCCAGCGCGTTGTGCTGGCCGACCACGTCGAGGCCGCCCTCGGTGGTCAGCTCCTCGCGCCGCTCCGGCACCAGGCAGCAGGCATGCGGGCGCGTCGCAAGCGCGATCCGCACCATCTCCTCGGTGGCCGCCATCTCGAAGTTCAGCGGCTTGGAGATCTCGGCCTTCAGCCGCGCCATGTCGTCGTCGCGGATGTGCCGGCGGTCCTCGCGCAGATGCGCCGTGATGCCGTCGGCCCCGGCCTCGATCGCAAGCAGCGCGGCACGCACCGGATCGGGGCTGCGGCCGCCGCGGGCATTTCGCAAGGTGGCGATGTGGTCGACGTTGACGCCAAGGCGCAGCTTCGGAGGATGTGACTTCGACGGATCGGACATGGGCCGGCTCGCAGGACTTTCGAGTAGACTACAGCTTGTTTAGCTCATCCCGAAGCAGAACGCCGCAGCCATCCCCGCAGATTAGCCATTCACCCGGTCGACCCGCGCCACGATGGTCTTGGCGCGCAACTGGTTGATGATCGCCGAGAGATGCTTGAGGTCATAGACCTCGAGATCGATCGTGAGCTCGGTGAAGTCAGGCGAGCGGCGGCTCATGCTGATGTTGTCGATGTTGCCGTCATGCTCGGCGATCACGGTGGCGACCTGGGCGAGGCTGCCCGGCTCGTTGACGTTCTCGACGCGAATGCGCGCCGGAAAGCGCTGCGGCGAGGTCTCGTCGACGTCCCAGCGCACGTCGAGCCAGCGCTCTGGCTCCTCCTCGAAATCCTTCAGCGCCGGCGACTGGATCGGATAGATCGTGATCCCCTCGCCCGGCGTCACGATGCCGACGATGCGGTCGCCCGGCACGGCACCGCCGTTGGGCGCGAACTTCACCGGCAGGCCGGAATTGAGCCCGCTGATCGGGATGGCAAACGGGCCGCGGTGGGGCTCGGTCGCAGGCGCGGCAGCCTTGGCTGCCGGCGCGGCGGCCATCTTCTTGGCGCCGTAGCGCACGACGCGCTCTTCCTTGTAGTCCGGATACATTGCGCGCGCGACGTCGGAGGCCTTGATCTCGCCGCGACCGACCGCCGCCATCACGTCCTCGATCGAGGCGCGCGCCAGACGCGGCAGCGCGCCCTTGAGCTTGTCGTCGGCATATTCGAGCTTGGTCCGCTCGAACAGACGTTCGACGATGCGCCGGCCCAGCCCGGCATATTGATCGCGCACGGCGGTTCGGGTGGCGCGCCGGATGGCGGCGCGTGCCTTGCCGGTGATGGCGAGCGTCTCCCAGGCCGAGGGCGGCGCCGACTGCGCGTCCGAGGTCAGCACCTCGACCTCGTCGCCGTTCTGCAGCTCCGACGACAGCGCGGCGAACTTGCCGTTGATCTTGCAGCCGACGGCGCTGTTGCCGACGTCGGTATGCACGGCATAGGCGAAGTCGATCACGTTTGCGTGGCGTGGCAGCGCGATGAGCTTGCCCTTCGGCGTGAAGCAGAACACCTGATCGTGAAACAGCTCGAGCTTGGTGTGCTCGAGGAACTCCTCCGGATTCGCGCTCTCCGACAGGATGCCGATAGTGTGGCGCAGCCAGGCGAAGGCATTCGATTCGCGCTTCAGCCGCTCCGTCGGCGAGGCGATGTCGTCCTTGTAGAAGGCATGGGCCGCGATGCCGAGCTCGGCGATCTGATCCATGTCCTCGGTGCGGATCTGCAGCTCGACGCGCTGCTTGCCCGGGCCAATCACGGTCGTGTGGATCGAGCGATAGTCGTTCTGCTTCGGCGTCGAGATGTAGTCCTTGAACCGGCCGGGCACGACAGGCCACGTCGTATGCACGATACCGAGCGCACGATAGCAGGATTCGAGATCCGGCATGATGACGCGAAAGCCGAAGATGTCGGACAGCTGCTCGAACCCGATGGATTTGCGTTCCATCTTGGTCCAGATCGAGAATGGCCGCTTGCGGCGACCGAACACCCGCGCCGTCAGGCCATGCTCGCGAAACTTGCGGGCCAGCTGGCTCTCGATCTCGCCGATCAGGTTGCGATTGCGCTCCGCCAGCGCATCGAGCCGCTGCATCACCACGCTGTACGCCTGCGGGTCGAGCGTCCGGAACGAGAGATCCTCGAGCTCCTCGCGCATCTCCTGCATGCCCATGCGGCCCGCGAGCGGCGCGTAGATGTCGAGCGTCTCCTCAGCGATCCGCCGCCGGGATGCCTCCGGCACGAACTCCAGCGTGCGCATGTTGTGCAAGCGATCGGCGAGCTTGACCAAGAGCACACGCACGTCATCGGCGATCGCCAGCAGGAGCTTGCGCAGATTCTCGGCCTGCTTGGCCTCGCGCGAAACCAGCTCGAGCCGTTTCAGCTTGGTCAATCCCTCGACGAGCGCACCGATCTCGGGGCCGAAGAAGCGGTCGATCTCGGCGCGGGTCGCCTCGGTGTCCTCGATCGTGTCGTGCAGCAGCGCCGCGACGATGGTGGCGTCGTCCAGCTTCAGGTCGGTCAAAATGGCCGCGACCTCGAGCGGATGCGTGAAATACGGGTCGCCGGACGCGCGGGTCTGCGACCCATGCGCCTTCATGGCGTACACATACGCGCGGTTGAGCAGATCCTCGTTCGTATCCGGATTGTAGGAGCGGACCCGTTCCACGAGATCGTACTGTCGCATCATGCGGGAGCGCGGCTTCGGCGGCCGCGGCCGCTCAGCCGGCGGCGAAGGCGCCAACGCGGCCGATTCGGCCGCCGCCTGCATCTGCTGAGGAGTGTGGCCCGAAACCACCATGGAAAATGACTAAACCTTTATCTTCGTGACCAAATCTGCCGGATGGCAGGCGTTTGTCGCAGCCCTATGGTAATCACGGAATCACGTTCAAATGCAAAGGCCCGGACGTGGTCCGGGCCTTCACATTCTCACAAGTTGGCTGGAGCTCGCGCTGACGGTGACGAGACCGTCACTCGTCCTCTTCCGGCTGCTCTTCCGGCGGAGCGAGGCCCTCGAGGCCCTTCAGCAATTCTTCCTCGGTCATGCGCTCGACGGCGACCTCGGTGTCGTCGGCATCGACGCTGGCACCGGCCGAGCCGATCAGCGGCACCGTGTCCGGCTCCGGCTCGTCGACCTCGACGAACTTCTGCAGCGAATGCACCAGTTCTTCCTTCAGATCCTCGGGAGAAATGGTCGAATCCGCAATTTCCCGGAGTGCGACGACGGGATTCTTGTCATTATCTCTATCAATTGTAAGTTGTGATCCCGACGAGATCATGCGCGCGCGATGCGCGGCCAGGAGAACCAGGTCGAACCGGTTGTCGACTTTATCGATACAATCTTCCACAGTGACGCGCGCCATTGTCGCTCCGGTCCTTTGTGTGCTTAATATGCTGATTATGCTGGGCTAGTTATAGAGGCTGGCTGGCTTTCGCAAGGCAAAACTGGCGTCAGGGTTCGGTAAGGGGCAAGGAGTACCGAATTCGGCAACCTTGACTGGCGCTCCGTCCAGACCCGCGGAATTCGGGCCTTGGACAAGAAAACGCTTCATTACGTCGTCACAAGTACGCCTTTGTTGCCCCGATCACTCCGGTTTGCGGTAACCTCACACCAGATGGACCGCCGACGCCTTGGCAGTATCTTGAAATGGAGTGCGCGACCGACTGGAGTCGCGCCCAAAATAGAATCTAACTGAACGCGAGACACTGAATGTCATCTTCGACCAACAAGATTGCGCTCTTCATTGACGGCGCCAACCTATACGCCACGGCCAAGACGCTCGGCTTCGACATCGACTACAAGCGCCTGCTCAAGGAATTTCAGAGCCGCGGCACGCTGCTCCGCGCATTCTATTACACCGCGATCATCGAGGATCAGGAGTACTCGTCGATTCGGCCCTTGATCGACTGGCTCGACTACAACGGCTATACCGTCGTCACCAAGGCGACGAAGGAGTTCATCGACGCCAGCGGCCGACGCAAGGTCAAGGGCAACATGGACATCGAGCTCGCCGTCGATGCCATGGAGCTCGCCGAGCATATCGACCAGATGGTGCTGTTCTCGGGCGACGGCGACTTCCGCTCGCTGGTCGAAGCGATGCAGCGCCGCGGCGTTCGCGTCACCGTGATCTCGACCATCTCCAGCCAGCCGCCGATGATCGCCGACGAGCTGCGCCGTCAGGCCGACGTCTTCACCGACCTCATGGAGTTGCAGTCCAAGCTCGGCCGCGACCCGTCGGAGCGCCCCGCCCCGCGCGAGCCGCGCCACCATTCCCCGCAATTCCTGCAGCGCTCCACCACGCCGGCCGCCCGCGCCACGACCACCGCCACCACCACGCCCAACGATGACGATTTCGAGGACTAGGCGGACGGGCACTCAGCCTGCGCCGCCTGCCCTGTCTTCGACCAATCCCGATCGAGACTGTCCGCTGTGCCCTCGCCTCGTGGAATTCCGCGAGGCGCAGCGCGCGCGCGAGCCGTCATGGTTCAACGCGCCTGTGCCGTCGTTCGGTGATCCCGATGCGCGGCTGTTGATCGTCGGGCTCGCGCCGGGGCTGCAGGGCGCCAATCGGACCGGGCGTCCCTTCACCGGCGACTATGCCGGCGAGCTGCTCTACGGGACGCTGCTGCACTACGGATTTGCGAAGGGCCGATTCGAGGCACGTCCCGACGACGGGCTGACGCTGGTGGATTGCCGAATCAGCAACGCGGTGCGCTGCGTGCCGCCGCAGAACAAGCCGCTGCCCGCCGAGATCAACCAGTGCCGGAGCTTCCTCGGCGCCACCATCGCCGCGATGCCGCGGCTGCGCAGCATCGTCGCGCTCGGCCGCATCTCCCACGACACGCTGCTGAAGCTGCTGGGCCTGCGCGCGGTCGCGGCGCCCTTCGCCCACGGCGCCGTGCACCAGGCCGGCGGGATCAGGCTGTACGACAGCTATCACTGCTCACGCTACAATACGAACACCGGCGTGCTCACGACCGAGATGTTCCACGCCGTGTTCGCGCGTGTGAAGGCGGATCTGGATTAGGTCGGTCCGCCCCATCCTCACGCGGCGACGCGGTTGTCCTTCAGCCACGCCAGCACGTCGCCCGCGTTCCTGTCCGGAGGAAACACCGGATAGAACACGTGGGTGATGCAGGCGTCGTCCACGATCATGGCAAGCCGCTTGATCATGGTCAGCCCGGCGATCTCCATGGTCGGCAACCGCAGGGCATTGGTCAGCTCGAGCTTTTCGTCCGACAGCACCGGAAACGGCAGATGCAGGCGCGAGGCCATCTCGGTCTGATAGGCATTGCTCTGCGTCGACAGGCCGAACACATGCGCGGCGCCTGCCGATTTCAACTCGCCGAACAGGTCGCGGAAGCTGCAGGTCTGCGGCGTGCAGCCGCGCGCACCCGGGATCATGTCCCAGTCCTCGACCAGCGACACCTTGCCGGGTTCGCCGGTCCGCGGATACGCGAACACGACGGTCCGTCCCGGCAGATCGGACAACGTGACCAGCGTGTCGTCGGTGGCACGCAGTCCGATCGCGGGAATGATCGTCCCGACCAGATGATCTGCTGCGCCGTCGTCGGTCGGAGCCGGAATCCGGCTCCAGTCGACATCCAAGAGGTTCTTCTGATTCATCGGATGCTGTCCCAAGGCTCAGGCGTGCCGCCGAGGAGCGCGCGGCAAAGGTCTCGTTAGCCGCGCGCCCGCAGCAGCCGGCCCTTCTCGCGGCCCCAATCGCGCTTCTTTTCGCTCTCGCGCTTGTCGTGCAGCTTCTTGCCCTTGGCGACGGCGAGCAGCAGCTTGGCGCGGCCACGCTCGTTGAAATAGAGCTTGAGCGGGATCAGCGTCATGCCTTCGCGCTCGACCGCGCCCATCAGCTTGTTGATCTGCTTGCGATGCAGCAGCAGCTTGCGCGGCCGCTTCGGCTCGTGATTGAAGCGGTTGGCCTGCAGATATTCGGGAATGTTGGCGTTGATCAGCCAGATCTCGCCGTCGCGCGAATCCGCATAGGATTCCGCGATCGTCGACTTGCCGCTGCGGACCGACTTCACCTCGGTGCCGGTCAGCGCGATGCCGGCCTCGATGGTGTCCTCGATCGCATAGTTGAACCGCGCCTTGCGGTTCTCTGCGGCGACGGTGATCTTGGGCTCGTTCTTGTCTGCCACGTCAGGCCTTCTTCAGGAGATCCCTGATTTCGGTCAGAAGCTCGACCTCGGGTGTGGGCTTCGGCGGAGCGGCCGGCGCAGCCTCCTGCTTCCGCTTCAACGTGTTCATCAGCCGGATGACGATGAAAAGAACGAAGGCAACGATCACGAAGTTCAGCGTGATCGTCAGGAAGCTGCCATAGGCCAGCACCGCACCCTGCTTCTTCGCATCGGCAAGGTTGCCGGCATTTACCGCTTTGGACAGCGGGATAAAGTAGTTGGAGAAATCAAGGCCGCCGGTGACCGCGCCGATGATCGGCATGATGACGTCGCCGACCAGCGAGTTGACGATGGCGCCGAACGCCGCGCCGATGATGACGCCGACCGCGAGGTCGACGACGTTGCCCTTCATCGCGAATTCACGGAATTCCTTCAACATGCTCGCATCCCCCTCAAGATACGTCGGCTCAGTTGATCAGTCCGGCATGAACCATCGCCTCGCGCACCGCGACCCGGGTCGGCTCCGACACCGGCACCATCGGCAGCCGCAGCTTCTCCTCGATCTTGCCGAGCAGCGACAACGCGTATTTCACCGGCGCCGGGTTGGACTCGATGAACAGGTTGGTGTGCAGCGGCATCAGCTTGTCGTGGATCTTCAGCGCGGTGGCGACATCGCCCTTCTGCCAGGCCTGGTGGAATTCCGAGCACAGCCGCGGCGCGACGTTCGACGTGACGGAGATGCAGCCATGGCCGCCATGCGCCATGTAGCCGATGATCGTCGCATCCTCGCCCGAGAGCTGGTTGAACTCCTCGCCCATCGCGGCGCGCTGCTGCGACACCCGCACCATGCTGGCGGTGGCGTCCTTCACGCCGGCGATGTTCTTCAGCTCGAACAAGCGCTTCATGGTGTCGACGGACATGTCGATCACCGAGCGCGGCGGAATGTTGTAGATGATGATCGGAATGCCGATCGCGTCGTTGATCGCCTTGAAGTGCTGATACAGGCCTTCCTGCGTCGGCTTGTTGTAATAGGGCGTCACCACCAGCACCGCGTCCGCCCCCGCCTTCTCGGCGTGCTGGGCGAGCTCGACCGCCTCTTTGGTCGAATTGGAGCCGGCGCCGGCCACCACGGGAACCCGCCCCTTGGCCTCGGCAATGCACCACTCGACCACCCGCTTGTGCTCGTCATGACTGAGCGTCGGGCTCTCGCCCGTCGTGCCGACCGGCACGAGGCCGTTGGTGCCCTCGTCGATCTGCCAGTTCACGAGGCTGCGAAAAGCGGCCTCGTCCACGGACCCGTTCTTGAAAGGAGTGACCAAGGCGGTGAAAGAACCCCGGAAATTCGTCTTGGCTGCCATGAAACTCCCTCCCAAACGCCGTTTGGCCCCTGTGCGAGCCACTTCATACCGGGTCTACCGACGGGGCGGAAGGCCCGCCCGCGGTTGGGCTGCCTTCTCAACAGGCACCCGAATCGCTCTGCCGCGCCCGCGACAGCCCGGCCCGCACACTTCGCACCGGGCAACCACCCTTCTCGGAACCCCCGCGCGGCCGCACGCCGCCCTTCGGTCGTGATTTCGCCGCGGTGTTGGCGCAGGTTGCAATCCTTCCCTGTATATTTAGGATTTGTTCACCTTTTCGATAGACCCATGTTGGTCAGGGGATCGAAGTCATCCGCCGCAAAAGGAACGCCGTGCCCTTTTCTGCCCGCGCCACTGCATTGCGATCGACCGCCCTGTCGGTGTCACTCTCGGTGTCCTTGGCCGCCGGCCTGACACTCGGATGGGCTCTCGCCGGACATGGCGCCCTCGCCAAGGACCAGGCTGCCAAGTCCAAGGTTTCAGAGTCCAAGGTTTCGGCATCCAAGGCTCATACGGCCAAGGTTCCCGTGCCGAAGGCGCGTCCGATCGCGCGCGGCGCGGTCCCCAAGACGAACACCAACGAGGCGGCCGGGACAAAGAGCAAGGTCGACGCGCACGCCGAGGCGAAGGCCGAGATCAAGAACACTCCCAAAGGCGCCGGCGCGGCGCCAAGGGACATCACGCCCGGTGCCGCGGCTGCGGCCCTGCCGGTCCGCCAGCATGCCGCCCTGCCCGCCTCCCGCAAGCCCCTGGTGCCGGCTGCGATCGCCGCGACGTCCTCGACCTCGCAGTCCGACAAGGAGGCGCTCGAAAACGTGATCGAGCTCGTCCGCAAGCGCAAGCCCGGCGATGCCACCGAGGTCGTGCAGGCGATCTCGGATCCGGTGGCGCGCAAGCTCGCGGAGTGGGTGATCCTGCGTAGCGACAACAACAATGCCAGCGTCGAGCGCTATCGCGCATTCATCACCGCCAATCCGTCCTGGCCGTCGCAGACCTTCCTGCGCCGCCGGCTCGAGGCCGCGTTGTGGGACGACAAGCGCGACGATTCCGTCGTCTGGTCGTGGTTCGAGAACGAATCGCCGCTGTCGGCGAAGGGCAAGTTCGCGCTGGCCCGGGTGATGCTCAATCGCGGCGACCGCGCCAACGCCGAGCGCCTGGTGCGCGATGCCTGGCGCAACGACGCGATGTCCGAGGAGACCGAGAACAACATCCTGGACCAGTACGGCGCCCTGCTGTCCGGCGGCGATCACAAGGCGCGGATGGACACGCTGCTGTATGGCAGCGAGCACGAGGCGGCGATGCGCGCTGCACGGCGGCTCGGCTCGGGCCACGTAGCGCTCGCAAAGGCGCGAATCGCGACCTACCGCAAAGCCTCCAACAGCCAGAGCCTGCTCGATGCCGTGCCGCGCGAGCTGCACGGCGATGCCGGCTACATCTTCAGCCGCATCCAAGTGCTGCGGCGCGACGAGAAGTTCGCCGAGGCGGCGCAGTTGATGCTCAGCGCGCCCAGGGATCCCGGCCGCCTGCACAATCTGGACGAATGGTGGATCGAGCGCCGCCTGCTGGCGCGCAAGATGATCGACACCGGCGATTATCGCAGCGCCTACCTGATCGCGCGCGACGCGGCGCTGCCGAACCGCGACATCTACAAGACCGAGCAGGAATTCACCGCCGGCTGGATCGCGTTGCGCTTCCTCAACGATCCCGCCACGGCGGCCCAGCACTTTGCGCGCATCGGCGTCGGCAGCGTCAATCCGACCACCCTGGCGCGGGCCGGTTATTGGCAGGGCCGCGCGGCAGAAGCGATGGGGCGCATGCAGGAGGCGCGCGCGGCCTATATGTCGGCGGCCGAGCAGTCCACGAGCTATTACGGCCAGTTGGCGCGGGCGAAGCTCGGCCTGCCGCAGCTCGGCCTCAATGCTGCGCCGAGCGGCCGCGGGCGCGGTGTCGAGCGGCTCGAGGTGGTGCGCGCGGTGCAACTGCTGTACGAGCTCGACGAGGGCGAGGTCGCGATCCCGATCTTCGCCGATATGGGCGACAACGGCGACCCCGACGTCCTGGTCGGAATCGCGGAAGCCGCCGCGCGAAACAGCGATGCGCGGGCGATGCTGCTGGTCGGCAAGGCCGCGCTCAATCGCGGGCTGCCGTTCGACCACTACGCCTATCCGGTCACCGGCATTCCTGCGTTCCGCTCGCTCGGACCGGAGGTCGAGCCGAGCGTGGTCTTCTCGATCGCGCGTCAGGAGAGTGCCTTCAACCAGGCGGTGGTCTCGCCGGCCCAGGCCTATGGGCTGATGCAGGTCACGCCGGATGCCGGCCGCTACGTCTGCAAGCGCGCGGGCGTCAGCTTCGATCTGAACCGGATGAAGACCGACCCGGTCTACAACGCGCAGCTCGGCGCGGCCGAGCTCGGCGGCCTGCTCGAGGACTATCGCGGCTCGTACATCATGACGTTCGCGGCCTACAATGCCGGCCGCGGCAGCGTGAGGAAGTGGGTCGAACGCTATGGCGACCCGCGCGATCCGAAGGTGGACGCGGTGGATTGGGTCGAGCTGATCCCCTTCGCGGAGACCCGCAACTACGTGCAGCGGGTGATGGAGAACCTGCAGGTCTATCGCGCCCGCTTCGGCGGCGGCTCGCGGCTACAGATCGAGGCCGATCTGCGCCGCGGCGCTGTGGTGGAGTAGCGAAACCGACATCGGATCGTCGTCAATCGCTATTCGCTACTCCCTGCTCCCTATTCGCCTCTCATTACCAGTTGCGCTGAGCGCGCAGCAGCAGCGAGACCGAATCCTGGTCCTTCAGCTGATAGGTCGTGGCCGGTTTGGCAACCGCCGCAACCGCCGGCGCATTGGCGACGCCCGCGAACTTCTGATCCAGCCGGGTCCAGGCGACGTCAGCCGAGAAGGTCAGATTCTTGACCGGCGTCCAGCGCGTGATCACACCCAGAGTCGAGATGTTGAAGTCCGGGTTGCAGTTCGCACCGACGATGCCGAGAGCGACCATACCCGCACCGTTGCAGATCAGGCCCTTCGCTGTCGCATTATAGCGCACGGCGCTCCATGAGCCGTACACCGCGGTGTTCCAAGCCGGATCCCAGTTGTGGGTGAAGGCGCCGCGGACGCCGTAGGTCGTCGTCAGCTGCTGCTGGGTATTCGCCCCGAACACCGAATCCGACACGCCCGCGAAGCCCAGGCTCTGGAAAGCGCCGGCCATGTTGCTGCCGCCGTACATCGCGTAGTTGATCGGCGCGAGGCTCTGGAAGTTGTAGCGGCTGGCACCGTTGGTGTAGACGCCCTGCAGATTGATGGTGTCGCCGGCGCCGGTCGGGATATTCTTGATCGACAGGGCGAGCTGACCGGCGTAGCCCCATTTGTCGGCGGGATGCCCGGTCGTCTCGTTGGCACCGAAGAAGGCGGCGTGGTTGTCGTGCGCCGCGAAGGACGCCTGGAACAGGCCCCAGGCCTGATCGACGCGCACCATGCCGACGATGTCGGGCGCGACGTTGCCGCCGAAATTCGACGTACCATAGCTGCCGGTGAGCACGCCAGCGGCCGTCTGTCCCGCCGTATTCCAGATCTGCGACTGCGAATACTGCGTCGCATCCTGGGCCGAGATCGCGGCCGTGATGCCCGAGCCGAAGTCCGCGGTATAGGTGAACTGGTTGACGCCGGTGATGGTGCCGCCGCCGCCGGTCAGACCGTCGAAATTGTTGCCGGGGTAGTTGGCCCAGGGTGCGTCGAACTGCGACACGGCCTTACCCATGGTGAAGCCGGCGAACTGGATGAAGGCATAGAAGACGCCGATCCCGCCTTGCGCGATGTTGCCGTCAGCCTGCGCTCCAGGCGCGCCCGCCGTCGAATAGGCGGTTGCGCCCGTGGGGGAGCCGGTCCCGGCATAGCTGCCCCCGGTCCACTGGAAGACACCGTCGAAGAAGGTGCGCACGACGCCATATTCGGTCGCGGTGCGGGTGTCGATGTTGAGGTCGGCACGCGAACGCGTCGTGTAGTAGTTGCTGAGACGATTTCGCCCGCCGGCGACGCCGTTCACGGCATTCTGGAAGATCGTATTCGTACCGAAGCCGGCCTCGGCACGCAGGTAGCCGCCGAGCTTGATGCAGGTGTCGGTACCCGGAATGTAGAAAAATCCGGCGCCGTACATCGAGCAGACCCTGACATACTCGACCGCTTTGGCCTTGATCGGAAGGTCGGCGGCCTGAGCCCCACCCATGGCGAGCAACGCCGCCCCTGAGCCCAGAACAAGGCTCCTCACAGTCTTCATACTAACCTCCAAATTGCTCAGTTCAGACCGGCCCGGCTCGACATCGAACGACCGCCCCAACGGTCAGCCCGTCTCCAGCTGCACCACAGTGCTCGCGCATAGCGTTGCAGTGGGAACGATCGCGAGGCAGAGTTGGTGCTTTATCGGACCATTCTCGTGACCGGCCGGATCACGCATGTGGCGCGGCCGCGGCGCGGCACACGGTCGCCAGATCCCCAAGAGTAATGTGTCAGGGAAGACTTTCGCCGCCGAATGCGTGTCGCGCTCGTGGCGGGAATGCAGCAGGACGCGCGTCGAGAAGCGCGGCGAGCGCGAGGCTCCAATTTTCTGGCTCTGTCATCCCGGCGATCGTGACACGGGCCCTTGCCTGCCCGGGATCACGCAGGCCAAGCTTGGCTCAAACGTGCGGTCGAACCGAGCGCCCGCCGACCGCCTCTCACGCATGTTTGAGCCGGATGGCCACGAGGCGGTCGCGAAATTCCATCCAGATCGCACTCCGTCGCGTGGCCGCGCGGTGTGGTTCTCGGGCGGGTCTGCAGCATGTTTGTCAGCGACAGAGCGGAGCGGCGAGGAATGCGGATCTCGGCGCTGGAGCACGCGCTGGCGAGGCAAAGAAAAACCCCCGGCAGTTGCCTGCCGGGGGTTCGTCAAACCGTCGTCAGACGATCTGGATCAGAAGTTGCGCTGAGCGCGGAGCAGCAGCACAGCCGACTGCTGATCCTTCAGCTCGTACACCGCGGCCGGCTTCGCGACAGCAGCAGCAGCCGGAGCGGTGACCGAACCGGAGTGCTTCTGGTCGAGCCAGGAGTAGGCGAAGTCAGCCGAGAAGGTCAGATTCTTGACCGGGGTCCAGCGCGTGATCAAGCCGAGGGTGGCCAGATCGAAGTCCGGATTACAGGTCGAACCCGCGTTGAAGGCCGCGACAACGCCCGGGCTGGTGCAGATCAGGCCCTTGGCCGTGCCATTGTAGCGGACGGCAGCCCACGACCCGTAGATCGCAGTGTTCCAGGCCGGATTCCAGTTGTGGGTGTACGCACCGCGCATACCGTAGGTCGTGGTCAGCTGCTGCTCACCACCGGTCGTGAAGACCGAGTCGCCCACACCGGCAAAGCCGATGCTCTGGTAGGCGCCAGCCAGACCCGTGCTGCCGTACATCGCGTAGTTGTTCGGCATCAGGCTCTGGATGTTGTAGCGGCTCGCACCGTTGGTGTAGACGCCCTGCACGTTGATCGTGTCGCCAGGTCCGGTCGGGATGTTCTTGATCGACAGGGCCAGCTGAGCCGCCCAGCCCCACTTGTCGGCCGGGTGGCCGGAGGTCTCGGACGCGCCGTAGTAAGCGACGTGGTTGTCATGCGCCGCGAACGACGCCTGGAACAGACCCCAGGCCTGGTCGACACGGACCATGCCGACGAAGTCCGGAGAGACGTTGCCACCGTAGTTGCTGGTGCCGTAAGCACCACCGATCACGCCAGCCGCCGTCGAACCCGCCACGTTCCAGAGGTTGTTCTGGTAGTAGGCGCTCGCATCCTGAGCCGAGACCGAGGCCGTGATGCCGGAGCCGAAGTCAGCAGTGTAGCTGAACTGATTGACGCCGGTGACCGTGCCGCCGCCGCCGGCGAGACCGTCGAAGTTGTTGCCCGGATAGTTGACCCAGGGCGTGTCGAACTGCGACACGGCCTTACCCATGGTGAAGCCGGCGAACTGGATGAAGGCATAGTACACGCCGACCGAGCCCTGCGCGATATTGCCGTCGGCCTGTGCGCCCGGCGCACCAGCGGTCGAGTAAGCGGTCGCACCGGTGGCCGAACCCGTGCCGGCATAGCCGCCGGAGGTCCAGCTGAAGGTCAGGTCAGCGAAGGTACGGACCACGCCGTACTCGGTCGCCGTGCGCGTGTCGATGTTGATGTCCTGACGAGCGCGGGCCGTGTAGTAGTTGCTCAGGCGGTTATGCGCACCACCCTGGCCGCTGTACGTGCCGTTGAAATCGCTGTTCGTGCCGATCGCCGTTTCAGCACGGAGATAGCCACCGAGCTTGATGCAGGTGTCGGTGCCGGGGATGTAGTAGAAGCCCGCACCATACAGGGAGCAAACCTTCACATACTCGACCGCTTTGGCCTTGATCGGAAGGTCGGCCGCCTGAGCCGCGGACATGGCGAGCAGAACTGCCGCCGAGCCGAGGACAAGGCTCTTAACCGTCTTCATTTAAACCTCCAAGTTGCTCTTTTGAGAAAGAACCGGACCAAGATCCCCCAGGACGATCCGCTTCCTCTGCTCCCGAAAAACCGCTTCAGCCGCTTCGCGCCATCGGACACACCCGCATCACGCGAGGGACTTAAGCGAACCACCTGTCACGGGACGATCGAGTAACCCCCCACCGTCGTCAGGAACTATGCCTTCGCTCATTCGGTAAGCAAAATAGTTTATGCAGTCAGGTAATTGAATGAAGCCGAAATGTGTCTTGAGGGCAACACAATGGCAGCTTGTTGTGCAGCGCACGGGGGACGGCGCATGTCCTCCTAGATAAGTGATTTTGTTGCGGATTTTTTTTCTTTAGGGTCGAGCTTCGTACTGGAACTCCTGAGCAATGGCGCCCTTGAAGAACATGTCTGCCGCACCTGTGGAAGCGGACGCGCAACCGCAGACTGCCGAACATCTGCCGAAGAATCGCGACGCCATTCTTCGCTTCGCCAGGGAGATCTCCACGATCAACGTCCATCTGGAGGAGCTGAGGTACTTCTGGGCCAAGCGAATCGGCATCAGTGGCCCGCAATGGATGATCCTGATGGCGATCTCCGAGCTGGATCAAGGCGAGGGAGTCGCCGTGAATGCGGCGGCCAAGCGGCTGCACGTCGACCCTTCGTTCGTCACGACGCAGTCGAAGCTGCTGGAGAAGAAGGGCTTCATGGAACGCAAGCCCGCGCCCAACGATGCGCGCGTGGTCCGGATGTCGCTCACCACCAAGACATCGGAGCAGTTCGCCGAGCTGGAAGCCCAGCAGGCGCAGATCTTCAGCTTCATCTTCGAGGAATTCGACGCTCGCGAGCTGGCGACGTTCACGGACAAGCTGGCTGGCCTCAAGGACCGTTTCGAGAAGGCCAGCGCGCGACTCACGATGGGGCTCTGAGGCCCCCGAGGCGACCACGGCCCAATCGCCTCTTACAGGCAGCGGGCCCAGATATGCGGTCGCATCAGCCAGGAGGCCGCTGAGACCCCGCCAGGCGCCTGGCGATCCAGTCAAAGACGAAGGCATCGGCTTCGAGCCAATCGGCGCCCGCGCTGGAGACGATCTTCAGAGTGATATCCGGGTGCTCGCGCTTGATCTGCGCGATCAGCCGGGTTGCGATGTCGGCTCGAAGCCAGCCACGCTCCGGCACCGTCACCAGCAGCGGACACATGATCTGCCGCGCCGCCAGCCCTTCCGTCGCGATCGGCGGCCTGCCCCGCTCACCCGCACCGGGTCGGCGCGACAGGAAGACACGCTCGTGAATATCCCACAAGCCGGCGTCGCAGACCGCCGCAGCATAACGCGGATCGAGTGCGATGCCGCGCGCGACAAAGGACGAACTCCAGTCGTCGGCCAGAATCGCGATCCGGCCTTCGTCCACGTCATCGCGGGACGTCACGTAGTCCGTCACGCTCGCGATGGCCGATTCGAGATCGCTACGGCCGACGATCTCCTCGAAGCGGCAGTCCGGTCCGCTGCCCAGCAGATCGACCACCAGCAGCGCCAAGCCACGCTGCTCCGCATGGGCTGCAAGCTTGAACAGCGACGTTTCCTTGCGACGGCCGGGCTCACCGATGCAGATGACGGTGGGCGCCCTGCCCGCCTCGCCACGCGCCGGCAGGAAATAGGCTTCGAGCGGATAGTCGGCGCGCCAGTGGATTGTGACGACCTCTCCTTGCGGATCGGCACAGCGCAGGAATTCGCGCGCACATTCGCGCATGCGGGACAGCACGACGTCCTGGCGGGAACGCGAGCTGCTGAACGGACAGGCCGCAGCCTCATAACAATCCACTGCGCGCGACCATTTGCGAAACGCCAGCTCGGGACGACCGCTGCTCACGGCGTCGGCGGCGGCAGCCTTCATGGCGTCCGCGCATTGCATCCACTCACGATACCAGGACTCGTCGTCGCTGGCGTCGATCCGCTGCGCAACCGCCAGACATTCCGCAAGCTCGGCCCGGCCCTCGGGCCGCGCTTCCAGCAGCCGCGTGATGGCGCCCGCCAGATCGTCTTGCTCGGACCACGGACGCAGCACTCCCACAGAGCCTTCCGAACTCATCTTTGGACACATTCCTCACTGGCGTGACGGTGTGGCCCCGTCATCTGACGGTCATGGTGACCATCCGGCATTTCCCGGTCAAGCGGATGCGCAACGATTTTTGGTGAGACGATGGATGTTTGCGCTGACGTACGCGCCTGCGGAGATCACGCCGATGCTCTGCAATCGAGAGGCAATGTCAGATATTGGATGCCGAGGAGATCCCGATATGAAGAAGCCTCCGGCGGGGCATCGCCAGAGGCTTCCTGGAGTCTAACATCGTATGATCGTCGTCTTGCGTCTGCGGTGTCGTCCTCACAAGGACGAATGATTACTCAGGCATGAGAAAATTAGCTTATCAACTCATCTGTTTTCAACACCATTTTTCAAAAAATACCAGCATGCAGCCAACCTACTGAAACGAATGCGACTTTCGAGCTACAGGCAATCGAAGCTCTGCTCAATTGGCTCGATCCATCGATCTGGCATCGATCGCTTCTCGAGCGCACCGGACCCGGAGTCACTCCGGAATGAGCGCCCGCACACAAGCAAAAACCCCCGGCAGTTTCCTGCCGGGGGCTCTTGAACCCGATCAGACGATCAGGATCAGAAGTTGCGCTGAGCGCGGAGCAGCAAGGACACCGAGTTCTGGTCCTTGAGCTGATAGACCGCAGCCGGCTTGGAGGTCGTGGTCGTAGCCGGGGAAACAATGTTGCCCGAGTACTTCTGGTCGAGGTTGGTCCAGGCCACGTCGGCCGAGAAGGTCAGGTTCTTGACCGGGGTCCAGCGGGTGATCAAGCCCAGCGAGGAGATGTTGAAGTCGGGGTTGCAGGTGAAGCCTGCGCCCGCGATCGCACCCATCGCCGCGCTGCCGCAGATCAGGCCCTTGGCAGTGCTGTTGTAGGACACGGCAGCCCACGAACCGTAGATCGCGGTGTTCCAGGCCGGGTTCCAGTTGTGGGTGTACGCACCGCGCATACCGTAGGTCGTGGTCAGCTGCTGCTCACCGCCGGTCACGAAGACCGAGTCGCTGACGCCAGCGAAGCCGAGCGTGCCGTAGACACCAGCCGTGCTGCTGCCGCCGTACATCGCGTAGGTGGTCGGCACCAGGCTCTGAGCGTTGTAGCGGCTCGCACCGTTGGTGTAGACGCCCTGGATGTTGATGGTGTCGCCGGGGCCGGTCGGGATGTTCTTGATCGACAGGGCCAGCTGAGCAGCCCAGCCCCACTTGTCAGCCGGGTGACCGGTGAGCTCGGTGGCGCCGTAGTAGCCGGTGTGGTTGTCATGCGCCGCGAACGACGCCTGGAACAGACCCCAAGCCTGGTCGACACGAACCATGCCGACGATGTCCGGGGACACGTTGCCACCGAAGGTGTTGGTGCCGTACGAACCGCCGATGATGCTGGCCGCGGTGATGCCCGACACGTTCCACATGTTGGTGGTGTAGTACTGGCTCGCGTCCTGCGCCGAGATCGCCGCAGTGATGCCCGAGCCGAAGTCGGCGGTGTAGGTGAACTGGTTGACACCGGTCACGGTGCCGCCGCCGCCCCACAGGCCGTCGAAGTTGTTGCCCGGGTAGTTGGTCCAGGGCGCGTCGAACTGCGACACGGCCTTACCCATCGTGAAGCCGGCGAACTGGATGAAGGCGTAGTACACGCCAATGCCGCCCTGAGCGATGTTGCCGTCGGCCTGAGCGCCAGGAGCGCCAGCCGTCGAATAGGCAGTCGCGCCGGTCGCCGAGCCCGAGCCAGCGTAGGTGCCGCTGGTCCAGGTGAACGTCAGGTCAGCAAAGGTGCGGACCACGCCGTACTCGGTCGCGGTGCGCGTGTCGATGTTGAGGTCCTGACGAGCGCGGCTGTAGTAGTAGTTGCTCTGGCGGTTCATGCCGCCGGCAACGCCGTTGACCGCGTTGTTGTACTGGCCGTTGCTGGCGAACGACGTTTCAGCACGCAGGTAACCGCCCAGCTTGATGCAGGTGTCGGTGCCGGGGATGTAGTAGAAGCCAGCGCCGTAAAGCGAGCAGACCTTCACATATTCGACCGCCTTGGCCTTGATCGGAAGGTCAGCTGCCTGAGCCCCGGACATGGCGACGAGAGCGGCCGCCGAGCCCAGGACAAGGCTCTTGATCGTGTTCATAATGTTAAACCTCCAAGTTGCTCAGTCAGGGAAGGTTCCGCCTCCGCTGGGTGAGAGACACCCTTGGGGTTGGACCCGTTATCCCTCTTCGACCCGTCGCTCAGCCGCTTCGCGCTATCGGACACACCCGCATGAACGCGAGGGACTTGAGCGAACGACCTAAACGGGACGACGTCGGGATGCCCCCCTTCGTCGTGCGAGCAGAATTACCGAAGGCCTTTGCACACGCAACAAAGGAACCATCATTGCGGCGCCCAAGCGGCGCCTTTTCGGACCGGTGTTGCACAAAAGGCACGGAACCGTGGTTCTGCGGGAACACCTAAGTCGCTGTTTATGTTGTCGTTTTGTCACAACGCAATTTGAGGTGCTTAAGGCCGCGAGCACTCGCCCGCCCGGAACCCGCCCCAAGTCAGGCGCCGGGGCCGTGAATCCAGCCACGCGCTGAACGAGAATCGGGCTGGAGGACGCTGCCGTCTGCGTCCCCTCCCGCCGGCCGCCTTTGCTGCAGACGACCCTCTATATTAGGGGTCCTCCGCGTCAGGGATCATCGAGAGGGCTCGCACCGCCCGTCGACTTCGACGCGTACCGCGGCCGATCAAACGGCAGGTCCAGCCCGGATCGATGGGCCGAAGGTGAAGACCACCGCCCGCACCGGTCCGGCGAAGCCGCGGCCCTGTGAGGATTTCGAAACCGCATGCAATCTGCCGCTTGCGGCTCAGCGCGGCGTCGGGCATACCGACCGTCGCCGGAGACGTGGCCGAGTGGCTGAAGGCGGCGGTTTGCTAAACCGTTATAGGGTTGTAAAGCCCTATCGAGGGTTCGAATCCCTCCGTCTCCGCCAGCCACCCTTGGGTGCGGCCAACAGGCCCCTCCCCCCAGATCATCCGCATCAAAGCCGAGCCGTTCACGCACCTGCCGGATCGCAACGGACCCTGGCCGCCGTGATCACGGTTGCCGCTCAATCCGCGCGGCTCAATCGAACAAGCCACGGCTGATGTTGATCACGAAGGCGGCGGGCACGCCGATGATGGTGCCGACGAAGCCATAGCCGAGCGCAGCCCACCATGACGCTGCGCCTCCGGCTCCCATCACGGCACCATAGATGGCGCCGAGACCGGCACAGAGGGCGGTCACCACGACGAGGCGGCGGTCATTATGGGCCTCGACCCGCAGACGCTTCAACTCGCGCCGGCTTTGCACCGCAGGCCCGGCCGGCTCGGTCGATCCACAATGCGGGCACGCCACTGCGCTGAAGGAGACGCCGCTGCCGCAGTCATGGCAGTCGATCAGCTCTTGCCGCCGCGCCTGTCGCCGTGCCTGGCCCATGCCGTCAATCCCGCTTGTCTGCGTCACACCGAACGACAGATAGGAGATTTATGGGCGCGCGACGAGGCCCGCTTCCGACGAGAATGAGCGATCGGGCGAGATCCGCCAAGCCGCGGCTTGGCTCGCTCAGTGCGCGGTCATCCAGGCGCGCGCCTCGCGCTGCGCGGTCGCGATCTCGGCGTCCGACATCTGCTCGGCGACCTCGCGGCGCATAGCCACGGCATCGACGCGGCCCCTGAGGGCGGCGAGATTGAACCATTTGTGCGCGGCGATCAGATCGACCGCACCGTCGCGACCGCTCGCATAGAGCATGCCGAGCTCGAACAGCACATCGCCGCTGGCGCCCTGCTCCGCGGTGGTCACGTCATCGAAATTGAGTTGTCCCTGAAACATCGTCGCTCTCCTTCGCTTCGAGGAGGCGGCTGGTCACCCGAGCACGCCCCCGTCCAACTGTTCAACGCCTGGTTATCCCCATGCCGTCTCGCGGCTTATGCGCGAAGGATGACCGATCAAGTTTGAAAGGCAGTTTAAACATCGTGCTGAACGAGCCCTGAACGCGGAACCCCGCATTTTCCGGGGCCGGGTTCAATGCATTGATTCGAAATGGATTCTTCAACTCGGCAAAGAGCGGTTTACCGTTCTGTTTGGCAAACTCATAACCATCCGCGAAAGCGCCTCGCCGCGCTGGCGCGGAGCGCACCACGCCGCTGGTCAACAGCCGCACCGCGACTGGACACGTCCCGATAGCACGTGCAGGAGATTGCGCAGCGCGAGCACGCCTGCGCCGAGCTGCTGATGATGCTGTTCGTCTATGGGGAGGTTGGAGGCACACAGTCGCCAAGGGCGCGGTGCTCAGGGATCGAGGGCGTCGGCGAACACGTCAGGATCAGATCCCACTCTGGCTGATAGCCGCTCGTGAGATTGCAGACCGGAAACGCGATCTGCACCGAACGAAGAAATCCTGTTTCTTCTGCCGGACCGCACCGCGAGCGAAGCCGCTCTCGAGTTCGATCCGACCGTTGACCTGATGTCTCGCCGACACCCTCTATCGTCTGTTGGAGCTTCAGGAGATTTGCCCGGCTCTCGAGGAGCCATGCAGACCTAACGTTCCAACGACGTGCCGGCATCAGCTGCCGGACTCATCTCGCAGAGGACTGCGAGAGTTACTTCTTCTTGGCGACCTTCTTGGTCTTCTTGGCAGTCTTCTTCGCCGCGGTCTTCGCGACCTTCTTCACTGCCTTCTTCGCCTTCTTCGCTTTCTTGGCCATGTTGCCCTCCGATGTGAGATGGCTTAGTCGATGCGTGCACTCGGGAATCGAGCTGCACTCCTCATCGATACACCAACGAGTGAAAAAAAACAGCTTCCGGCTTAAGGAAGTGTTGACAGGCGCGCGCGCACGCGGCTGGCGCAACGCGCGAAGCAGCGCGTCGATCGATCGCGAAAATCCAAACGTCTCTCTGCGCAAGGCCGCGATCGCAACTAATCGCGATTGCGCAAAAAGCCTGTGCTGCAAGTATTTTTCTGAGCGACTGAACGGCACGTCGCACGCGGCGACGCCGGCGTGTCGGCGTGCAGACTCGCACCGCGAGAGCAACGCGCGGACTCTGAGTCGTAAATTTTGGCAACGAAAAAATTTTCATTGCACACGCCCTCGTGTGCGTTCGAACGCTCGGCAATGGTGGCTTTTTTGCGAATCGCACGCGGCGATTCGCCGGACCGCGGCGCCAAAACAAAACGGCGCGCACCCTCGTGCGCGCCGCCGGAACGAAGACGAGCGACCGTCGTTTCAGATGCCGAGCTTGCTCTTCAGGAGATCGTTCACCGCCTGCGGATTGGCCTTGCCGCCCGACGACTTCATCACCTGACCGACGAACCAGCCGGCGAGCTGAGGCTTGGCCTTCGCCTGCGCGACCTTGTCCGGATTGGCGGCGATGATCTCGTCGACGACCTTCTCGATCGCGCCGAGATCGGTCACCTGCTTCATGCCGCGGCTCTCGACCAGCTCGCGCGGGTCGCCGCCTTCGCTCCAGACGATCTCGAACAGGTCCTTGGCGATCTTGCCGGAGATCGTGCCTTCGCCGATCAGCGCGACGATCGCCGCAAGCTGAGACGCCGAGACGGGCGACGACGCGATGTCGCGGCCTTCCTTGTTCAGCCGGCCGAACAGCTCGTTGATCACCCAGTTGGCGGCGAGCTTGCCGTCGCGCGCCCGGTCGGACAGCGCCTCCAGGACGGCCTCGTAGAACGCGGCGCTCTCGCGCTCGGCGACCAGCACGGAGGCGTCGTAGGGCGACAGGCCGAAATCCGCGATGAAGCGCGCCTTCTTCTGGTCCGGCAGCTCCGGCAGCGCCGCCTTCAGCTCGTCGACGAAGGACTGCGAGAACTCCAGCGGCAGCAGGTCCGGGTCGGGGAAGTAACGGTAATCATGCGCCTCCTCCTTGGAGCGCATCGAGCGCGTCTCGCCCTTGTCGGGATCGAACCGGCGGGTTTCCTGCTCGATCGTGCCGCCGTCCTCGATGATCTCGATCTGGCGCCGCGCCTCGGCCTCGACCGCCTGGCCGATGAAGCTGATCGAGTTGATGTTCTTGATCTCGCAGCGGGTGCCGAGCGGAGCCCCCGGCTTGCGCACGGAGACGTTGACGTCGGCGCGCAGGGAGCCCTTCTCCATGTCGCCGTCGCAGGTGCCGAGATAGCGCATGATCGAGCGCAGCTTGGTCACATAGGCCTTGGCCTGCTCGGCGTCGCGGATGTCAGGCTTGGAGACGATCTCCATCAGCGCCACGCCGCAGCGGTTGAAGTCGATATAGGACAGCGACGGCGACTGGTCGTGCAGCATCTTGCCCGGATCCTGCTCGATGTGCAGGCGCTCGATGCCAACAGTGGCGGTCCTGCCGCCGTCGAGCTCGACCGTGACCTCGCCCTCGCCGACGATCGGGTCCTTGTACTGGCTGATCTGGTAGCCCTGCGGCAGGTCGGGGTAGAAATAGTTCTTGCGGTCGAACACCGAGCGCAGGTTGATCTTGGCATTGAGCCCGAGCCCGGTGCGCACGGCCTGCCGCACGCACTCCTCGTTGATGACCGGCAGCATGCCCGGCATCGCCACGTCGACCAGCGAGACGTGGCTGTTGGGATCGCCGCCGAAGGCGGTGGAGGCGCCCGAGAACAGTTTCGACTTCGAGGTGACCTGGGCATGGATCTCCATGCCGATCACGACCTCCCAGTCGCCGGTGGCGCCCTTCATCAGCTTGCCGCTGGTTGCCGTCATGGCTCTAACTCCCAAGCAGTGCGGAGACGATCCGCTCGAATTCGATAACCAACGCATCTTTCGCGACCGGCTGCCCGGCCTGGCGATACCAGTAGCCGGCATTGCCGAGGTCGCCCTCGACGCGATGCAGATGTGCGTGCGCCCAGGCCGCGTCGCGGCCGGGCTCGTCCTGAATGATCTTGTGCGCCCGGTCCCAGTCGCCCTTCGCCAGCCACCACAGGCCGGTGAGCACCGGCGTCAGGCCGGCCGCGGGCGCGTCGCCCGCGAGGCTCGTCTTGAAATCGGCGACGCTTACCACCACCGAACCGGCGTGAAGCGTCCCGCCGCCTGCTCGATGACCTCGCCGAGCGAGAACAGCGTCTCCTCGTCGAACGGCCGGCCGATCAGCTGCAAGCCCAGCGGCAGCCCCTGGCTGTCCTTGCCGGCGGGCACCGCGATGCCCGGCAGGCCGGCCATGTTCACGGTCACCGTGAAGATGTCGTTGAGATACATCTCGACCGGATCGGCGCCGCCCTTCTCGCCGATGCCGAAGGCGGCCGACGGCGTCGCCGGCGTCAGGATCGCGCTCACGCCCTGGGCGAAGCAGTCCTCGAAATCCTTCTTGATGAGGGTCCGGACCTTCTGCGCCCGGATGTAATAGGCGTCGTAATAGCCGGCCGACAGCACATAGGTGCCGATCATGACGCGTCGCCGCACCTCGGGCCCGAAGCCCTCGGCCCTTGTGTTCTCGTACAGCTCGCCAATCGACTTGCCGGGCACGCGCAGACCGTAGCGGACGCCGTCGTAGCGGGCGAGGTTGGAGGACGCCTCGGCCGGTGCCACGATGTAATACGCCGGCAGCGCATATTTGGTGTGCGGCAGCGACACCTCGACGGTTTCTGCGCCGGCGGCTTCCAGCCACTTGCGACCCTCGCTCCAGAGCTTTTCGATCTCGGCCGGCATGCCGTCGAGCCGATACTCCTTGGGGATGCCGATCTTCATGCCCTTCACGGACTTGCCGATCGCGGCCTCGTAGTCCGGCACGGGGATGTCGACCGAGGTGGTGTCCTTCGGGTCGTGGCCGGCCATCGAGCGCAACAGGATCGCCGCATCGCGGGTCGAACGCGCGATCGGGCCGGCCTGGTCGAGCGAGGAGGCGAAGGCGACGATGCCCCAGCGCGAGCAGCGGCCATAGGTCGGCTTGATGCCGACGGTGGCGGTGAACGCCGCGGGCTGGCGGATCGAGCCGCCGGTGTCGGTCGCGGTCGCGCCCATGCACAAGAGCGCCGCCACCGCCGACGCCGAGCCGCCGGACGAGCCGCCCGGCACCAGCGTGGTGTTGGAGCCCTCGCGGCGCCAGGGATTGCCGACCGGGCCGAAGCACGAGGTCTCGTTGGACGAGCCCATCGCGAACTCGTCATTGTTGAGCTTGCCGAGCATGACGGCGCCGTCGCGCCACAGCTGCGAGGTCACGGTCGACTCGTAGGTCGGGACGAAGTTGCCGAGGATCTTCGAGCACGCCGTGGTACGGACGTCCTTGGTGGCGAACAGGTCCTTGATCCCGAGCGGAATGCCGGCCAGCGGCCCGCCCTCACCCCTGGTGATCTTGGCGTCGGCGTCGCGCGCCATCGCGCGCGCCTGGTCCGGCGTCTCCATCACGAAGGCATTGAGCGCCCGCGCCTCCTCGATCGCCTTGAGATGGGCGTCGGTCAGCTCGAGCGACGTGAAGGTCTTGCTCGCGAGACCCTTGCGGGCCTCGGCGAGCGTCAGCGAAGTCAAATCGGTCATTTGTTGATCGGGCTGCAGAAGAACGGGGAGAGCGTCTTGTCGTCGTCGGCGTCGTCCGCGAAGAACTTGTTCTTCGCAGGGGAGGCTTTCTTGGTATTGGCGGCCGCTTCGAGCTGGTCGAGGATCTCGTTGACGGCCTTGTCCGGGTCGGCGGCCTTGCCCTGCCGCTCCATGGCGTCGAGATAGTCCATATAGGCCTTGTAGGCCGCTTCATCGTCGCAGAGCAGGCACATCGGCGTTGGCTCGCTTGTCGGTTTGAAGGAGCGGATCACGCGCGACGGGCGCGCGGACCTGCCTCGGCTATTCCACCTGGCTATTCCACGACCTTCGGCACGAGAAAGAAGTTGTTCTCGGTCATCGGCGCGTTCTTGACGATGTCGTCGGCGATGTCGCCGTCGGTGACGACGTCCTGGCGCTTCTTCATCGCCATCGGGGTCACCGAGGTCATCGGCTCGACGCCCTCGACATTGACCTCCGAGAGCTGCTCGACGAAGGCCAGCATCGCATTGAGCTCGCCCTGCAGATGCGGGACCTCGGCGTCAGTGACAGCGATCCGCGCCAATTGCGCGATCTTGCGGACGGTGGCGGCATCGACCGACATTATATAGGGCCTCACGGGAAACAGTGAACCCGCCCTATAGCAGAGCCGGCTTTCGCGCCGCAACCGGCAGCCTCCGGACTTTCCCAGGGCACCGCCCCGCCCGTGACGCCGCCTTTGGCGTCAGCCCGCCAGCTTCGCAAGCCGCGCCAGCGCCTGTTCGGCCAGCGTCCGCGTCAGCTCGGCCCCCGGCAGCTCGCGGCCGAGCGGCAGCGCCTGCCCGGCCCAGAGATTGGTGAAATCGACCTTGCCCTGCTTCTCCGCGGCCGCCTTGAGCGGGCCGAGCGCGGTCGCGGCATGAGGAAACGCCGGCGCGTCCGACGAGATCGGCCCGACCTCGCGCATCACCCGGTTGGCGACGCCGCGCGCGAGCCGGCCGGTCATCACGTTGGTAATAACGGTGGATTCGTCATCGGCGGCGGCAAGCGCGGCACGCGCCAGCACGCTGACCTTGGATTCGGGGCAGCGCAGATAGGCGCTGCCGATCTGCACGCCGGAGGCGCCGAGCGCGAACGCCGCGGCGATGCCGCGCGCATCGGCGATGCCGCCCGCCGCGATCACCGGGACATCAACTGCATCGACGATCTGCGGCACCAGCGCAAACGTCCCGACCTGCTCGGCGAGTTTGTCGGTCAGGAACATGCCGCGATGGCCGCCCGCTTCCGCACCTTGCGCGATGATGACGTCGGCGCCGTTCCGCTCCAGCCACACCGCCTCGCGCACCACGGTCGCGGACGCCATCACGACCGCGCCTGTCGCCTTCACGCGGGCCAGCAGCGACGGCTCGGGCAGGCCAAAATGGAAGCTGATGATCTCCGGCTTCAACTCCTCGACGACGGCGCACATCGCGGCATCGAACGGCGCACGGTTCGCAGCCGCCACCGGAGCCGCCGGATCGACGCCATATTCCCTGTAATAGGCCCCGAGCCGCTGCTTCCAGCCGGCCTCACGAGCCGCATCCGCCTCGACCGGCGTATGGCAGAAGAAGTTCACATTGATCGGCGCCGACACGCGCTGGCGGATGATGTTGACCTGCTCGCGCGCCTTGTCCGCGGAGAGCATGGCACAGGGCAGCGAGCCGAGCCCCCCGCCTTGCGCCACCGCGATGACGAGATCGGCATCCATCACGCCGGCCATCGGCGCGAGCACGATCGGGTGCTCGGTCTTGATGAGGTCCAGAAACCGGCGATCGGGCCACATGGTCTGCTCCTATTGCTTGGCGAAGACGGCGGACGAGTTGCGCCGCCCTTGCAGAATCTGCTCGGCCTCATCGACGATACGCGCGACGATCTCGGCGGCTGGCGCGACATCATGGATCAGGCCGACCGCCTCGCCGGCAATGACAGCGGCGATGTCGAAATTGCCCTCGGTCCGAGCCTTCACATAGTCCGCCGACACGTTCTCGACCTGCTGCAGCAGCTCGACCTCGCGCCCCATCCAGCGCCGCGCATGGTCGTTGACCAGGCAGCGTCCGGTAAACGGCGCCGGCCAGACATTGTTGCGCGACAGGTCGAAGAGGATGCCGCGCACGGTCTCGCCCGCTTTCGCCGCGCAGATGCGCCGCTTGGCTTCATCGGCGCCGTTCGCCTCACGGCTGGCATAGAAGCGCGTGCCGAGCAGCACGCCATCCGCGCCCAGCATCAACATCGCAGCAAGGCCGCGGCCATCGGCAAGACCGCCGGCCGCCGCTACCGGCACTCGGCCCGCGGCGAGGTCGACGATCGCCGGCACGATATCAAGCGTGGTCCGCGACGCGCCATGGCCGCCCGCCTCGGTTCCTTGCGCAACCAGGATGTCGGCACCCGCCGCAATCGCCTGCTCGGCCATCGCCTCGTCCTGCACCTGGCAGATCAGCAAACTGCCGGCCTGCTTGATTGCCGGCGCAAACCGCGCGGGATCGCCGAATGACAGCATGATTGCCGCAGGCCTCGCGGCGAGCGCCACGTCGAGCAGATCAGGCTGCTTCGCCAGCGACCAGGTGATGAAGCCGATGCCGAACGGCACGGGCAGGCCTTCAAGCTTTGCGGCCTCTTGCGCGAGCCAGGTTCGGTTACCGTAGCCGCCACCGAGAATACCGAATCCCCCGGCGTCGCTGACCGCACGCACGAGGCGCGCATCGGCAATCAGATCCATCGGCGCCAGCAGGATCGGCCGGCTGATGCCGAGCTTCTCCGTCAACGCCGTCCGCAGTGGCATGAAAGTCTCCTCAACTCTGGACGGCGACTTTAGGCGCGGCTAGCATTCTCTCAAAATGAATACTTGAGAACTCTGCCATCGCAGATTCAAAACGGAGATCGGCGTGGAACTGAGCGACCTCCAAACCTTTGCAGCCGTCGCGCGCAGCGGCGGCATCACCCGCGCTGCTGAGGCCCTTAACACGGTGCAGTCCAACGTGACCCAGCGGATCAAGGCGCTGGAAGGTGAGATCGGCACCGCACTGTTCGAGCGGCACAGCCGCGGCATGACCCTGACCAATGCCGGGCTGCGACTCCTGCCTTACGCCGACCGGATGGCGGCGCTGTCGCGCGAAGCGCTGCTGGCCGCGCGCGATGACGGCGAGCCGAAGGGACCGCTGACGATCGGCTCGATGGAGACGACCGCCGCCGTGCGCCTGCCGACGTTGCTCGCGGATTTTCATCGGCGCTTCCCGGCTGTCGCCCTCGGTCTGCGCACGGCGCCAACTGCCGAGCTCGTGGCCGCCGTGCTCGACGGGACGCTCGATGGCGCCTTCGTGGCCGGCCCGATCGAACATCCCGAGCTCTCGGGCATCATCGCCTTCGAGGAAGAGCTGGTGCTGGTGACGGCCCGGCGCTTTGAAAGCCTGTCGGCCATGCGTGCGGCCACGGCTGCCTCCGGCCCGACGGCGCTGGTCTTCAGGGCCGGCTGCACCTACCGGCAGCGGCTGGAGCAGGTCTTCAACGACTTCGGCTGGCCTGCGGCCGCGCGCATCGAGCTCGGCACGCTCGACGGCATGATCGGCTGCGTCGCCGCAGGCATGGGCGTCGCGCTGCTGCCACGCGCCGTGGTGACGCGAAACGAGATGATCGGCAGCGTCAGCCTGCACACGCTCGATCCAGGTCATGCACGAGTCGAAACCCTGTTCATCCACCGCCGCGCGGCGCATCGCAGCAGCGGCCTCTCGGCCTTCATGGCCGGACTCGCCGGCCGGGACCACGACATCGCAGCCTGACGCGATTCATTCAAAGATTGTGCTGAGCAACGCCGGCCAACGGCGCATTCTATTGCGCGAAATGACGTTTCCGCGCAGGAAAAACGGCCATTTCGACCGATGCGACTTTCGGGCGCTGTGCAGCGCACGCGCGCGAGAATAGCTTTGTCTGGTCATCCTTTACTACGTTAGGATGCAGCGCTGGCCAGCGCGAAAACAACAAACATCAACATGTCGGAGGAAATGCGATGCGCAACGCGTTCGTGTTGGGCTGCTCGATTGCCATGATGGGTGCGATCGGGACGGCCAAAGCCCAGGACTGGACGAAATCGAAATGGGGGCCGAACGACGAGATTGGCGCGGCCAACTACATCACGCCGGAGCTCGTGGTCAAAGCCGCCTCGCTGGTGAAGACCGGCAAGACCTATCCGCTCGGCATGATCATCGACTCCAAGACCCCCGCCTACCCGCCGCGCTCGTTCAAAATCACGGTGGTGCAGCCGGGACAGGCGGGCATTCCCGGACTCGGGCCCAACAAGGCGACCTACAATGACGACATCGTCGAGGGCTGGGTCGGTGTCGGAAGCCAGATTGACGGTCTCGGCCATCTCGGTATCGAGCACGTCTACTACAACGGCAACAAGCTGCTCGATTTCGCCGATCCGACCGGCCTGAAGAAGCTCGGTATCGAGAAGGTGCCGCCGCTGGTCGCACGCGGCGTGCTGCTCGACATGGCCGCCTATTATAACACCGACGTGGTCAAGGAAGGCACGGCGTTCAACGTCAAGGAGATCGAGGAGGCCGCCAAGAAACAGGGTGTCGAAATCCGCCAGGGCGACATCGTCATCTTCCACACCGGCTGGCTCGGTCTGATCGGCAAGGACGACAAGCGCTACGGCGCCGGTGAGCCGGGTCTCGGCGTCGAAGGCGCGAAATACCTGACCTCGAAGGGCGTGGTCGCCGTCGGCGCCGACAATTGGGCGGTGGAGGCGATCCCGTTCGAGTCCAACAACCTGTTCGAGGTGCACCAGATCCTGCTCGCGATGAACGGAACCTACATCCTGGAGAACATGGACACCGCTGAGCTCGCCAAGGACAAGGGCTACGAGTTCCTGTTCGTCCTGGGCCAGCCGCGCTGGCGCGGCGGCGTCCAGGGCATGATCAACCCGATCGCGATCCGGTAGCTCATTGAATCGCATCTGCTTTGCGGGCACGGTCTGCCGTGCCCGCTCAGCCATTCACAACGAACTCCCCGGCAATGCCGATCGCCGCAAGAAATGACGGGTCGTGGCTGACGACCAGCAGCGCGCCGTCGAAGTCGCGCAGCGCCCGCTCCAGGATCTCGATCGAGAAAATGTCGAGATGGTTGGTCGGCTCATCGAGCAGCAACAGCCATGGCGGACGCTCGCCGCCGAACGTGCAGGCAAGGCCCGCGCGCAGGCGCTCGCCGCCGGACAGCGTCTCCACCGTCTGCTCGGCGTCGCGGTTGCGGAATGCGAAGCGCGCGCAGGCTGCATGCGCCGCTTCGGCGCCGAGCGCCGGATGGAGGCGGCGGAAATTGCCGATGATGCTGTCGCTGCGATCCAGCAACGCGACGTGTTGATCCAGCATCGCGATACGCCCGTCGGCGCGCCGGACCGTTCCATCGGTCAGCGGAATCGCGCCGATCGCGGCCCTGAGCAGCGTGGTCTTGCCTGCGCCATTGCGTCCGGTGATCGCGATCCGCTGCCGGCCCCTGACACCGAGCGTCCAGGGACCGAACCTCCTGTCGCCGGCGCTCACGACCGCGTCCTCCATCGCAAGCAGCTCGGTGCCGGCGCCGAGCCCGGTCGGCGGCAGGACCATCGAGAGCGGCGTCAGCACCTCCACATGTTGTCGCGCCTGTTCTGCTCGCTCGGCCGCTTCGGTGATCATGCGCTCGGCGAGCCGCTGCGATCGCCCGCCGGTCGTCTCGGCCCGCTCGGCTCGGGCGCCCAGCATGATCCTCGGGGCCGAGCCGGCGGCGGCGAAAGCACGGCCGGCCTTGTCCTTGCGCGCCTTGGCTTCGCGCTGGCGCTGCACGGCGCGGCTGACATCCCGCACATGCGCATCGGCGCGGTCCAGCGCGATCGCTGCACGCGCCCGCGCATCCTCCCGCGCCTGCGTAAAAATCGTCCAGCCGCCACCGACGATGTGGACCCCGACCGGGGTGAGCTCCACGATCCGGTCCATCATCTCCAGCAGCGCGCGGTCATGACTGGCGACCAGCACGCCGCCGCGCCAGCGCCGCATCAGCCGGCCGACGGCGTCGCGGCCCTCGGCATCGAGATTGTTGGTGGGCTCGTCGAGCAGCAGCAGATCCGGCGCCTCGATCAGCAGCCGCGCGATGCCGATGCGCGTCCGCTCGCCGCCGCTGAGCGAGTCCATCGAGCGATCGAGCGCAATTCCGGCGAGGCCCGCCTCGGTCAGCGCGTCGTCGACACGACTCGGCAGGCTCCAATCCGCGCGCGCGAGATCATCGGCAAGATCGGCGTCCTGGCTCTTTCCCGCGACGATACGGCCGATGACCGCAAGATCACCGGCGACGCCGAGCGCCTCGTCGACACGCAGACCGGGATCCCAGTGCTGCGCCAGAAGGCCGAGCGCCCCGCTGCGCGTCACCGCTCCGGCCGCCGGCTCCGAGACGCCAGCGACGATGCGGAGCAAGGTCGACTTGCCGGAGCCGTTGCGGCCGACCAGACCGACGCGCTCGGCGCCGATCGAGAGCGTGAGATTGTCGAAGAGAGGATGACCGTCAGGTGTCGCGGCGGCGACCGCGTCGAGCGTCAGACAGGAGGACATGAGCGACCGTGATGGCAGAGGACACAAAGCGGCGGGCAATGTTGGTCCTGCGATCCACGGCACCACTCCTGTTCACGGTACGATGCTCCATATAGAACGATGGCAGCGGAGCGACAAGCCATGCGCCTACCGTGCTGGCTCGGGGGATGTACCCATGCTAAGCGGCGCGCCATGCCCGCTCCCATCCTTCCCCTCATCGACGCCGCCGGCCGCTGGCCCGAGCGCGGGGCGCTTGTCGGCCTCGATCTCGGCACCAAGACCATCGGCGTCGCCGTGTCGGATCCCGACCGGAGGCTCGCCACCGGCGTCGAGACCATCCAGCGCAAGGCCTTCAAGGCCGATGCTGTCAGACTGCTGGCGATTTGCGCCGAGCGCAAGGTGGTCGGCTTGGTGCTGGGCCTGCCGATCAACATGGATGGCAGCGAAGGGCCGCGGGCGCAATCGACGCGGGCGTTCGCGCGCAACCTCGCGGGCATCACCGACCTGCCGATCGGCCTCTGGGACGAGCGGCTGTCGACGGCCGCCGTCGAGCGCGAGCTGATCGGCATGGATGTCAGCCGCGCCAAACGCGCCGAGGTGATCGATACGCATGCAGCGATCTTCATCCTGCAGGGCGCGCTCGATCGGCTTGCGACCTTGCGCCAGTCCGGTCGCTAGCGCATGAGCCCCGTCGCTGCGGCGCTCGCGCCGGTGTTCCTGCTGATCGTGATGGGCTTCGGCCTGCGGCGCAGCCTGATCCGGCTGGATACGCAATGGCACGGGCTCGAGCGGCTGACTTATTATGTGCTGTTTCCGGCGCTGCTGCTGCAGAGCCTGGTGAAGGCCGATCTCGGCAAGGTGCCGGTCGCAGGCATCGGCGGCGCCCTGTTCCTGGCGATGCTGGCGATGTCGGCGCTGTGCCTCGCGCTGCGGCCGCTGCTCACCCGCTCCGGCATCGATGGTCCGGCTTTCACGTCGATCTTCCAAGGGGCAACCCGCTGGCAGACCTACGTCGCGCTGAGCGTGGCGGGCAGCCTGTTCGGCCCGACCGGGCTCGCGGTGGCCTCGGTCGGCATGATCGCGATCATCCCGATGGTCAACGTATTCAGCGTCGCCGTGCTCGCCCACTATGCCTCGCCGACCCGCCGCTCGATGCGCGAGATCCTCGCCACCATCGTCCGCAATCCGCTGATCTGGGCCTGCATCGCCGGGCTCGCGCTCAACGTGGCGCATGTGCCGCTGCCAAAGCTCTGGCACGATGCCGCCGATGCGCTCGGCCAGGCCTCGCTGCCGATCGGTCTGCTGGTGACCGGCGCCGGTCTGCACTTCGAGGGCTTGCGGCGCGCCGGCCCGGCCGCCGCGCTCGGCGTCGTGCTCAAGCTGGTCCTGATGCCCCTCCTCGCTATCGGGCTTGCCGGATGGTTCGGCGTCACCGGCCCGAGCCTCGTGGTGGTCGCGATCTGCGCGGCGGTGCCGACCTCGCCGAGCGCCTATGTGCTGGCGAAGCAGATGGGCGGCGATGCGCCGCTGCTGGCGCAGATCATCTCGCTGCAGACCGTGCTGGCCGCGCTGACCATGCCGCTCGCGATCGCCTGGGCGAGCTGAACACCGCGCTCAGGAGTGGCCGCTGGCGAGCCACATGGTTTGCACCGTGGCGGCGAGGTTGTTGAGCCCGTGCAGCACCATGGTCAGATAGGTCGAGTGGGTTCGAGAGCGCAGATAGCCGAACCACACGCCGAGGGAAAACACGTTGAGCAGCGCGAACCAGTCGTACTGGAGATGCAGCACGGTCCACAGCAAGGACGACAGCACGATGGCGCCGGGCACCCGCAGGAAGGTGTCAGACCAGCCGCGATAGAGAAAGCCGCGCGCCATGAGCTCTTCCGAAACCGGCGCCGCGACGCAGAAGGCGATGACCAGCAGCCAGACCACGCCGTCGCCTCTGGCGGTCTTCAGGATGTCCACCATGAAGCTCGACGACGTGTCTCCGCGGCCGGTCAGTTGCGAAACCAGCTCCCAGCATCCCAGGATCACAACCATGCCGACAAAGCCAAAGCCGAAATTCTTCCAGCCGGTCCAGCGCAGGCCCAGATAGTCGGCGAACGACATGCGGGTGTGGCGGACGGCAAAATAGATCGGGATCAAAATGGCCGGAACGCCCATGATCGCCGACAGCGAGACCGTGAGCGACCGGCTCGCGATCTGGATCATGGCCAACTGAAACGCGGCCATGCTGTCGATTGGCCCCTCATGGCGCAGCAGGAAATAGACGATAGGAGTCAGCTGGCCGATGAAGAACACGACGATGATGAGGAGGCCCCACAGCAAGGTGCGCCAGAAGCCGAGCGTGCGCGGCTGATGCTGCGCCGGGGCGACCTGCTGCGGCGGGTTGCCCGGATCGAGGGAATCCATCACGGCGGCTTCGGGAGTGTCGGTCAAGGCAGCGTGCGCTCCAGCAAGGTACGGATGTCCGAGGGATCGAGATCGATGGCGCCGTACATGCTCGGATGAACAGCGGAAAGACGCGTCGCGGCGAACAGTTCGGCATGGCCGGGCATCACGAGGTTGAGCGCGGCGGCGGCTGCGAGCAGCGCCAGCCTCTCGACCGCGAGGCGCGCGACGCGCTCGGAATCCGATCGACGGAAGCTGGTCTCGATGAAGGCAAGCGCCTCCGCGGCGCCAGGGAGTCCGCCGGTCTCGGCTTTCAGATGCATCAGGACATGCGCGGCAGCCTCCGTCTCGCGCGACAGCGCGCGCAGCACGTCGAGGCACATCACGTTGCCCGAGCCTTCCCAGATCGCATTGACCGGCGACTCCCGGAAGTGGCGCGCGAGAATGCCGTCCTCGACATAGCCATTGCCGCCCAGGCACTCCATCGCCTCATACAGGAACGGCGGCGCGCTCTTGCAGACCCAGTATTTGATCGCGGGCGTCAACAGCCGCATGTAGGCGGCTTCGCTCGCGTCAGCCGGCGTGCGGTCGAACGCGCGGCACAGCCGCATCACCAGCGCCACCGTCGCCTCGACATGGAGAGCCATGTCGGCGAGCACCGCCTGCATCAAGGGCTGGTCGGCGAGATGCTTCTGGAACACGCTGCGATGGCGCGCATGATGCAGCGCATGCGCGAGCCCCGAGCGCATCAGGCCGGCAGACGAGATCGCGCAATCCTGCCGCGTCAGTTGCACCATCTGGATGATGGTGCTGATGCCCCTGCCCTCGTCGCCGACCCGCTCGGCATAGCTGCCTGCGAACTCCACCTCCGACGAGGCATTGGAGCGATTGCCGAGCTTGTCCTTCAAGCGTTGAAACTGGATCGCGTTCACCGCGCCATCCGGCGTGAAGCGCGGCATGAAGAAGCAGGTCAGGCCGGCATCGGCCTGCGCCAGCACCAGGAACGCGTCGCACATCGGCGCCGACATGAACCATTTGTGCCCGGTGATGCGATAGCCATCGGTCGTACGCTCAGCGCGCGTCATGTTGGCGCGCACGTCGGTCCCGCCCTGCTTCTCGGTCATGCCCATGCCGAGCGTCATGCCGCGCTTTTGCCACCACGGCGCAAACGCCGCATCGTAGTCGCGCGTGCCGATGAGGGGCATCGTCCGCGCCAGCAGGTCAGGCTGCGCGGCCAGCGCCGCCACCGAGGCCCGCGTCATCGTGATCGGACAGAGGTGTCCGCTCTCGACCTGCGAGGCGATGTAGAACTTCGCCGCGCGTACCACCTCCGACGCGCCGCCAACAGGATGGCCCCCGGCGGTCCATGTCGAATTGTGCAGGCCGGCCTCGACCGAGCGCGTCATCATCTGATGATAGGCCGGATGAAACTCGACGACGTCCCGCCGAAAGCCCTTGGCGTCGAAGCTGCGCAGCTTCGGCGTGTTCTCATTGGCGAGCCGGCCCTGCTCGGCCATCGCAGCCGAGCCCCATCGCTTGCCGAAAGCTGTCAGCTCCTGCTCAGCCCCGGCACCACCATTGGCCTTGACGGCGTCGGCCAACGGCCGGTCGGCCGTGAACAGGTCGACGTCCTCGAACGGCGGCGACTGGTTGAAGACCTCATGGGTCGCGAAGGAAGATTGCGTCATGGCCGTGCCCTGCAGAGATCGATCATCGGCGCGGCCGAATGGGAAAAACATAAGTGGTCGCGCCAGCGCCCGGCAGCGAAAAGTGCCACCACTCCTTGGCATAGTTCACAAAACCTTTCCGCGCCATCACCGCAACCAGTTCGTTGCGCCAGCGGCGCTGCTCCGGTGTCAGGTTCTGCGCAGCGGTATGGGCCTTCACGTCGGAACAATCGTAGCCGGTTCCCATGTCGACGCTGCCCTCGGGCGCGCGTAGCGCTGCGGGCGCGGTGCAGTCCGCGTAGTCCTTGGCCGGGTCGAACGCCGCGGAATTGTCGGCCGCGAGCTCGACCAGCGTGAGATCGAGCGCCGCACCCGTCGAATGGCTCGAACGCAGGGCGATATAGCCGAGACGGAACAGGTCCTGCTTGGCAACGCGCGGAGTGTAGCGGCGGCCGGCCGTGGTCTCGACGCCGTCCTGGGACCAGGCCAGCATCTCTGCGACCGCACGCACCGGCCGGTAGCAGTCGAGCATCTTCAGCGACAGGCCGCGCTGCCGCAGCTCGGCCTGAGCCGCCTGCAGCCGCCGCGCCACGTCACGCGTCACGATGCATTCGGCCGCCTCGTAGCCCGGCAAGGGTCGGCCGACGAAATTGTTGCTGCCGGCATAACGGATGTCCTGGAGGATCGTCGGGTCGATGTCGCGGAGATAGACGAAATCGAACGGCAACGCGGCCGCGCAGGCCGGCACGATCGCCGCCAGCAGGATCAGCGCATATCGGAGCGGGCCTCCTCCGACGACGGCCCGCCAGCCCCCGGTTTGGAGCCCCCTGAGAGGCTCGGAAGACGGAACGGGGGATAACTCGGAACCCCGGCTTTCGGCCTTGCCCCCCATGGAAACCGCGCCTATAGCTCTGGCTTTAATGGCAACCTCTCCGAAATCGACTTTCGTCCTCGGGCACCGGCATTTGCTGGGAATCGAGGGCCTTTCCGCCCACGACATCACCGGCCTCCTCGACCTGTCCGAGGAGTATGTCGAACTGAATCGTCAGGTCGACAAGAAGCGCACCGTGCTGCGCGGCCGCACCCAGGTCAACCTGTTCTTCGAGGCCTCGACCCGCACGCAATCCTCGTTCGAGCTGGCGGGCAAGCGGCTCGGCGCCGACGTCATGAACATGTCGGTGTCGTCCTCGTCCATCAAGAAGGGCGAGACCCTGATCGACACCGCGGTCACGCTCAACGCGATGCATCCGGACATTCTGGTGGTCCGCCACCACGCCTCCGGCGCGGTCGAGCTGCTCGCGCGCAAGGTCGACGGCTCCGTGATCAATGCCGGCGACGGCGCGCATGAGCATCCGACCCAGGCGCTGCTGGATGCGCTGACGATCCGCCGCAACAAGGGCCGCATCGAGGGGCTGGTCATCGCGATCTGCGGCGACGTGCTGCATTCGCGCGTGGCGCGATCCAACATCCTGCTGCTGAACACGATGGGCGCGCGCGTCCGCGTGGTCGCACCCTCCACGCTGCTGCCACCCGGCATCGAGCGCATGGGCGTCGAGGTCGCGCGCGACATGCGCGAGGGGCTCAACGGCGCCGACATCGTGATGATGCTGCGGCTGCAGCGCGAGCGCATGAACGGCTCGTTCGTGCCGTCGTCGTCGGAATATTTCCAGTATTTCGGGCTCGACCAGAAGAAGCTCGCCTACGCCAAGTCCGACGCGCTGGTCATGCATCCGGGGCCGATGAACCGCGGCGTCGAGATCGAATCCATCGTTGCCGATGGCGCGCAGTCGCTGATCCGGGAGCAGGTCGAAATGGGCGTCGCCGTGCGCATGGCCGTGCTCGAAGCACTGGCCCGCAACCTGCCCAACGCGTGATACAGAAGTCGGGACCAAACGCCATGCTGACCGACCGCCGCCCGATCCTGCTCGCCAATGCGCGCGTCATCGACCCCTCCCGCGACTTCGACGGCCCCGGCGACGTGCTGATCGCCGACGGCGTCATCCGCGACCTCAAGCGCGGCATCGGCGCCGCGGGCGTGCCCGAGGGCACCGATGTCGTCAACTGCGCCGGCAAGATCGTGGCCCCCGGCCTGATCGACATGTGCGCCTTCGTCGGCGAGCCGGGTCTGGGCCATCGCGAGACATTCGCCAGCGCCAGCCAGGCCGCCGCGACCGGCGGCATCACCACCATCATCTGCCAGCCCGGCACTGAGCCTGTGATCGACAATTCGGCGACCGTCGACTTCGTGCTGCGCCGCGCCCGCGACACCGCGATCGTCAACATCCAGCCGATGGCGGCGCTGACCAAGGGCCTGCGCGGCGAGGAGATGACCGAAATCGGGCTGTTGCGCGCCGCCGGCGCCGTCGCCTTCTCCAACGGCCACAGCAGCGTGATGAACGCCCAGGTGATGCGCCGCGCGCTGACCTATGCGCGCGATTTCGACGCCCTGATCGTGCATCACACCGAGGATCCGAACCTCGTCGGCGAAGGCGTCATGAACGAAGGCGAGTTCGCCTCGCGGCTCGGCCTCCATGGCATCCCGCCCGCAGCCGAAGCGGTCGTGCTCGAGCGCGACATGCGCCTCGTCGCACTCAGCAAGGGCCGCTATCACGCGGCCGCGCTCAGCTCGGTCGACTCGCTCGACATCCTCGGGCGCGCCCGCGAGGCCGGGCTCACGGTGAGCGCGTCGGTCTCGATCAACCATGTCACCCTGAACGAGAACGACATCGGCCCCTACCGCACCTTCCTGAAGCTGACGCCACCGCTGCGCACCGAAGTCGATCGCCGCGCGCTGGTCGAGGCGCTGGCTTCCGGCCTGATCGACGTCATCATGTCGGACCACACGCCGCAGGACGTCGAGGTCAAGCGGCTGCCGTTCGCGGAAGCCGCCAGCGGTGCGGTCGGCCTGGAGACGATGCTGCCGGCGGCGCTGCGGCTCGTGCACAATGGCGAGCTGAGCTGGACGACCCTGATCCGCGCGATGTCGACCCGGCCCGCCGAGCTGCTCCGCCTGCCCGGCGGCACCTTGCGGGCCGGCGCGCCGGCAGACATCATCGTGATCGATCCGGACGTGCCCTGGATCCTCGATCCGGCCGACCTCAAGTCGCTGTGCAAGAACACACCGTTCGACGAGGCCCGCTTCACCGGCCGCGTGGTCCGCACCATCGTCGGCGGCCGCACCGTGTTCGAACATGTCTGACGCAAGGCGAAGCGTCGAAGGAGTGGTGTGATGGGTTCCGAAGCCTTTCTGCCGGTTGCTCTGATCATCGGCTATCTCCTGGGGTCGATCCCGTTCGGCCTGATCCTGACCAAGCTGGCCGGCACGCAGGATCTGCGCAGCATCGGCTCCGGCAATATCGGCGCCACCAACGTGCTGCGCACCGGACGCAAGGGGCTCGCGGCAGCAACCCTGCTCGGCGACGCGCTGAAGGGTACCGCGGCGGTCATCATCTCCGGCTATCTCGGCGGCCCGAATGCCGCGATGATCGCGGGCCTCGGCGCCTTCCTCGGCCACCTGTTCCCGGTGTGGCTGAAATTCCGCGGCGGCAAAGGTGTCGCCGTTTACATCGGTATTTTGATCGGTCTGTTCTGGCCGGGCGCGATCTTCTTCTGCCTGGTCTGGCTCGTCACCGCGTTCGCGCTCCGCTACTCATCGCTCGCGGCACTCGTCGCCAGCGTGCTGACGCCGATCGTGTTGTGGGCTTTCGGCCACAGCGCGCTGGCCGCCTTGTTCGCCCTTCTCACACTGTTGCTCATTTACATGCATCGCGAAAACATCAAGCGATTGCAGTCGGGCACCGAGAGCAAGATCGGGGCGAAGAAGTAGTCACTCCGGGCAAATACGGAGCAAATACGGAAAACCTGTGTTTTAGCCTGTATTCACAGCGGCTGCGCAGCAACACCGGCGATTCATCATCTAACAAGTCAACGCGGGACTCTGGCGTGAATCACGATTGCCTGTCATGATTCCTGCATGTGGTTACGCAAGACCAATTCCAGCGGTTCGTCGGCCACGCACGATGACCGTACTGATCAGGTTCCGGCGCAGCAGAAGGCGGCCCCGGCCCGATCGAACGCCAGCCTGCTGCTGTCGGCCGCTGAGATCTGGTCGACCGGCATCACGGCCGCTGCAGAACCGGCGCAGACGCCCGAGACAGTCGCTCCGGTCACGTCGGATGTCGCGCTCCCCGCCGAAACATCCGAGCCCAGCCGTGCGCCGGAACGAGCCGATGTCGCGCCGGCCGCTGCCGAGATGATCATGGCAACCACGTGCGCGGCCGCAATCAGCGAGACCAAAGCCGCGGAGACGCCCGAGCGAACGCTTGCGGAGACGATCGCAACGGTCACGCTGCCGCCACCGCCCCGGACGTGGCCGCCGCGCAAGCTGTCGCTGGCCCTGCAGGGCGGCGGAACGTTCTCGGCCTTCACCTGGGGCGTGCTGGATCGCCTGCTCGAGGAACCCGGCTGCGATTTCGACACCATCAGCGGCGCCAGCGCCGGCGCGGTCAACGCCGCGCTACTCGCGAGCGGGCTCGCCAAGGGCGGCCGTGATGAAGCGCGCAACCGGCTCGCTTTGTTCTGGACCCGGCTGATGGAGGAGGCGTCGTTCCGATCGCTGCTGATGATCGGCGCGTACTCGCCGGCGAGCAGCTCGGTGTCGTTCGGTGCGGGGCTGCGGGGCGGACGCGCCGACCCGCTCGATCTCGATCCGCTCCGCGACCTCCTCCGCGAGACGATCGATTTCGACGCCGTGCAGGGCCCGGCCGCGCCCCGCCTGCTGGTTGCGGCGACCCGGGCCCGTGACGGCCTGCCGCAGATCTTCCGCAATGCCGGCGTCACGCCGGATGCTCTGCTCGCCTCCACCTGTCCCGCGCAACTACACGCCGCAGTCGACATCGAGGGCGAGGCGTATTGGGACGGCGGCTACGTCACCAATCCGCCGCTGATCCAGATCGCGCATGAGTCGAGCGCCGCCGACCTGCTGGTCGTTCAGGTCACGCCCGCGCGCGACGCCTATGTGCCGATGACCTCGGCCGCGATCGATCGCCGCCTCGACCAGATCGCCGGCAATGCGGTCCTGAACGCCGAGCTCGCGGCACTCGAATGGGCGCGCAGCGACGGCCTGCATCCGCCGCGCGTTCATCGGCTTGCCGCCGAGGACGAGATCGAGGCCCTGGCTCAGCGCGATGCGACCGACCTCGGCAGCGGCTTCATCGAGCTGCTCTACCAGCGCGGACGCGACGCCGCGGAACGCTGGCTGCGCGAAGCCCCGGCCGGCACCACGCCGGCCATCCCCGACGAGCAGCCCGCGCTGGCGTCGCCGGTGTCCGCGTCCGAGAATGTGCGCGACGTCGCGCCGGCGTAGCGCGCCCTCTTCCCTGCGTCTTCGGGTTGCTCCATTCTAGCCTCCGGGTTTGGGGGGGCTTTGCGTGGACGCCATCAACACGACGATCGAGCTGAGCGACACCGAGCGGCGCGACCGGCTGCGGCTGATCCGTTCCGACAATGTCGGCCCGCGCACCTTCCGCTCATTGCTCGACCATTTCGGCACCGCGCGCGCCGCGCTCGACCGGCTGCCCGACCTGGCACGCCGCGGCGGCGCGGCCGGAGCATCCCGGATCTGTACGGTCGGCGAAGCCGAGGCCGAACTCGATGCCTGCAAGCGGCAGGGCGTCGACCTGCGGGCACCGGCCGAGGACGGCTATCCGCCCCGCCTCGCCACCTGCGAGGATGCGCCTCCGCTGCTCGCGGTGCGCGGCGCCCGCGAGACGCTGATGCGCCCGATGATCGCCATCGTCGGCTCGCGCAACGCCTCCGCCGCCGGGCTCAAATTCGCCGGCCAGATCGCCCATGAGCTCGGCCGGGCCGGCTTCGTCATCATCTCGGGCCTCGCCCGCGGCATCGATCAGGCCGCCCATCGCGCGAGCCTCGGCAGCGGCACGGTCGCAGTGCTCGCCGGCGGCCACGACCGGATCTATCCGCCGGAGCATGTCGATCTGCTCGGCGCCATCATCAGTGGCAGCGGCGCCGCGATCTCCGAGATGCCGCTCGGACACGAGCCGCGCGCCCGCGACTTTCCCCGCCGCAACCGGCTGATCTCAGGTGCCTCGCTCGGCGTCGTCGTCGTCGAGGCCGCGCATCGCTCGGGCTCGCTGATCACGGCGCGCATGGCCGGCGAACAGGGCCGCGAGGTCTTCGCCGTCCCGGGCTCGCCACTCGATCCGCGCTGCGCGGGCACCAACGATCTCATCAAGCAGGGCGCCACGCTGGTCACCGAAGCCGCCGACATCATCCAGGCCGTCGGCCCGATCATGGAGCGGCCGCTGCCCTTGTCGCTGTGCGAGCCGGACGAGGAGTTGTTCGCGCCCGATCCCGAGAGCCACGATCGCGCGCAGATCACAGCCCTGCTCGGCCCGACCCCGGTGTCGATCGACGACCTGATCCGGATCAGCGGCCTGTCACCCGCCGTGCTGCGCATGGTGCTGCTTGAGCTCGAGCTGGCGGGCCGCCTGGAGCGCCACGGCGGCGGGATGGTGTCGCTGATCTGACTCTCAGTCCGCATCCCTGCGCGCGTCGAACCGCGTGCGCGCCTGCTCGATCTGCTCCTGGTGCCGGATGGCCCACTGCCCAAGCGCCTGCACCGGCTGCGACAGGCCGCGGCCGAGATCGGTCAGCTCATAATCCACCCGCGGCGGGATGGTCGGAAACACCGTCCGCGTCACCAGCCCGTCGCGCTCGAGGCCGCGCAGGGTCAAGGTCAGCATCCGCTGGGAAATCCCGCCAACGAGCCGCTTCAGCTCGTTGAAGCGCTTCGGGCCGTCCTGAAGCATCATGATGACGAACACGCTCCATTTGTCGCCGACACGCGCCAGGATCGAGGCCGCGCCCCGGCAATCATCATGACTTGGCTGCGTCGGGAGATCGGGATCATCGCTGTTCGCAAGTGTCACGGCTGTGCTCGGGTTTCAAGAATGTGCGTTCTTGTGAGGTTACAGCACAGTCACTCATAGTGCGCCAGTTACAAACCAATACTGAGGTGACTGACCTATGACCCAACTCCTCCACATCGACTCCAGCGTGCTCGGCGCGAACTCCGTCAGCCGTCAGGTATCCGCCGCGATCGTCGGCCGTTTTCGCCAGATCATGCCGGGGCTGGAGGTGATTTACCGAGATGTCGCAGCCGAGCCGCTGTCGCATCTGTCAGGAACGCATGTCGCCGTCGCTTACGGAGCGCCCGTCGAGGATCCCGCGGTGGAAGCTGATATCGCTGCCGGACAGGCGGTTCTAGAAGAGTTCCTGGCTGCCGATATCGTCGTGATCGGCGCTCCGATGTACAACTTCTCTATCCCGAGCCAGCTTAAGGCCTGGATCGACCGCATCGCCGTCAAGGGTAAGACCTTCAGCTATGGCCCAAACGGCCCGCAGGGTCTGGCCGGTGGCAAGCGCATTATCGTGGCGCTCTCGCGCGGCGGCCATTACGGCGCGGACACGCCGATGGCGGCATTCGAACACCTGGAGACCTATTTGCGCAGTGTCTTCAGCTTCATCGGCGTCACGTATCTCGAATTCGTTGCGGCCGACGGTGTCCAGATCGGCCCGGAGCATCGCGAGCAAGCCCTGGCCAAGGCGATTCAAACGGCCGGCGGTCTCGCCGCTTGAGTCCCTCGGTGGCTGCCGCCGGCAGCCACCGCTTTCAACTCCGGGGCAGGTCTCAAACCGCCCACCGACCCGGCCGGTCAACCCCGATAGATCGGCGCACCGGCCGGCGAGCTCGTGGCGCCGCCATCGACGAACAGCTCCTGGCCTTGGACATGCGCGGCGTCGTCCGAGGCCAGGAACAGCACGGTGCCGGCGATATGGTCAGGCTCGCCGATATGACCGAGCGGGGTGGTCGCCGCGATCCTTGCCTCGAACATCTTTTCGGCGTCCGGCGTCGCGACCGCGGCGCCCCAGATCGGCGTCCGGATCGCGCCCGGCGCGACCACGTTGACGCGGATGCCGCGCGGCGACAGCTCCGACGCCAGCACCCGCGCCATCGCGCGCACCCCGGCCTTGCTCGCGGCGTAGGCCGAATAGCCGGGATTGCCGAGCACGGAGATCACCGAACCATTGAGGATGACCGAGGCGCCGTCCTTGAGATGAGGCAGCGCCGCCTGCACCGTGAAGAACACGCCCGTCAGATTGGTGCGGATCACCTGCTCGAACACCTCGAGCTTGGTTGCCCCGGCAGGGGTGGCGCCGGGGATGCCGGCATTGGCGAACAGGATGTCGAGCTTGCCGAAGCGTTCTGCGGCGCGGGCAGCCGCGGCCTCGGTCGCGGCGATGTCCGTGGCATCGGCCACCAGCGCCAGCGCGTTCGGCCCGAGCTCGCGCGCCGCAGCCTCCAGCCGCCCGGCGTCGCGTCCGGTGATCGCGATCCTGGCGCCTTCGGCGACGAAACGACGGGCGGTCGCAAGCCCGATGCCGCTACTGCCGCCGGTAATCAATGCCGTCTTGTTCGCAAGCCTCACGTCCGTCTCCATTTGGTTGCATTATTAAACCGATGGACGACATAGGCGGCCTGGTTTTATAATGCAACCACGCAAGTGCGTGAGCGGACGCGAGCGCCCCCGGGATCAGCCCCCCGCGGGGTGACAGGACAAGGATGATTTGATGGTCAAGCGCACCAGCCTGGAAGGCGACGCCTGCCCGATCGCACGGTCGCTGGATGCGATCGGCGACTGGTGGTCGCTGCTGATCATCCGCGATGCCTTTCTCGGCGTGCGCCGCTTCAGCGCGTTTCAACGCAGCCTCGGCATGGCCAAGAACATCCTTGCGGCGCGACTGCGGGCGTTGGTTGATCGCGGCATCCTGACCACCGAGCCGGCCTCGGACGGCAGCTCCTATCGCGACTACGTGCTGACGCCGAAGGGCCGCGGCCTGTTTCCGATCCTGGTCGCACTGCGGCAGTGGAGCGAGGAATTCGACGAGCACCCCGACCAGATCGCCACCGCGCTCGTCGACCGGGTGAACCGCAGGCCGGTTCGCAAGCTGCTGCTCACTGCGGATGACGGACGGACGCTGGCGCCGGAGGAAACCGCTCTCGCCCCGCGGTGAGCACGACTGGCCGTCAGCACAGCCTGCGGCGGCTGCGCAGCCTGAGATGCTCCTCGGCCTCCAGGTTCGCCATGCGCAGGAGGTAGTCGAGCATGTCGAGGCGATGGCGCTGCGCCAGATGCGACAGGCTGGCCGTCACCTCGGCGATCAGCGCCGCCGCGGCGTCGGGATCCTCCACCATCGCCTCGACGTCCGGGTCGCTTTTGTCCGCTGCCTTGGCCAACAACTGTCACCCAGCATAAGGAATTTGACGAAAAACAACCTCAAAAGAGCGCGGATCTCATCGTGCTCCGTACAACCTGATAGGTACTTCGCCGACCCAACGCAATCGCCTTTCAACATCCCTCGATTTGACAGGAACCCCCTCACCACCCATGTTCGGGTCAACGCAGCCGGCGCGAATCCCGCGAAGCCAGCTTCAATCCTTCCACTAAGCCATTGGAAATACATGAATATCGTCATCGTGGAGTCGCCTGCCAAGGCCAAGACGATCAATAAGTATCTGGGCTCCTCCTACGAGGTTCTGGCCTCTTTCGGTCATGTCCGCGACCTTCCGGCCAAGAACGGCTCCGTCGATCCGGACGAGAATTTCCGCATGATCTGGGAGGTCGACCCCAAGGCGGCCGGCCGACTCAACGACATCGCCAAATCGCTGAAGGGTGCCGACCGACTGATTCTCGCCACCGACCCTGATCGCGAGGGCGAAGCGATTTCCTGGCATGTGCTGGAGGTGTTGAAGGAGAAGCGGGCGCTCAAGGATCAGAAGATCGAACGCGTCGTCTTCAACGCCATCACCAAGCAGGCCGTCTCGGAGGCGATGAAGCATCCGCGCGAGATCGACGGCGCGCTTGTCGACGCCTACATGGCGCGCCGCGCACTCGATTACCTCGTGGGCTTCACTCTCTCTCCCGTGCTGTGGCGCAAGCTGCCGGGCGCCCGCTCGGCCGGACGCGTGCAGTCGGTCGCGCTGCGTCTCGTCTGCGATCGCGAGCTGGAGATCGAGAAGTTCGTCCCGCGTGAATATTGGTCGCTGATCGCAACCTTGGCGACGCCGCGCGGCGACATCTTCGAGGCGCGCCTCGTCGGCGCCGACGGCAAGAAGATCCAGCGGCTCGACATCGGCACCGGCGCGGAGGCCGAGGATTTCAAGAACGCGCTCAACGCGGCGAGCTACACGGTCGCGACCGTCGATGCCAAACCGGCGCGGCGCAATCCGCAGGCGCCCTTCACCACCTCGACGCTGCAGCAGGAGGCGAGCCGCAAGCTCGGCTTCGCGCCGGCGCACACGATGCGCATCGCGCAGCGTCTTTACGAAGGCATCGACATCGGCGGCGAGACCACCGGCCTCATTACCTATATGCGAACCGACGGCGTGCAGATCGCGCCGGAGGCGATCACCCAGGTGCGCAAGGTGATCGGCGAGATCTACGGCAACAAATACGTCCCGGATAGCCCGCGCCAGTACCAGGCCAAGGCCAAGAACGCCCAGGAAGCGCACGAAGCGATCCGTCCGACCGACCTGTCGCGCAAGCCGGCCGAGCTGCGCAAGCGGCTCGATGACGATCAGGCCAAGCTCTATGAGCTGATCTGGACCCGCACCATCGCGAGCCAGATGGAATCGGCCGAGCTTGAGCGCACCACCGTCGACATCATCGCCAAGGCGGGCGCGCGCACCCTGGAGCTGCGCGCCACCGGCCAGGTCATCAAGTTCGACGGCTTCCTCGCGCTCTATCAGGAGGGCCGCGACGACGAGGAGGACGAGGACAGCCGCCGCCTGCCGCAGATGAGCCCGAACGAACAGCTCAAGCGGCAGAATCTCGCGGTCACCCAGCATTTCACCGAGCCGCCGCCGCGCTTCTCCGAGGCCTCGCTGGTCAAGCGCATGGAGGAGCTCGGCATCGGCCGTCCCTCGACCTATGCCTCGATCCTGCAGGTGCTGAAGGACCGCGGCTACGTGAAGCTCGAGAAGAAGCGGCTGCACGGCGAAGACAAGGGCCGCGTCGTCATCGCGTTCCTGGAGAACTTCTTCCGCCGCTACGTCGAGTACGATTTCACGGCGGATCTCGAGGAGCAGCTCGACCGCATCTCCAACAACGAGATCGCCTGGCAGCAGGTGCTGAAGGATTTCTGGACCGGCTTCATCGGCGCCGTCGACGACATCAAGGACCTGCGCGTCGCGCAGGTGCTCGACGCGCTCGACGAAATGCTGGGGCCGCACATCTATCCGCCGCGCGACGATGGCGGCGATGTCCGGCAGTGCCCGACCTGCGGCACGGGACGGCTCAACCTCAAGGCCGGCAAGTTCGGCGCCTTCGTGGGCTGCTCGAACTATCCGGAATGCCGCTACACCCGCCCGCTCGCCGCCGACAGCGAGGCGACCGCCGATCGCGTGCTCGGCCAGGATCCGGACACCGGGCTCGACGTCGTCGTCAAGGCCGGCCGCTTCGGCCCCTACATCCAGCTCGGCGAGCAGAAGGATTACGCCGAGGGCGAGAAGCCGAAGCGCGCCGGCATCCCGAAGGGGACCTCGCCTGCGAGTCTCGAGCTCGACCACGCGCTGAGGCTGCTATCGCTGCCGCGTGAGATCGGCATCCATCCGGAGACGGGTCTGCCGATCATCGCCAATCTCGGCCGCTTCGGGCCGTTCGTGAAGCACGACAAGACCTATGCGAGCCTGGAGGCCGGCGACGAGGTGTTCGACATCGGCCTCAACCGCGCGGTCACGTTGATTGCGGAGAAGATCGCCAAGGGACCGAGCAAGCGCTTCGGCGCCGATCCCGGCAAGGCGCTCGGCGAGCATCCCTCGCTCGGCGCCGTCGCCGTCAAGGCCGGCCGCTACGGCGCCTATGTCACCGCCGGCGGCGTCAACGCCACCATTCCCGGCGACAAGGAGAAGGACACGATCACCCTGGCCGAGGCGATCGCGCTGCTCGACGAGCGCGCCGCCAAGGGTGGCGGCAAGGCGAAGGCCAAGGGCAAGGCGGCGAAGCCGGCCAAGTCTGCCAGCAAAGCGGCGGCCAGCAAGGCCAAGCCGAAGACCGGCGGCGACGACGACACGCCGAAGCCGGCGAAGAAGGCCGTGGCGAAGAAGGCGGCCGCCAAACCGAAATCAGACTCCACCAGCAAGGCGCGTGCGCCGGTCGCCAAGGCCGCCAAGACCTCGGCGAAGCCCGCGACCAAGGCGACGCCCAAGAAGAGCGCTGGCAAGGCCCGCGGATGAGAAAATGAGCAAGAAGCGCGACATCGGCTTCCCTCCGCGGGAGGCCATCGTCGCCTACATCCGCGCCAATCCGGGCAAGGTTGGCACCAAGGATATCGCCCGCGAGTTCGGCCTGAAGAACGCTGATCGCGCGGCCCTCAAGCAGTTGCTACGCGAGCTCGTCGCCGACGGCACCGTGAAGAAGAGCGGCCGCAAGACCGTCGTCGAGACCGCCACCTTGCCGGCCACGCTGGTTGTCGACATCACCGGGCGCGACAGCGACGGCGAGCTGATCGCCAAGCCCGCCGAGTGGGACGAGGCCGAGCAATCCGAGCCGCCGCGCATCCGCATCCACACCCCGCGCCATGCCGGGCCCGGCTCGGCGGCCGGCGTCGGTGACCGCGCGCTGCTCCGCGTCGAGCCGATCCAGGATGAGGCGGGCGTGTCCTATCGCGGCCGCGTCCTCAAGGTGCTCGATCAGGCGCGGCCGCGCGTGCTCGGCATCTTCCGCAGCAATCCCGGCGGCGGCGGCCGCCTGATTCCGGTCGACAAGAAGCAGGCGGGACGCGAGCTCTCCATCGCCCCTGCCGACACCAAGGACGCCAAGGACGGCGATCTCATCAGCGTCGACCTGCTGCGCGGCCGCGGCTACGGCCTGCCCTCGGGCCGGGTGAAGGAGCGCTACGGCTCGGTCGCAACCGAGAAGGCGATCAGCCTGATCGCGATCCACGCCCACGAGATCCCGATGGATTTCTCCGCGGCGGCCGTGGCAGAGGCCGAAGCCGCGCAGCCCGCGAGCTTGAAGGGGCGTGAGGACTGGCGCGAGCTGCCGCTGGTCACGATCGATCCGCCCGATGCCAAGGATCACGACGACGCCGTTCATGCCGAGCCGGATCCCGATCCGAACAATGCCGGCGGCTTCATTCTCCATGTCGCGATTGCCGACGTCGCCTACTACGTGCGGCCGGGCTCGGCGCTCGACCGCGACGCGCTGATCCGCGGCAACTCGGTGTATTTCCCCGACCGCGTCGTGCCGATGCTGCCCGAGCGCATCTCCAACAATCTGTGCTCGCTGGTGCCGGGCGAGGCGCGCGGCGCGCTCGCGGTGCGCATGGTGTTAGGCGCGGACGGCCGCAAGCGCTCGCACTCGTTTCATCGCGTGCTGATGCGCTCGGCCGCCAAACTGTCCTACGCGCAGGCGCAGGCCGCCATCGACGGCAAGCCCGACGACGTCACCAGCCCCCTGCTCGAGCCGATCCTCAAGCCGCTCTACGCGGCCTATGAGGTCGCCAAGCGCGGCCGCGACGCGCGCGATCCGCTTGACCTCGACATTCCCGAGCGCAAGATCCTGCTGAAGACCGACGGCACCGTCGACCGCGTCGTCGTGCCGGAGCGCCTCGATGCTCACAAGCTGATCGAGGAGTTCATGATCTCGGCCAACGTCGCCGCGGCGGAGCTTTTGGAGAAGAAGGCGCTGCCTTTGATCTACCGCGTGCATGATGAGCCGACGGTCGAGAAGATCCATGCGCTGCAGGAGTTCCTGAAGACGCTCGACGTGCCCTTCGCCAAATCAGGCGCGCTCCGGCCGTCGCTGTTCAACCGCGTGCTGACCCTGGTCGCCGGCCAGGACTACGAGCATCTCGTCAATGAGGTCGTGCTGCGCTCGCAGGCGCAGGCGGAATATTCGACCGACAATTACGGGCATTTCGGCCTGAACCTGCGCCGCTACGCGCATTTCACCTCGCCGATCCGCCGCTACGCCGACCTCGTCGTGCACCGCGGCCTGCTGCGCGCGCTGGGCCTCGGCGACGGCGCCCTGCCCGACAGCGAGACGCCGGATCACCTCGCCGAGGTCGCGGCGCAGATCTCGGTGACCGAGCGGCGCGCGATGAAGGCCGAGCGCGAGACCGCCGACCGCCTGATCGCGCATCATTTGGCGGACCGCGTCGGCGCCACCTTCCAGGGCCGCATTTCCGGCGTCACCCGCGCCGGCCTGTTCGTCAAGCTCGATGATACCGGCGCCGACGGCCTGGTTCCGATCCGCACCCTCGGCACGGAATATTTCGACTATGACGAGACGCGCCACGCGCTGATCGGCCAGCGCAGCGGTGCCATGCACCGGCTGGGTGACGTCGTCGACGTGCGTCTGGTAGAAGCTCAGCCGGTGGCCGGTGCGCTGCGCTTCGAGCTGCTGACCCAGGCGGATGTGCTGGTGTCGCGGCATCCGCGCGGCGCAGGACCCCGGCGAAAGAATAACGTCGGGAAGAACGCCAAGGCGACCAAGCGGGCCAAATCCGAGGCTCGGCCGAAGCACAAAGAAAAAAGCCGCAAGAAAAGCCCAGCGGCAGGGGCAAAACGCAAGCCCGGCACATCGAAGAAAGGCAGATCGTGGACGCCATGACCTCAACGCCCCGCACATTGCCCCCGCAGACCTGGACGCGTGACGCCGGCGCCGTCGAGAAGCGCGACGTCTGGACCGCGATGAAGCGCGGCCTGCGCGGCCGCTGCCCGCGCTGCGGCGAGGGCAAGCTGTTCCGCGCCTTCCTGAAGGTCGCGGACAACTGCGACCGCTGCGGCCAGGATTTCTCCGGGCATCGCGCCGACGATCTTCCCGCCTATCTCGTGATCGTCATCGTCGGCCACATCATCGTGCCGCTGGTGCTCTCGATCGAGACCAACTACGCGCCGCCGGTGGCGCTGCAGCTCGCGATCTATCTGCCGGTGACCTTGGTCGCCTCGCTCGCCTTGATTCAGCCGGTCAAGGGCGCCGTCGTCGGGCTGCAATGGGCATTCCGCATGCACGGCTTCGACGACAATCCCGTGGAAGGCATTCCACCGGTGTGAGCGACCAAACGATTAACAAAGAAGAAAAAGCGGGGAGGACATGAGCGATACGGCACAGGCGACCAGCGCGCCGAAGGGCAAGCCCGCCGAGAAGGAAGCGGACCATCATCCCTACACCAAGCCACGCGATGCTGCGACGCTGATCCTGGTCGACCGCAGCGGCGCGGTGCCGAAGGTGCTGGTCGGCAAGCGCCACGACAAGGTCGTGTTCATGCCGGGCAAGTTCGTCTTCCCCGGCGGCCGCGTCGACAAGACCGATCATCGCATTCCCGTGGCAGCGCCGATGCCGGCGGAGCTCGAAGCCAATCTGTTCAAGGGCAAGCCGCAGACGACGGCCTCGCGCGCGAAGTCGCTCGCCGTCGCCGCGATCCGCGAGGCCTGTGAGGAAACCGGTCTCTGTCTCGGACGCAAGGTCGGCGGCCCCGCGCCGAAACTAAACGGGCCATGGGCGCCATTCGCCGACGCCGGCCTGCTGCCCGACCCGTCGGGGCTGTTCCTGATCGCCCGCGCCATCACCCCGCCCGGCCGCATCAAGCGCTTCGACACCCGCTTCTTCACCGCCGATGCCTCCGCCATCACCCACCGTGTCGAGGGCGTGATCCATGCCGATGCCGAGCTGGTCGAGCTGGTCTGGGTCGAGCTTGGCTCCAGACCGCTCGCCGATCTGCATCCGATGACCAAGAACGTGCTCCACGAGCTCGACCGCCGCCTCGCCACCGGGCCGCTGCGCCACGACGCTGACGTGCCTTTCTTCCATTTCTATGGCGGCAAGATGCAGAAGGACGTGCTGGGCGGTTGAGCTGAACGGGACTAGACTGATTGCGTTCATCGGAGAGCCAATCCATGACGCAGTCTCGCAGCCTTCTGCTCGCCTCCGCCGTGCTGATCGCCCTCGCCGCGACGCCGGCGCATGCGGAGCTCGACGTCTCAGCGCTGAAAAGCACCATCGCCGCATCGCTCGAGCGCGACTATCCCGCGCTCGATGTGCTCTACAAGGATCTGCACGCGCATCCCGAGCTCGCCTTCCAGGAGGTGAAGACCGCGGCAAAGCTCGCGGAGCAGATGCGCGCGCTCGGCTTCGACGTGACCGAGAAGGTCGGCAAGACCGGCCTGGTCGCGCTGTACAGCAATGGTGACGGCCCGACCATCATGGTGCGCACCGAGCTCGACGCGCTGCCAATGGAAGAAAAAACCGGCCTGCCCTACGCCAGCCGCGACAAGGCCAATTGGAACGGACACGAGACCTTCGTCGCGCATAGTTGCGGCCACGACGTGCACATGGCGAGCTGGGTCGGGACGGCCAAGACGCTCGTCGGCATGAAGGACAAGTGGAAAGGCACCTTGATGTTCATCGCCCAGCCGGCCGAGGAAGAGGTCGCGGGCGCAAGAGCGATGCTGGCCGACGGCCTGTTCACGCGCTTTCCAAAGCCCGATGTCGGCTTCGCCCTGCACGACGGCGGCTTCGCTTATGGCTCACTTACCTATCGCACGGGAATCGGCTCCTCCAGCGTGGATGGACTGTTCGTTCGTTTCCACGGCCGGGGTGGTCACGGCGCGGCTCCGCACCAGACGATCGATCCTGTGATGATGGCCGCCCGCTTCGTCGTCGACGTGCAGAGCGTGATCAGCCGCGAGAAGGATCCGACCGAGTTCGGCATCGTCAGCATCGGCGCGATCCATGGCGGCACCGCCGGCAACATCGTTCCTGACAACGCGCTGGTGGTCGGCACGATCAGAAGCTTCAAGCCTGAGGTGCGCGCCAAGCTCGTGGCGGGCATCGAGCGCACCGCGAAGGCCGTGGCCGCCATGGCCGATGCGCCGCCGCCGCAGATCGAGATTAGCGAGGGCGCGAAGGCCGTCATGAATGATCCGGGCGTCGTCGCGACCGGCGAGAAGGTGCTGCGCGCCGCCTTCGGCGACAAGCTGATGCTGGTCCCGCCGACCACGACCAGCGAGGACTATTCCGAGTTCGTATCGGCCGGCGTGCCCTCGATGTTCTTCGGCATCGGCGTCTATGAGCCCGAGCGCGTCGCCGCCGCGCGCAACGGCAGCGGGCCGCCGCTGCCGCCGAACCATTCGCCGCAATTCGCCCCGGTGCCCAAGCCGACGATCGTGACCGGCGTCACCGCGATGACGCTCGCGGTGCTCTCGGCGTTCGACGCGCGGGCGCAGGGGCAGTAGCGGGTCCGGCCGCGACAGGCTGCGCTACGCTCGCCACGAGTTGGGCGGTCCAGCCACACGGGAGGTGTTGTCCCGGCGAAAGGCATCATTGTTTGTGTCGGCTGCGTGGCCCACGCCGGAATGAGTGTGCTACCTCCGCCACCAAAAACGAAATCGTGTTCTGCGGCGGGTGGCTGACACGCATCAGCCGAGTTCCTATCTGCTGACGAGAGCAATCATCCCGGACGCCCCCACATGGCCCCTCGTCAACTCAAGCTCGGCGCCTTCATGCGCCCGGTCTCCATCCACACCGGCGCGTGGCGCTATCCCGGCGCCTGGCCGGACGCGAATTTCAACTTCGCGCATCTCAAGCAACTGATCCGCAAGCTCGAGGCCGGCAAGTTCGATGCCTTCTTCATGGCCGATCATCTCGCCGTGCTGAACATGCCGATCAACGCGCTGAAGCGCAGCCACACCGTGACGTCGTTCGAGCCGTTCACCCTGTTGTCGGCGCTATCGGCGGTCACCGAGAACATCGGCCTGATCGCGACGGGATCGACCACCTTCGACGAGCCCTATCACGTCGCCCGCCGCTTTGCTTCGCTCGACCACATTTCCGGCGGGCGCGCCGGCTGGAATATCGTCACCACATCGAACCCGGATGCCGCGCTGAATTTCGGCCTCGACGATCACATGGAGCACGCCGAGCGCTACAAGCGCGCCCGCGAGTTCTACGACGTCGTCACCGGCCTGTGGGATTCCTTCGCCGACGATGCCTTCGTGCGCGATGTCGAGAGCGGGCTGTTCTTCGACCCTGCGAAGATGCATGTGCTCGATCACAAGGGCAAATATCTGAAAGTCCGCGGACCGCTCAACATCGCCCGCCCGGTGCAGGGCTGGCCGGTGATCGTACAGGCCGGCGCCTCGGAGGACGGCAAGCAGCTCGCGGCAGAGACGGCCGAGGCCGTGTTCACCGGCGGCGGTAGCCTCGCGGATGGAAAGACACTCTATGCCGACATCAAGGGCCGCATGGAAAAGGTCGGCCGCGATCCGGAGCATCTGAAGATCCTGCCCGGTGCCTTCGTCGTGGTCGGCGACAGCGTCGACGAGGCCAAGGAGAAGCGCGCTTTGCTCGACAGCAAGGTGCATGACGACAGCGCCATCGCCTCGCTCTCGGTCATCCTCGGCACCGACGCCTCCGGCTTCGATCCCGATGGCCCGCTGCCGCCGATTCCCGAGACCAACGCCTCCAAGAGCGGCCGCCAGCGCCTAGTCGATGTCGCCGCGCGCGACAAGCTCACGGTGCGGCAACTGGCGCAGCGGGTCGGCGGCTACGGCGGTCTGTCCTTCGTCGGCACGCCTGCGACGATCGCCGACCAGATGCAGGAGTGGCTGGAAAGCCGTGGGTCGGACGGCTTCAACATCATGTTCCCATTCCTGCCGGCAGGGCTCGACGATTTCGTCGACAAGGTGATTCCCGAGCTGCAGCGCCGCGGGATCTTCCGGACGGAGTATGAGGGGCCGACCTTGCGGGAGAATCTCGGCCTGCCCCGGCCGAAAAACCGCTTCTTCCCAGCCTAGGCACCCCAGAATCTGGCCCTCAAACCTTGACTTTGGGGGCTGGCTGGGTAGGTTGCCGGCCAACGGCGCCCCCTCTTTGGCCGGTGCCCACCCTATCCCCGATTCCAGAGGTTCAAGACATGGCCAAGGCGGTCACCATCAAGGTCAAGCTCGTGTCGTCGGCCGACACCGGCTTCTATTACGTCGCCAAGAAGAACTCGCGCACCATGACCGACAAGATGGTCAAGAAGAAGTACGACCCGGTCGCGCGCAAGCACGTCGAATTCCGCGAAGCCAAGATCAAGTAAGATCGCGGTCTGCTGCGACTTCAACGGGGCCGTTTCGGCCCCGTTTTTTATTGGGCCGATGCCTCCACTCCTGCGGCACGGGCCATCTCCCATCTGATCGGTCCATGGGCCGCGGCTGAATCCGGTTCCCGACTTAAGGAGCCATCAACCAAACCCGTGCGATTTGGGGTAGCGGCGCACCCTCAGTAGCGTCTCCCTCCTTATCTTACCGGCAGACCAGCGATGACCGATCTTCAGACTTTGCAATCCCGGCTCGATTTCATCGGCATCGACCATGCGACCCGGGAGGCGCTGCGGGAGCTGCGGCCGCTGATCGGCAAGGTGCTGCCCGGCCTGCTGGACCAGTTCTATGCCCATGTCGGCAAGGTCCCGCATCTCGCCAAGATGTTCTCCAGCCCGGCCACGATGCGGCACGCCAAGCAGGCCCAGCACGATCACTGGATGTCGCTGGCGACCGCGAAGTTCGACGATGCCTATGTGAAATCGGTGACCCGGATCGGCGAGGCCCACAACCGGATGGGGCTGGAGCCGCGCTGGTACATCGCCGGCTATTCGCTGATCGTGACCGGGCTGCAGAAGGCGATCGAGACGGAGATCGCGGACGGCTGGTTCGGCGGCAAGGCGGCGCGCGAGAAGAAGGCCGCGCTGCAGGCTGCGATCACCAAGGCGGCGATGATCGACATGGATCTCGCCATCTCGGTCTATCTCGATGCGGCCAAGACCGAGCAGCACGCCGCCATGCAGCGCATGGCCGACGAGTTCGAATCCACCGTCGGCCAGATCATCAACAAGGTCCATGCCGACGCGCGCACGCTCGAGGTCTCGGCCAACACGCTGACCAAGACCGCCGAGCAGACCCAGCATTTGTCGGCCAGCGCGGCCTCGGCCTCGGGCCAGGTCTCGACCAACGTGCAGTCGGTCGCCTCGGCCGCCGAGGAGATGACCTCCTCGGTGCATGAGATCGGGCGGCAGGTCAGGGAATCGACCACCATCGCCAAGGAGGCCGTTCGCCAGATCGAGCAGACCGATGTCGGCATCAGCGAGCTGTCGCGCACCGCCGAGCGCATCGGCGACGTGCTCAAGCTGATCACCTCGATCGCCGCCCAGACCAACCTGCTGGCGCTGAACGCCACCATCGAGGCGGCGCGCGCCGGCGACGCCGGCCGCGGCTTCGCGGTGGTCGCCTCCGAGGTCAAGGCGCTGGCGTCGCAGACCGCGAAAGCCACCGAGGAGATCGGCCAGCAGATCGAAGGCATCCAGAGCGCGACGCAGTCCTCGGTCGCCTCGATCAAGCAGATCGGCGGCACCATCCAGCAGATCTCGGAGATCGCGGCCGGCATCGCGGCCGCCGTCGAGCAGCAAGGCGCCGCGACGGGGCAGATCTCGCGCAACGTGCAGGAGGTCGCCGGCGGCACTGCGCGCGTCGTCGGCAACATTGGCGACGTCAGCAAGGGCGCCAGCGCCACCGGCGCCGCGTCATCGCAGGTGCTGGCGTCGGCGCATTCGCTGTCGCGCGAGAGTGATCACCTCAAGGACGAGCTGGAGACATTCCTGCGCAAGGTGCGCGCGGCGTAGCCCGGTTCAGCCGGCGCGCCGGGCGCGTCAGCGTGAGCATCACCCGCCATTCCTCCGCGTCGCAGGAACGGCGGACGACGTTGCACTGAACCGGGCCGACGCACCGGGCGTGCTACATCCCGTGGCTCTGGAACACCGCCGAGCAGCGCTTGCTCAGCTTGGTCCGGTTCTGCGTCAGACAGTTCTGGACTGCGAAGTCATCGCCGAGCTGACTGCGACAGAAGCGCTTGGCATCCGGCGCGCACGCCTTCTGCTCCTGCGGCGTCCCCATGTGGCCCTGGGCCATGGCGAATGACGGCAGAACGGACAGCGACACGGCAACCGCAAACATCAGCTTCTTCATTGGGCGCTCCTGCTTGGGCTGAAACAAACGTTTCCCGCCCAAGGGGGTTCCGACGGAACTGTGCGTCCGAAGACCGGATGGCGAGCGTCGCAGCCAATGCGGCCTGCACATCCCGCTGTGAACGATCAGCGCCTTGCCGCAATTCTCAGCCGGAGCCGGACATCGCCCGCGCCAGCGCAGCACGCGCGAGCAGACGCGTCGAATCCAACGTCGGCAGAGGCGAGTTGGCATCGTCGATGATCAGCGGAATCTCGGTGCAGCCGAGTGCGACGGCGTCGCAGCCATCACCTTTCAGCCGCGCGATGATCTTCTGAAAGGTCGCGACGGAGGGCGGCTCGAACCGCCCGTAGACGAGCTCATCCATGATGATGCGGTTGGCCTCGACGCGATCGGCCTCCTCTGGACGCGCGAACGCCAATCCGTGTGCCATCAGGCTGTCCGGATAGACATTGCTGTCGACGAGCCATGTCGTGCCGGTGATGCCGATACGCCTGTAGCCTCTCCTGACCGCCTGCTTGGCAACCTCGTCGGCGATGTGCAGCCACGGCAACGGTGAGCGTGGCAGCACGAGCGGCAACGCCTGGTGGATGGTGTTGTCGGGACAGATCAGGAAATCCGCGCCAGCCGCAGCGAGCTTGCGCGCCGAGGTCAGCATCAGCTCGGCGACGCCATCGAGATCGCCGCGATCGAGGCAGGCCACGTAGTCGGCGAGCGACGGCGTGTGCATCGACACCTCGGGATGGGCATGCGGCCCCAGCAGGTCGGCACCCTCCTTGCAGATCGTGCGATAGCAGAGCGCCGCGCCCTCGGCGGAGCAGCCGACGATGCCGATGTGTCGTGTCATTCGTCGTTCCATCCCATCAACGTCGCCGACGATGATAGCGCGAAAGGCGGCCGAGCGTGAGCATCGCCAGCCGCCCACGCGCACCATCCTCCGTCATTGCAACAGAACGCGCGCACGGCATCGCCAGGGCAGATCACACGCTGATCCGCCCTGCCGAGAGATCCGTTCGCGCTGGCCGGTCCGCAGCTACATCACGCCGCGGGACATCATGACATTTGCCATGTCGTGCCTGAGGCGATCGAGCGCGCGGTGAGCCGCGATATGGTCGAGATCGCCTTGCGTCAGGCCAATATCCACCAGTTGCGCCTCGCTCAGGTCCCGCAGATGCAGTCTCATCATCCGGCGCCGGCGGCTCTCCTGGAACGCCAGCCAATAGCCTGCGAACAGGCCGAACAGTCCCGGAGCCGTGAGGCCTGGCGGCCCCGCCGCATTCTTTTCCGACAATGCGTCGCGCAGCACCGTGACGGATGCGTCTGGACGCGGCGCGGCTGGCACCTGGTGCGCCGCGTTCTTCAGCAATGTGAGAGGACGATCGCGCGTGGCGGCATTGCGCGCGATCTCGGCAGTGAGGTGGCTCTGGGGTGGCATCGGATGCTCCTGCTGCGTGGTGCCGGCAGGGAGCGTGGCCAAACAAAAGGCCCCGTCCGATGCCGGCGGGGCCTGGTGGAATGATCGTGTCGTCGAAAACCTAGCGCACGACTCCTCCCACGGCCCGACTGCGGCGGGTCGTATGTTTGCGGTTGGAGTTGCGCACGACGTTGATCATGATCTGCATGTACCATGGAGATTGCGCCGGATCAAGGCATGTAGTTCCTGCGCTCGCAGATGAGCACCTATGCGAGGCTTGTGTTCTGCCAAACTCCGCGCGCACGACGTTTCCGGCAGAATGGTGTCCGGAGAGAAGCGCGATCTCACCGCCGTCATTGCGAGCGCAGCGAAGCAATCCAGAGTCGTGTGCGGGACCCTGGATTGCTTCGCTGACGCTCGCAATGACGTCGCGGCGATCATCTTGTGCTCTTGGTCGACTGTCGCCGCGGTCGCCACGCCCGCGATCGACTACATTCCCCGACGCGAGACGCCGCCCGGATATGGATCATCCCTCAACCTGTCGAGCGTCTGCAGCGCGGCGATGTGCTCGATCTCGGCGCGCGTGATGCCGATATCGGTGAGCTCGCGTTCGCTCAGCTCGTAGAGGATTGCCCGCACGCGCTCGCGGCATTGCCATGCTTGAATGGCACGCCAGCATCGGCCGATCAGGCGGATGATCAGCCAGGTCGGCCTGACCGGCGGACCGGCCGCGTCCTTTTCCGACAACACGTCTCGCAAGGCTGCGATGGAGGTCATGGACTGCGTCGATGGCTGCACGCTGCTGATCGCGTCTTTGACTGAGGCGATCGAGAGATCGACGTTGAGCCCTGACACGTGCCCGGCGTCGATGATCGAATTGGTCTGGTGGGGTGGCATCCTGCGCTCCTGCTGTTGTGCCGGCAGGGAGCGTGGCCAAACAAAAGGCCCCGTCCGATGCCGGCGGGGCCTGGTGAGAACATCGCGTCGTCAAACTCCTAGCGCGCGACTCCTTCCACGGCCCGGCCGAAGCGGGTCATGTGGCTGAAGTTGACGATGCGGATCGATGTGCTCATGGGAGCCGGATACCACCGATATCTGACAAAATCAAGAGATGTTTCGCACCATCGCGCATCTCTGACGCGAGTACTTCGAACTGATGAGTCTACGGCGTGTCGTTGGGCGGACAAGCGGCGGATTGCGCTGCGCTAATCCGCCCTATGCAGTCTATTGGCCCAGCCGACGTTCGGGCATCCGCTTGCAACCCATCCTGCGGCATCGCCCCAACCGATAACGAAGTCGTGGTGATTACAGCAGAGGAGGTAACTGGCGTCTTTGTCGGAGACGTAAAATTCCATTGGCGGGCACTCCTCAAGGACACGGAGCAGATCCGCTCCGTTACGGAATGTCCAACACGCGCTCGCCCCCGCAACAATCATCACGCATTCGCGCCTGCCGACATAGGTCGGGATCAATTGCCATCCGTCGGTCCTGTGCAGGCCCCGGGGCGCCTCGGAATTGTCCCAGGGCGCGTGCTCGAGAGAAATTACACCTAGACGATCGCGTAGCAGCAGGGCCATCGCACGCCGCTGCTCATCATCGAGCAAAACTGCGAGGACATGTGTTTTGCTGATTGCCTGAGAGATATGGTCAAGCATCGTAATGCTGTTCCTACTGGCCCGAATATCGCCTCGCAGGCGTTCCAGCGGATCACGCCGCGCCGATCAGCCCTACGGCACCGGCCGAGTGGCAATGAAACGATCCTCGATGAAGCCAGCCAACCATGCGGCAACACCTGCCAGGACTGCCATCACCGGGGCATTGGCCTCCACGCCGAACGCGTAGAGAAGCAGGAGTCCGCACACCATCAGTCCGCCCGTCAGAGCACCAATACGCAGCGGCTTCATTGGTTTCCCCTGAAGATCACAGATCCTCTTGCAAGTGCATGCTAGCACGAGGTCAGTGAAGTGCGTAGCACGATCAACCCCGGCGTCATCTTCTGGGACGCGCCCTGGAGATCCGCGAAGAATGAACTCCGTCCGGCGTCCGTGGATTCGGGGAGCCGACGGCTCCGGAAAGCGAACTTCTCAAACGATCTCAACGAGATCGCCATCGTGGACCGTCCAGATCGCAAATTTCCACTTTCTTTTTTTCGGAAATCATGCTACACACCGCTCATCCCACCTCGCCATGAGGGGCGCATCGCGATCGTCACGAGCGTGAGGTGGGTTGCGGTGGGCGTGTCGGGGTGCAGCGTGGCTTGGCCGCGCGGACGAACATCCTGATGCGCACGGTGAAGCCGTGTGGTCTTGGCCTCCCGACGCTGAGGCCAAGTCGGCGCTGCGACGAGCGCGCTAACGACGGGGGCAAGAACGCCGGTCCCCGGGGAGCAACTGTCTTTTTTGTAGACCGGTGATCGGCCGGCCTCAAGGCTGGCGCGAAGGCGCGCCACCGCCTTCGGCGGCTGACGGCCTTGACCCCGTCCGCTCGCCGGTCTGTTGGCTTGGCGTGCGCTCGGGCGGAGCCCGAGCGGCTATGAGGCGCTCGACCCGTTCACAACGTGGAGCGCCGGATTCCACTTTTGGCGGCGTTTGACCATGACGTTGAGAATGCAGATCAGCTTGCGCATGCAGGCGGTCAGCGCGACCTTCTTCAACTTACCTTGGGCGAGCAGGCGCTCGTAGAAGGCCTTCAGGACTGGATTGCACCGCGTCGCGGCGCCCACGCAGGCCATGTAGAATGTGTTGCGAGTTCTGCGGCGTCCGCCCTTGACGTGCCGATCCCCGCGACGCCGGCCACTGTCATCATCGTACGGCGCAACACCCAGCAGCGCCGCGACGGCTTTGTCGCTGGTCTGGCCGAGCTCCGGCATGGTTGCTATCAGCGTAGCACACGTCGTGCGGCCGATGCCCGGAACGCTTTCGATGATCTCGGCGAGCTCCGCAAAATGCGGCGTGCTTTCGATCAGGGCGGAGATCTCTGCCTCGAGCTCGGCCAGCTCGGCGCTGATCGCCTTGGCGATGCGCGTATGCAGACGCTGTACTTCTACAGGCAATTTATGCTCGCCCTGGTTCTTCAGTCTGACCAGCATATCTTTCGTCGCTTGGCGCACATTGACCATCTGCTGAAGCTTCTCTCGGGCGGCATCGTAGGCTTGCACCGCAGCTTCGTTGAAGGTCTCGGCGAACCAGGCGATCGTGTCCGCATCGATACTGTCGTTCTTGGCCAGGCGCCCGGCCGATTGAGCGAAGCTCCGCACCCGCTTTGGATCGACGATACGAACGTCGATCTTGGCGGCTCGCACCAGTTTGGCCCACTCCCGCTCGTAGCCGCCGCTGGCCTCCATCACGACCTTGGTGACGCCGTGCCGGCGCAGCCACGCCACGAAGTCGCGCTGGCCTTCCTTCGTCCTTTCAAACATCTGCTTGGACCCGGGCGCTCGGGTACAAGCATCGACCTTATCCTTGGCGACATCGACACCCGCGACAACGAGATCATTCTGTGCCATCATCCAGCTCCCTTCCTTGCAAGGTGCGGGCTCGAAGCCCGTGCAACTGTTCGGGTTGAAGGAAGACACCGGACCTGTCCCACGCTCCCCGACAGGCTCTAGGGCCTTTGAGCACGATCGGGCTCAGATCCAGCGACGGGCGGTTGGTCAGAACCGCCCGTTCGCACATTCTGGCAGGTTTCGAACACACAAGAGCACGGAGTAAGCCGTAAAGCCATCGCGCAGGGAGGGCCGGATGTCCGGCTCGTACCTGTGGTTCTGCCGCGTGCTTTCTTTCTGCACGCGGACCATGGGTGCGACCAGCACCCGGCCTTCCCTGCGCCCTCTGTTCTCGAAGAGGGTTTTGAATGGCAGAGCTCGGGCGCGGATGCGCGGCGAGGACGATTGGTCATGTCTGAACGGAAAGCACACGTGAACGCAGCCCTACGCGATGGAGCACGTCTTCCTCGCGAGGATGCATCAGCCCCGCGGCCGTCCTTCGAGACGCACGCCTGCGGCGTGCCCTCAGGACGAGGTTCGTGGTTTTGGCGTGGTCTCGGAGGGATGTTGGAGAGATCTTGGCGAAGCTCTCAACCCTCATGCTGAGGAGCGCCGCTTGCGGCGCGTCTCGAAGCACGAGGCCCGGAATCGCTCGATGGCAGATGGAGGGCGTTGGACAGATGCGCGGCAACTTCAGCCGAGAACGAAGAGAGCGCAGCCCCCCTGCCCCTCTAGCGGCCGCGGCCGGCGGCCTGCGGCAGGAAGGTCGGCTGATGGACCGGGGCGATCGCCACCGCGCGGTTGCGACCCTCGTTCTTGGCCCGGTACAGCGCATTGTCGGCGCGCTTCATGACGTCGGCGATCGGCTCGCCCTTCTGCTCCAGGGTCGACAGCCCGATCGAGACCGTGACCTCGATGCGCTTCTCACCCTTGTGAACCGCGAACGGCTCGTTGGCGACCGAGCGCCGCAGCCGCTCGGCGACCATGCCGGCGACGTGGAGGTCGGTCTCGGGCATCACGATCACGAACTCCTCGCCGCCATAGCGGCAGGCGAGATCGATGCCGCGGATCGACTTGCGCACCCGCATCGCGAACTCGCGCAGCACGTCGTCGCCGGCATCATGGCCGTAATTGTCGTTGATCGACTTGAAGTAGTCGATGTCGAGCATCATCAGCGCCAGCGGCTTGCCGCGGCTCGCGGCCTGGTCGGCCAAGGTCGAAAGATGCGTCTCCATGTAGCGGCGGTTGTGAAGGCCCGTCAGCGCGTCGGTGATCGCCATCTCGATCGAGTTCTGGACGTTGTCGCGCAGATGGTCGGTGTAGCGGCGCTTGCGGATCTGGGTGCGGGCGCGCGCCAGCAGCTCGTTCTTGTCGACAGGGCGCAGCAGATAGTCGTTGACGCCGATCTCCAGCCCGCGCAGCAGCCGCGAATTGTTTTCCGCATCGGCAATCGCCAGGATCGGCACGTGGCGCGTGCGTTCCAGCGAGCGCAACTGGCTGCACAGCCGCAGGCCGTCGAAATCGTTGAGGTCGAGCGAGACGATGACGAGGTCGTAATTGCCTTCGGCGGCGTTGAACACGGCCTCGGCGGGATTGGTCTCGACGTCGATGGAATGCTCGGTCGCCAGCATCGGCCCGAGCCGCTCGTAGGACGACGGCCGGTCGTCGACCAGCAGCACCCGCCCGCCCTTGCCGGCGTCGGCGACCGCGTTGCGCTCGGGCGCCTGCACGCCGATCTCGAGCGAGGTCAGCGCGCGCATGCGCAGCTCGTCGGTCATCATCTTCAGCCGCGTCAGCGAGCGTACGCGCGCGATCAGCACGACGTCGGAGACGGGCTTGGTGAGGAAGTCGTCGGCACCGGCCTCCAGGCCGCGCACGCGGTCGGACGGGCTGTCGAGCGCCGTCACCATGACGACCGGAATGAAATGCGTGGCCGGATTCGACTTCAGCCTGCGGCAGACCTCGAAGCCGTCCATGTCCGGCATCATGACGTCGAGCAGGATGATGTCGCATTCGGCGCGCTGGCAGATCTGCAGAGCCTCGGCGCCGTTCGCGGCGGTCAGCACGTCGAAATATTCGGCCGACAGCCGCGCCTCCAACAGCTTGACGTTGGCCGGGACGTCGTCGACGACGAGGATACGCGCGGACACTGCAGAAACTCCTTAGCCGATAAAGCGGCGTACCGTTTCAATGAATTTTCCGACCGAGATCGGCTTGGAAAGATAGGCTTCGCAGCCACCCTCGCGGATGCGCTCCTCGTCGCCCTTCATCGCAAAGGCCGTCACTGCCACCACCGGGATGGCACGCAAATCCGGATCGTCCTTGATCCATTTCGTCACTTCCAGGCCCGAGACCTGCGGCAGCTGGATGTCCATCAGGATCAGATCGGGGCGGGTCCGGCGCACGATGTCGAGCGCCTCCACGCCGCTGGACGTACCGGAGGTCTGGTACCCGTGGGCTTCCAACAGATCGCGGAAGAGCTTCATGTTGAGCTCATTGTCTTCCACGATCAGGACGGTCTTGCCCATCCGCCCCTCCGAATCACTGACACCGGCATGTCCTCTGGCGGACGACTGTCCACCGCTACTCATCTAATTCAAACTAGCCCCAGATTCGTTCAAACCCGTTAAGGTGGGATTCCATCTTTCCCCGAGATGGTTTCCACTTGCTTGAACCCATTCCGAAGACTCGGGCATGATGGGCGCAAAGTAGAGCCGACAAGTTAACGGAAAGGCAAATCCGCCGTTGAAAAAGCCCGTTCGAAATCCGCGCGAAGTCGCTGAAATCGTTGCAGTTCAGGCCCTCGGCTTCCTGGCCGGCGAACCGGAGCGGCTGGGCCGTTTCCTGGCCGAGACCGGGATCGGGCCGGAGACGCTGCGATCCTCGGCCGCCGACCCCAATTTCCTGGTCAGCGTGCTCGATTTCGTGCTGCGCGATGACGAGACGGTAAAGGCTTTTGCCGCCCACTCCAAGTTACATCCCACCAATATCATGGCCGCACGGCAGGTATTGGGCGACCGGCAGTGGGAGCGCGACGTGCCGTGACCGAAGCAGCGCCAGCGAGCGGGTCGCGCGCGGTCAGCGGGCCGACCTGCTTCTGCCGCGACTGCCTGACGGACCTCGACGATGGTGCGCGCCGCTGTTCCGCCTGCGGCTCGCCGCGCCTCGTCCGCCATCGCGCCCTGCCCGCGCTGACGCTGGCCCATATCGACTGTGACGCGTTCTATGCAACCGTCGAGAAGCGCGACAATCCAGAGGTCGCCGATCGGCCCGTGATCATCGGGGGCGGCAAGCGCGGCGTGGTGTCGGCGGCCTGCTACATCGCCCGCACCTACGGCGTCCGCTCGGCGATGCCGATGTTCAAGGCGCTGGAGCTGTGTCCCGCGGCGGCCGTGATTCCCCCGGACATGGCGAAATATGTCCGCGTCGGACGTGAGGTCCGGCAGGCCATGCAGGCGCTGACGCCGCTGGTCGAGCCGCTGTCGATCGACGAGGCGTTCCTGGATCTCTCCGGGACCGAGCGCGTCCACGGCATGATCCCGGCGAAAGTGCTGGCGCGGTTCGCCCGCGACGTGGAGCGCGACATCGGCATCACGGTCTCGGTCGGGCTGTCCTGCAACAAGTTCCTGGCCAAGATCGCCTCCGATCTCGACAAGCCGCGCGGCTTCGCCGCGCTCGACCAGGACGAGGCAGTGACGATGCTGGCCGACAAGCCGGTCGGCTTCATCTTCGGCGTCGGTCCTGCCACCCAGCAGCGGCTGGCGAACCAGGGCTTCCGCACCATCGCCGACCTGCAGCGCGCCGACGAGATCGAGCTGATGAAGCAGTTCGGCGGTGACGGCCGCAGGCTGTGGCGGCTGGCGCGCGGCATCGACGACCGCAAGGTGGTGGCCGATCGCGGCGCCAAGACGATCTCCAGCGAAACCACCTTCGACACCGACATCCGCGACTACGCGAGGCTGGAAAAGACGCTGTGGCGGCTGTCGGAGAAGGTGTCGGCGCGGCTGAAGGCGAGCCAGCTCGCCGGCTCGACCATCACGCTGAAGCTCAAGACCGCGGACTTCCGCCAACGAACGCGCTCGCAATCGATCGCGGCGCCGACGCAGCTCGCCGGCAAGATCTTCGCAATCTGCAAGGAGATGCTGGCGCGCGAGACCGACGGCACGGCGTTCCGGCTGATGGGCACAGGCGTCAGCGCGTTGCGCCCGGGCTCGGAGGCCTCCGACACCGACATGCTCGACCGCCGCTCGGCCTCGGCCGAGCGCGCGATCGATGCGCTACGCAAGAAGTTCGGCCAGGCCGCGGTGATCCGCGGCATCGCCTATGACGGCCCGGAGCAGACCGAATGACGCCCCGGTCAATTGCTGCAGGGCTTGCCGTCCTTCACGTCCTTGACGTCGAACTTGCCGAGCGCGCCGGCGATGACGAAATCATTGTAGTCGAGCACGAGCGCGCGCGAGACGCCGTTCTCGTAGAGCTCGAACGACATCGCGTAGACCGGCGTCTGCTCGCCCTCGGCCCGCTTGGCGTCGCGGTCATAATAGCTGACCGTCACCGGCCACCGCGTCATCTTCTTCATCTCGTCATTGTCGGTCGAGGCGTCGGGCTTGGCGGCGGCCTTGTCGGCCGGCACGGGCGCACCGATCACGGTCAGCGTGTTGTAGACCTTCTCGCCATTGTCCGAGCCGTCATAGACCGTCAGCTCGAGCAGCGACTTGCCCTCGCGCGCGGCGGCGATGATGCGATGAATCTGCTCGGTCGGAAAAACGGTCGAGCCGTCGAGCGTGAAGGTCTTCGCCTCGGGCTGCTTGAGCTTGACGGTGATGTGATCGCCGGTGCGCTCGGCGATCCCGTCGACCGGGCTGGAGGCCTGCTCGTTCATGCGCGAGTCGATCTTGAAGCGGTAGCTCTTCCCGGCGCCGTCCTCCCATGCGGTGGACCGCAGGTCGCTCAGGGTCACCTTGCCCTCCCCGAGATCGAGCTCCGAGACCTGGCGGAATTCCGAAGTGTAGCCGTCGCAGGCGTTGCCGGAGAAATTGTAGAGGATGCGGCCGCGCGCGCTATTGACCGGGCTCGAACCGCGCGACTTGACCAGGCTCAGGTCGTAGAGCGCCTGATGCGGCAGGAACGGCACCGCCGCCCCGGCCTGCGCCGGACCGAACGTGATCGCCGCGACGGCGAGCGCTCCCATCGACAGTCGAAACGAATGAGCCATGAGTTTTCCTCGGAGGACGTATCGCTAAACCGTCACATTAGAGACCGCTGCATTGCGTCGCAACTGCGGCTGTCTCACGGAAACGTGCGCTTAAAGCGCCGGAATCGCGTCGGTGCTGGCAGCTTGCATGTCACTGGCAACTGCGCCAAACAGGGCCGCGGTCCGGCACGGGACCGGCTTTCAGGCGACAGAACGGGGATTTGAGATGGCGGGTACGGTCGAACAGAACCTGGCGGCACAGGGCATCACACTGCCGGCACCAAAGGCACCGGTGGCCAATTACGTCCCGTTCGTGCGCACTGGCAATCTGCTGTTCGTGTCGGGCCAAGTCTGCCTCGGCGGCGACGGCAAGATGATCGCTTCCGGCAAGCTTGGCGGCGGCGTGTCGATCGAGGACGGCTATGCGGCCGCGAAGGGCTGCGGCGTCAACCTGCTGGCGCAGGTGAAGGCGGCGGTCGGCGATCTCGACAAGGTCGTGCGCGTGGTCCGGCTCGGCGGCTTCGTCAATTCGGCGCCGGATTTCCTCGACGGACCGAAGGTGCTCAACGGCGCCTCCGACCTGATGGTCGCCGCCTTCGGCGACAAGGGCCGCCACGCCCGCACCACCGTCGGCGTCTCGGCCCTGCCGTCCGATGCGGCGGTGGAAGTCGAAGGCGTGTTCGAGGTTGAGTGAGTTCGAAATTGAAGACAATGGACGGGGCGAATGCGCGCACCTGACTGGCTGACGGCCCGCCCCGTCGCCCATCGCGGCCTTCACGATGCTGTCAGCGGCATCATCGAGAACATGCCGGCCGCCGCACGCGGCGCCGTGGCCGGCAACTTCGCCATCGAATGCGACATCCAGCTGTCGGCCGATGGCGAGGCCATGGTGCATCACGACTATGATCTCGGACGCCTCACCGAGGGCACCGGCCCGCTGATCGAGAAGACCGCGGCAGAGCTGAAAGCGATCAAGTTCAAGCAGACCGACGAGCAGATGATGACGCTCGGCGACCTCTGCAACCTGATCGCCGGACGCGTGCCGCTGGTCGTCGAGGTCAAGAGCACGTTCCAGGGCGATCGCCGGCTGGTCCGGCGCATGGCCGAGGTGCTGGCGTCCTACTCCGGCCCGGTGGTCGGGATGTCGTTCGATCCGGACCAGGTCCGTGCCTTGCGCGAGACCATGCCGAAGCTGACGCGCGGCATCGTCGCGCAGCGCAGCTACGAGGACGGCTATTGGGCCAAGCTGACCCAGGCGCAGCGCGACAGCATGCTGCATCTGAAGCACGGCTTCAGCAGCCAGCCGCATTTCGTCGCCTATTGGGTCGACCAGCTGCCTGCGCCGGCCCCCTGGATCGCGCGCAATGTGTTCGGCTGCCCGCTGCTGACCTGGACCGTCCGCACCCCCGAGCAGCGCGCCGCTGCGGCCCGCTACGCGGATCAGATGATCTTCGAGGGGTTTACGCCGGAGACGTGACGCCGGCCTTGAACTCGCTGCTGCGATGCACGATCTTCAGGGCGTGGCATCTGGAACGTCCCGGCCGGGGCGTCCCGTGCCGGCCGGTTTGACAAGGACTCGATGGCATCGCCTGAGATCACGCTCGAAGCCGTTCCCGGGATCAGCGAGATCCCGGCGGCCGCATGGGATGCCTGCGCCAATCCCGGCGGTCGCGTTGGTCCCGGCTCATCTCCCGCCTGCGGCCGCGGCTACAATCCGTTCATCTCACATGCGTTTTTCTCGGCGCTCGAAGCCTCTGGCTCGGCCACCCTGCGTACCGGCTGGGCGCCGCGCCATCTGGTGGCGAAGATCGGCGACGAGATCCTCGGCGTCGTGCCGTGCTATCTGAAGTCCCATTCGCAGGGCGAATACGTCTTCGACCGCGGCTGGGCCGACGCCTATGAGCGCGCCGGCGGCCGCTATTATCCGAAGCTGCAGGTGTCGGTCCCGTTCACGCCGGCGACCGGGCCGCGGCTCTTGATCCGCGCCGACCAGGACCAGGAATTGATCGGCAATGCGCTTGCGCAGGGGCTCAAGGCGCTGTGCGGGATCAGCGAGGCGTCCTCGGTCCATGTCACCTTCGCCCGGGAGTCCGAGTGGCAGCTGCTCGCCACGCAAGGCTTCCTGCAGCGCACCGACCAGCAGTTCCACTGGCACAATCAGGGTTTTTCCAGCTTCGACGATTTCCTGGCGACGATGAATTCGCGCCACCGCAAGGCGATCAAGCGCGAGCGGCGCGACGCATTGGCCGCCGGCATCACCATCCACTGGCTGACCGGCAAGGACATCACCGAGGACGCCTGGGACGCGTTCTTCGCGTTCTACATGGAGACCGGCTCGCGGAAGTGGGGCCGGCCGTATCTGACCCGCAAGTTCTTCGCGCAGATCGGCGAGACCATGGCTGAGGACGTGCTGCTGGTGATGGCCAGGCGCGACGGCCGCTGGATCGCCGGGGCCATCAATTTCATCGGCTCGGACACGCTGTTCGGCCGCAACTGGGGTGCGATCGAGCACCATCCATTCCTGCATTTCGAGGTCTGCTACTACCAGGCGATCGACTTTGCGATCCAGCACAAGCTTGCCGTGGTCGAGGCCGGCGCCCAGGGCGAGCACAAGATCGCGCGCGGCTACCTGCCGCAGACTACCTACTCCGCCCACTACATCGCCGACCGCGGCCTGCGCCGCGCCATCGACGACTATCTCAAGCGCGAGCGCGCCTATGTCGAGCAGGCCGGCCGCGAGCTCGCCGAATCCGGACCGTTCCGGAAAGGCATGGACGAGCCGTCTTGACCGGCGACACCTGCCGGTGAGAGTAAGGCGCACCAAGAAGAACCGCTTAAGGGACTGCCCATGACCGCCTACGATCCCAACAATCCGTTCGCAAAGATCCTGCGCGGCGAATTCCCCTGCACCAAGGTCTACGAGAACGACCACGTGCTGGCGTTCCTCGACATCATGCCGCGCGTCCCCGGGCATACGCTGGTGATCCCGAAGGTGCCGGCCCGCAACATCCTTGATATCACCGAGGAGGACTACCTCCATGTCGGCCGTGCCGTGCGGACCATCGCGCGCGCGGCCAAGACCGCGTTCGCCGCCGACGGCATCACCGTGCAGCAGTTCAATGAGCATGCCGGCGGGCAGATGGTGTTCCACCTGCACGTCCACATCATGCCGCGCCACAATGGCGATTCCCTGCTGCCGCCCGCGAGCCGCAAGGAAGATCCGAAGGTGCTGGAGGAGAACGCGGCGAAGCTGATTGCGGCGCTGAAGGGCTGATCAGGCCTCGTCGAGCCCGATGTCCAGCGCGGCCGACGAATGCGTGATCCAGCCGACGGAGATCAGGTCGACGCCGGCCGCGGCGATCGCGGGCGCGGTCTCCACGGTGATCCGGCCCGAGGCTTCGGCGATGGCCTTGCCGCCGATCATGCCCACCGCGGTTTCGAGCTCCGCCGGCGTCATGTTGTCGAGCAGCACCGCGTCGACGCCGAGCGTCAGCGCCTGCTCCAGCTGCGCCAAGGTGTCGACCTCGACCTCGATCTTGACGAGATGGCCGGCATGAGCCTTCGCGCGCGTGATGGCGGCCTTGATGCCGCCGGCGATGGCAATGTGGTTGTCCTTGATCAGGACGGCGTCATCGAGCCCGAACCGGTGATTGCCGCCGCCTCCGGCGCGCACCGCATATTTCTCCAGCGCGCGCAGGCCCGGCGTGGTCTTCCGGGTACAGACGATCTGCGCCTTGGTCCCTTTCACCGCCGCGACCAGCGACGCCGTCGCGCTGGCGACCCCGCTCAAGCGGCAGAGGAAGTTGAGCGCCACGCGCTCGCCGGTCAGCAGCGCCCGCGCCGGGCCGCTGATGGTTGCGATCGTGTCTCCCGGCGCCGCGGCGCTGCCATCAGGCCGCACGACCTCCAGGCGCACGTCCGGCGAGACGGTCTGGAAGGCGCAGCGCGCCACATCGAGGCCCGCGATCACGCCGTGCTGGCGCGCCCGCAGCTTCAGCGATGCGCGCTGCTCGGCCGGCACGATGGCATCGGTGGTGATGTCGCCGGCCCGGCCGAGATCCTCAAGCAGCGCCATGCGCACCAGCGGCTCGTAGAGCAAGGGCGAGAGAGGATTGAGACTCATGGCACTGCACTCCTCAACGGCGTCTGCTCGGCCTCGACGATGTCGCGCGCAACCGCAATCGCCTCGGGCAGAGTGAAGCTGGACGGCTGCGCGACGGTCCGCGTGTCCGGACGATCGCTGCGGAAATGCGCGCCGCGGCTCTCCTCACGGGCATGCGCCGCGACCGCGAGCATCAGGCCGACCAGCGCAGGATCAGCCGCGGGCCCTGCCTGCTCCGCCAGCGGAAGCAGGCTGCTGACGGCCGCCGCGATCGTGCGGCGCTCGCGCATCACGCCGAGCGCATGCGACAGCAGCGGCCGTACGGCCGACGGATCGGACGCCGGCGGAATGACCGCCACCGCGCACGGCTTGCCCACACGCTGCGGCGCGCCGGCCACGCTTTCTGCCACCCATTGCGCGCAGACGATCGCTTCCATCAGCGAGTTGCTGGCGAGCCGGTTGGCGCCGTGCAGGCCGGTGCGGCTGGCCTCGCCACAGGCCCACAAGCCCTCGACCGTGCTGCGTCCCATCGCGTCAACAGCGACGCCGCCCATATGATAGTGCACGGCCGGCCGCACGGGGATCGGATCGCGCGCGGGATCGATGCCCGCCATGCGGCAGAAGGCGCTGATCACGGGATAGCGCGCGGCGAAATCCTTGCCCGGCTTGTCGCGCGCATCGAGCAACACACGGTGTCCCTGCGCGCGGCGCCGCCACACCGCGCGCGCCACCACGTCGCGGGGCGCCAGCTCGGCCCCCGGCTCGTCGGCCACGAAGCGCGTGCCGGTCTCGTCGATCAGCACCGCACCGTCGCCGCGGATCGCCTCGGTGAGAAGCGGCAGCGGCCGCGAGGGCCCGTCAAACGCGGTGGGGTGAAACTGCACGAATTCGAGATCGGACAGCACGGACCCGGCCCGCGCCGCCAGCGCGAGCCCCTGGCCGAAGCAGCCGGTGGGATTGGTGCTGTCGAGGAACAGCCCGCCGATGCCGCCGGTTGCGATCACGACGCGTGTCGTGGCGAGGATCAGAGCCGCATCGCCGCGCACCGCAACCACGCCCTGGATCGCGTTGTCGTCGACAATCAGCCGGCGCGCCTCGACGCCCTCCAGAAGCGTCACCGAGGGACATCGCCTGACCACCGCGATCAGTGCGCGCATGATCTCGCGTCCCGTGCCGTCGCCGGTCGCATGCACGATCCGCTTGCGGCTGTGCGCGGCCTCCAGGCCCAGACGCCAGCGTCCGTCCGCATGCCGGTCGAACGCGACGCCGAGCTGGGCGAGGCGCTCGACCGCGGCCGGCGCAGCATCGATGATACGGCGCGCGGCGGACTCGTCGCACAATCCCGCTCCGGCAGCGAGCGTGTCCTTCAGATGCAGCGACGGATCATCGTCATCGCCAACCGCCGCGGCCAGTCCGCCTTGCGCCCACATGCTCGATGCCTCCGCGCCGAGCGGCGACTTCGACAGCAGCACGACGGGCTCGGGCGCGAGCTGAAGCGCCGTCATCAGACCTGCGGCTCCGCCGCCGATGATCACGGGACGGCCAGCCAACTTCGAAACATCGATGCTCATGATGCCAGCATCCTTTCCACGGCGCGCCGCGCGCGCTCGGCCATCGCGGGATCGATCGTGACCTCGTGCGTATTGGTCTCGAGCGCATGGCGGATGTTCTTCAACGTGATCCGCTTCATGTGCGGGCACAGATTGCAGGGGCGGATGAACTCGATGTCGGGATGGAGCACGGCGACATTGTCGCTCATCGAGCATTCCGTGAGCAGCACCACCCGGACCGGCCGTCTTGCTCCGACGAAGTCCGACATCGCCGCAGTGGAGCCGGCGAAGTCGGCCTCCGCCACCACCTCCGGCGGACACTCCGGATGCGCGAGCACGGTGACCCCGGGATGGTTGTCGCGTAGCGTGCGGACGTCATCGGCGCTGAAGCGCTCATGGACCTCGCAATGCCCTTTCCAGGCCGTGATCCTGACCTTGGTCTGTGCGGCGACGTTGCGCGCGAGATATTCATCCGGCAGCATGATGACGTGATCGACACCGAGCGACTCGACGACCGCGCGCGCGTTGCCGGACGTGCAGCAGACGTCGGACTCGGCCTTCACCGCCACCGACGTGTTGACATAGGCGACCACGGGCACGCCCGGGTGGCGCGCGCGCATCAGCCGGACGTCGGCGGCGGTGATCGACTCCGCCAATGAGCAGCCCGCCTCCACGTCGGGGATCAGCACCGTCTTGTCGGGATTGAGCAGCTTGGCGGTCTCGGCCATGAAGTGGACGCCGGCGAGCACGATCACCTCGGCATCGACCTTGGTCGCTTCGCGCGCCAGCAGCAGGCTGTCGCCGACGATGTCGGCGACGCCGTGATAGATCTCGGGCGTCTGATAGTTGTGCGCCAGCACCACGGCATTGCGCCGGCGCTTCAGCGCCAGGATGGCTTCGACATCGTCCTCGAAGACAGCCCATTCCGGCGGCGGGATCACCCGCCTCAGGCGCTCAGCAAGCGATGCATTCGGCGCGACGGCGGGCAGGACAAGATCGGCCATTTATACTCTCCATGAGCATAAGATGCCTTATACTTATCCTGAGCATAAGCCTTGTCAAGAGCGGGCGATCAAGACCGCGAGAGCGGCAGCTTGGTTCCGACCACCGCCCGCTCGGCCAGAACGCCCTGCCGGAAGCGAAACAGCTTGGCCGGCCGACCGATCGTGTCGGCAGCGATTGCGCCTGTCTCTTCAACGAGTTCCTGCTGCTCGATGAGGCGGCGGAAGTTCTGCTTGTGGACGAGCCGGCCTGCCAAGGCCTCGACGCTGCGTTGCAGTTGCAGGAGTGTAAATTCTTCCGGCATCAACTCGAACACGACCGGCCGGTATTTGATCTTGGCGCGCAGCCGCGCGATGCCGGTGGCGAGAATGCGGCGGTGATCACCCGTCATGGCGCGGCCCGGCACGATCGGATCGCCTCCCTTTTCGCGCACGCTCTCGGGGATCAGCCCCGCCTCATACAGCAGCTCGTAGCGCTGCAGCGTCAGTTCCTCGTTCCACTCGCGGCCATCGAGGCCGAAGGTGATGGCGGCGCGCCGCCACCTGGTCTTCTGCAGCGTCGGCTCGTCGGCGGATCGGGCCCAGGCTTTCAGCTTCGGCGCGATGATCTTGGCCAGGATCGCCGGCGGCCCGTCGCGATGATCCTCCCACGGGAAGTAGTCGTACCAGGATGACCATTGCGCATCCGCGCCCTCGCGCCCCTCCTCCTCACGGGTCAGGCCGAGATAGCTGATGGAGATCCGGTGCGGCGCGTCGGGATCGCCGGTACGGCCACGGTCGGCGAAGGTGTAGAGCTGCTCGACATAGCCCAGGGGATGGCCGGTCTGGGCCTCGACCCAGGCGCGCAGGCCGGTCTGCAGCGAGCGGTGCCCGAACTGAAACGGTCCGCTCGGCAGCGCCGCGGCGTGCTCGATCGTCATGATCCTGGGCTGCCCGTCGGTCACCGCCACCAGCACGGCGACGAGGTCCGCCGTGATCGCATCCAGAGCCGTCACCGTCTTCTGCGGCCGCTTGTTCACCTTCGACATCCGGATCTGTCGGTCCTATTTGTCATCCTTGCCAGCCGCCGCCGGCGTGAACACGCAGTGATCCGGTTTCAGATCGATCAGCGGCGTCTCGTCGAGGCAGTCGAGACCGCGCACCAGAACGGTGCTGCCCTCCAGCGCGACGAAGCGGACCGTCGACACGCCGATCGGATTGGGACGCACCGGCGAGCGCAGCGCGAAGGTGCCCCGGGTCTCGCCATCATGATGGCGCGGGCTCTGCTTTACGAGATCACGGCGCGCCCGGTTGAGCCAGTACAGCACCTGGAGATGGCTGAAACGATCGATGCCCTGCAGCGCCGGCACCCAGGGCTCGAAGATCTCGAGCCGGCACACCGGCCCCTCGAAGCTGCCCTGCCGCGGCGTCTCCAGACGCGAGGTCCAGGGCGTGCGGATACGGCCGATGAAATACAGCGTGGCGTCGCGCGGCTGCGGCGCGTCGATGGCGACTTCGCCCGGGCGGAGATCGGTATCAGCGGTCATTGCGGAGTCCTCAGGTCTTCCCGGCAATCTATCCGAACCCCGGCTCACCGCAATTGCGGCCGCGCAAGATCACGCATCTCAGCCGAGCCACCATTTGCCGGCCAGCATCACGGCCTCGCCGCAGACGACGCCGGCGAAGATCGAGCGACGGGTCGCCATGAAGGCCGCAAGTCCGGCAACGACGGCACCGTAGCGCAGGCCCCACGGCACGCTGGCGAGCGCGCCCGGCGGCTGCACCAGGATCTGGGCGATGACCCCCGCCAAGATGGCGGTCGCGACCGCCTTGACCCACATCAGCAGGTCCGAGCCCTCGTCGAGCCCGCTGCCGAACCACAGTCCGAGCAGGCGCCAGATCTGGTTGGGGATCACGCCCGCGACCAGCAGCACCACGAGCGCATGCCAATCGCCGATGAAGTCGCTCATGCCAGCCCCCGCCGCTCGCGCCATTTGTGCGCGCCGAACGCGAGCGTTCCGGCGACGACGCCGCTGACCAGGATGTCGACGCCGCTGTTGAGCTGGGCGGCCAGGGGATACAGCACCAGGCCAAGGCCGAGCGCGAGCACATCGGCAAGCTCCCTGGCGTTGCGCAGGGTCGAGAACAGGAACGCCAGCGGCGTCAGCAAGAGCACCGCGGCGCCGAAGGTCTGCGACAGATTGGCGGCGAGAAGATAGCCGATGACGGTCGCGATCAGCGCAATCCCCATCAGGCCGGTGCCGAGCCCATGCACAAAGGCGATGCGGCGCTCGCGCGGCACATGCGGCAGGAAGCGATAGCATTCGACCCACAGCGTCACGGCAGTGAAATGCGCGATCAGCACCAGGTGCCGCCGCTTGGTCTGGGGCGAGCGGATCAGCGGCAGCACCGCCACCACCATCGGAAACAGCCGGATCGCGCTCATCGTCACCGCGATCGCCGATTGCAGAATGGTCTGGCCGGAGCCGAGCGTGGAGACCAGGATGATCTGCGCCGGACCGGCCCATACCAGCGCGGTAGAGAGGATCGCCCAGAGCATGCTGAAATGGGTGTCGTGCGCGAGCGCGCCGATGCCGATGAAGGTGACGAACAGCACCAGCGACAGGATGGTCGCCGACGTCGCGCGCAGCCCCCAGCCGAAGGCGCGCAGTGAACCATGCCATTGCGGCGAATCGAGCGGAGGAAGTGTCACGGGCGGCCCAGCGGAACGAACCAAGATAAGGCTTTCGAAAGCCGCTCGCGTCAACCGCCGTCACGCGCGCGCGGCTCTGCGCGGCGCGCAATCCGTCCCGCGTCAGACCCGGTTGCGCAGCACGAAGCAGGCGCCTCCGGCGCGGCGGATGCGGTTGCAGAGGCCGTCCGCCTCGGGCCGGCTCTCGGCACCGATCCGCACCTGGTAGAACGCCCGGTTGCCGCGCGAGCGCATCACCGACGACAGCAGGCTGGGGTCGCGGTCACCGATGATGGTGCCGAGCCCCTTGATGGCGCGGGCGTACATCGACAGCGCACGATTGCGATCGAAGCCGGCAGCCAGTTGCACGCCCCACGGTTTCGCAGCCGCCAGCGCGACATGCTGCTCAAGCTCGCGGACGAACGGGTTCGGCGCACGCTTCAGCAGCGCCATCAGTTGATGACACGAGGTCGGCGGCGGGCTCGGCGGCATCTTGCCGCCCTTCCCCGCCGCGGCCCAATCGTCGATCGACGAACCGGTGATGGCCGAGACGTAGTTGCGGGTCTCCCACGGCATCTGCCCCTTGCCGGCGAGCCAGTCCTGCACCCGGCGCGGCCCCGCATTGTAGGCCGCCGCCGCGAGCCCGAGATTGCCGAACTGATCGCGCAGCTCGGCCAGGAACTGCGCCGACTTCGGCAGCGCCTGAACCGGATCGAACGGATCGAGCAATTGGCGCTCGTTCGCCGTGCCCGGCATGAACTGGGCGATTCCCTGCGCGCGCTGGCCGTTGCGCGTGACCGGCCCGACTGCGTCGCTCTGAAAGCGGCTCTCCTGCCAGATCACGCGGGCGAAGAATTCGAGCGGCAGACCATTCGCCTTGGCTGCGGATTCGATCATCAGGCAGATCGCCTCGCGCGTGCCGCTCTCCTTGGACTCGTCGGTCTTGTTCTCCGGGCCCTCTGCTGCAGCGTCTGCCGGCTTCGCAGCCTCCTGCGGCGAATCCTGCCGCGCGCCATCCTTCGGATCAGCCGGCACGGCAACGTCGCGGTCGGAGGCCTGCTCCGCCGCCACGCCGGACAAGGGCATGGTCAGCATCAAGGCAAGGCCGAGACAGGCAATGCGAGCAACGGAAACCATGGAAAGCATCGTGGGCGCGGTGCAATGGTTGGAATTCTGCCGACAGACAAAGCCGAAGACCATGCGGGGTTCCACCGCGCGGCGCCTTGACACAGCGAACGAGCCGGCTAGCAATCCCCAAGTCCTGCAGGGAGCGCGACGGATGACCGCACCGACCGACGACAGACTCGGCTTCGCGCCCGACAGCGATGCGCCATTGTCCTATATGGCGCGCACGCGCGACTACTATCTGGCGATCGGCTATGACACGCCCTATCGCTGGGCCCACTACACGTCGGCGCCGTTTCAGCCGCTGCGCAAGCCGCTCGCGCAGTCGCGCGTCACCATCGTCACCACGGCCGCGCCTTTCGATCCCGCCAAAGGCGATCAAGGTCCCGGCGCGCCCTACAATGGCGGCGCCAAGTTCTACTCCGTCTATGACGGCGACACGTCGGCGCAGCACGACCTGCGCATTTCCCACATCGCCTATGATCGCGTGCACACCTCGGCCGAGGATGCCGGCACCTGGTTTCCGCTACCACAGCTCCTAAGGCTGGCAGGTGAAGGTCGCATCGGCGCGGTCGGACCGCGCTTCTTCGGCGCGCCGACCAATCGCAGCCACCGCGTGACGATCGAGACCGATGCGCCGGAGATTCTCGCGCGCTGCCGCGCCGACGCGATCGACGCCGTCGTGCTGGTGCCGAACTGTCCGGTCTGCCACCAGACCGTGAGCCTGGTGGCACGGCATCTCGAAGCGAACGGCGTCGCGACCGTCGTCATGGGCTGCGCCAAGGACATCGTCGAGCACGCCGCCGCGCCGCGCTTCCTGTTCTCGGATTTTCCGCTCGGCAATTCCGCCGGCAAGCCGCACGACGCGGCCTCGCAGGCCTTCACGCTCGAATTGGCTTTACGTGTCCTCGAGAGTTCACCAGCCGCACGCACGACCGTGCAATCACCTTTGCAGTGGAGCGAGGATCACGGCTGGAAGCGCGACTACAGCAACCCCGCCATGCTCGCGCCGGAGGAGCTGGCGCGGCGGCGCGCCGAGTTCGATGCGCAAAAGGCGATCGCCCGGCAGGTTCGTGAGACATCGGGCTAGATACTATTGAGTTAGCTCGACATCATCGGAATCGAACAGCCTATTTTTCTTCAGCCTTCGGCTCGGGCCTTTGAAACTGGATATTGCACTTCTTAGCTATCGATGCCTGCTCGATGGCAACCATCTGCCCCTTCATGTTGCCCAGCTCTGCAGCAGTCTGTTTATCTCCTCCGACCAGAAATGCTGCTGGCCAGAAGATCACGACGGCAGCGGTGGTCGCAATCGTGTCATTTGTCCGCTGCTTGTCTTGGGCCCCCGAAAGCACGGCAGCGCGGGAAGAGACACTCTGGGCCTCCATAGCAAGCTGCTGGCAGGTGTAGGACTGATAGATCATTGGAGAGACATAGCTCGGGGTGATGTCGGCCGAACTAGAAGCACAGGCCCCCAGAAGCAAAGCACCCAAAAGACCAATATTGCGCCACTCTACGAACATGATTCCCCCCTTGCCCACGAAATCGTGAAGCAATTAGAGAGCGAACGCAAGTCGTCCGGGCAATCACCGATGCGGTTGTGCCAGAAAATTTCAAGGGTGAAGGCAGCCGCCCGGGTATCGGCGCAGCCCATCAAATTTCCAGCGGATGGTATAGGAGCACGTCGAGTGCCGGTCGAGCCACTCCGACTCTATGGTCACGGTGCGGGACTGTCAGCCAGCCGCCGATGGCGCCTCGCCGGGAGCGACCGCATCGACCGGCAGCGCGAACTGTTCGACCCGGTTGAGCGGCTTCTTGTTGAGCAGCAGCCGCGTGACGTCGGGGCGCGAATAGTGTCCCGCCGGATCGGCGGCATTCTTGGCGATGCCGATCATGCCCAAATCGATCTCTGCGATCAGCAGGACTTCCTGCTCCGGCGGCAACTTCTCGGCGAGCGAAGAGCCATCCGGACCAAAGATCGCGGCGTAGCCGCCGCCGACATGCAGCAGCGCGTGCTTGTCGGGCCGGTCACACAGCTCGTCGATCATCGCCTGCGAGACGGTGGCGCATGGCGCCAGCACGAAGCACGAGCCTTCGACCGCATAGACGCGCGAGGCCGCATTGTTGACCTCGGCGCCGAGCGCCGGCGCGAACGGATCGTACAGCGAGAAGCTCGGCCAGGCCGCGACATGCACCTGCTCGTTCTGCGCGTACATCGCGTATTTCGACAGCGGCTGCAGATGCTCCCAGCAGCACAGCGCGCCGATCCGGCCGATGTCGGGACGATCATGCACCGCAAGGTCACTGCCGTCGCCCTCACCGTAGACGGTGCGCTCGGCATGGGTCGGCCGCAGCTTGCGGCGCCTGGCGATGGTCTCGCCATCCGGGCCGATCAGCCATTGCGCGATGTAGAGGCTGCCGCCGTCGCGTTCGGAGAGGCCGAGCACGGCCGTCAGCCTGGCCTTGCGCACCGCGGCGCGCAACGACTCGGCCTGCGGGCTGTCATAGGCCAGCGAATTGTCGAAATAGCGCTGCACGAAGCCGCGCCCGATGCACCAGGCCGGCGAGTCCATCCAGATGTGCCAGGGATAGCCGGGGATGAAGACCTCCGGAAACGCGATCAGCTTGGCGCCCTTGTCGGCCGCCTCCTCGATCAGGGCGATGGTCTTCTTGATCGAGCCGTCCAGGTCGAGCCAGGCCGGCGCCGCCTGCACCACCGCCACCTTGTATTTCGGATGTGCCAGTCCCATCGCTGCTGCTCCCTGATGCCCGTGCGCGGCGGGTGGCGCCGCGACCCGGCCAACTATTGACGCCAGCCGGCTTTCGCGCTCGTCTCCCAGGGAACGAACATTCGACTGCGGCTGCGACGAAGATCGAGCCGGCCCGGAATTTGCTGCATTGCCGCAGGCACAGGTGCAGGAGGAGACGGAGCGATGCCGATCCTGTTCACCACCGACGGAAGCCCGGGCCACCGCCGGCTGGCGCTGTGGCAGGACATCGTCTGCGACGTCTATGTCGGGCTCGATTGCACCTCCGATCTCGGCAGCGCGTTTCGCGGCTCGGTGACCCACACCGCGTTGGGACGGGCCGTGTGCTCCGAGGTCGCCTCGGACCGGCAGCGCGTGCACCGGACCTCGCAGCGGATCTCCCGGGCGGATGCCGACTTCATCCTCATCGCGCTCGGGCGCGAGGGGATCGGCGGCGTCGTCCAGGATGGCCGCGACACCGTGATCAGGCCCGGGGAGTTCGCGATCTACGACACGACCCGCCCGTACGAGCTGCAGTTCGACGCCGCGTTCAAGCAGATCGTGTTCAAGCTCCCGCGCGAGATGCTGCAGCGCCGGATCGGTCCGACCGAGACCGTAACGGCGATCAGCTTCGGCTCCGACAGCCCGCTCCAGCCACTCGCCCACGACTTCATCGTCAGGCTCTGCGAGCGCGCCGAGCGCATCGGCCCCGAGCATGCCGAACGGCTGGCGGACCAGGCCGCCGACCTGCTCGCCATGACCCTGGCCGAGCGGCTGTGCACCCAGCCCCTGCCCGCCTCGAGCCACCGCGCAGCGCTGCTCTATCGGATCAAGGCGCACGTCCGCACCCGGCTGTCCGACGCCGACCTCTCACTGCCGGAGATCGCACGCGAGCTCGGGCTCTCGGCGCGCTACGTCAACGATCTGTTCTCGGACGAGGAGACGTCGTTCCAGCGCTTCGTGCTGGCCGAGCGGCTCACGCAGTGCCGGCGCGATCTCGGCTCGCCGATGCTGGCTCATCGTCAGATCAGCGAGATCGCCTTTTCCTGGGGCTTCAATGACCTCTCGCATTTCGGCCGCGTGTTCCGCGAGCAGTTCGGCCTGTCGCCACGCGAGTGGCGGCGCAGCACGTTGAAGCGCTAAACTCCCCTCGAAACTCCCTTGCAACGCGCTGGCCGCATGCGCTGGTCGGCCGGGCCGGATCTGCGATGCGCCGTTTTGCCTTGAAGGCTCTGTTTACCCTGCTGACGTTGAACCGGGATGATGACGATCCTCCCCGTTGGGATCTGATCATCCTGATCGGCTCGACGATCGTGAGCATTGGCCTGATCGGGCTTTACGCCTATGGAAAGGCCACCGGCCGCTGGTAGGCCGGATAAGTCGGGTGAACGTGACATGATCATGCGAGCAGGGCTTGGGTTGGCTTTGACGTGCCTGCTCACAGGCCCAAGCCATGCGCTGGACAGCGAGCAGAAGCGTGGAAAAGCGCTCTTGCAAAGCCTTTGCAGCCGATGCCATGCCGTAGGTCTCACGGGCGCCAGCCCGCACCCCGACGCGCCCCCGTTCAGGACCTTCGGTGACAGCAAGCTCTACGACGAGGATTTCGCCCAGCGGCTGCAGGCCGGCCTGTCGACCATTCACAAGGACATGCCGAGCTTCCAGTTCGACCGGCCCGAGGCGGAAGCCGCGGCCAACTATCTCAAGGCGATTCAGGTCCGCCCCAAACGGCGGTGACGCGTCGGCGCGCTCCGCCGGCGTGGAACGGGATATGTACCGCCGTGTTGCCCGTTCCCGTCCATTGTCCGCGGCCCGGCAGCGGCCGGAGCCCGCATGATGACGCCGACGACCCCAGGTCTGCACGCCGACGGACTGCCGCTGCCGCAGCGCACCTGGGCGATCGTGACGATCGCGCTCGGCATCGTGCTGGCCGTGGTCGACGGCGCCATCGCCAATGTGGCGCTGCCGACGATCGCCCGCGACCTGAACGCCAGCCCGGCGTTCTCCATCTGGATCGTCAACGGCTACCAGCTCGCGGTCACGATCTCGCTGCTGCCGCTGGCCTCGCTTGGCGAGATCATCGGCTATCGGCGGGTCTATCTCACCGGCCTCGTGCTGTTCACGGCGGCCTCCGCGTTCTGCGCGCTCGCCGACAGCCTGCTGCTGCTGACGCTCGCGCGCATCCTGCAGGGCTTTGGCGCCGCCGGCATCCTCAGCGTCAACTCGGCGCTGGTACGTTTCACCTACCCGCACGCTCTGCTCGGCCGCGGCATCGGCATCAATGCGATGGTGGTCGCAGTGTCCGCCGCGGTCGGTCCGACCATCGCCGCCGGCATTCTCGCCGTCGGCAGCTGGCCGTGGCTGTTCGCGATCAACGTGCCGCTCGGCATCGTCACCTTCGTCTTCGGCTTCCGCTTCCTGCCGCATACGCCGCGCGCCCCGCACATGTTCGACTGGCAGAGCGCGGCGCTGAGCGCGGTCGCCTTCGGCTTCCTGATCGCCGCCGTGGACAGCCTCGGCCATGGCGAGGCGCTGGTGACCTGCGCGATCGAGTTCGTCGTCGCCATCACGGCCGGCGTGTGGCTGGTCTGGCGCCAGACCCACATGGCCTCGCCGCTGCTGCCGCTCGACCTCTTGCGCATCCCGGTGTTCGCGCTGTCGATTGCGACCTCGATCTCGTCGTTCTGCGGCCAGATGCTCGCCTTCGTCGCCATCCCCTTCTATCTCGAAAGCCATTTCGGCTATTCGCCGGTGCAGATGGGTCTCCTGATCACGCCGTGGCCGATCGCGGTCGGCCTGACCGCGCCACTGGCGGGCCGGCTGGTCGAGCGCGTGCCGGCCGGCCTGCTTGGTGGGATCGGATTGGTGATCTTCGCCTGCGGGCTCGGTGCGCTCGGCCTGCTGCCGCGCGAGCCGTCGGCATGGGACGTCGTCTGGCGCATGGCGCTGGCGGGCTGCGGCTTCGGGCTGTTTCAGACGCCCAACAACCGCACGATGATCGCGGCCGCCCCGCGCGAGCGCGCGGGCGGCGCCAGCGGCATGCTCGGGACGGCGCGGCTGCTCGGCCAGACCACGGGCGCAGCCCTCGTCGCGATGTTCCTGGCGATCGACACGACCGACGGCACGCGGCTGTCGCTCTTGACCGGCGTCGGTTTCGCGCTGGTCGGCGCATTCCTGAGCATGCTCAGGCTGTCGCCGGCCGGCGCCCGCGGCGCCGAGCGCGTCCGCGTCCAGGACGGCCAGCGGCTGAAGGGCGAGTAGCGACAGCGATGACGGACTGGACGATGCTGGCCCTGCTCGCCCTCGCCGCCTTCGGCTCGGGTATCGTCAATGCGCTGGCCGGCGGCGGCGCGTTCCTGACCTTCCCGACGCTGCTTGCGGCCGGCATCCCGGCCATCGACGCCAACGCCTCCAGCACCGTCGCGCTGTGCCCCGGCCAGTTCGTCAGCGCCTGGGCCTCCCGTGAGATCTTGAACGACGCAAAGGCGCCGTGGCGTCACGACCTCGTGCGGCTGTCGATCATCAGCCTGCTCGGCGGCACGCTCGGCGCCGCGCTGCTCCTGGTCACACCGTCGGCCGCCTTCAGCCGGCTGGTGCCCTGGCTGTTGCTGTTCGCCACGATGGTGTTCGCATTCGGCATGCGCTTTACGCCAAAGGATGGCGCGCGCTGGTTCGGGCCGCGGACCATCCAGGCGGTGCAGTTCGTGATCGCGATCTATGGCGGCTATTTCGGCGGCGGCATCGGCATCCTGATGCTGGCCGCGCTGGTGTTCTATGGCCTGCGCGACATCCGCGCCATGAACGGCATGAAGGTGCTGCTCGCCGCGCTCATGAATATGACGGCCTCCGCCATCTTTGCGTTCTCGGGCCGCGTGCATTGGCTGGAGACGCTGACGATGATGGGCGCTGCCATGGTCGGCGGCTTCGTCGGCGCGCGGCTCAGCCAGATCATCCCGCCGGCCCATGTGCGCCGCTTCATCATCGCCGTCGGCTGCGGCCTGACGGTGTATTTCTTCGTCAAGCCGGCCTGAGCCGGACGTCGCATCAAAGCACCTCCCGTCAACGAAAAAGGCCGGCGCGACGGCCGGCCTTTCGTACTCATCTCGTCGCGTCAGGCTTACGCCTTGACCAGCGGTCCCTTCGGAGCCGGCCCCTTCGAGCCGCCGCCGGATTTCGGCTTGCGCTTGCGCGCCGCCGGAACTTCGGACTTCGGCGTGACCGGGCCCTCGACGAACTCGAAGCCGATCTTCTCCTCGACGCCGGACTCGTCCTTGACGAGCACGACGCGGACGTGGCCGCCGCCCTTCAGCTTGCCGAACAGCACCTCATCAGCCAGCGGCTTCTTGATGTGCTCCTGGATCACGCGGCCCATCGGGCGCGCGCCCATCTGCTCGTCATAGCCGTGCTGGATCAGCCAGCTCTTCGCCGGCTCCGACAGCTCGATCGTGACGTCGCGATCGGCGAGCTGGGCCTCGAGCTGCAGCACGAACTTCTCGACGACCATTCCGATCACCTCGACGTTGAGGTGCGCGAACGAGACGATGGAGTCGAGCCGGTTGCGGAATTCCGGCGCAAACTGCCGGTTGATCGCCTCGTGATCGTCACCTTCCCGCTTCGAGCGATGGAAGCCGAACGCCTGCTTGGCCATGTCGGCCGCGCCTGCATTCGTGGTCATGATCAGGATCACGTTGCGGAAGTTGACCTGCTTGCCGTTGTGGTCGGTGAGCCGGCCGTGATCCATGATCTGCAGCAGCACATTGTAGAGATCCGGATGCGCCTTCTCGATCTCGTCTAGCAGCACCACGCAATGCGGATGCTGGTCGACGCCATCGGTCAGGAGGCCGCCCTGGTCGAAGCCGACATAGCCGGGAGGCGCGCCGATCAGGCGCGACACCGTGTGCCGCTCCATGTACTCCGACATGTCGAAGCGCAGCAACTCGACGCCGAGGGTCGACGCGAGCTGCTTGGCGACCTCGGTCTTGCCGACGCCGGTCGGACCCGAGAACAGGTAACAGCCGATCGGCTTCTCCGGCTCGCGCAGGCCGGCCCGCGCCAGCTTGATCGAGGCCGACAGCGAGTCGATCGCCTTGTCCTGGCCGAACACCACGCGCTTGAGGGTCTGCTCGAGATGCTTGAGCACCTCGGCATCGTCCTTCGACACGCTCTTCGGCGGGATCCGCGCCATCGTGGCGATCGTGGTCTCGATCTCCTTGATGCCGATCGTCTTCTTGCGCTTGTTCTCGGCCAGCAGCATCTGCGCCGCACCGGATTCGTCGATCACGTCGATCGCCTTGTCCGGCAGCTTGCGGTCATGGATGTAGCGCGACGACAGCTGCACCGCGGCCTCGATGGCCTCGTTGGTGTATTTCAGCCGGTGATAGTCCTCGAAGTACGGCTTCAGCCCCTTCAGGATCGCGATCGCATCCTCGACCGACGGCTCGTTGACGTCGATCTTCTGGAACCGGCGCACCAGCGCACGGTCCTTCTCGAAATGCTGGCGATACTCCTTGTAGGTCGTCGAGCCCATGCAGCGGATCGAGCCCGAAGCCAGCGCCGGCTTGAGCAGGTTGGACGCATCCATCGCGCCGCCCGACGTCGCACCGGCACCGATCACGGTGTGGATCTCGTCGATGAACAGGATCGCGTTCGGATGCGCCTCGAGCTCCTTCAGCACCTGCTTCAGGCGCTCCTCGAAGTCGCCGCGATAGCGCGTGCCCGCGAGCAAGGTGCCCATGTCGAGCGAGAACACGGTCGCGGCCGACAGCACCTCGGGAACTTCGCTGTCGACGATGCGCTTGGCGAGGCCCTCGGCGATCGCCGTCTTGCCGACGCCGGCTTCGCCGACGAACAGCGGGTTGTTCTTCTGGCGCCGGCACAGCACCTGGATGGCGCGGTTGATCTCGGAGTTGCGGCCGATCACCGGATCGATCTTGCCGTCACGCGCCTTCTTGTTGAGATTGACGCAATAGGTTTCCAGCGCCTCGCCCTTTTTCTTGGAGTCCTCGTTGCCCTTGGCTTCGGTCTCCTCGTCGACGCCACGAACCGGGCGCGCTTCGGAGACACCAGGACGCTTGGCGATGCCGTGGCTGATGTAGTTCACGGCATCGTAACGCGTCATGTCCTGCTCCTGCAGGAAGTACGCGGCGTGGCTCTCACGCTCGGCGAAGATCGCGATCAGCACGTTGGCGCCGGTGACCTCTTCGCGGCCCGACGACTGAACGTGAATCACGGCGCGCTGGATCACACGCTGGAAACCTGCGGTCGGCTTGGCGTCGTCGCTGCCGTCGGTGACCAGATTTTCGAACTCGGTTTCGAGGTAGTTCACGAGACTGCCGCGCAGCTTGTCGAGGTCGACGCTGCATGCGCGCATCACGGCCGCGGCATCGCTGTCATCGATCAAGGACAGAAGGAGATGTTCCAGTGTCGCGTATTGATGATGACGCTCGTTGGCGATCGCCAGCGCACGATGCAGGGATTGTTCAAGGCTTTGAGAAAAAGTCGGCATGCGCGTCCTCTGTGGCCCCTTGCCATCATGATCGCCGCCGCCCGGTCAGGCAACAACAACCTTCGTCAAATATAGTTATAACCGAGTGCGACAAAAGACCGGCCGAGCCGCTCGATTACGGGTTCACCGGATCGTCAATGCAAAACCCGTTCCCATTGCGGCAAATCGGGCTTGCGCCAACCGAACGGCGCAGGCCGCCGAGCGGGAAGAGATAAGGACCGGAGCGGCCGTAATTCTTCGGGCGAAACGTGAAACCTGCCGGATCGCGCTGACCTCGTCTGCAGCAATCTGCGGCCTTCGAGGATCCTTCGTCCGACGCCGATTCGCGGCGATCAGTCGGGCAGCCCCCCGAGCAGCCGGAGCCCCCGCCCCCCTGGCTCGCAGACGCGCGCGTCGGCGGCTCTCTTCGCGGAGGGAGCCGGCTATTTCTTCTCCATCACACACTGCAACGGATGCTGGTGCTTGCGGGCGAAGTCCATCACCTGCGTCACCTTGGTCTCGGCGATCTCGTAGGTGAAGACGCCGCACTCCCCGATGCCGTGATGGTGCACGTGGAGCATGATCTTGGTCGCGGCCTCGACGTCCTTGTTGAAGAACTTCTCCAGGACGTGAACGACGAATTCCATCGGCGTGTAATCGTCGTTCAGGATCAGGACGCGGTAGAGGTTGGGGCGCTTGGTCTTCGGCTTGACCTTGGTGATCACGGACGTGACCGGGCCACCGGTGCCACCGGACTTGTTGTCGTTATTGCTCATCCTGGGCGCGGATCGGTTCAATCTGGAAGTTGGCTGCGACATCTTGCACGCGTTAGATATGGCTGCGAGGCTCCCAATAAAGAGTTTCCCTCGGAGGGTTGCTCTCATAAGGGGCGCCCCGACCTGTCCCCTGCCGGGCCGCTTTCCGCCACCCGGTCCTGCTTTCCAGATCGCCTGTCCCAGCCGACCGGTCCGGTCGGACCGACACCAGGAATATGGGTCAGCGACCGGTTTGCCGCAAGCGCAGGCCCAGGACGGACCGAAGCTCCGGCAGGACCGATTCCCTGCCCCGGCGATGAGGCGCAAGGTTAATCAAACCGGTCGCATTTTACAAAGCCCATTCAGCGGGCATTGACAGGGAACCAGCTCGGTTGCGGGCGCGGCGCCAGGCTGCGGGCATTGGCCCGGTGTTTCGCGGTTTCGATTTACCCGGCCTTGACGAAGCTGAACCGAAAACACCTGCAGAAAACCATAATTGGTGAGCGACATGACCGATGTCTCCTTCATTCGTTTCTGCCGCCGCGCCGTCCGACGGTTCGCCTGCGACCGCGGTGGCAACATCTCCATGCTATTCGCCATCTCGCTCGTCCCCATCCTGGCCTTCGTCGGCGCAGGCGTCGACTACAGCCGGCTGAACGCCGCGCGGTCGTCGATGCAGGCTGCGCTCGACGCCACCTCGCTGATGCTGTCGCGCGACCTGGCGCAGGGCACCATCAGCGCAACCGACATCGGAACCAAGGCAAGCGCCTATTTCAAGGCGCTCTACACCAGCACGGACGCGCAGAACGTCACCGTGACGGCCAGCTATACCGCCTCGACCACAACGTCGGCCTCCAACATCCAATTGTCGGCCTCCGGCCAGATCGTCACCCAGTTCATGAGGATTGCCGGCTTTCCGACCATGGACTTCGGCGTCAAAACGACATCGACCTGGGGCGACGTGAAGATGCGAGTGGCGCTCGCGCTCGACAATACCGGCTCGATGGCGTCCAGCGGCAAGATGTCCGCGCTGCAGAACGCCGTGGCCGGCAGCGGCGGGCTGATCGACCAGCTCAGCGCGCTGGCCAAGACCCCGGGCGACGTCTACATCTCGGTCGTTCCATTCGCCAAGGTCGTCAACGTCGGCGCCAGCAATTACGCCAAGGACTGGATCGACTGGACCGACTGGCAGAATCCGCCCACGATCCAGCCTGCCAATGGTTCCTATCAGGCCGCAATCCCGAACGGCAGCTACACGCAATCGCAATGGGACATGGTGGGACCGGGATCCTCCTGTCCGTTCAAGTCCGGCAACGGCTTTCCCTACTTCTCCTGCACCAGCGACCCGGCGACCGGGAGTTCGAGCGCCTCGAGGATTCCGTCGAGCGGGAGCTACACCGGCTACGTCTGCCCGGGCTATGATTCAGCCTCGCACAGCTACTACAATGGCTGCTGGAACAGCGTTCAGACCAGCACGCGGGTGAACTGGTGCACCGGCAGCTATTGCAGCTGCCCGACCAGCGGCAGCAATCTTCCGAACAACACGTGCAGCTGCACGGGAAGCGGATCCAGCACGGTGTGCAAGGTCAACACCTTCACCCACACCTGGGTCGCCAACACCAAGAGCACCTGGACCGGATGCGTCGCCGACCGCACCCAGCCGAACGACGCGAATGCCGTGTCGCCGGCGACCTCCGACGTGACGACGCTGTTCCCGGCCAACCAGCACATGGAGAACAACATCCAGTACTGCAGCAGCACGGCCTCGACGAAGCTCGCGGAGATCGTGCCGCTCAGCTACAGCTGGAGCTCGCTGAAGAGCGCCGTCAACGCCATGCAGCCGACCGGCGGCACCAACCAGGCGATCGGACTTGCCTGGGCCGTGCAGTCGCTGATTCCGAACGGCGTGCTCGGCGCGCCGGCGGAGGACGTCAACACCACCTATAATCGCGTCATCATCCTGCTGTCGGACGGCCTGAACACCGAGGACCGCTGGCCCGAATACGGCAACGGCTCGTCGCAAGCCTCGGGCAACCCGATCGACGCGCGCCAGGCCCTGCTCTGCTCGAACCTGAAGAACACCAAGGATTCGAAGGGCAACGCGATGTACACGATCTACACGATCCAGGTGAACACGAGCTCGCCCGCCGACCCGACCTCGACCGTGCTGCAGAACTGCGCCAGCAGTCCCGACAAATTCTACATGCTGACGAGTTCGAGCCAGATCGTGACCACGTTCAACTCGATCGGCACCGCATTGTCGAAGCTGCGGGTCGCCAAATAGCAGAAGCGCCGGGCCCCCGACAGCGCTCTGCCTTCAGCCAACAAAAAAGCCCGGCGCAAGCCGGGCTTTGTGCTCCCTGCGGGCGCGAACGGTCAGTGCGCGGCCGGCGGGGTGAACTTGGCGGCGATGCCTTCCAGCGGCTTGAACGCCTGCTTGGCGAGATCCGAATACAGCCCGGCGATCTTCTGCGAATCGGCGACGAAGGTCTCGTAGGCCGACTTGGCGAACTCGGTCTGCACCTCGAGCACCTTGTCGAGCGACTTCACGCCCTGGAGCTTCTCGACGAACGACTTGGTGTCCTCGAACGACTTCTTGGTGTAGTCGCCATAGGCGGTTGCGATGGCTTGGAGGCCGTTCTGCACGGTCGTCGCGGAGTTCACGACGGTCTCGAACTGCTCTTTGCCGTAGTTCTGAAAGTCTTCAACCTTAAACATGTGGCATTCCTTTCCCTGACTTTGAGCGCCCTCAGGGAAGCCCCGGCTCCCTGACGCGATCACAATATAGTGCAGCGCACAAAATCAATCAAGAATCTTGTGCAATGCACCATCCCGGGCATTGCTGCCCGATCCACCGTCAGGCGCTCCAACCCGGGTCAGTTCGGCAGAAATACCGGCCATCGCCGCAAGGTTTCTTTAATCCTTTGGCAACTCGACCGTCCTAACCTCTCCGGTGGTCCCGGCCAGCGTCGGCCGAACCGTAAAGCTGTTCTAAAACAGCGTCTTAACAAAACCTCAGTTCGGGCCCTTCGATGCTAAGGCAGCGTCACGGCACGATCGGGAGGTCCGACAGGCACGGTCAAAGGGGCGTTCGGCACAATTTCGCCTTACGAGCCGGTGATCACGTCAGAAATTGGACGGGGATTTCATGCTTCGCAAAAAAATGGCTTCCTCGCGCCTGTTGCGAGTTGGCGTCTACGGACTGATCACCCTCGCGACGGCAGCAGTGGTCACGGTCGACAGCGCAGAAGCGCGCCGGCGTCATCGGCACCACCACGCGCGTCACTCGCCCCATACCGACGAAGGCAGCTACAGCCCGGCCTTCGCCTCGATCATCGTCGACGGCAATTCGGGCGCGACCCTGACCGCGACCAACCCGGACGCATTGCGGCATCCCGCGTCGCTCACCAAGATCATGACTCTCTATCTGCTGTTCGAGCGCCTGGAGTCGGGCAAGATGAAGCTCGACACCGAGATGCCGGTGTCCGAGCACGCCTCCGAGCAGTCGCCGACCAAGCTCGGCCTGCGCCCCGGCCAGACCATCCGCGTCGAGGACGCGATCAAGGGCCTTGTGACGCGCTCGGCCAACGACGCTGCGGTGGTCATTGCCGAGGCGATCGGCGGCGACGAGGATGATTTCGCCAAGATGATGACGCGCAAGGCGCGCTCGCTCGGCATGAGCCGCACCACTTATGTCAACGCCTCGGGCCTGCCCGCCGACGAGCAGATCACGACGGCACGCGACCAGTCGATCCTCGGCCGCGCCATCCAGGACCGCTTCCCGCGCTACTATCGCTACTTTTCGACCGAGGTCTTCAATTATCGCGGCCAGTCGATCCGCAACCACAATCACCTGCTCGGCAGCGTCGAGGGCGTCGACGGTATCAAGACCGGCTACACGCGCGCGTCCGGATTCAATCTCGTGACCTCGCTGCGCCGCGGCAACCGCCATCTGATCGGCGTCGTGTTGGGCGGCCGCAGCGGCGGTTCGCGCGACGCGATCATGCGCAATTTGCTCGCCGAGAACCTCGAGAAGGGCGCGACCAAGCGCACCGTCGCGGCGATCGGCGAGCGCGGCGGCTCCGATGCCGGCGACGACCGGGGCACGGTCCAGCTCGCCTCGGCGGCGCCAGAGGCCCCGGCCCCGAGCCGCGCCGCCAAGCTGATCTCGACCCTGTCGGAAGCCACCGCGGCCCTGCCGCCGGCGGCGCCGAAGGAAGCGAAGGTCGAGCCCGCGCCGATGACATCGGGTGTGATCCAGACCCAGCCGATGTCGATCGTTCCCGGTTCGACCGAGCCGATGAAGCCCGTCAAGGTCAGGACCGTTCAGGTCAAGGCCGGCGCGGTCAAGCTCGCCACGGCGGCCCCGCAGCCGGTGGCGCCACCGCCTGCCCCGATTGCACAGCGCATCGAAGCGATCGAGCCGGCGCCGCCGATGGTGCGCGCCGAAGCCGCCCGCCCCGAGATGCCGCCGCAGCCGCCGGGCCATGGCACCGGCAACGGCATTCTCGGCGTGCTGCCCGCCTCCAGCCTGCCGGCAGGCTCGTCGCAGGCCATGGCCTATGCCGCGCCTCCGGCCCAGCCGACGCAGATCGCCTCCGCGAGCGCTGCGCCGGAGCTCCCGAGCAAGTCGTCCGTCACGCGGAGCGGCTGGATCATTCAGGTCGGAGCGCTGGACAACGAGGCCGAGGCCCAGAAGCGGATCGAGGCGGCCCGCAGCTCGGCACAAGGTCTCCTCAGCAAGGCCGATCCCTTCACCGAGACGGTCGCGAAGGGCGACAAGACCCTCATCCGCGCCCGCTTCGCCGGCCTCGATCGTGATCAGGCCGAGGCCGTCTGCAAGAAGCTGAAGCGCGCCGACATCTCCTGCATGACCGTGCACAACTAACGCACCGACATCACGACATATGAGGCCCGCGCGACACACGCGCGGGCCTTTTTCTTTGCGCGCGTGCGACACCGCCGCGAATGCGCTCGCGCAAACCACTCGTCAAGGAATTGCCGCTAGAACTTTTTCACCATGTCGCACGATCGCGCCTGACAGAGCCGGGAGCCGCTGATGTCGACATGGCTGTGATGGAAGCAGTTTCGATCTGTGGCGTTGGTGGCGTTGCCGGAGTTAGCCGTGATGCGTACGAAGCAGAGTATCCTTGGCCTCGTTCACCCGGGCGGCGAGATACGTCGACCCCCCTTGGTCGGGATGCAGTTTCTTCATGAGCGCACGGTGGGCACGCCCGATCTCGTCTCGCCCCGCGCCCGGCTGCAGGCCAAGGATCTGATAGGCCTCCTCTTCCGTCATTTTGGAGCTCGACGCCGCGCGGCGCTGCCGCCCTGCCGCATCGCCTTGCGCGTGCTGACGCCAAGTGGGAAACCGGCGGTCCAGATAAGTTTCAAGTAGAGCGACGCTGTCGGCATCGAGGCTCGGTGCCATCGCCGCGAGCTGCGGCAGATCGAACTCGTCGAGCGACCGGCCGGCATGGATGCCGGCGACGAAGCGGCCCAGCATCTGGCCACTGTCGTGATCGAGCACCATCTCGATGAACTGCGAGCGCACCCGCGAGCTCTGACCGGACGAGCGCTGCCCACCCAGCCCGAACATGCTGCCGAGATTGCCGAGCCCGCCGGGTGACCAGCCGAGCAGCCCCGCCCCGAACAACCCGATCGGGATCGCCACCACCAGCTCGCCGCGAAGGCCGGTGAAAGCTGCCACCGCAAGGCAGCCGATGCCGCCGGCAACCTTGATCGCGCGCGCCAGCGCCGCCGGATTGGCGTTCCGGAACATCTGCAGCAACAGATAAAGGGTGATGACGGCGACGGCGCCAGCGATCAGTGTCATGGGCCGAATATAGAGCGTGTCGGCACAAAAAGCATGATCGGCTGCGTCCCCGACCGGCAGGCTCGAGCCGGTGCGCTTGATGTTGGCGGCGGCCGAAATCGATCTCTACTTCATCTGCCCGATCAGGCGTGCCGCGCCCGCTTCGGAGCCGGCGAGCCGGAGCAGCGCCGCGCGACCGCCCGCAGCGTAGGCCGCGGCGGCGCGCAGGAGCTCGCGCAACTGCGCGGAGGCGCCCGGATCGAACCTGCACCACGCTCCTCCCGAGAGCCGCGCCATCTCGCGAAACGCCTGCTCGGCCGCGGGCTCATGGCCCTCCTGGAACATGAACAGCGGGACCTTCAACAGCCCGAGCTCGCCGGCCTTCGCACAGAGCTCGTCGACATTCTCCTCCATCGCGTCGCCAACGAACACGACGGCGCGGATTCCGGACGCTGTCGCATGGCGCCGCGCCTCGGCAAGAACCTTGCCGATCTGGGTCTTGCCGCCGCGGCAATCGATCTTGCCCATCAGCCGGGCGAGCTCAGCGCTGTCGGAGATCCAGCCCGTGGCGCGACATTCGTTGAAGCCCCTGTAGTACACCAGCCGGATATCGAGGCTGCCGAGGGCTGCGGCCTCGCGAAACATGTCGGCCTGCAGGGCGCAGGCCATGTCCCAGGTCGGCTGGCGACTCAGGGTCGCATCGAGCGCGAAGACGAGGCGGCCTCTGGTCCCCAGAGCCGCGGGAGCCATGGCCTTGGCCTGCGCGACGAATGCCGCAATCGCGTCTGCCGTGGAATGCTCATTGTCCGGCAAGCGCTGCTGACGCGAGCCATCGTCGGGCGAGGTGATCGGGGCAGAACCGGGCTTCGAACGATGATCGACCATGCACGCACCTTGCTCGGACGCGCATCATGTGGGCAGGCGGATGGACAGCTTCAATGACGGCAGTGACATCTGCCGGACACGCCGTTCGTTCCCGTCGCAAGGGCCGCAAGGATCAGGCGAGACCGGCGTACGCCCCGCCCCTGCCCCTTCAATGCGTCAGCGGCTTGGCCGGCGTCGCGGTCTTGCCGACCGGCGCATAAGGCGCGACGGGACCCGGATCGAGCAACGGGGTATTGGTCTTGACCGGCCCGATGTCGCTGGTGCTGCCGTCGCTGTCGGCGAGGAATTTGTCCAGCATGGCCTGGATCGACGACTTGGCATCGTCAGGTCCGGTGTCGCGCATGTCGTTGTGCTGGAAGTCCGTCTTGACGACGGTGATGCCTTCCTTCTCGCAGATGTCGTCGCTCGGGATCACGCCGGGATCGGTCTTGAATTGCGGGTCCTTCGAGCGGAACGACAGGATCTTGAACCTGCCGTCGGTGACGAACGGGACGCGGAGGTTGTCGAGCGTGACCACCTTCCGGACGTCCTCGGGATACTGCTTGGCGAAATACATCGAGATGTCGCCGCCCATCGAATGACCAACAATCGTCAGATGATCATAGTCGGCATTCGGCTGCACCTGGTGCATCTGCTCGACGGCGAATCGGATGTTGGCGACGCCGCGCTGGATCTGCGGCAGCCGGCCGACATAGGGCTCGCCGATCTTCGTCACCATCGGCGCATCGGTCGGCAGGTCGTGCTGGATGCTGACCGCCATGTAGCCGCGCGCAGCAAATACGTTGGCCAGGAACGAGTACTCGGTGAACTTGACGGTGTTGCCGTGATTGAGGATCGCGACCGGCAGCTTGATCATGCCGGCTTCGGCCTGCATCTCCTTGTCGCGGCGGACGGCCACGGCTACTTCGACCAGACGGTTGTCGCGCGAAGCGTCATAGAACCTGATGGTCTCGTGCCGGATCGCCCACTTGCTCGCGGTGAAGTAGCCGACGGCCGCCAGCACGCTGACAGACACAAGAACGGTTATTCCACGCTTCATGTTCGTCCCTCGGGAGCACAATCAAAGGTAGTTTTGAACCTGTAAGACTCTCGCGACCCGTTCTGTTTAATATATGTAACGGCGCTGTGACAGGAAGACCAAATGTTGTGTATCCGTCGCCCGTTCGTTGTGCGCCGCACCTAGTTGCTGTGCAGCAGAGCGGGTTCCACCGCCCCCTCTTGTGACTTGAGCCCTGAACGTCAGGTTCAAATCAGTCATGAATTTGACGGTAATCTAGCGAAATTGGCGGCTGCGGCCTTGACCTGAGACAAATCTTCTTCCGTCCGGCCCAAACAGGCTGAACGCGCCGTTACCCGCCACCGCTGTCAGGAGATTGTTTAACCAGGCCGCGGGCACGTTCAACGCGCACAATGTCTCAGGCGAGGTCTCGCCTGAATGCAGACGGTATTCAGGCGCTGATGATGTCGTGCAGGTCGAGCGGCTTGTCGACCTGGGCGAACCATTCGGCGCGGTTTGCGGCGCGGCGGCGGCCGCGCTCGTCCAGCGGCAGCTTGAGCTGGCGCAACAGGCTGGTGACCTCCTCCCGGGCCGTGACGTGGCCGAGATTGGGGCGGGTGCCCAGGGTCGCCTCGTCGATGTCGTCGAGCGCGGTCAGTCCGCGCGGGAAGAACTCGCGATAGACGACGCGTTCGGCAAAGCCGTCGATGGCGCGAAAGCCGAGCCGCAGCGACAGGTCCTTGAGGCCATCGGCGACCAGTTGCTTGTTGCGGGAGCCGAGCATCGACAGCCGGTTGCGGACCACGATCCAGTCGGTCATCGCACCGTCCACTTGGCGGCGCTTGCGCCGGACGTCACGCACCATCTCCGCATAGTGGCTCTCGCCGGTCACGGCATAGGTCGCGGGATCGACCGTTCCCAGCACGTCGAAGTCGAGGAAGCTGTCGTTGATCGGCGTGACCAGCGTATCCGCCATCGAATGCGCCAGGCGCATCAGGTAGCTGTCGTTGCCGGGCGTATCGATGACGATGAAATCGAACGAGCGTTCGACGGCGCTCACGGCCTCCATGAACTGCTGGAACTCGGTGTTCTCGTTCTCGTCGATCTGCAACGTCCTGCCGAGCTGGATGCAGTAGTGCGTCGGCAGCTCGAGGCGCAGGCCGGTGCGGCGCGCCCAGGCGCTCCGGTTGTTGATGTAGTGGGTGAAGCTCTGCTGGCGGCAATCGAGATCGATCGTGGCGACACGCTGGCCAGCCTTCAGGAGTGCCACGGCAATATGCAGGGCGGTGGTCGACTTGCCCGACCCGCCCTTCTCGTTTCCAAGCACAACCACGTGGGCCGAGCCCGATTGTCCTTGGCTAGTCTGCACCAGCATGTTGTCGACCTCTTACGATCATCTTCGAGTCACGGTCGTCTGCGGTCAAGTGAAATGCATCGTCATCGTGAATCCCACGGGGGAGCATCCTCCGCTACTACTTGACGCGCGCGTTTACCAACTCCGCATCGGATGCGGAGACGTGCTAACAGGCGTATTCAAGTATGCTGAGCGGCGTGCCGCGTCCTTGTTAAGGGCGGTCGCCCGAGCGTCAAGGCCGAACAGAGCAACCGCAATTTTTCGCTGTGAGATCGAGCAAAAATGTCACGAAGCCCGCGCGTCGCCCGCACCGTTTCCGCCCTCCGCCGCGAGCTCGACAGCTTGCGCGCGAGAAAAGCCAGCATCGCGCTCGTGCCGACCATGGGCGCGCTGCATGAAGGGCACATCTCGCTGGTCCGGCAGGCGAAGCGCCGCGCCGACAAGGTGGTCGTCTCGATCTTCGTCAACCCGACTCAGTTCGCGCCGACGGAGGATTTCGGGTCCTACCCCCGGACCTGGAAGGAGGATGTTGCGAAACTTGCGGCCGAGCGCGTCGATCTGATCTGGCATCCCGACGCGAAGGCGATGTATCCGGACGGCTTCGCGACGCGGATCGTGCCGGAAGGCGCGGCGTTGGCCGGGCTGGAGGACCGCTTCCGTCCGCATTTCTTCGGCGGGGTGGCGACCGTGGTCGCCAAGCTGTTCACGCAATGTCGGCCGGACGTCGCGATCTTCGGCGAGAAGGACTATCAGCAGCTCCGCGTCGTCGCCCAGATGGCGCGCGACCTCGATCTCGGCGTCCGTGTCGTCGGATCCCGTACGGTGCGCGAACGCGACGGACTCGCGATGTCGTCGCGCAATGTCTACCTCTCGGCAGACGAGCGGCGGGCGGCGCCGACGCTGCACCGTGTCCTGAAGGAGCTGGCGGCCCGGCTGCGCGCCGGCGACGACATGCAGGCCGCGGTTGGTGATGGCGTCGCCGCGATCACCGAAGCCGGCTTCGCCTTGGACTATCTCGAGGTCCGCCACGCCGAGACGCTGGCGCCGATCGCCCCGAACGATTCGGGACCCAAGCGCATCCTGGTCGCGGCCAAGATCGGAACCACGCGACTGATCGACAATATCGCGGCGTGAGGCGCCGGGAGACCGGCGGTCCGCCAAGACCGTGAGCGCTCCCTCGCCCGCAAGGCAGAGGCAACGGCGGCCGACGCCGCGTCGAGCGTACGCCCTGCCCTTGCGAGCGAGGCAGAACTTCCGCCGCGCGTGAGATGCTCACGCGCAACACCACCGGCACGTCGAAGTGCTACAGCAGGCCGAGATCGCGCAGCTCGCGGCGCAGCGGCTCGGGCATGGCTTCGACGCCCGCCGCACTGGCCTTGCCGAGATCAGCCGGCGCATCCTCGGCGGTCAGATAGCGCCAGCCCTGGAACGGACGCATCGGCCGCGGCGACACCGCGATCACCTTCGGCTGCATGATGATGCGGCACCGCCCGATGCCGTCGCCGTCGCGGAACGGCTCGATGCCGACGATCTTCTCGCGCGCGGCGACCTCACCGCGAATCACCCAGTACAGCGAGCCGCCGGCGAGGATGTCCTCGACCCGTTTCGGCGTCATCCGCGTGACATGGACGTGCTGCTGCGGCAGGCCCTTCTTCTTGGCCGCGAGCATGCGCTCGGCGATCCACTCCTTCAGCTCTTTCACGGACTCGCAGCCGACGGCGAGCTTGATCAGGTGCAGAGGCATGATGGCGGTTCAACCAGCGGGATCTATTCGTTGTTGGCGGCCGGCTCGGCGGGCTCAGGCGCCGCTTGAGGCGCCGCAGCGGCCGGCTTCGGCTTCGGCGCGGCCCTCTTGGCCGCCGGCGCCTGGGCGTGGCTGGCAGCCACGCTCGGTGGGGCTGCGGGCGACGGCGTAAGCTGCGTCGGCGGTTTCGGCGCCGCGGCTGCCGGGGCGGCCGAGCGCGTCGAGGCCGTCGGCTCGGGATTCATGATGCTGACCGGCGGGGTGTTCGCCGAGCTGGGAAATTCCGCGGTCGTCGGCTTGCCGCTCGGCGCCGACGGCGCCACCCCTGGAGGCGCCAATCCCGCAAAGGTTCCAGCGACGGGCTGGCCCGGCGCCGCATTCCACTGCGAGGCGTAGCGCGTCACCAGGCCCTCATAGGTCCGCCCTTCCATGTTGTTCATCAGTTGCTGGCGATCGCCCACGGCACGGAACATCACGCAATCGCTCGGCGTGCAGCGGTCGCGTGTCAGCAGCACATAGGCCATCAGGCCATAGCGATCGCGCTCGACGGCACGGCGCAGCGCCAGCAGCTCCGCGGTCATCACCTTGTTGGCGCTGGCGACGTCGCCCACCTGGGACAGCCGGCTCAGCATACCCGCCGCATAGCTGACGGCAGCGGCCGTCATCTCGGCCGATCCGAACAGGCTCTTCTCGCAATTCGCGAGCACCAGATCGCCGGCGAGATCATCCACGCAGGCCAGCGCGGGCGGCGAGAGGCCGACGGAGGCGGTCACAGCAGGATCGCCATTGGCGCCACGCGGGGTCGCATCCTGGCTCCGCATCATCGACGCCACCGCAATCCCGACCGCCAGCAGCGTGATCACCGTCAGCGCGCCGTTGGCGACCGATTTCTCGGCCCTGAGCAGCGTCGTCAGGACGACCAGCGCAAAGAAACCCGCCGCGGCAACGGTGAGCCACATCGGGAACGCCGGTGAGTTCAAGAGCTGATCCAACGAGGAAGGCCAGGTCGAGTTCATGCGCGCTTGTTCCTGACGTGGGCCAGCGAAAGCGGCCCCGATGGCGTCCCTACATGGGACGGCCGTGAAACGATCATCAAATTCAAATGATCACCCGATCGATTGCGGCCCCACCAAGACAATAAGACGATTCCATGCGCCTGCGGGCGCCGGATGGTGTGGAGCTACCCGCTATCCCCAAAAGGGATCGCGCAGCAATCGTCATCGTCTCGCGCCACGGCTCCCGAACGCGTGGCAACTCTCCCTCTCGCTTCGGCTACGTCTCCGGCGGCCGCGTCCGCCGACGCGGCACGTGGTTCTCAAGACAAGGCCAATTGGCTCTCTCTGGCAACCCGCTCAAAGGCTTCCGTCGAGCTTTTGATCCGATACTGGCAGTCGTCGTCTTCCGTCGGAAGCTGGCGGATGATCTCGTAGGTGCCTGTGGCCGCCGGACGCGAGACGTTGCTCGCGGTGAAATAGACGGTCGCCCCAATGGGGAACTTGTGTTTCAACGCCCTCTCCTGCTCGCATGCCGGCAAGAGCCCCTGGTCCCGCTGCCCGAGCCGGCGTGTCTTTATAAATATCGCGCTTATATCACGCCGCCGCCCGCCCTGACCAGCGACCTCACGACGTGGCAAACGCGGAGATTGCGAGATTCTTCAACGGGATGGCTCCGCAAACGGTATTCCTGGACGAGCGGCTCGGGGCGCGCTCGTCCACCACGGACCAAATCGCGAACAGACGAGACCGTTCAGACGTTCTCGACCCGCTCGATGACCCAGTCCTCCGCGAGGCCGTCCTTCACCCAGGCCGCGAAGGCCGGCATCGCCATCATCATGTCCATGTAGGCGCGGGTTTCGGCGGCGACCGGAATGGCGAAGCTGTGGAAGCGCGTGACCACCGGGGCGAACATGGCGTCGGCGGCACCGAAGCGGCCGAACAGGAACGGCCCGCCATGGCCGTAGCGGGCACGGCAGTCGCGCCAGATGTCCTCGATCCGCGCGATGTTGGCCTTGGCATCGGCTGACAGTTCCACCGGCCGCACCGGCCGGTGGAGATTCATCGGGCATTCGTTGCGCAAGGCCGGAAAGCCGGAGTGCATCTCGGCGCAGACCGATCGCGCATGGGCGCGGGCAGCGGCATCGGCGGGCCACAGCCCCGCCTGCGGGAAGCGCTCGGCGAGATATTCGATGATCGCGAGCGAATCCCACACGCTGATCGCGCCATCGATCAGGATCGGCACCTTGCCGGCCGGGGAATGCTTGAGGATGCGCGCCTTGTCGGCGGGATCGTCGGTGTAGAGCGGGATCACGATCTCATCGAAGGCGATGTCGCAGCCGCGCAGCGCCAGCCAGGGCCGCATCGACCATGAGGAATAGTTCTTGTTGCCGATCACCAGCTTCAGCGTCATGTCGCACCGTCTCCGTGTTGGGCGTGGACGGCCCGCGCAGCCGCGCCGTCGACGCTCATGCTATCGGCGACGCATACAGGATGATCGGCCGTTGCGTCGACACACAAGCGCCCGACCACGCGCCCGCCTTCATGCGTCGCCGGCCGCAGATCAGCGGGCGAAATCTTGTGGCGTGAACGACATCTCGATCACCTTCCACTCGTCGTAGCGATCGGGAGGCAACATCGCGTAGGGCTGGCAGGCATTCAACGCCTGGACCGCGCTCTCCTTGAGCTGGATCGCCTTGGAGGCCGCGACGACCTCTATCACCTCCGGCTCTGTCGCCAGCCGTCCATCGGGTGTCATGCCGAAGCGCAGCCTGATGAGCACGTTGTCCGACAGCGACAGCGAGGCCGGCAGCCGCGCGCAGCTCCTGACCTTCTGCCGCAGAGCCGCTTCCAGATTGGCGGCGAGGTTCGTCGTCGCGGTCGGCCCGGCGTCCTTGCCGTCCTCCGGGCCGCCGGGACGCGGTAACGGAGACAATGGCTCGGGCAGACCGAGCATGACCCCATACTTCACCGTGAGATCCGGTTCGGGAGGCACATAGGTCGGCGCGGGTGCCGGCACGGGTGGCGGCGCCGGCTTGACGGCGGATCTGCTCTCCGCCTTTGCGGCCGTCTTCACCGCTTTGGGCGATGCTGCCGGCGCCGGCTGTTTCGCCGCCGGCGCGGCCGGCATCGGAGGATTGGGGGTCTCCTTGGCGTCCTGCGGCGGACTGGGCGGTGGCGGTGCGGCGGCCGCCGGCGAGGCGTTCGGGTCCGGCTGCGGCAGCACCAGATCCGGCGTCGGGGATGGCGATGGCGTGGCGACGGGCTCGGGCGTCTTCTGCGGCTCGTCGGCGTCGACGATGTTGACCTCGATCTCGTCGCTCTTGGGCAGCTCATAAGGCCGGACCGTGGTCGAGACCACGACCCCACCGGCGATCAGGAGATGCGCGAGCACGGACGCGGCGATGCCCCAACGGATGAACTGCCAACGTTCCATGCTGCTTCACTACGCCCGCGCATGAGCGAAGGTGCGCGTCGCGCCATCGCTCCGATCATCGGCAGGGAATGCGGCAACCGCCGTCGTGCGGCCCGCCGGCCGCGCCCTGTCATGTCAGGCTTTAGCATAAATGCGCGGGCGCCGCCCTCAATCCCATTTCGGCGCAAAGGCGAAGTTGGTCATCCGCCCCTCGGGACTGCCCATCGCGAAGATGTCGGCCATGTCCTGCTCGGACAGCTCGAAATCGAACACGTCGAGGTTCTCGGACAGCCGTTCGATCTTGGAGGTGCGCGGGATCGCCACGACGCTCTGCTGCACCAGCCAGCGCAGGCAGATCTGCGCCGGGCTCTTGCCATGGGCGCGGCCGATCCGCGTCAAGGTCGGATCGTTCTTGATCTTGCCCTTGGCGATCGGGCTGTAGGCGACGAGCGCGACGCCATGGCGCGCGCAGGCCTCGCGGACCTTGGTCTGATCGAGATAGGGATGATACTCGACCTGGTTGCACACCAGCGGCTCCGGCGACGCCGCCACCGCCTCGTCGAGCAGACCGACCGTGAAATTGGACACGCCGATATGGCGTGCGAGCCCGAGCGTCTTGGCATGCGCCAGCGCGCCGAGCGTCTCGGTCAGCGGCACGTGCGGATTGGGCCAGTGCAGCAGCAACAGGTCGACCTCGGAGACGCGCAGCCGGACCAGGCTCTCCTTGGCCGAGCGCTCGAGATCGTGCGGCGCGAAATGCGTGGTCCACACCTTGGTGGTCAGGAACACCTCGTTGCGCCGGACGCGGGACGCACGCAGGCCCTCGCCGACCTCTTGCTCGTTCTCATAGACTTGCGCGGTGTCGATGTGCCGGTAGCCGAGGGTGAGCGCCTGCTCGACGATGCGGCTGCAGGCGCGCCCGCGCAGCTCCCAGGTTCCGAGACCCAAAGCGGGAATCCTGGCACCGTTGGCCTCGATCATCAGCATGGCCGTGCACTCCAGAGCGCGTGCAACATTATGTAGGCACACGCCGGGCGTTGCCAACGCACGACCCGTGGTTGGCTTAAGTCTTGGCTAAGGCGGCAAACACCGTCTCGGGCGCATGCGCGATGACGGTGAGCAGCGCGCGCGCCGGGCCGCGCGGCATGCGTTTGCCCTGCTCCCAGTTGCGGATGGTCTCGACGGGCACACCGAGCTTGGCGGCGAATTCCTGCTGGGTCAGATGCACCCGCCGCCTGAGATCGCGCACTTCGAGCGGAGCCGCGGGCGCCAGCGGAATCTCCTCGCCGTCGCGCAGCTCCACGATCCGTCCATCTGCCTTCATCCGCAAGCGTTGCATCGTCCGACTCCGTGTCGAGCGACAGTCTCGCCGAACCGCGTTAAGGCCGGATTAACGATATAAGTCGTTCAGGCGCAGGGGTTATTTCAGGCCGAACCAGAGCGTGGCGATGCCGAGAAACGAGAAGAAGCCGACCACGTCGGTCACCGTCGTGACGAAGGTTCCGGAGGCCACCGCCGGGTCGGCGCGGACCCGTTCGAGCACCATCGGGATCAGGATGCCGCCGAGCGCACCCGCGACGAGGTTCGAGATCATCGCAAGCCCGATCACGATGCCGAGCCCGGGCGTCTTGAACCACGCCACGGCCGCGATGCCGGTGACGAGCGCGAAGGCCAGGCCATTGACGAGCCCGACCAGCCCCTCGCGCATCACCACCCGCATCGCATTGTTCGGTCCGAGCTCGCGCGTCGCCAGCGCGCGCACCGCGACCGTCATGGTCTGGGTCGCGGCGTTGCCGCCCTGGCTGGCGACGATCGGCGCCAGCACGGCGAGTGCGACCATCTGCTGCAACTGGCCCTCGAACAGGCCGAGCACCGAGGACGCCAGGAACGCGGTGGCAAGATTGATCAGCAGCCAGTTGAAGCGGCCCTTGGCGATGGTCCAGACGCTGTCGGACAGCTCCTCGTCGCCGGACACGCCGCCGAGCGCCTTGAAATCCTCGTCGGCCTCCTCCTCGATGACGTCGACCACGTCGTCGATGGTGATGACGCCGGCCAGCCGGTTCTCGGCATCGACCACGGGGGCTGCGACCAGATTGTACTTGCCGAACAGCCGCGCCACCTCGGCGAGATCGTCGGTGACGGTGACGCGACGGCGGTCCTCGTCGATCAGATCGGCCAGCGGAACCGGACGGCGGGCGCGCAGCAGCGCATCGAGCGACACCGCGCCCTGCCAATGCCGTGCGTCGTCGACCGCATAGATCTCGTAGAACCGCTCGGGCAGATCCCGCGTCTCGCGCATGTAGTCGATGGCTTCGCCGACCGTCCAGCCCAGCGGAACCGCGATGAACTCGCGCTGCATGCGGCGGCCGGCCGAGCCCTCGGGATAATCGAGGCTGCGCGCGAGCGCGTCGCGCTCGGACGGCGGCAGGCGTTCGAGGATCTCCTCCTTGTCCTCCTCGTCGAGGCTTTCCAAGAGCTCGACGGCGTCGTCGGATTCGAGCTCGCGCACGCCCTCCGCGACGGTCTCGGGCTCGAGTTCCTCGAGGATCTCCTCGCGGACCGCGTCGTCGACCTCGTTCAGCGCGGAGAAGTCGAAATCGGTGCCGGTCAGCTCCACCAGCCGGACACGGTCGTCCGGCGCGAGCGCCGCGATCAGGTCGCCGAGATCGGCCTCGTGCAGCTCGGCGACCTCGGCGCGCAGGAACGCCTCGTCCTCGGCGGCGATGGCCGCCGCGATGGCCGCGATGAATTCGGCGCGAATCTCGCCGGATTCGGTGCGCATCGGCGCGCGATCGCGTAGAGTTGCATCAGCATGGGCAACGTCCGATGTCTCGTTCATGACGTGCCTCACGCGCTTGATTTCAGAGCAAATGGTCTGATTTGTGCTTCACGCATTACATAATCGGCAACAGCGAGCGCAACGGGAAAAGATGCGGCCTTGGCGATCGATGACGGGATGGGTAAACGCGGCCGGCGTCGTGGCGGCGCTGCTCGCGGCTGACGTCGCCGCAGCGGCGCCTGCCGCATGCCCGCGCGAAGGTACGCTCGGCACGTCGCGCATTCTCACCGTCGACGCCGCCACACATCCGCGCGTCGGCCTGAAGAGCTTCCCGGACACGCTGCCGCTGCATGACGGCGAGGTGGTGCTGACCTTCGACGACGGCCCGTCGCCGCCGATGACCGACAAGGTGCTCGCCGCGCTCGCCAGGGAATGCGTGCGCGCGACCTTCTTCCTGGTCGGCCAGCCCGCGTCGGGCCGCGCCGCGCTGGTGCGGAAGATCGCGGCCGAAGGCCACACCGTCGGTCATCACACCTTCACGCATGCGCATCTCGCGCACATCACGCCGGAACAGGCCGTCGCTGAGATCGATCGCGGCATCGCCGCCGACGAGAAGGCGCTCAACGGCGTCGAGACGACCACGCCGTCGACGCCATTCTTTCGCTTCCCCTATTTCGAATCGACACCGGCGACGCTCGACCTGCTGCAGTCACGCGGCATCGTCGTGTTCGGCGCCGACTTCTGGGCCGGCGACTGGAACCCGCTGTCGCCGCAGCAGACTCTCCACCGGCTGACCAGCCGGCTGAACCAGGCGCGCAAAGGCATCATCCTGCTGCACGACCCGCAGCCGCGCACGGTGGCCATGCTGCCGGCGTTCCTGCGCTACCTGAAGAAACACGGCTATCGCGTGGTCCATGTGGTGCCGAAGCCGCCGGAGGATTTGCATCACGAGGAGCATAGCGAGCGCCCTTCAGCCGCGCCGACGCCGCCGCACGAAGGTGGTTAATCCGTCGTTCAGGACCACTGTCTACGCTCGACTGCCGTGATCGCGGCGATTTCTGCCGCTTGCAATCCGGCAACAGCCGCGGGCAAACCGGAACCCGGAACGATGTCATCTCGCGACAGCCGAACATCCCTGCTATGTCTTGGCGGTCGCTTGCCTGCCCCCCGCGGCTGCGACACATCATCGACCGTGGAAGACCCTGGCCGAAGGAGCCGGGACCGTGAAGGGAATGTGAGCAGCGTGATGCGTGATCGTTGGTGGGCTTGCGTCGGACGGCCAACATGGCTCGCAGTGCTGTTGGGCACCGTCGCCTGCTTCGCCTCCAGTGTCGGATCGTCGGCCGCACCGGTGGCCGATTGTCCCGGGCATCCGAACGCGCTCGGCACGTCGCGCGTCCTGGTGGTCGATCCGCGCGAGCATCCGCGCATCGGCGCGATGCAGTACAAGGAGACGCTGCCGCTTCGGGATCACGAGGTCGTCATCACCTTCGACGACGGCCCGCTGCCGAAATACAGCAATCAGGTGCTGCAGATCCTCGCCGACCAGTGCGTCAAGGCGACGTTCTTCACCATTGGCCGCCAGGCCAAGGCCGATCCCGAGGGCGTGCGGAAGCTTGCGGCCGCCGGCCACACCATCGGCACCCACAGCCAGAACCATCCGCTGAGCTTCAACAAGATGACGCTCGACCAGGTCAAGCCCGAGGTCGACCAGGGCATCGCCTGGACGACGGCGGCGCTGACCGATCCGTCGGCGCTGTCGCCGTTCTTCCGCGTGCCCGGCCTGCTGCGCGGCGACTCCGTGGAGAGCTACGCCGCCTCGCTCGGCCTGCAGCTCTGGAGCGCCGACTTCCTCGCCGACGACTGGCGCAACATCTCCGGCGCCAAGGTCTACGAGCTCGCGATGAAGCGGCTGGAGGCGCGCGGCAAGGGCATCCTGCTGCTGCACGACATCCATGCGCGCACCGTGACGGCGCTGCCGAAGATCCTCGCCGAGCTCAAGGCCAAGAACTACCGCGTCGTCCACGTCGTGGCGGCGACGCCGGACCTTCCGGCGACGCCGACCGAGCCCGAGGATTGGCTGGTGCACCGCCCGTCGGACGAGACCCCGGTGGCGCATTGGCCGAGGATAGCGCCCGTCGATCTCGCTGGCGCCGATACGGGGGCCCGCGCCAGGCTGGATGATTTCGGCATTCTCGACGTGCCGGCGGCCGTCGGACGTGTCGCGCAGAAGCCGGCATGGCCGCGTCCGCCGCTCGCGCGGCGGCTTGCGGCGCCGGCCTTGGCAGCGCCGGCGTCCGATCTGTTCGCATGGCCGCCTGTCGCGCCGCTGTCGGCGCAGCGGCGCCAGCTGGCCCGGCTCGAAAGCCCGGCGCCGAAGGCTGTGGCCGCCAAGCCGGCGCCGCGCCCGGTGCGCCTCGCCAGCCTCAGGCGGCGCTGAACATTCGCAGATGTTGCAGGTGAGGACGCGAAGACGATTCGCCCGCGCCGCGCGCGATCAGTTCGAGACCAGCTTGCTGACGCAGAGGATGACGGCGGCCGCCAGGAAGAACAGGTCCATGTAGGACTTCTTCTCGCCGTCCTTGCGCAGCGATCCGACGTCGGACACCACCTGCCTGCTGACCACCTGCCCGACCGGCCCGTCGCCGAGCATGCCGGCCAGACGGCGAACGTCCGACTCCATCTTCTCGATCCGTCCGAAGAAGTGGAAGGTGCGCACCACCGTGACGGCGCGCATGCCGGCATAGATCAGCACCACCAGCGCCAGCACGGCGCGGTTCTGGTACTTCTCGACGTAGTTCAGGCTGAGATAGACGGCCGCGAGAAATACGAAATTCGAGACGAAGCGGTACACGAGGCCCGTGAAGTTCATCTGCTCCCCCACATGATGTTCGGATCACTGGCCGACGACAGAACTCACGAAACGCGTTTCGCCCCCGCGTCCTGGTCCAACCGGCGTCACCCTAGGAGAGCGGGCTTGCGAATTCGTGAAGTGGAGATTTTGCAGCGCCAGAACAGGCCCGCTTGGTAAACAAGGGACTGCCCGGCGGGCGCCGCTGCAGCCTGCAATTGCAGGGCTGCAGCGGCTCCCGCACTATGCGCCGAACCGGGCCGGCGCGCAGGCGGCGACGTCGACGCTCGGCGCCTCGCCGCTCATCAGCTCGGCGAGGATGCGGCCGGTCGCAGGCCCCAGCGTGAAGCCCTGGTGGCCGTGGCCGAAATGCAGCCACAGGCCCTTGTGACGCGCCGCCTGGCCGACCACCGGCAGCATGTCGGGCATGCACGGCCGCGTGCCGATCCACGGCTCGGGCTCGACCGGCTTGCCGAGATCGATGAGCTGGCGCGCGGCAGCCTCGGCCTTGCCGAGCTGAACCGGGGCCGATTTCGCATTCGGCGATGACAGCTCGGCGCCGGTCGTGATGCGCACGCCGAGCGCCATCGGGTTCATCAGATAGCCCCGCGCCGCATCGCGCAGCGGCAGATCGAGCGGCGCGCCGCCGGTGTAGTGACGGTGATAGCCGCGCTTGCGCACCATCGGGATGTCGTAGCCGAACCGCGTCAGGAACTCCGGCGACCACGGCCCGAGCGCGATCACCACGGCCTCGGCCTCGATGCGTCCCTCCGCCGTGGTGACGGCCCAGCCGCTGCCCGCCTGCGCGAGCGTGGTCGCATCGCCGCGCAGCAGCTTGCCGCCGCGGCGCGTGAACAGCTCGGCATAGGAGGCGACGAGGCTGCCGGGATCGGACACGGTCCACGGCTCCTGCCAGTGCAGGCCGCCGATGCCGCTGTCGATCAGCCCGGGCTCGGCCTGCTTGAGCTGCTGCGCGCTCAAGAGCTTGAACTTGACGCCGAACGCCTTGCCGACCGCCTCGGCCTCCCTGGCCTCCTTGTCGAACTGCGCCTGCGTCCGGTGCAGCACGCGGAAGCCGTCGCGGCGCACGAGGTTGCCGGCGCCGGCCGCGAGGATCAGCGGCTCGTGCTCGGGCGCGGCGCGCGCGATCAGTTGCGCATAGGTGCGCGTCAGCACCTCGTGGCGCGCGGGGAACGAATTCCACCAATATTGCAGCAGCGGCCGGACGTGATAGGGCAGCGCCGCGAGGCTGTAATGCACGTCGTTGGTGCGCGCCAGCGCGATGTCGAGCACGCCGGCGAGATCATAGGGCATCGCGTAGGGCCGGACGGCCTCGCTCTGGATGATGCCGGCATTGCCATAGCTGGTCTCGCGGCCCGGCTCCCTGCGGTCGACCAGCGCCACTGACCAGCCGCGGCTCTGCAGATGCAGCGCCGTGCCGACGCCAACCATGCCGCCACCGAGAACGATCGCGCTTCGCATCGTCATCACTCCTACCTCAGGTCCGCGCCGCCGCGACGACGGTGACCTCGATCTTCACATCCGCGATCATCTGCGCCTGCACCGTGGTACGGACCGGCAGCGGATCCTTGAAGTGCCTGCGATAGGCTTCGTTGTAGGCGGCGAAATCCGCCTTGTCGGCGAGGTGCACCATGCAGGACACGATGTCGTCGAGCGTCAGGCCTTCGCCGGCTAGCGTTTCCGCGATGTGCTTGAAGACGAGGTCGGTCTGCGCCGCGATCCCTTCGGGAATGCTGCCGTCATCGGCGACCGGCACTTCGCCGGACAGGAACACCAGGCCGCCGGCGCGGCGCACCAGCGAGAACGGCCATGAGGGGGCGTCGGACATCGTTAGTCGCTCCAGGATGTAGTGATCATGAGGGCCGCCTCAATCCCACGCCATGAAGCCCGGCGTCTGCGCCAGCGGCGGCAGCGACGCGAGCCTTGCGAGATCCGGCCGCGGACGGCGAAGCTCGGCGTCATCGGCAAAGGCGGCTTCCAGCGCCGCGGCCACGCCGAGCACCAGCGCATCGCCGCCGCGCGGGCCGACGATCTGCAGGCCGAACGGCAGGCCGTTGTCGTCGAGGCCGAGCGGCAGGCTGAGCGCGGGATGCCCGGCCAGGGTCACCGCATAGGCGAGCGCCAGCCAGTGGAAGTAGGACCGCGTCGGCACGCCGTCGATCTCGGCCGGATAGAGCTCCGCCCAGGGCCGCGGGCTCAAGGTGATGGTCGGGCTGATCAGCACGTCGTGGCTGGCGAAGAAGCTCTGATAGGCGCGATAGATCCGGGTCTGGTTGGCGCTCGCGCGCGAGAAATCCTCGAGGCTGTAGCCGAGCCCCTCCTCGACATTGGCGCGCACGTTCGGCCCGAGCATGTCGGGCCTTTCGCGAAAATTCCTGCCGTGCTGGGTGAGGAACAGCGAGGCGCGCAGCACCGCAAAGGTCTCGTCGGCCCCGCTGCAATCCGGCGCGCCCTCGTGCGTCTCGGCAAACAGCGGCGCGATGCGCGACACGCGCGCACGGAAGGCGCGGCGGATCAGTTGTTCGGTCGGCGCGAAGCCGAAATCCTCGGTGAAGGCGAGCCTGAGCTTGTTCAGTTCCACCGCTGGCGGCACCGCCCAGCGCGCTGGCGCGCCGCGCACGGCCTCGCCGGGCAAGGTGTAGGCGAGCGGATCGCGCGCATCGTCGCTTGCCATCACCGACAGCATCAGCGCGGTGTCGGCGACGTCGCGCGCCATCGGCCCGTCGGTCGACAGGCACGACCAGCCATGGGCGCGCTTCTCGCTGGCGACGAGGCCGTAGGACGGCCGCATCCCAACAATGCCAGAGAAGCCGGCCGGATTGCGCAAGGACCCGCCGGTGTCGGAGCCGGAGGCCAGCGGGGCCATGCCGCAGGCGAGCGCGACCGCCGAACCGCCGGAGGAGCCGGCGGCCGAGCGCGTGGGATCGAACGGGTTTCCGGTGGCGCCGAACACGGGATTGCGGGTGTTGCCGCCCGCCGCCCATTCCGGCGTGTTGGTCTTGCCGAAGATGATCGCGCCGGCCGCGCGCAGCCGGCCCACCGAGGCCTGGTCGACGGCCGGGACATTATCGGCCAGGATCGGGCTGCCATAGGTCGAGCGCATCCCGGCGGTGTCCTGGGTGTCCTTGATCAGCACGGGCAGGCCGTGCAGCGGCCCCCTGTCCTCGCCCCTGACGATCTCGGCCTCGGCGCGCTTGGCGGCCGCCCGGGCGCCAGATTCATCCAGGGTCACCACCGCGTTGACCGCCGGGTTCACCGCCGCGATCCGTTCCAGACACGAGTCGAGCAGCGCAACCGGGGAGATCGCCTTTGTTTTCAGCAGCTTGACCAGCTCGACGGCGGTCTTGTCGCAAATCGATTGCACAGGGCTTCTCTTTTCCGTTTCGGAAAACTATTTAGCATATAAGAAATCGAATGCACGACCTGAAAACGCATTGTTCCACCGCTGTCCACGCATGACCTTCGGACGTCGGAGCACACAATTGAATTTCCTGCGCTTTGGGGCGAGATTGCCCGAACTGCCCCGGCCATCGGCACGCCTGATCCGCTAACGGATTTTCCGGAGATCGCTTTGACAGACACTGCCATCAGCGTTTCAGCCGAAGGCCCGCACTCCCAGCTCGGCCAGTGCCTGAAGGCGGCCCGGCAGGCGCGCGGCCTGACGCTGAAGCAGGTCGCCGAGAAAACGGGGATGGCGCTGTCGACGCTGTCCAAGGTCGAGAACGGCCTGATGTCGCTGACCTATGACAAGCTGCTGCAGCTCACCTCGGGCTTGCAGATGGACATCGCCGAGCTGTTCAGCCCTGCTTCGCCGCGCCCCGAGCCGGGCCGCCCGGTGACCGCCCGCCGCAGCGTCAGCCGCGCCGGCCAGGGCCAGATCGTCAACACCCGATTCTACACCTACACCTATCAGTGCACCGACCTGATCGGAAAGCGCATGGTGCCGATGATCGCCGAGGTGCGCGCCCGCACGCTCGAGGAGTTCGGCCCCCTGCTCCGCCACAGCGGCGAGGAGTATTTCCTCGTCACCCGCGGCACCATCGCCGTGCACACCGAGTTCTACGCCCCGGAGATCCTCAACGAAGGCGACGGCATGTATCTCGACAGCACCATGGGCCACGCCTACCTCAACGCCGGCGAAGCGGCGTCGGCGCAGGGCGTGTGCCTGTGTACGAGCGAGCAGTCGGATCTGTTCGAGCAACTGCACAGGATCGCTAAGAAAGATGCGGTGGAGTGAGGGCGGAGCGGTCTGCTGCTCCGTTGATATCCGTGTGGTGAAGTGCTACGTTGAACAACAGCAGCTTTTGTCTAACATGATCGAAGCGTCCATGACCAAATCCCCCGCAGGCAAATCACCAACCCGCCGAGATAAGGGCGCGGCAGGCAGCAGTTCGCGGATTCACCGCGAAGCGGCAACTGGCCAGTTCGCCGGGAGCGAGACGCGGTTCGAGGCGGTGATGCGGGCAGCCGAGCGGTCGGGTCTGCTGAAAGACAAACAAGGTCGTATCGGCGGCCGGGTGAGTTCTGCACTTGTCCGCCAAGCGAAGCGGCAAACGGGCATCGAGACGGATACGGACTTGATCGAATTTGCCCTCGCAACGGTCGCGCTTGAGGACAACTTCGCAGATGTGTTCAAACGGTCGCGTGGTACGGCGGATCCGAAGCTGAAGCTCGGTTTTTGACGTGGCGGCGTTCGATTTCGATGCCGCACGACGATGGGCGCGGTTCGACCCGTGGAAAACGCTGCCCCGAAGAAGTGATGACCAACTACCATTTGTTGACGCGACCCTGATCGCTGGACAGGGGCTTTTGCTCGACACCTGCGTCTACATCGACCAGATGCAGGATCGATCACCTCCGATTCTCGAAGATCTGATCGCACATCGGCAAGTGAATCACTCAACAGTTGCGATTCAGGAGTTGATGCACACGGTCGGCGTATTGAACCCCTCTGATCCGCGCACAGCCCCGGTCATCGATGTGATTGGAAAGCACATCAAAGCGATGCCACCCCATCGCACCTTTGCACCTGATGGCGACACGCTCGGGCGCGCAGCACTCCTTTCGGGTATCCTTTGCCGTCTTCAGAGTTACGAACGAGACGGTAAGCTGCGCGCACTTCAGGACAGTGTGCTGTTTCTTCAGGCCCAGAAGCTCGGTTTGGTCGTCCTTACCGCGAACGTCGCGGATTACGACCTTCTGCTGCAACTCGTCCCCGCGGGTCGAGCGCTGCTTTACAGACGGCGTGAACCATAGTGGAGGCCTTCAGGACATCGCGCCAGTAGCCGGCCTTCATGGCTGAAAGGTTGCGCACGACCAGCGGCAGAGCTTCCGCGCCAGGCGGGCGCAGACTGGATGACCAGTCGATAACCTGGCCAGGCGCGATCAGCAGAGCAACAAAGAGTGCGACCTGCGCCGCGATGAGCAGGACAAGCATGAGACACTGGGCGCGTGTCAGCGGCGCCGCAAACAATGCGGTGATCACGGTCGCTCCTTTCGCGAGTGAATGGTTCAGGTGATGGGCACGAGTGCCGCCCTCACCGCATCATCGAGGGGCGTATGCGACTCGCGCCGAGCAGGCTGGCCAGCCTGCCATTGTCCAGCGCGAGGCTCTGCTTCCACAGCCAGCGCATTTCGATCGCCTCGCGCATGAAGCGCACGAACGGCGCCGCGAACCAGAGCGTGATCCACGGGAACGGCTTCACCGGCAGGTCGGGACGGCCGACGACGCGGCGGACGGCGTCGATCATCTCGCGGCCGGTCGCATCGTAATTAGACGGAAGTCCGGCTGGTTTCGCGGTGGGGGTCGCCTGCGCCGAAATTCTCTTTTCATCCGCCGGCTCAATTACATCACCACTGTCCAGTCCCCGCGCGAAAAATATTCCTCTTTCGCTTTATCGGAAATCATGATTGTATCTCCCCATCCCGCCTCGGCACGAGGGGCGTATCGCGATCGTCACGGCACGCGGGGTGGGATGCGGTGGGCGCAGCGGCTCGCAGCGTGACGAAGGTCATGCGGACGAACGAAGCCGTTGCGCCGGCGAAATCGTAGGGTCCTGGCCTCCCGGTGCTGAGGCCAAGCGCGCGACAACGCGTTCGCGTTGCGCGGGCGACGGGGGCAAGACAGCCGGTCCCCGGGGAGAGGACGTATAAGCCGTCAAAACCATCGCGCGGGGAATGCCGGGATGCCTCGGCTGAACCTGTGGTTCCTGCCGCCTGCATTCTTGTTCGCAGGCGGGCCATGGGTGCGGCCAGCACCCGGCATTCCCCGCGCCCTCGGCTTTCGAGGGCGAAACGACCGGCACAGCTCGGACGCATCGCGCGCCGCGAGGCGGAGACGACTTGCCCGGACGGCGCCGACGATCGGACGAATGATGGATCGCTCCCCGCATGATCGCCGCGGGCTCAGATCGCCTTCCGGCCGGCCAGGGCCGACACGATCGCTTCCGACAATTGGCCGAGCCGGAACGGCTTGGCGAGCAGCGCGGTCGTCGCCCGGAGTTCCTCCGGCACCAGCGAGGGATCGGCGAAGCCGGACATGAAGACGATCGGCAGCTCCGGCCATCTGCGGCGCACCTCGCGCGCGAGGTCGATGCCGGTCATGGCATCCGGCAGCAGAATGTCGGTCAGCAGCAGCGCGAACGGATCCGGCCGCTCCAGCGCGGTGATCGCGGCCATCGCATGGGTGACGACGACCGGGCTGTAGCCCATCGACGTCAGCATGGTCGATGCCATGGCGCCGACCAACGGATTGTCCTCGACCACGAGGATCCGTTCGCCGGTCTGCGGCCGCGCCAGCCGCGCCGCACCGGCGCGCGCGCGACTGCCGGCGCCCGGCCCCGCGCTCGGCAGATACAGCGTGACGCAGGTGCCCTCCGCCACCCGGCTGTCGATCAGCACCGTGCCGCCCGATTGCCGCGCAAAGCCATAGACCATGCTGAGGCCGAGGCCGCTGCCCTTGCCGAACTCCTTGGTGGTGAAGAACGGCTCGAAGGCGCGGCGCGCGATCTCGGGCGGCATGCCGGCTCCCATGTCCGACACCGCGATCGTCACGTAGTCGCCGGGCATGATGCGCTCGTCGCCGTCGTCGAGCGGCTGGTCGAGCACGGCATTCGTCGTCGTGATCGTCAGGCGCCCGCCGCCGTCCATCGCATCCCGCGCATTGAGCGCCAGATTGAGCAGCGCGTTCTGCAATTGCGTCGGGTCGATCAGGCAGTGCCACAGCATCGGGTCCTGCGCCAATGCGATCTCGATGTTCTCGCCGAGCGTCCGCTGCAGGATGGTCGTCATCCCGCTGACGAGCTGGTTCACGTCGGTGACCTGCGGCTGCAGCGCCTGCTTGCGGGCGAAGGCCAGCAGGCGGCGGTTGAGATCGGCGACCCGCTCCGCCGCCTCGATCGCCCGCTCGACCATGCTGCGGCGGGAGCTCTCGCCGGGCGGGAGCGCGTCGAGCAGCAGATCGAGATTGCCGAGCGTCGCCGCCAGCATGTTGTTGGAGTCGTGCGCGATGCCGCCCGCCAACTGGCCGATGGCCTCCATCTTCTGCGCCTGCCGCAGCTCGTCCTCGATGCGCTTGCGCTCGGTGATGTCGACCGACAGCACGAAATAGCCGCGCACCGTGCCGTCCTGGCTGCGATCCGGCACCCGGATGGTCTCGCACCAGCGTTCGCGGCCGTCGGGAAACGCGATCTTCTCCTCGCCGCCCGCGGTCCGGCCGGCCAGCGCGGCCTCGATCTTCGGCCTCACCTCGCCGCGCCGGGCCGGATCGATGTAGTCGTCGATCCGGCGGCTGCGGCCGATCCCGCTGGGCGGCTGCGCATACCATTCGCGCGCGACGCGGTTGGCATAGCGGATGTCACCATCGGCGCCGACCTGGACGATCAGCGCGGGCACGTTCTCCGTCACCAGCAGATGCTGCTCGAAACTGTCGCGCAGCGCCTGCTCGGAGGCCGCGCGCAGCCGCCACTGCCGCGCCAGGACGAGGCCGAACCCCGCGATCAGCAGATTGAGCCCGGCGGCGATGGCGCTGTAGTACAGCGCATTGTTCTTCCAGCCCGCCAGATACTCGACCGGGTCGCGCGCCACGGTCACCACCAACGGCAGGCCGGCGACGCGGCGATAGCTGATGCTCCGCGACGTGCCGTCCGTCATGCCGCTGCCCTCGAAGCTGCCGTGAGGGGCCTGCGGGAGATAGAGACTGAACAGCCGATTGGACCGGACGTTGCGGCCGGCGAAATCGTCGGCATGCGGCGTGCGCAGCAGGATCGTGCCGTCGTCGCGATAGAGCGTCACCGTTCCGCGCTGCCCGACGTTCAGCGACAGGAAGAACTGCCGCAGATTCTCGTAGTCGACAGCCACGACGATCACGCCGGCAAATCGTCCGTCCGGCATCATAAAGGCGCGGCTGACCGCGATGAACCGACCCCTGTTCACGCGCGAGGCCACCGGCACGTCGATGAAGAGACCGCGGCCGGGGTCATCGCGCTGGACCTTGTAATAGGCCCGATCGGCGAAATTGTTCTCGCGGCCGGGAACTCCGTTGCCGGCGCTGTCGCCGAGCAGATTGCCGTCCGCATCCAGCACGACGATGCCGCCCGCGGCGGGGTACGGCACCACCCTGCGCTTCAACTCGTTGATCAGCGCCGGATTGCCGGCGGTGAGCAGCGATGGGTCCTGCTTGAGACTGTCGATCGTCGTGTTCAAGAGCACGTCGACGCCCTGGATGTTGCGCAGCATGTATTCTTCGAGCGCGCGGGCGAGATCGCCGTTGGCGGCCTCGGTCGTCCGATAGGTCTCCCGATAGTTGACGGAAAGCATGTGCGCCACGAAGGCATCACACAGCAGCGCCAGCACGAGGCCACTCAGCACGATGATCCAGGGAGTCCAGCGCCGGTCCATCCAGGAGCCGGACGCGAACCTTGTCCAGGCGTCGACGATGCCTGCCTGCCGCGGACCGCGCCGATGGTCGGCTCTCGCTTTGATCTGGTCCGGCATGGCGTCGCATTCAGGAGGTCGTCGGGCGGTTTGATTGTGAATCGATCGGCGCGTCAAGCATCGGCGAAGGTCCGGATTGTGCCGAATTCCGCGTCTCCAGGCGCGTCGCGATCCATATCGCGGGCGCTCGATAGCACGGTTTGCCAGGGCGTGTCATCGGCACCCGCCAGGGGCTGCGGCGGTCGCGGAGAGGCTCGACGCGTCAAGACCCGATCAAAGCTGGAGCTCGAACGCCTCGCGCTCGGCGCGGCTCAGATGCAGGCCATGCTTGGTACGCCGGTCCAGGATGTCGGCGGCCGTGACGGCCCACTCCTGCTCGCGCAGGAAAACGAGCTCGCGCTCATAGAAGGAGGCACCGAAATGGCGGCCGAGATCGCCGACGTTGCGGGACGCTCCGAGCAGATCGCGCGCACGGGTGCCGTAGAGCCGCGCATAATGTGCTACCACATCGCGCGGCAATCCCGGATACGCGCCGGCGAGATCGGCAAGGAACCGATCGAACGGCGCGCCGAGATCGCCGCCCGGAAGCCGCGCGCCCGCCGTCCATGCCGGCGCCATCTGCGGAAACCACGGCGCGAGGCGTTCCATCGCCTGCTCGGCGAGCCGGCGAAACGTCGTGATCTTGCCGCCGAAGATCGACAGCAGCGGCGGCTGCCCGGGTGCACCGTGCACCTCGAACACGTAGTCGCGCGTCACTGCCGACGGATTGTCGGCGTTGTCATCGTAGAGCGGCCGCACCCCGGAGAAGGCGTGAATGATATCACCCTTGCCCGGCGCGGCCCGGAAATAGCGATCGAGCACCGCGAGCAGATAGTCGATCTCAGCACCATCGACAGCGACGTCGTCTGCGCGGCCATCATGCACGATGTCGGTGGTCCCAATCAGCGCCAGATCGGTCTCATAGGGATTGACGAAGATCACGCGGCGGTCGGTGTTCTGCAGCAGATAGGCCTGCGATCCGCTCCAGAATTTTGGCACCACGAGATGACTGCCTTTGACGAGCCGCACATTGTGCGCGGAGTTGAGCCCGGCGACACCCTGCACTACATCCTGCACCCATGGCCCCGCGGCGTTGACCAGCGCCCGCGCGCGGACGATCTGCACCTCGCCATTCTCGGAGCGCATCTCCAGCCGCCAGGCATCGCCCTCGCGCCGCGCGCTCACGGCGCGGGTGCGCGGCAGGATGATGGCGCCCTTGCGCGCGGCATCGACGAGATTGAGGATCACCAGCCGGGCATCGTCGACCCAGCAATCCGAATATTCAAAACCGCGCCGGAACTCGGGGCGCAGCGGCGCACCCTCCGGCTCATGCGCGAGATCGAGGTTGCGGCTGGCCGGCAGCTGCTTGCGGCCGCCGAGATGGTCATAGAGGAACAGCCCGGTGCGCACCAGCCAGGCGGGACGCTGCTCCGGCGAGTGCGGCAGCACGAAGCGCATCGGCCAGATGATGTGCGGCGCCGAGGCCAGCAGCACCTCGCGCTCGATCAGCGCTTCGCGCACCAGGCGGAATTCGTAGTACTCAAGATAGCGCAGACCGCCATGGATCAGCTTGCCCGAACGGGACGAGGTGCCCTGGGCAAAATCGTCCTTCTCGCACAGCAGCACCTTCAGGCCGCGGCCGGCGGCATCACGGGCTATACCAGCGCCATTGATGCCGCCGCCGATCACGGCGAGGTCCAACAGACCGTGATCGGATCCGCTGCGTGAGCCCGTCGCATTCATCGCTTGCTGCTGCGCTTCTTCTCTGGCTTGTTGCGCGCGGCCGCGCGCGCCTTCGTCGCGGTCTTGGCCGGCTTCGCCGCTTTCGCCTTGGGCTCCTGCAGGCCATAGGTGGAAAAGCCCTGCGCGGTCTCGGCGATCTCCGCGTCGCCGAGGATGTGCGGCTGGCCGAGCGCGAGCGACAGATAGTACTGCTTCGCGATGGTCTCGAGCTCGACCGCAAGCCACATCGCCTTGTCGAGATTGGCGCCGACCGCGATCATGCCGTGATTGGCCAGCAGGCAGCCGTTGCGGCCTTCCAGCGCCTCCAGCGCAAGCTCGGACAATTCGGCCGTGCCGAACCGCACATAGCCGGCGCAGCGAATGTCGATGCCGCCGAACGCGGCCATCATGTAGTGGCAGGCCGGGATCGGCTTGCGCGCGATGGCGAGCACGGTGGCGTAGGTCGAATGGGTGTGCACGACGCCGCCGACATCCGGACGGCCGCGCATGATGTCGAGATGAAAGCGCCATTCCGTCGAGGGCTTCAACGGGCCATCCCAGGAACCGTAGTCACCCTCGAGCGGCATCGCCGCGATCATCTCCGGCTTCATCGAGTCATAAGGCGTCGCCGAGGGCGTGATCAGCATGCGGTCCTTGTAGCGGGCCGAGATGTTGCCCGAAGTGCCCTGGTTCAGCCCCGACGCATTCATCCATCGGCATTTGGCGATGATGTTCTCGCGGATCAGCCGTTCCTCGCGATTCATGTCGAAAACCTTTCGTCGTCAGCAGGGATTGAGCGGCGGCTCGCCGGCCAGATAGCGGCGAACCTCTTCGGCCGCCTGGTCGGCGGCAAAGGTGACGGTGCGCACGGAGGCGCCGGCGATGTGCGGCGTCAGCGTGACGTTGGAGAGCTGCAGCAGCGGCCAGTTCGGCGGCACCGGCTCGACCGCAAAGGTGTCGAGCATCGCCCCCGCAAGCCGCCGCGAGCTGAGCGCGTCATGGAGCGCGTGATAGTCGACCAGGGGCCCGCGGGCCGTATTGATCAGGATCGCACCCGGCTTGATTCGCGCCAGCGCGTCGCGATCGATGAAGCCGGTGGTTTCCGCGGTCACGCGGGCATGCAGGCTGATGACGTCGGCGCGCGACAGCAGCTCGGCAAGCGCGACGTGCTCGACGCCGTCGTTGCGGTCCTGGGCGCTGAGCTGGACGTAAGGGTCGGTCACCAGGATCTTGCAGCCGAACGCCTTCAACAGCTTCACCACGCGGGTGCCGATCGCGCCATAGCCGACGATGCCGACTGTCATCTCGCCGAGCTCGCGTCCCGTGCGATCCGCACGGTAGAGATCGCCGCGCCACTCGCCGCCCCGCATCGACTCGTGGCCGCTGCGGATCAGCCGGGTCTCCGCGAGCATCGCGCCGATGGTGAATTCCGCCACCGCGCTGGCGTTGCGTCCGGGCGTATTGACGACGAGCACGCCGTGATCGCGCGCCGCCTGCATGTCGATATTGACCGGACCGCCGCGCGACACCGCGATGAATTTCAGGCTCGGCAGCCGCTCCAGCATCGCGCGCGAGATCGGCGCGAGATGCGTCACCAGCAGGGGTGCCTCGCCGATGAACTCAGCGAGCTCGTCAGGATCGCCCATGAACTCCTTGAGCCCGTCGAGCTTCGAGCCGGCATAGCCGTGCTCCATCGGCTCATCCGGCCAGGGCTGCTCAAGCATGCGGATGTCGATGCCATCGCCGCAGATTGCCGTGATGCGCTCGGCGAACACCGAGGGCAGCATGAAGCGGTCGCCGATGATGGCGATGGAGCTAGACATGATCGGCACCCGAGCGCTGCGCGGCGAGCTGCTTCCAGACCGGCCGCGCCGCGAGGCGGGCGTCGACATAGGCCGGGAACAATTGCGCATAACGTTCCGCCAGCGCCGCATCCGGCGCTTGCGGCTCATCCAGATACGGTCTCACCCACTCCTCCGCGCAATCCATCATGTCCGGGTAGAGCCCGGTCGCGACCGCCGCGATCATCGCCGCGCCCGATGCGCCGGCCTCCTCGCGACGGCAGACTCGAATCGTGCTGCCAAGTGCCGCACCAAGAATGGCGCCGAGCGCGCGGCTGCGCGCCGCGCCCCCGGTCAGGCGAATTTCCCTCGGCAGCGGTCCCATCGCCGCGTAGCAGTCGCGTGCGGCGAAGGCCAGTCCCTCCATCACGGCGCGCATCAGATCCCAGTAGCCGTGGCGGATGCGCAGGCCGACCAGTTGGGCGGACGCCTCGTGGGACACGAAGGGGCCGCGTTCGCCGGCGTCAGAGATGAACGGATGATACAGCAGCTCGCCCACCTTCGCCGCGAGCACATGCTCGTCGAGGCGCCGGATCAGATCATTGCGCGACCTCGCGATGCCTTCCATGGCGAGCACGCCGCGCGCGACATCGAGGAGCCAGTCGATGTTCAAGGTCGCAGCCATGGTCGACTGCATCTGCGCATAGTGACCGGGCACCGGGAACGGCATCGTATAGCCGGTCGCCTCGGCATTCAGCTTGACCGCGTCGGCGCCGTTCACCAGCCGCATGTGCATGCCGGTCGAGCCGATGATGGTGCAGCCGACGTCGGGTGCGGGATCATACAGCCCACCACCAAGCGCATTGCAGATCACGTCGACATAGCCGAGCGACACCGGCACGCCATCGGGCAAGCCCGTCTCGGCCGCGGCCGCCGCGGTCAAGCCATGCGTCGTCGTGACACCATCGACGACATCTGGAAACAGGCGCGCGGAATCGGCAATGCCGACGAGACGCGCGGCTTCGCCGTCGAAGCCGCGCCGGCGAAAGTCACCGCAGGAGAACGTCGCCTCGGACGGATCGGTGGTCCGCTCGCCTGTCAGCTTGAAGTAGAGCCAATCCTTGCAGTGGAACGCCGTACTCGCGCGTTCGAGCATCTCTGCGTCATGCGCCTGCAGCCAGGCCAGCTGCGCCCCCTGCTGGCAGGCGTTGAGCCCCGATCCGGTGCGTTGGTAATGCGCGGCGTTGCGCTCGCCGCCTCGGAAGGTCTCAACGAAGCCTGCCGCGCGCGAGTCGAGCCACAGCAGCGCGGGCGCGACTGGACGGCCGTCCGCGTCGATCAGCCAGGTGCCGTCGCCCTGCCCGGTCACGGCGATCGCGGCGACGCGACGGGACAGGTCCGGCAGCGCGCCGCCCAGGCCGCGCAACGCCGCGACAGTGTCGGTCCACGTCCGCTCCATGTCCTGCTCGACACGACCACCGGGCAAGGTGGTGTAGCTGTTCGGAATCGCGAACTCGCCGAGCTGGCGGCCATCCCGCGCAAACGCGACCGCCTTGATCACCGAGGTCCCGGCGTCGATGCCGATGATCACGTCGCGGGTCGCAGCCGAGGTCATGGTCAGCGCGCCTCCGCGTGGCGGACGCAGATGCCGTCGGCGCCGAAAATGTGGAGATGGCGTGACTCCAGCGCGCAGGGCACGACATCGCCCGGCCGCGCCGCGATCTTGCTCGATGTCACCGCGACCAGCAGATGACCGGCGCATTCGCCCGCAATATGCGACTGATCGCCGAGCCACTGGTTGGAGACCACGCGCAGCCGCGCCTCGCCGCTGCCGATCGCGATCCGCTGCGGCCGGATGCCGACCTTGATCCGATCGGCCTGCGCCAGTGCCTGTTGTCCTGTCACGTCCAGCGTCTGCCGGGGAATTTCAAACGCCATCTCGGAACCCACCGCCAGGCGAAACCTCGCTTCGTCCTGCGTGACCACAGTCTCCAGCAGATTCATCGGCGGCTCGCCGATGAAGCTCGCGACGAACAGATTGGCCGGACGGTTCTTCAGCTCGCGTTCCCCAGCGAACTGCTGCAGCACGCCATCCTCCATGACGGCGATGCGATCGGCGAGCGCGCTCGCCTCGGTCTGGTCATGGGTCACGAAGATCGCGGTCATGCCGCGCTCGGCGAGCAGGCCCTTGATGCGGCCGCGCAGCACCGCGCGCAATTGCGGCTCCAACTGGCCCATCGGCTCGTCGAGCAGATAAAGGTCGGCATCGCGCACCAGCGCCCGCGCCAGCGACACCCGCTGCTGCTGGCCGCCGGAGAGCGCGCGCGGATGATGATCGAGAATGTCCTCGATCTCGACCAGGCGGGCGATGCTGTCGACGCGGTGGGCTATCTCGACGCGCGACAACTGCTGCGCCTTCAGGGCGAAGGCGATATTCTCGCGCACCGTCAGCGGCGGATACAGCGAATAGCCTTCGAACGCCATCGCGACCCTGCGCTTCGCCGGCGCCAGATCATGGATCGGCCGCTGCGCCAGCGCGATCGATCCAGAGCTCACACTCTCGAAGCCGGCGATCATGCGCAAGGTCGAGGTCTTGCCGCAGCCGGACGAGCCGAGCAGCGCGACGATCTCGCCGGCCTTCACCTCCATGTCGAGCGCGCGCACCGCGTGAACCGGCGCCTTGCCTCGACGGTGATAGACCTTGTCGACGTTGCGGATCTCGAGCATGCCCATCTCACATCCTCACGCCGCCTGCCGACGCGGCAAGACACCAATACGGTCTCCCGTCGCATGGTCGAACAGCAGCGCCGCTTCAGGCACGAACCGCACGAACACGTCCTCGTCGGCGCCGGCTTCCAGCGCCTCGGGCGCCAGCGCCGCCAGCCACTCGGATCCGTCAGCAAAGCGCAGCAGCACCACGGCACGCTCATGAATCGGGGTGACGGCGACGGTGCGCGCCGGGATCGCGCCTTCACCGCCATGGCGCGTCACCGCGACATCGTCCGGCCGCACGCCCAGCCAGCAGCGCTCCCGCGCATCCGCCGGCAGATCGTCGACATCGAGCCGGACCTGCGTCCCGGCGATAGCCGCTATCAACCGGCCCTGCTCCACCACCGGCACGACCTCCGAGAGATTGATGCTGGGATCGCCGAACAGCCGCGCCACCGCAACCGACGCGGGCCGCGCATAGATCTCCTCCGGACGCGCCACCTGCACCAGGCGGCCATTGATCAGCACGGCAATGCGATCGGCGATCGCCATCGCCTCGCGATAATCCTGCGTCACATAAAGCACCGCCGCAGAGCTCCGGCGCAGCAGGCTCGGCAGCTCCAGCCGCATCTCGTAGCGCAGCTTGGCATCGACGTTGCGCAAGGGATCGTCGAGCAGCAGCACCTCAGGATTGCCGATCAGAGCGCGCGCCAGCGCGGTGCGCTGCTTCTGGCCGTTCGACAGTTCACGAGGCTTGTGGCCGAGCACGTGCTCGATCTTCAACAGCCGGCTCATCGCCGCAACCTTCGCCGCGACATCGGCTGCGCCCGTCGCCCGCAGGCCGCTGGCGATGTTGTCTCGCGCGCTCATATGCGGAAACAGCGCAAAGTTCTGGAACGCCATGCCGATGCCGCGCTGCTCCGGCGCCGCATCGACGATCGAACGGCCCCCGACCAGGATGTCGCCCGCATCAGGCTCGAACATGCCGGCGATCATGCGCAGCAGCACGGTCTTGCCGCTCCCGGACGGGCCGAACACCGCGACGATCTCGCCGGGCTCGACCGCGAGCGACACGCCCTTGGCGCAGCTTGCGGCGCCGAAGCTCTTGTCGACCGATTGGAGTTCGAGACGGGCCATGTATCCTCAACCCTTCACTGCACCGAGCGAGAGACCTTCGACCAGATAGCGCTGCGCATAGAGCGCGAGCAGCAAGGTCGGCGTCACCGACAGCACGATTGCGGCTGCGATCTGGCCATACTGGATGCCGGACGCCGTCACGAAGGCGAGCGCGCCCACCGTCACCGGCTGCTTGTCGGCCGAGGCCAGGATCAGCGCGAACACGAAATTGTTCCAGCAGAAGATGAAGGACAGCAAGCCCGCAGCCGCGATCCCGGGTCCCGCCAGCGGGACGGCGATCCGGGTGAACGCCTCGCGCCAGGAATGCCCCGCCAGCCGGTAGGCGTGCTCGATGTCGGGGCTGATGTCCTCGAAATAGCCGCGCACGATCCACAGGATCAGCGGCAGCGCGATCAGCTGATAGACCCAGACGATCCCGAAATAGGTGTCGTTCAATCCGAGCTGCTGGTAGTACAGCGACAACGGCAGCAGCACCAAGAGCGGCGGCGCGAAGCGGAACGAGAGCAGCGTGAAGGCGATGGTCTCGCCGAGCCGGAACTTGAACCGCGCGAACGCATAGGCCGCGGGCACGCCGAGCAGCAGCGCCAGGATCACCGAGGCGCTCGACAGGATGAAGCTGTTCATGAGGTTACGCATGAACGAGATCTGCAGATTGCCGGCTGCCGTACGGAGCTGTCCCGAGATCAGCGCCTCGTAATTGGCGAGCGTCGGCTCGAACAGGATGCGCGGCGGGATACGCAGGATCTGCTCGTTGCTCTGGAACGACATCATGAGGATCCAGACGATCGGGAACATGAAGAAGACGAGCACCAGCGCGAGCGCGATGCCGCGGAAGATGCGCCCGGCGAGACTGGAATGATCCATCGGCGGCCTCCTCAGGCGTGACCGTGGGCGCGTTCGCGCAGCCGCAGCCAGTTCTTGATGAAGATGTTCGACAGGATGTTGGTGATCAGCCACAGGATCATCAAAAGCGCCGCCGAGCGTCCGACATTGGTGTACTGGAAAAATTCCAGATAGGCCTGGACCTGGAACACCATCAGCCGGTCCCCTGGCCCGCCTTGGGTCATCGCATAGACGATGTCGAACTGCTGGATCGAATCGAGCAGCCGGAACAGCGACGCGGTGATGACGTAGGGCGCGAGCATCGGCAGGGTGATGCGGAAGAACACGAAGCTCGCCGGCACGCCGTCGAGCGCCGCCGCCTCGAACGGCTGCCGCGGCAGCGAGCGCAGGCCGGCCAGCAGCAGGATCATGATGAAGGGCGTGTAGACCCAGACGTCGACCAGCACGACCGTGAACAGCGCGGTCGACGGATCGGACGCCCACTTGAAGTCGGTCACGCCGAGCAGGCCGACCAGATAGGACAGGATGCCGAAGCTCGGATTGGTCATCAGCTTCCACATCAACGCCGCAATCGCCGGCGCCGTCATCAGCGGCAGCAGCAGCACGATCGAGACGGCGTTATGGAAGCGCGTCGGCCGGCGCAACAGCAGTGCGATGCCGAGGCCGAGCAGCAGCTCGGCGATGACGGTCACCGCGGTGTAGACGAGCGAGATCCGCAGCGTATTCCAGAACGCGGGGTCGGACAGGAAATCGATGTAGTTGTCGACGCCGATGAAGCCGCGCAAGTAAGGCAGGTTGAGCCGGTAGCGCTGCAGCGAGTAGATCGCCGCGGTCACGAATGGCACCAGGATGGCGATGCACACCAGCAGCGCCGGCAAGCTCAGCAGATACGGCAGCATCCGCCCGCGCCAGCGTTTCGCGCGTCGCGGCACCGCCTGGGTCTCGACAAGTTCAGCCATGCTCATAACAAGCGTGATCACATCATCGCGGGGAATGGGCCGGTCCGGACGCCCGTGGGGGAGCGGCCGGACCGGCGGGTGGTCGTGGAGAGTCCGCGCCCAGCCTCAGCCGAGGCCGGCCTGCTTCAACTGACGGTTGATGCTCTCGGCCAGCTTGTCGAGGCCCTCGTCGACGCTGATCTCCTTGGCCACCATCTTCTGCAGCGACGCCGCCCACTCCGTGGTGAGGTCGAAGAACAGCGGCTGCGCCGTGAAGTAGATCTTCGCTCCCGGTGCCGAGAGGTCGTGCTGCTCGAGATAGCCCGGATAGGACTTGGCGATGCGGTCGCGGAATTCGCTGTCCTTCCACACGGAGGCGCGGACCGGATTGACGAAGTCCATCTTGCGGGCGCCGAACAGATCATGCTCGACCGAAGCCGCCCACTGCATGAAGGTCCAGGCCGCGTCCTTCTGCTTGGAGAAGCTCGACATCGCCAGCGACCAGATCCAGACGTTCGGCGTCGGCGCCTTGGCGGCCGGATTGGCCGCAAACGGCGCGTAGCCGAGATTGCCGCGCTCCTTGTTCTCGCCGCCGTTCATGAAATAGCCGAGAATGTCGGCGTCGAAGATCATGCCGGAGGCGCCGGCGCCCAGATCAGTGCCGACCTGGTACCAGGTGTAGGTCGACCAGTTCTTGGGGCCCGAGCCCTGGATCATCCTGACCCACTTCTCGTGGAAGTCCTTCGAGGCCTTGGTGTTCATCGCGGCCTTGAGCTTGCCGCCCTCCATCACGAAATCCTTCTGGCCGAAATTGGCGTAGGCCGACAGGAAGCCCGGATGGATGGTGGCCCAGGAGCGCGAGCCGCGCACACCGACGCCGTAGGGACCGCCGGCATCCTTGGTGATCTTGGCCGCGACGTCGAGCATCTCGTCGAGGTTCTTCGGCGGCTTGACGCCGACCTTGTCGAATATCTTGCGGTTATAGGTGATGTTGTTGAGCTCGTAGCCCCACGGGATGCACCACTGCTTGGCCTTGCCGGAGCCGAGCTCGGAGCCGGCGACGCCATCCCAGGCCGTCGACGACCGCAGTCCGGGCAGCACGTCGTCCCAGGCGAACGCCGGATTGGTCTTGGCGGGATCCTTGATGTAGGTGTTGAGGTCCTCGATCCAGCCGGCCGGACCATAGGTCCAGGTCATGTAGGCGCCGGTCATGAAGGCGTCGTACTGGTCGGACTTCGACGACAGCGCCGCCGTCACCTTGTCGAAATAGACGTCCTCCGGGAAGATGTCGTAGGTGACGTTCATGCCGGTGAGGCTCTTGAACGCCTCGATGTCGCCGATCATCGCATCGACGTAAGGATGCTTGTTCAAGAGCAGCTTGACGGTCTTGCCGCTATGCGCCTTCCAATTGAAGTCAGCGGCCATCGCCTTCGACATCGCGGACGCAAAGGCGGCATTGGCGGCGACACCGGCAATGCCGAGCTTGGCGGCACCGTCGAGCAGATCACGCCGGCTGATGCGCTTGCCGGCATAGGACGCAAAGAGATTCTTCTCACGATCGTACATTCAACCCTCCCTTTGTTTTTTGTAGAGACGTGTTCGCGTTACCTGCCCTTCCGACTCTTGTTCTTGGAGTTGCCGGATGTCTTCTCCGGCTTGTCAGTCGCCAATGCCTGAGCGGTCGCCTCGTCGATGATGAGGCCATTCAGGAAGCCGCTGCGCAGCACAGCGCGCAGGGCCGTGATCTTCGCCTCGCCGCCGCCGATGGCGACGATGCGGTGTTTCTTCAGATCGGCAGCGGCCATCGAGGTGGCCCGCGCCGAAAGATCGAGATCGAGCAGCTCGCCCTGGGCGTTGAAGAAATGCCCGAGCAGGTCGGCGCAGGCGCCGGCGCGCTTCAGCTCGACGACCTCGTCCGGCTTGATCATGCCGCTCGACACCAGGAAGCCGTCGGCATGGATCTGGCCGATGCCGACGAATAGCAGCGATGCCTTCTGCGCGAGAGCAAACACGTCGGCAATGCCGAACTGCTGCATCAGCACGCGGCGGTCGGCGACGGAGTTGGCGAACACGGGCACCGGCAGCAGATAGGCTTCGGCGCCGGTGCGCTCGGCCAGGCGATGGATCACGTCGAACGGATTGGCGGCGAATTTGCGCGTCAGGCCACCGAGCAGCGACACGAACTGCACGTCGCGCGCCGGCGTCTGCGGCAGTTGCGCCACCACGGCCGCGAGCGTGCGGCCGTGGCCGACACCGATGATTTTGTCGTCGCCGCGCTCCAGCACCTGGCGCAGGAAGCTCGCGCCCTCCAGCGCCAGCGCCTTCAGCGGCAGGTCGCCCTCGCCGAGATCCGGCGCGACACGGCAGAAGTCGAGCCCGTAGCGTTCGGCCAGCGCGTTCTCAAGTGCGACGCATTCGGCGACGGGACCCTCGACGAAGACACGGATCATGCCCTCGCGGCTGGCGCGCGCGATCAGGCGATGCGCCTTCGTGCTCTGGATGTTGAGCCGATCGGCGACCTCCGACTGCGTCAGCCCGGCCGCGAAATACAGCCATGCGGCGCGCGTCGCCAGCGAAGCCTCGCCGTCCACCATGCGCGCCCTGTCGGAAGCTGTCGTCACGCTTGAATGCCTGCTTGCAAATTTCTTCACACCTTGCAAAAAATTGCAGACGGCGATCCGGCCGTCAATCCCCCAAACGTGCTGCAGCGCGTCAGGGATGACGCGCCGGGCAAGCACAGGCATGCTCGCCGGCGCACAACGGGATGAGGTCGCATGACGGAGTTGTTTGTCGGCATCGACGTGGGCACGAGCGGTGTGCGCGCCTGCGCCGTCGACGCGCGCGGCGAGATCAAGGGCGCAGCCGCCGTTCCGCTCGCCGCGCCGCGCCAGGACGGCAACGCCGTCGACCAGGATCCCGAGCTGTGGTGGCAGGCGACGGTCGCGGCGCTCGACAAGCTCGGCAGGATCGTCGATCTTGGCGCCATCGCGCGCATCGCGGTCGACGGCACCTCGGGCACCTTGCTGCTGATCGACGCCGACGGACGGCCCCGCTCGCACGGACTGATGTACAACGATGCGCGCGCGGTCGACGAAGCCAGGCGGATCGCCGCGGTGGCGCCGCCCGAAAGCGGCGCGCATGGCACGAGCAGCCCGCTCGCCAAGCTCATGCATCTGCTCGCCTCCACGACAGGCGCGCGGCACGCCGTGCACCAGGCCGACTGGATCGCCGGACGCCTCGCCGGCCGCCACGGCGTCAGCGACGAGAACAACGCGCTGAAGCTCGGCTATGATCCCGTCAGGCGCGAATGGCCGCGATGGATCGATCAGCTCGGCGTTCCCCGCGACGTGCTGCCGAGCATTCTGGTGCCGGGCACGCCATTCGCCGACATCGATCCGTCGACCGCGCGCGCGCTCGGTCTGTCGCCGTCGGCGCGCATCGTCGCCGGCACCACCGACGGCGTCGCCGCCTTCATCGCCACCGGCGCCGACACGCCAGGCGATGCGGTGACCTCGCTCGGCACCACGCTGGTGGTGAAGCTGGTCGCGACGCAGCCGATCTTCGCCGCCGATCAGGGTGTCTACTCGCACCGCCTCGGTGACAAATGGCTCGCCGGGGGTGCATCGAATTCCGGTGGCGCCGCGCTGCTCGCGCATTTCACCGCCGCCGACATGGACCGCATGACCCCGCTGCTGCGCCCGGACGAGCCCACCGGGCTCGACTACTATCCGCTGCCCAAACCCGGCGAGCGCTTCCCCATCGCCGACCCCGCCCTCGCACCAAAGATCACGCCGCGCCCGGCCGAGGATCACCGCTTCTTCCAGGCGCTGCTCGAAGGCATCGCGAGCGTCGAGGCGCTCGCCTATCAGCGCCTGCACGCGCTCGGCGCACCGGCGCTGCGGCGCGTGATCAGCATCGGCGGTGGCGCCCGGAACGACGCCTGGACCGATATCCGCCGGCGCATCATTGGCGTGCCCGTCAGCGTCGCCGCGCAGACCGAAGCGAGCTACGGCGCAGCGCTGCTGGCGCTGCAGCGACCGCCGCAATGACGGCGGCAGCGTGCGAGATCAGCGGCCTGTCCGCCATCGCCGAGCGGTTCGATCACGTCCTGCTCGATCAATGGGGCACGTTGCATGACGGCAGGACCGTGCTTCCGGCTGCGCACGACTGCGTCCTGCGGCTGCGCGAGGCCGGCAAGCAGATCCTGGTGCTGTCGAACTCCGGCAAGCGCGCGAGCGCCAATGCCGAGCGCCTCGCCCGGCTCGGCCTGCCGCGCTCGGCCTATGACGGCATTCTCACCTCGGGCGAGGTGACCTGGAGCGGACTACGCGACCGGACGCGCGCGCCGTTCACCGATTGCGGCAGCGCCTGCTTCCTGATCACCAGGGGCGGCGACTGCTCGCTGATCGACGGGCTCGATCTCGTCCTCGTGACGGATATGCGGGACGCCGACTTCATCCTGCTCGGCGGCCTCGATGACGACCTCGCCGAGCCGGACCTCTGGCGCGACCGATTCACCGGAGCAGCGGCACGGGGCGTGCCGATGATCTGTGCCAATCCCGACCTGATGATGTTCGGTGCAGCCGGCCTCGTGCCGGCACCCGGCACGCTGGCCCGCGCCTATGAGTGGCTCGGCGGCCCGGTGAGCTTCGTCGGCAAGCCGTATCAGCCGATCTTCGCGGCTGCGCTGGAGCAGCTCGGCGATCCGGATCCGCACCGCGTGCTGATGATCGGCGACTCGCTCGACCATGACGTCGCCGGCGCCCGCGCCGCAGGCCTGCAGAGCCTGCTGCTCGGCGATGGCGTGCATCGCACGACCTTGGCCGGCGCGCCCGACCTGGCTGCGGCAACGCGCAAGCTCGCAGCTTCGCCCGGCCGCATGCCGAACTGGACGATGCAGCACCTTTCTTGGTGAGAAGGAGATGCGAAATGCGCGAGCCAGCCGAGCTTCAGGAGTTGCGCCGGATGTCGGCGCGGGTCGGCCGCAACATCGAGCTGGTGCAAGGCGCCGGCGGCAACTCCTCGCTCAAGCAGGATGATGTGCTGTGGGTGAAGGCGTCCGGCACCTGGCTTGCCGATGCCGACGCGAAGGACATCTTCGTGCCTGTGCTCCTGCCGGCGGCGCGCGACGCGCTCGCCGCTGACGACGAGCGCATTCCGCTGGCCGCTCCCGGTCCCCTGCGCGCCTCGATCGAGACCGCGCTGCATGCGCTGCTGCCGCACCGGATCGTGCTGCACGTGCACGCCGTCAACACCATCGCCTGGGCGGCGCGGCGCGATGCGCGCGATGACTTTGCGGCGCGGCTGGACGGGCTCGCCTGGCGCCATCTCGATTACTTTCATCCCGGGCTGCCGCTGGCGCGCGCAGTGAGCGCCATCGTCGCGCGCGACCGCATCGACGTGCTGACCCTCGGCAATCACGGCCTCGTCGTCGGTGCCGAGAGCTGCGATCAGGCCGAGGCGCTGGTCCATGACGTCGAGCACCGGCTGGCGCTGCCGGTACGCCCGGCGCCTGCTGCCGACGCAGCGGCCTTGCGCCGTCTGTGCGCTGGCACCGCTTATCGCCTGCCGCAGGATGCTGGTAGCCACGGCATCGCCACCGATCCGTTCAACCGCGCCATCGCGACCGGCGGCTCATTGTATCCGGACCACGTCGTGTTTCTCGGCCCGGGCCTGCCGACGATCGAGAGCGCCAGCGACCTCGCCACGCTGCTCGCGCGCGCCGAAGCGAGCCGCCTGCCCGCGCCCGTCGCAGCGCTCGCGCCGGGTCTCGGTGCCATCATCCGCAGCGACGCCAGCCCGGGCGCCGAGGCCATGCTGAGCTGCCTCGCGCTCGTGACCAGCCGCCTGCCGCTATCGGCCGATATCGGCTATCTCTCGTCGCAGCACGAGCAGTTGCTGCTCAACTGGGACGCCGAACGTTACCGCCAGCAACTGACGGCAAGCCGCCAGTCGTCGAATTGAAGCGGCGGAGGACCACGCGATCATCGCTAGAGACCGGCGGGGACGACGCCCTCGCCACGATCCGTTCACGAAGCGCATCTCCGACCTGATCGATGACCTCGCGCCAATCGCGCCTTTCGCGCTGACGGAACAGGCGCATGCGCGGGTACCAGACGCTGTCGTCACGATCGAGCAGCCAGCGATAGTCCGGCGTGTACGACAGGAGCGTCCAGGTCGGACAGCCAAGCGCGCCGGCGAGATGAGCGACACTGGTATCGACCGTGATCACGAGATCCAGACATGAGATCAGCGCGGCGGTATCGGCGAAATCGGCAAGTAGACCCGACAGGTCCACGATCCCGCTCGCCTCCTGGAGCACGGCCTTGTCTTCGGCCTTCGGCTCCTTCTGCAGGCTGATGAACGCCGCATCCTCGCGGAGCAGGCTGGAAAACATGCGCAATGGGATGGAACGATTGTGGTCGTCGAGGTGGTTGGGATTGCCTGACCAGACCAGGCCGATCCGCAATTTCTCCGGGGTGCCAAGGCGCTCCTGCCAGAGTTGGATCCGATCCGGATCAGGCGCCGGCAAATAGGACACCGGCGCTGGAATCGTGGCCAGTGTCGTCCGAAAGGCAAGCGGCAGGCTCATGATCGGACACTGGACATCCACTCCCGCAAGTTCGCTGGCCTCCGCGACAGGAACACACTGCGAAATGCCTGGCATCTTCGACAACAGCGGAAGCAACCACTCTTGAACGGCGAGGATCACGCGCGCGCCCAGCGCTGCGACCATCGGCACGTAGCGGACGAACTGGATCGTATTACCCAGTCCTTCATCGGCGGCGATGATGATGGTTTGTCCCGCGAAGGCCGGATGGCCGTCCGGTCGTTCATGATTGGACGCCTCCGGCCGGCTATTTTGCCCGATTGAACTGGTAGGAGCCCTGGAGGAAGACGCCATAGCGCTCCGTCGTATATCTCAGGACCTGATTGAACGAATCGACGGCATTGGTGCTGAGATGCCACCAGCGCCCACCGATGCCGATGCGGAAATTGTCGGTCAACTGGTAGTTCAGCACGGTCTCGGCCTGGAAGCCGCTTCCTTGCCCTGAGGCGGGATCGCGCCCGAACGTGAAATAGTGCGTGTCGATCGCATTCTGCGTGGTCCAGACATAGGCGGCCTCCGCCTGCCAGCTCAGCCGGTCTGACAGCCGCGTGTCGAGGGAGACACCGGCCCGTCCGCTATGCCAGCGATCCTGCTCGGTCACCACCTTCACGCCCGGCCCCAGCGCAGGAGCGCAGATCGTCGGATTGCCGCCCACCTGGGTGCAGCCCCGCGCGTCCACCGTCTCCGTCCAATATTGATAGCCGACGAAGGCGCCGAGCCGGAAGCGTTCGGTCTCCAGCAGGTTGAAACCGACATCGAGATTTGCATATTGCAGCCCCCCGCCCACGCTGCTGACGGTCTTGGACGACGGATTGACGAACGGAGCGAAGTCCTCGTCGACGAGCGTGCCCGAGCTGATCTTGCCCGCCCCTATATAGCCCTTCAGAAACATGTTGGTGAACGGACCGTCGAGCGCATCGATCCTGAAGAACATCTCGCCGCTGTGCCCGGTCATACCGCCATAGGCGAGCCGGGAGACCTGAAGCGTCGCAGCCTGATCGGCGAAATAGCGGTAGCGATTCTGCCCGGAGCTGAACCAGTAGCGCACACCGGTCTCCAGCATGTAGGACGGCAGGATCGACGCGCGCGATTGCAGCGGCATGTCGCCCGAGCCTGCCCCCTGCCCGCCCTGCAACGCTGCAGGCCTGGCCCAGGCGCAACTGACGACCGAGGCGTTGCACTTGGTGACACCGTCGGCGTTGAAATCGCGCCGCAACGTGACCGTCGCGAACAGGTCCTTGGTCGTCGTCTTGACGTTGGCGAGCGTGCTGTCGACGAACCGATAGCCGATCTCCGTTTCCAGGCTGATCTCCTTCGACCAGAGATAGCTGACCAGCAGCGACGGCAGAACCGTGTACTCCTTCAGGTCGGTCCGGGTCCCGGACCTGTACCCCGCCCGCAGCCGCGGGCTGATGGCGAGATCGGGCGTGATCGGATAGCGCGTGGCAAGATCGAGAACGTAGAACTTGGAGTCCGCCAGGCTCGCGTAGCGCAGCGCACCCATGAACAGATCGCCCGGCTTGATGATGCCGTTCCCGGTCAGCTGGGCCGACAGATAATATTCGAGGCCGCTCGCCGGCGTGCCGTCGACGCCGCCGGACGGCAGCGTGCCGGTGAGATTGGTCACCGTGGCATCGGCAGCAACCTGCCAAGTCTCATTCAATGGCCGCGAGTAGCTCACCATCGCCGACTGGAACGTCGGCGTACGGTCGATCGCGAGCTGCCTGATCTCGCCCGCGGTATTGAACTTCATCATGTCGTAGAGGGTGAGGAAGGGCTGCCCCTGCAGCGCATTCCAGGTCGAGAGAAATGGCACTCTTCGATAGTCGAACGAGGCGTTGATGACCGACTTGTCCTCGAACGTATACGTTCCCGAGAACACGGCGGCGTTGAGCGCGCGGAAATGCGTGTCGTAGTCGATCAGGCCGAGCAGCGACTTGTTGGCGTCGAAATAGCGGAATTCGGCGCCGATGGCCTGGCGGTCGACGATGTTGCGGTCGTATTGCGTGATCAGGTAGACCGTGGTCTCGAGGCCACCCAGGATCTTGCCGAAGTCGATGCTTGCGCCATAGAGCGTCTTGCCATCCTTGAACGGTGCGTCGAAGCGGCTCCAGTTCGGCGAGCCCGCGAGCACGTTCAAGCGCAGCCCCGGGCTCTTCTGCCAGCTCAGCACCGCGCCGTCGAAACGGCCGATCACGCCGCCGGTGTTGCGGGATTGCCGTCCGACGCGCAACGTCACGTCGGCTTCCTTCAGCGTGTAGTCGACCTGCGCGGTCGAAACGCCGTATTTGTCGTTTCCGGTATCGAACTGGCGCTCATGGGTGAACGCCAGCCTGAACTTGGTCCTGATGCGGTCGTTGTCGGCGGTACCGAGAAAGTCAAAATTGGTCAGCAGCGTGTTCTGATGCACCCGGTGCGCGTCGGGATCCGCATTCGGGTTCGGCGCAATCGCCCTGTCCTTGACGGCGCTGGTCGTGTCGTTGGTGATGAAGGTGGTCGAGAGGCTGCCCGACATCGACCAGCGGGTGTCGCCGTTCGGCCCTGCCGCCTTGGTCGGCATGCCTGCCCCCATGTCTCCGCCGTCGGGCGTGACGGAAGGCATGTCGCGCGGCCGCGCCGGCGCGCTGCTGGTTGCGGTGAGAAGCGCGGCGAGTCGCTGCCTCACCCGCTCGGCGCCCTCGCCAGTCGGATAGCGGCGCAGATAGTCTTCATACTCCGCCTGCGCGGCAGCGGTCTGGCCAGCCTTCTGCCGCGCCACGCCGAGCAGCTCCTGCGCCTCGGCGCTCGAGCCGTTCTCGGGGAGTTTCAGCACCTTCCTCAGGAGCTCGATCGCGGCGCTGAAATTGCCTTTCTTGATCGACGCGCGAGCCTCGTCCATCGACGCCTCCGCAAACCGGATGTCCGCGGCGGAGGCCTGCTGCATCGTGCGATTGTCGTTGCGGACCGACGCCGCCGCACCGGGGACCGCAACCGGTTTCGGCGCATCCGGGGCGGCTACGCTCGGCACCAGGGCCTTCACCTTGCACGCCGACACCGGACCCTTTCGGGCCACCACGATCGCCACCTGCTCGAAGCTGCCGGATTGGACGATCTGATAGGTGAACTCGCTGGCAAACTGGACGACGAGGATCGGTCCCCTGTTCTGATCGAGCGTCAGATAGACGTCCTGGAGGCCGGAGCCCTGGGCATTGTCGACACGCACGCCTTCGCGCCTGACCAGGCGCCGCGCCATGATGGCGTCCCGGTCGACCAATTGCAGCGAGACGCTGAGCTGGCTGCCTTGGTCGAGCGGGAAATGCCCGGTGTAGCGGACACGAACGTGAAAATTGACCCGCAGAAGGCTGCAGTTTCCGATCGTCGTGGCATTTGCATTGGCGACGAACTGATCGATGACCGGCTGGGCCGGTGCAACGCCAAAGACCCCGTCGAGCAGGATTGCGAGCAAGCCGGCCAGCAGACCGATCAGCCATCCCGCCGACCTCGCTGCCGCGGCTTGTCTGAAGCAGCCGCGCATCACCAGCCACCTCCATTGACCCGGTGCTGCCGCTGGCGGCGGGTGACGATGGTGGTCTGCGACTTGTCAGCATAGATATGGCATGCGCCTGTGCAGTCCTTGAGCTCGGCGACGGTGTAATCCATCGGCGCCGGCTTCATGAGCTTGGCGTGCTGCTGCGGGCGGAAATCACTGGCGTGGCAGGCGGCGCAGTCGGGCTTGTAGGCCGCGAACTTGAACAGAACGGCCTGCGAGTTGCCGCTGTGGCAGGCGGTGCAGCCGATGGCCGCGCTATGGTTCGGATAGCTCGCCGACATATGCCGGTAATTGACCGAGCTCCAGCTCACCGTCCGGTGGCAGCTCTCGCAGGGGACGTTGGTCACGAAGTGCTTCGGCGACTTTCCTGTGGCGTTGGAGCCGTTGTGACAGCTGGCGCACGGCGCAGTCAGGCTGGTGTGATCCATCCGCGCGCCCGAGAACGACACGGTGTTCTTGTGGCAGCTTTCGCATGGCGCGCTGGTGACCACGTGCTTCTGGGGCTTGCCGCTCGCGGCCATGCCGTTGTGGCAGCTCGCACAGGCCGCCATCGTGCCGGTGTGGCTGAAGCGGGCGCCGCTGAACGTCGTCGTGCTCTTGTGGCAGGTCTCGCACGGCGCATTCGTCGTGACGTGCTTCTGCGGCTTGCCCGTCGCGGCCATGCCGTTGTGACAGCTCGCGCAGGCCGCCATCGTGCCGGTGTGGCTGAAGTGGGCGCCGCTGAACGTCGTCGTGCTCTTGTGGCAGGTCTCACAGGGCGCGCTGGTGACCACGTGCTTCTGCGGCTTGCCGCTCGCGGCCATGCCGTTGTGGCAGCTCGCGCAGGCCGCCGTCGTTCCAGTATGGCTGAACCGGGCGCCGCTGAACGTCGTCGTGCTCTTGTGGCAGGTCTCACAGGGCGCGCTGGTGACTACGTGCTTCTGCGGCTTGCCGCTCGCGGCCATGCCGTTGTGACAGCTCGCGCAGGCCGCCGTCGTTCCAGTATGGCTGAACCGGGCGCCGCTGAACGTCGTCGTGCTCTTGTGACAGGTCTCACACGGCGCAGCGGTTGCGACGTGCTTCGGCGGTTTGCCAGGCGCGGTCATTCCGTTATGGCAGGATGCGCATGGCCCTTGCGCCGTCATGTGATTGAATCTGGAACCGGCCTCCGTGGTGCTCGATCCGGCAAGCCCTGCCCTCGGATTGAACGTCGGCAGCAGCGACGGAAGCCGACCGGCATTCTTCGCTTCCGGCGAGTCGCTGCCCGTATCGGTTGGAGGCAAGAGCCTGCCGCGGGGATCATTCGGCGAGAGCGGTGATGTCGCGGATGTCATTCGGGGCGGCGTCCCCGACGGCTGCGGCACGGACGCCGCCGCACCGCCAGCTTTGGCCGAACTGTCGGGATTGGAGGAACCGGACGAACTGGCGGAGGCCCCTGCTTCGGATCCCGCTGTCGGGGCCGTCGACGTCGCAGCCGTGTTCGCCAGCGGCTTGCTGCTGAACAGGAGCGTCGAACTGGATGGCGCCGCAGGCTTGGCGGCAGCGCCGGCCTGAGATGTAGCCGGTGCAGCGTTCGTACCGGGTGCTGCATCGGGATTCGTTGCTGCCGTCATCGTCCGGTTGGCGGTCGAGGCCGGCGTCACCGCCTTGACGGCCGGGGCCTGAGCAGGAACCACCGACCGCGCCGTCGTGGAGCAGCCCGCTGCCGGCTTCTGCGGGTCGTCGTCCCAGGTGGAGAAATTGGCGGCGGCGCGCACGTGGCAGCAGCCGCAATCCTGCGTCTTGGCGCTATGATCCGGCCCCTGCGCACCTCTGCGGCCCTGGCTACGATACGAGCCGTTGTGACAACTGTCGCAGCGCGTGGCGTGCACGGCGGCATGGCTCATCGTGTAGGTCGCGAAGCTCGCCGCGGTGTTGCTGTGGCAGTTCGAGCACTGCACGCCCGTCACCGGAATATGCGGCGGGGTGGTCAGGCCCTTCGCGCTCGAACCATTGTGGCAGGTGGAGCAATTGGTGTTGGCCGCGGAGTGGGTGAACGCCGCGCCTCCCCAGCTCACATATCCGCCGCTGGCGGCCTTGCTGTGACAACTGACGCAATCGGCGCCGCCGGTCGCCACGTGGCTCGGGAACGACGCGGTGCCCATGGCCCCCTTGGTGCCCTGGCCGGTGAAGGAGCCGTTATGACAGCTGTCGCAGCGCGCCGTCGCCACCGCGGCGTGGTTCATGGTGTAGGTCGTGAAGCTCGCCGCGGTGTTGCTGTGGCAGTTCGAGCACTGCAGTGTGCCGGTCGGGATGTGCGGCGGCGTGGTCATGCCCTGCGCCGTCTTGCCGTTGTGACAGGTCGCGCAGTTGGTGTCGGTGGCCTTGTGAGCAAACGCCGCGCCGCCCCAGCTGGTGAAGCCGCCCGAGGCCGCCTTAGCATGGCAACTGACGCAATCCGCCCCGCCAGTGGCAACGTGGTTCGGATACGACGCGGTTCCGATTGCGCCCTTGGTACCCTGGCCGGTGTAGCTGCCGTTGTGACAGCTATCGCAGCGCGCGGTCGCGACCGCGGCGTGGTTCATGGTGTAGGTCGTGAAGCTCGCGGCGGTGTTGCTGTGGCAGTTGGAGCATTGCAGCGTGCCGGTCGGGATGTGCGGCGGCGTGGTCATGCCCTGCGCGGTCTTGCCGTTGTGGCAGGTCGCGCAGCTGGTGTCAGTCGCGGCATGCTTGAACGCCGCACCGCCCCAGCTGGTGAAGCCGCCGCTCGCCGCCTTGGCGTGACAACTGACGCAGTCGGCTCCGCCGGTAGCGACGTGGTTCGGGTACGAAGCGGTGCCAAGCGCCCCCTTGGTGCCTTGGCCGGTGTAGGAGCCGTTGTGGCAGCTATCGCAGCGCGCGGTCGCCACCGCGGCGTGGTTCATGGTGTAGGTGGCAAAGCTCGCCGCGGTGTTGCTGTGGCAGTTCGAGCACTGCAGCGTCCCGGTCGGGATATGTGGCGGCGTGGTCATGCCCAACGCCGTCTTGCCGTTGTGGCAGGTGGAGCAATTGGTGTCGGTGGCCTTGTGAGCAAACGCCGCACCGCCCCAGCTGGTGAAGCCGCCCGAGGCCGCCTTGGCATGGCAACTGACGCAGTCCGCCCCGCCGGTGGCGACGTGGTTCGGATACGACGCGGTGCCGAGCGCCCCCTTGGTGCCCTGGCCGGTGTAGTTGCCGTTGTGGCAGCTGTCGCAGCGCGCCGTCGCCACCGCCGCGTGGTTCATGGTGTAGGTAGCAAAGCTCGCCGCGGTGTTGCTGTGGCAGTTCGAGCACTGCAGCGTGCCGGTCGGAATGTGCGGCGGCGTGGTCATGCCCTGCGCCGTCTTGCCGTTGTGGCAGGTCGCGCAGTTGGTGTCGGTCGCGGCATGCTTGAACGCGGCGCCGCCCCAGCTGTTGAAGCCGCCCGAGGCGGCCTTGGCATGACAACTGACGCAGTCCGCCCCGCCAGTGGCGACGTGGTTCGGGTACGACGCGGTGCCCAGCGCTCCCTTGGTGCCCTGCCCGGTGAAGCTGCCGTTGTGACAGCTGTCGCAGCGTGCCGTCGCCACCGCGGTGTGGTTCATGGTGTAGGTCGTGAAGCTCGCCGCGGTGTTGCTGTGGCAGTTCGAGCACTGCAGCGTGCCGGTCGGAATGTGCGGCGGCGTGGTCATGCCCTGCGCCGTCTTGCCGTTGTGGCAGGTCGCGCAGTTGGTGTCGGTGGCGGCATGCTTGAACGCCGCACCGCCCCAGCTCGTGAAGCCGCCCGAGGCTGCCTTGCTGTGACAGCTGACGCAGTCGGCGCCGCCGGTGGCGACATGGTTCGGATACGACGCGGTGCCGAGCGCCCCCTTGGTGCCCTGGCCGGTGTAGTTGCCGTTGTGACAGCTATCGCAGCGCGCGGTCGCCACCGCGGCGTGGTTCATGGTGTAGGTCGTGAAGCTCGCGGCGGTGTT